>DIFA01000020.1 GCA_002418895.1 Dehalococcoidia bacterium UBA5760 | reverse complement strand
TAGAACAATGGGTTAATGGTAAAGCACACACCAATACGATAGAGGGCTTTTGGAGCTTGTTAAAACGTGGCATTAATGGAGTGTATCACGCTGTAGGGGAAAAGTATCTACAGAACTATATCAACGAATATGCTTTTAGATATAATCACAGGAAAGACGATAGACCATTATTTAAGACAATTTTGGCGCAGATTGCGAAGTCTTAGACTTGCGTTGGCTTGCCTTCTTCAAATCAGACAAGAAGGCCTGTTTAGTGGTATATAGATTCTTAATATCTTCGTCTTTTATCTTAGGCATCCTCTTCCTCAGGGCATATTTGACCCTTTATCCGTTCTGGTACTCTCTTACTACGAAAAACGCCAAGCCTTAATTTGGCTAGTAGTGATTCCGTCATCTCGGGTTTCATGGTTAATCTACCCTCTTCCAGTTTCCCAATCAAATCGCCAAGACTTTTAGTATGTATTTCGTTGCAATCTACAATGGATTGGCTATTAAACCCCTCATAATCACTGGGGCTTATTTCTACCAGTGTTTCTGTGAGGGAACCTGTATTCCTATCATATACCTTTTGTATTCTGGAAGAAGCACATAATAGGTAGATAACCGTATCGGTTAAAGGATCAATGTTCATGACGATAAAGAAGTGTGGTATCCTATCGAAAAATTCGGGGAAATAATATACTGAACCCGCGCGGATTGTTGCTCTTAGTTGAACTTCCGCGGGTATTTCCATATCGAATCAAACCCAGAATGACTCTATTTCTTGCCTCTCCTCGATTTGGTCTCGTTTAATCTCTTTTTCGGAGGCGGTTAATTCATAGCACTTGTCCAGATCTTTAACAGGGTCATCCAAAAAATCAGGTGGGGGCATATTAAACCTGCCACCGGGGTTAGCATCTAATTTATTCTTATGCTTTAACCACTCCGGATAGTCATGGGTAATATCTGACGCATCCCATTTATCAAGGCAACCGAATGAATCCCAGGCAAACTCTAGTGCTTCTATATCTGACTCGGAGAAAACCATCAAATCTGGTGAGTCCAGTGATGTTATATCGTTCTTGCCCTTGCCAGCGATAAACTGTGATCGGTATTTACTTTCATCTTTCCCCATAAAGTCGGTTGCACCAGCTATATCTGCCGTATTCGAAGCAACGGGACCTAGCCGCATCGCAAAATAAATATCATCTGTTATAAATCTGCCATACTTCCTTAAATGATACCTATCAGCAAAGTAAATCAGTTTCAAGGCTTTTAATCTACTAATACAACCGCCTTCTTTCAGGGCAAAATAATTGAGGGCTTGTGTCGCCTTCATATAATCAAAAGACACTTTATGCCTCCTATGTACTATAGTAACATATATGTCAGACCTGTCAATACCCCTTACCATTGACATTAATCGCACTGGTGATATAATCAGGCTAAACTAGGAGGTGATGTTATGGCAGAGGGATACAATTATGTGAACATTCAGGTTCGGCTCATAGACTTGGCAGAGAAGATAGTAGACCAAGAAAATAAAACAGGCAAACTACCACCGGCAGAACCCGATGACAGAATAAAAGAGCGCATTAGGCTCTTTGGTATTGCGTATCAGGGGCTACTGAAGGCGACCGAGAGGGAATAATCTGCCTCAGATTTAATATGGCTTGCACTAATGACAATAACCTCTTAACTTCGTCATCATCCTTGCTGGTACTGGCAATCTCGGTTGCTAATGCCAGTGCCGTCATGTATAAAGTTTGACCCGACATACGTATCCCTCCTAAAATAAAATCCCCTCATAAAAGGGGTAGTTACTTGCTTTCAAGGTATAGTCACCAAGAATTATCAGTTGGCAATGCTACCGAACATACCCACCGCCCGGCGCTGAAAACCCTGCTCGAAAATCTGGATTCTACTGTAACTGCCACTAATGAGCCGAAACATATTGATTGTGGCGCTCCCGATTATATTCTCAGAAAAGGGTCGGTTACCGTCGGCTACATCGAAGCCAAGGATATCGGGAAGAGTCTTGATGAGACAGAGAAGACCGACCAGCTTAAGCGTTACCGCGATTCACTCACCAACCTGATCCTTACCGATTATCTTGAGTTCCGCTGGTACGTGGATGGGGAATGTCATCTCAAAGCTCGCTTGGGAAGCCCGACCAAAGGCGACAGAATCAAGCGTGATAAAGACGGAGTTAAAGCCGTTGCCGTGCTTTTGGACAATTTTCTCTCCCACAAAGCCGAGGGGGTAGGTACACCAAAAGAGCTTGCCCGGCGCATGGCCCGCCAGGCACACCTTATACGCAATCTCATCATCAATGCTTTTCGGAATGAGCCGGAGGGCGGTAGTCTGCATACGCAGTTGGTAGCTTTCCGTGATAACCTCATTCCGGACTTGTCCACTGAGTATTTTTCCGATATGTATGCCCAGACCATCGCCTATGGTCTGTTCGCTGCCAGGTGCGCGCACCCCGGGGAGAATAGTTTCACTCGCCAGAACGCGGCTTACCTTCTCCCTAAAACTAACCCTTTCCTGCGGAAGCTGTTCAACACCATCGCCGGGCCTGACCTCGATGAGCGCATTGCCTGGCTGGTGGATGACCTGGCGCAGGTACTGGCGCAAGAGGATATGGAAGCAGTGCTAAAGGACTTCGGCAAGCACAGCGGCAAGGAAGACCCAGTGGTGCATTTTTATGAGACCTTCCTGAAGGAATACGACGAGAAAATACGGGAGATGCGCGGCGTTTACTACACTCCTGAACCAGTGGTCTCCTACATCGTGCGGTCTATAGACTACCTGCTGAAAACTCGCTTCGACAAACCGCAGGGGCTGGCCGATGATAAAACGCTTATCCTCGACCCGGCAGTGGGCACGGCCACCTTCCTCTACATGGTGATAAATGAGATTCACCAGGCGAACAACGCCAAGGGGCAGCAGGGTCTGTGGAATGACTACGTGGCGGGGAAGCTCCTGCCCCGCATCTTTGGCTTTGAACTGCTTATGGCTCCTTATGCCGTCGCCCACCTCAAGCTGGGGCTTTTACTTCAGGAGACTGGCTACGAGTTCCACAGCGACCAGCGCCTGGGCATCTATTTGACCAACACGCTGGATGAGGCTATCAAGCATTCCGAGACACTCTTTGCCCGCTGGATAACTGAGGAGGCTAATGCCGCCGCTAGGGTCAAGAAAGATGAGCCTATAATGGTGGTGCTAGGCAATCCACCGTATTCGGTAAGTTCGGCCAACAAAGGCGATTACATAGAGAAGCTGATGGAAAGATACAAGGCTAAAGTCCGTAGTGAACGCAACATTCAACCTCTATCCGATGACTATATTAAGTTCATTCGCTTTGCTCACGATAGGATTGAACGCACTGGATATGGCATTATTGGAATGATTACAAATCACACCTATCTCTCAGGTTTGGTTCACCGTGGGATGCGTGAGGAACTGGCCAAATCATTTTCTGCAATCTACATTCTAAATTTACATGGCAGCTCGCTAGTTGGTGAGAAGACACCCAATGGAAGTAAAGACGAGAATGTTTTTGATATTATGCAGGGGGTGGCTATTACTATTTTTGTGAAAGAGCCAGACAATCACGGATTGCCAAAAATATACCACGCCGATGTATGGGGAACGCGGGAGGAGAAATATAAGCATCTTCTTGAGAGTGACGTTGCCTCTATATCTATGATCATTTACTCACCCCGCCGCTCACGGCACAATTCCTCCGCCATCTGGACCTGACGCCGCATGCCGAGACGGTGCTTGAGAAGATGAAGGCTGAGGCCGGGGAAAGCGAGGCGGAGCAATCTCGACAACAGAGATGCGTGGTGGAGATAGAGCGTCGCATCGCTAACTACGAGAGGTACCTTGGCTCGGCCGATCCCGATCAGGAGGAGACCTACTGGCGGCTGATACGAGAGGCGAGAACCGAGCTCAAAATCGTTATGGAGAGACCGCGGCCCAAAAGGGCAACGGCCTTGGATATAGAAAAGGTCATCGCCTTCCTCGGCCGCCTTGAAGAGAACTGGCAGAACTACCCCAGCCGTCTACGGAATCGATTGCTCAGCCTACTTGTTGACAGAGTGGAGCTGCGCCACGACGTCGCCCATGTAGATGC
>DIFA01000002.1 GCA_002418895.1 Dehalococcoidia bacterium UBA5760 | reverse complement strand
GGCTTGGCGACAAGCGCTACTCCGGAGAACGGGAACTGGAAAATCCCCTCGCTGCCGTGCAAATGGGCCTGATTTACGTAAACCCGGAAGGCCCGAACGGTAATCCGGACCCGGTCGCATCGGGACGCGACATTCGCGAGACCTTTGCCCGTATGGTGATGAATGATGAGGAAACAGTGGCCCTCATTGCCGGCGGACATACCTTCGGCAAATGCCACGGTGCGGGTGATGCGGCCCTGGTCGGGCCGGAACCCGAGGCTGCCGGCATTGAGGAGCAGGGCCTCGGCTGGAAAAGCAGCTNNGATACGATCACCAGCGGCCTCGAAGGTGCCTGGACACCCAATCCGATCAAGTGGGGTAGTGACTACTTCGACGTCCTGTTCGGCTATGAATGGGAGCTGGCAAAAAGCCCGGCCGGTGCGAAACAATGGATACCCAGGGACAGGGCCAGATCCGGCACCGTACCGGATGCCCACGATCCTGCCAAACGACACGCACCAATGATGACCACGGCAGACCTGGCGCTGAGATTCGACCCGATCTATGAACCGATCGCAAGGCGTTTTCATAAGGACCAAATGGCGTTCGCAGATGCCTTCGCCCGGGCCTGGTTCAAGCNNAGCTGACCCACCGCGACATGGGACCACGCTCGCGCTATCTCGGCCCGGAGGTTCCTGCCGAAGATCTCATCTGGCAAGACCCGGTACCCGCAGTCGACCATGAACTGATCGACGCGAATGACATCGCTTCCCTCAAGGGTAAGATCCTGGCTTCAGACCTGTCTATCTCGGAACTGGTTTATACCGCCTGGGCTTCGGCATCTACCTTCCGCGGCTCCGACAAGCGCGGCGGTGCCAACGGGGCACGCATTCGCCTCGCACCGCAGAAGAACTGGGAAGTCAACCAGCCGACGAAACTAGCGAAGGTTCTGAAGACTCTCGAAGGGATCCGGAAGGCATTCAACAATTCGGAGCCCGGTGGTAAGAAGGTCTCGCTGGCTGACCTGATCGTTCTGGGCGGCTGCGCGGCTGTAGAAGCAGCAGCAAAGAAAGGCGGACACGACGTGACAGTACCCTTCACACCGGGACGTACGGATGCATCGCAGGCACAGACCGACGTAAATTCATTTGTCGTGCTCGAACCGTCTGCAGATGGGTTCCGCAACTACCTCAAAGCCAAATATGCCGTATCGGCAGAGGAACTGTTGGTTGATCGGGCGCAACTACTTACCCTGACCGCTCCTGAGATGACGGTTCTGATCGGCGGTATGCGGATATTGAATGCTAATCACGGAAATTCCCGGCACGGCGTATTCACCAAGCGTCCGGAGACGCTCACCAATGACTTCTTCGCAAATCTGCTCGACATGGGTACGATCTGGGAACCAACTCCAGAGGATAAAGAAGTGTTCGAGGGTCGTGACCGTGTAACGGGCGAACTAAAATGGACCGGCACACGCGTCGATCTTATCTTTGGTTCGAACGCCCAGCTCCGGGCTCTGTCAGAGGTCTATGGATGTGAGGACTCCCAGGAGAAATTCGTGCACGACTTTATCGCGGCATGGAACAAGGTAATGAACCTGGACCGCTTCGATGTCGCCCGATCATAGCACAAGAAATTACAATGCTTTTTCTCTGACGTCGCCGGGCTAAAGAAGTTAGCATTAGAATAGGAAGGCCATCCCAGAGTTCATAACCGGGGTGGCCCTCCTTCTTGTCCGTAGAAGTACCGACGTATACCTTAATCTTCGTCATAAAATCCCAGCGATACACATCAGGGCCCGGTCACCACACAGGCCACTGATGGACAATTTCCCTATCGACCATTAAATCGTTTTTACAGATCATCCTGTATGTGAGATGATAACAATGCTCCAAGTAGTAGAGTTATCGTGGTTAAGTAGAAGGAAAACGACCAGCACCGCAAGGTTATGGAAGAATTCAGTCGAAAGGCCACAGGAAAGCTAAATTACTTGGAGCTTTTCTTTTGTCCGGATACATTCCTAATTTGCCTTCCCCTTTATCCTATCCCCATATACACTCTCAAGCTCTCCTCAAACATCGCTGACCCCGTATAGCTCTTTCTTGACTTTTGTACAATCAGTCAATATTATGTGTTGTAATAAAAACGATTGCTTTACCATACCATGAGAAACCAGCCAAGGAGGGTTTTATGAAAAGGCTATGTTTAGGAGTAGTTTTGGCCTTGACCTCTTTATTACTGTTTCTGCCCGCAACACCGGCTATGGCCGCTTCGTTGAATATATCACCGAACCATGCTCCGGTAGATACGCTGGTAAACATCAACGGCAACGCCTTTACTCCGGGAGCAAACTATCAAATACGCTTCGCATACGATACCAGTTTTGAGACTGTAGCCAGCGGCACAGTGGACCCGGCCGGCGCATTATCACGTAATATCAGGGTGCCGGAGATGCCCGGCGGAACCTATAATGTACGTGTATCAACCAGCTATGAAAATGCGACTGTCATCTTCGATGTCGAGCCAGAAGTAGAACTTAGTAGCACGACTTCCCTGGTAAATGACCAGGTAACTATACGGGGCACCGGCTTCAGGGCCAGCCGTAGTGTAACCATCCGATTTGACAATAGAAGTATCGCTACTACCTCAACCAACTCCCGCGGCAGCTTCACCACAACCTTCCGTATTCCGGAGGCTGACCGCGGCAGCCATGAAGTCAGCGCTAATGACGGCATGTTTGAGGCTACAGACAGTATCCTGGTGACACAATCAATATCAATCTCACCAACCTCCGGCAGCACGGGCACCGAAGTCACGATAACAGGACGCGGCTTCCGTTCCAACCGGGCAATGAGTATTTTCTTTGATGACGATCGGGTTGCTACCAGTCCCGCTTCGGTGAGAAGCAATAGCAACGGAAGCTTCACCGCAGACTTCGATGTACCGATCTGCATTAACCGCATTCTCGAGGTACTGGCAAGTGACGGCACCTATACTGCGAGCACCGATTTCACCGTCGTCGCCAGTATAACACTGTCCCGGGTATCAGGTGAGGTCGGAAATGAGGTCACGATCATTGGACACGGCTTCCGATCCAACCGGAATATGGAAATAACATTCGACGGGGATAAATTAACCACATGGCCATCAGTAGTCCGCTCCGACAGTACCGGCTGCTTTGAAGCCACCTTCTTAATCCCGCCGAGTACCAACGGCATACACAAAGTAGAGTCCAGCGACGGCACCGAATCAGATGATACTAATATTAGCACTGAATCCACTCTGAAACTTAACCCGTCGAGCGGACCAATCAACGCCACAGTAATTATCACCGGTACGGGTTTTGGCAAATCAAGAACTGTGACTGTCCGTTTTAACGGCGATCACGTCAGGACCAGCGCCACCGATTCTTATGGCAACTTCACCGACCAGTTCGTAGTGCCTTCGGTAACGAGCGGCAACTATTCTGTAACCGCCAACGATGGTACTGCGGCAGGTAGCGCCAACTTTACAGTGACCACCAGCCTGGAAATAAGTCCCGACAACGGCAATGTAGGCTCATACATCACAGCGAAAGGAACCGGTTTCACCGGAGTGGTTGTAATACAATACGACAACTCTACCGTAGCGACCACCAGAGCCGATGCTAACGGTAACTTCTCCATTGCCTTTAAGGCTCCCGCCAGCCGTCACGGACAGCATACTATAAGCGCCAGTGATACCATCAACACACTGGAGACCCATTTTGTCATGGAGTCCACCCCACCACCAACACCCCAGCTCGTGTCTCCGGAGAACGGCTCCAGGCAGGGCACCCGACCGACCCTGACATGGAATACGGTGAGCGATCCGAGCGGCGTGACTTATACTATCCAGATTGCCCCGGATGACAGTTTCGCAACCATACTACTCGAGAAAGGAGGTCTCACCCAACCACCATACACTCTAACTAAGGAGGAAGCACTCCGCGGTACCGACAGCAACACCCCCTATTACTGGCGGGTGAGAGCTATCGATGGGGCTGAAAACGAGAGCAACTGGTCGGCATTGCGCTCATTTTATGTGAGATACCTGCCCCAGTGGGCGCTTATCCTTATTATCGCTTCAGTCTGCGTTGCGATTGCCGTCCTGATAACCAGATACCATTACAAAAAATCATAGACGGCTAATATTGTCTGCACAATATCACTGATTGCAGGCGTAGAATAACATACCGCATGCAATACATGAGGAAGCGTGAGTAATGAATAACAAGAAATTCACTGTCCTGCACTCTAACGATATGCATGGTGACTTCCTTGCCGAGATAAAGGACGGCGGCAGTAGACTCACCGGTGGCCTGGCCCTCCTCTCCGGGTACATCAATAAAGTCCGCAGGGAGGAGGAAAATGTCTTCTACCTTATCTCAGGAGACATGGTTCAGGGTTCACTCATCGACTCGGAATACAGGGGCATTTCCACCATGGAAATCATGAACTATCTTGCCCCCGATGTCGTTGCCCTGGGCAATCATGAGTTCGACTACGGCCTACCCCATCTCCTGTTTCTTGAGAAAGTAGCCAACTTCCCCATCGTCAACGCCAATCTCTATGTAAGCAAGTACAATAAGCGGCTGATGCGACCTTATCTGATTATTAAAAAGGCCGGCTTCGATATCCTCTTCACCGGCATCATCACCGAGAAGGTGATAGACGCCATCAACAATCAGGACGACCTGATCAGCAGTTTCATCACCCTGGAAGAAGCCAGCCAGGAAATAGGCAAGATCACCAATGCCTACAAGAACGACGATATAGACCTTACCATTATCCTGACCCATATCGGCTTTGAATCCGATATTGAGCTGGCGAAGATGCTAAATCCTGAGTGGGGGGTAGATATGATCATCGGCGGCCATTCCCACACTATCCTGGAAAAGCCGGCCAAGGTCAACGGAATTCTGATCGCTCAGGCGGGCGTTGGAACCGACCAGATCGGACGCTTTGACATCGTGGTCGATGACGATACCAATAGTATTGTGGACTATGAATGGCAGCTTATTTCGGTTGACGACAGATTGGCCGAACCCGATGCTAAACTTGAGGAATACATCAACTCTCTTAAGGGACAGGTAGACCGGAAGTATAGCACTATCATCTGCAAGTTTGGTGAGATTCTTACTCATCCCCGGCGGGAGGTTGAGACCTCCCTGGGCGACCTCATCGCCGATGCCTTCGCCGAAATCGCCGAGAGCGATGTTATGCTGGTCGGCAGCGGTTCAATAAGATCGAAGGAAATGGGCCCCGTGGTCACTCTTAAGGATTTAAAGACCTGCTTCCCCTACGACGATGTGATAACAAGGTACCGGATCAGCGGTGCCCAGATCAAACGCATTTTTGCCCACATTATGAGGCCGGATAATCGAAATAACGAGGGGGAATGCTACCAGGTAAACGACAGGGTGAAGGCCGTCTACAATGATGCCGCGAGAGAACTGGCATCACTTACAATCAATCGGCAGCCGGTTTCCGATGATCATTGCTATACCATCGCCATGCTTGGTTTTCATTCCAAAAACTCAAGCGCCTATCTTAATATCACTAACGAGGAGTTGCTAGCTTCGGGAAAATCAAAGGTCATCAGTACCTCAGCTCAGGAAGTGCTCGAAGAGTATCTGAGAAACCACCAGAACATCAGCCGAAGGGTTGAAGGCAGATTAATCTATAACTAGATTGAAAATACGGTTTAGAGCTTTCCTAACTCATCGAGTATTTTTATTACTCTTAATGATTCGCCCATACCGGATGTACCGCTCATAGCCAATTCCACCGATAGGGTCTCCAGAATTTCATCTTTACTAGCCCCGGATTCAAGTGCCCGAATAGTGTGGGAAAGGATGCAATTTTCGCATCCGGCCCTGAGGGCTATTCCCAAAGCGATAAGATGCTTTATTTTTTTAGGAAGCACGCCGTCCTTGTACACGGATTCAAGTATGGCAGTCTCCTGGGTCATCAACTCGGGAAATAATTGTCTGAATTTATCTCGTAATACAACCCGCTCATCATTTAGTTTCAACTGATTTTCCATGTCGGTAAACACCTTCCAAATTATTATTACGCAACTACTGTCATGGTGTTAAAAGTCTATATAATCCTTAATCATACCATACACCGGTTCTCGGATTTGTATGTTTCGACTAACTCCGGAGTAACTTATCATCAAAGTCCCTAAGTCATTTTAGTGCAATTTGATATAAGGAATTGTTGTGTTAAGATAGAATATCAATAGACTTAAAGGAGACTTGTCTTGCGCTACTTCAGGGTGCCACGAGAGATAGTATTCGGCTATGGTTCCCTCAATCACCTGGCCAAAATGGATATGAAGCGGGTGGCGGTGATATGCGGGGGAAGCGCTACTGCCAGACTGGCCGGGGACAAGGTGCTGCCGCTGTTGATAGAGTCGGGGAAAAAAGTCGAATTGATGACAGGTGTACTGCCGGAGCCCCCGATCAGGCAGGTCGTAGATTTTAAAGAGAGACTTCTTGAATTTAGACCTGACTGGATTCTGGGATTCGGCGGCGGTTCCCCGATAGACCTGGCCAAATCAGCCTGGCTTTTCTATGAACACCCAGAACTGGATGTTTTCGATAAAGTAAGGGAGTGGGGAGAAGGGCCGATCAAGTCAATGCCTCCGCTAAGGCTTAAAGCTAGATTTACGGCCATTGAGACCACCAGCGGCAGCGGGACCGGCGTCAGCCGCGGCTCGGTTATTTTCGACGAATCCAGCAAACGGAAATATCCGGTGCGCAGCTACGAAATGGTACCGGATACAGCCATTTATGACCCCGAGCTGTGTCTTTCTCTGCCACCCGATGTCACCGCCAATACCGGTATGGACGCACTTACCCATGCCGTAGAGGCCTATGTATCGATTAACGATAATGAACCTGCCAAATGTCTGGCGCTGAGGGCAATAAGATACGTTTTCCAATATCTACCCGCTGTCTGCTCGCAACCCGACCATAAAGAGGCTCGAGAAAAAATGCACGAAGCCAATATGATGGCCGGAATAGCTTTCAGCAATACCTCGCTGGGTATCAACCATGCTCTGGCTCACGCGTTAGGCGCAGGTTACGGCATACCCCACGGCCTATGCAACGCCGTTCTGTTGCCCTACGCCATAGAATTTAATCTTCCCGATGCCGAAGCCGGGTATGCCGAGATAGCCCGGACTATCGGCCTCAAAGAGCGCACGGCCAAAAAGCAGGCTAATGCGCTCAGCAAGGAAGTATTTAGATTGAGCCTGCTGCTTGGCATTCCCGGTCTCAAAAACGCCCTGGCGAACAATCTGGACCACTTCGAAAAACACCTGGATATCGTCGCCCGGAACGCTTTTTCCGATCCCAATATAGCGGCCAACCCGCGGCAGGTAAAGTCGCCCGCCCAGATAGAGAGGATATATCGGAAGGCGCTGGAGCCCACAGGTTGATAGCTAGAGAGGAGGATACGAAAAGCTAAATCACGTCTATTACAGCGGCCCTGGCTAACGCTTCCTGATGACTATAGCCTTTTTCAAGATATCTGGATATCCGGCAGGAACACCTATACTGCGGACAGAGGACGCGTTTTATTATATTCTTTAACTTCGTCTCTCTTTCCCGATCATTAACACCGTAACCCTTGACAGCAATGCTCTTATTCACTACCTTGTTATCTTCGCGACCGATTTCCTCACAATTGAAGTACCGCCAGCCATCCCTGTGCGAGACGACTATTTTACCATCGCATAGAGACTCGGGGTTTTTCGACGGCTCTTTTCCATATAATCCGGACTCTAACAATTTCTCTTTCATCCGACTTACCCCCTAATCATCCCGGGTTACTTATCTCTCAAGAACCGATACCACGGTCCAATCCGGATACATCTGCTTAAATTTATCCTTAGCTTCCTGCTCCGTTTTGGCCTTGATATCGACGACGAAAGTACCCAGCTCATCAGGCCTTTCATAGCTGATGGAATATTTCTTAGCCATCGATCCCGCCACCTCTATAGTCTATATAACGAATTGTAACAGGCAAATGTTATTATTTTGTTAAAATATGAATGGATAAACATGAGAGGAGGCATATGATCGACTGTCACCATACGCCTCCTCTTGTTTTAGCTATTTCGGTTAGTCCAGTATTTCGTAAGCTATCTGGACAGATATACTTATCGTGAGCTCTCCCGGTTCGATGGGCGTCGGTGCGGGTGCTGGTACTGCCCCTTCTGCCGCCATGTAATCCCGATAAACAACGGGGTAATAACCACCGCTTTCGGAAATATAGGTTGCTTTACCCAGTTCAACAACGGCCAGAGATGCCATGTCTTCCGCCTTTGCTTTGGCATCGGCAACTGCCAGAGCCCTAGCATCCTCTTGATATGCCTTCGGATCGTCTATCGAGAAGCTGATGTTGTTAACCCGAATAAAGTCACCGCCGGCCAGAACCACGGCATCAATGATAGGGCCCGCCTGATCTATTTTCCTTATTTTAGCGGTCACCATGTTGCTAACCCGATAACCGGTAACGATTTCTTCCTGTTTATCAGAGTCCCATCTGGTAATCCGCTGGATACTGAACTGCTCGGTACGAATATCCTTATCGGCTATGCCGCTATTTTTCAGAGCCGTCATTACCTCATTCATCGCTGCGGCGGCTTTTTCCTGAGCAGCAGCCACCGTAATATCTTCAGCTTCGACACCAAGCCATACCGTAGCCAGATCAGGAACAGCCTTAACCTCACCCTGACCGTTGACCCAGATACCCTGCTGCTGGTTAACCAGCTCGACTTTTACTGATGCGGGAGAGCCTTCGCCAACCGGGCTGGCAACGCATCCCGTGAAGGCTACCAGCGGAACTACAATTGCCAGACTTCCAAGAATAATAAACCATTTCCTATTCACAGATTGTCCTCCTCCGACTAATAATTTTTTCTAAGTAATATAACGGGAAAAAGCCCCAATAGTTAGCCTGGCTGCTCTAATGTCACAATAGTCATCATCGGTTGATAAACTGCTTTTTACTGCCGCTACTCTGATATAATTGTGGTCAAGATCACCCATTACAATGAGAGCTGACCATGCCGAAGACAATCATAGGTTTAAGTACAGATGAACTGCGTGCCCTTGTTGAGAAGGCCGGTGAACCGGCTTACCGTGGCAATCAGTTAGCAGAGTGGGTCTATCAGCGTGAAGCACACACGTTCGGAGAGATGACAAACCTGCCACTTAGTCTGCGTTCGCAGTTGAGCCGGGAATATGAGGCCGGCCGTTCCCAAATCCTCTCCGTGCAACACGGCAGGGACACGACTATCAAGCTGCTACTGGCAATGCGCGACGGCGCCAAAGTGGAAACCGTGGGCCTGCCGTACGCAGGTCATTTCAGCTGCTGTGTATCCACTCAGGTAGGCTGCCCGGTAGGTTGTGTTTTTTGTGCCACCGGGCTGAGCGGCTATGTCCGCAACCTGACGGCCGGAGAGATTGTAGAGCAGGTGTTGGCGGTACAGGAAGTGGTAAGAAATAAGCAACTACCACCTGGCAGCCATAATAACCGCATTGACCACGTCACTTTCATGGGTATGGGAGAGCCCCTGCTTAACCAGGCGGCCACTATGAAGGCGATACAACTGCTGAAAAACGAGCTGGGCATCTCCATGAGGCATCTGACATTGAGCACGGTCGGCTTTGTTCCCGGCATATATAAGCTAGCACGGGAGAAAACACAAATTACCCTGGCGGTATCTCTGCATGCTGCGAACGATCAGCTCCGCCGGAAACTTATCCCCAGGGTAATCAAGTTCAGCGTAACCGAGATTCTGGATGCCTGTCGTGAATTCGTAAAGCAAACCGGGAGACGGGTTACACTAGAGTATTGCTTACTTAACGGAATTAATGACGGCAGCGCAGAAGCTCACGAATTAGCCAGAGCGGTGGGCAGGCTTAACTGCCATGTGAATTTGATTCCATACAATGCGGTCTCCGGTCCCAACCTGCACTCCCCGCCGAGAGAACGAATCCGGGCCTTCCGCGGAATTCTGGAAAGCGCAGGCATTCCCATTACACAGCGGCTTCAGCGCGGCACAGGCATCGATGCTGCCTGTGGACAGTTGCGAAACCGTACAGTATAGGCAATACTCCTAAACACAAAACAGGGCCGGCAAAATCCCACAACACAGCAGTATTTCACCGAATCCATTACCTACCAAGCTCTTCGCAAATCACCACCACTATACTATAATGACTATAGAACCTGACTAACAGGTTAACGCTATACCTTATACTAAGTACACTTAAAACAGGAAATCCTGGTTAGACTAAAGGAGGCAATGTGACGATACGTATTATCTCTCGTAGTAATGAGCTTTTCCAGGACCGGCAAGAAGCAGGAAGATTACTGGCTAGCGAACTTAGACAGTTCACCTCCGATAATACAGTAGCGATAGGTATCCCTCGGGGCGGAGTTATTGTGGCCTATGAGATAGCAAGAGAGCTCAAGGTCGAATTCGATATCGTGCTGGCTCATAAACTGCGCAGCCCCGGGCATGCCGAACTGGCTATTGGTTCCGTAACCGAGCATGGTAAGACATTCCTCAATAAAGTGCTCGTCCGCGGGCTGAGTGTTAGTGACGACTATATCGAGGAAGAAAAGAGACGTCAACTCGTTGAAATCAAAAGGCGGGCCAATTCCATCCGCCGGGTGAAGCCAAAGGTACCGCTAACCGGCAAAACGGTCATTCTTACCGATGACGGCGTGGCCACTGGAGCCACGGTACAGGCAGCAATATGGTCGGTCAGATTGGAAAACCCGGCGAGATTAATTGTTGCGCTGCCGGTGGGGCCTAAAGAGACAATCGCTAATCTATCATTAGATGTCGATGAAGTCGTATGTCTGCGCGCTCCGGAGGATTTCGCCGCAGTCGGGCAATTCTACCTGCGATACACCCCCATCGACGACGATGCAATCCTTAAGATCATGGGGCAACAATCGAGATGAAGGCTAAATTACCTCATAAGCTTATACCTGTTTCCCAAACTGCACTTAAAATATAGTAATCTTGTATTATAGTGCTTCTTATGCTCTTGATAAGCCAAAATATTGGTGTACCATTACTCTATAACATAGCTACACTGCTATCAACTTATGGCATATGAAATCAGGATGGCAGTGACTTAACAATTGGTATTACTGTTAGGAGCAGGTCATTAAAAACGCTCCACCTCGCGGAGAGGGCATTGACATATCTGAATATGAGTAGCATAATGACACGCATAGAATTTTCCCAGCTCATATACTTTGTCATGCTTAATGGAAGGTAAAGGAAAATGGGAGAACACAAACAGTCGTCGCTCGTCTCAGAGGTGGAGAGCCTTCAGCCGCACGACCACCTGTGCCTCATATATGAAACACACGATGAATGGGAAGCAGCTGTAATACCATTTATCAAGGTCGGTTTGTCACGTAATGAGAAATGTATTTATGTAGCTGATGCACATACGGCTGACGAGTTGCGAAACTATCTCAGCAAGTATAGCATAGCAGCGGCACCTTTCGAAGCCTCCGGCCAGCTTACCATCCTCAGAGAGAGCGACGTCTATACGAAAGAAGACTCTTTTGATCCTGACCGCATCATCCGCCTCCTCATCGCCGAGACCGAGAAAGCCGTCAGTCAAGGTTATCCGGCACTACGGGTGACCGGTGAGATGACGTTTGTGCTCAAAGGAGTTACCGGCTCGGAAAGGCTCCTGGAATACGAGGCCAAGCTTAACCGTGATTTGTTTCCCAAATACCCCTGCCTTGCTATCTGCCAGTACGACCGATGGAAGTTTGCCCCGGAGATTATCAAGGGTGTCGTCATGACCCATCCCAAGCTCATACACGGCAACCGGGTCAGTTCCAACTTCTACTATATCCCCACCGAGGATTTTCTGAACCACAAGAGTGCTGAACTGGAAGTCCAGCACTGGCTAAAGAATGTAGCGCGGGAGGAAAAGCGAAAGGAGGAACTAGAAGAATCGGAGGTTCGCTATCGGCGACTCTTCGAAGCGGCCAAAGATGGGATACTGATCCTTAACGCAGAGAGCGGAATAATCAAGGATATTAATCCCTATTTGCTGGATCTGATTGGATATTCCAAGCAGGAGACATTAGGTAAGCAGCTCTGGCAACTTGGGTTTTTCAAGGACAGGTTTCATAGTAAGGCTTCCTTCCGCGATTTACAGGAAAAGGGATATATCCACTACGAAGACCTGCCGCTCGAGACTAAGGATGGATGTAAGGTTGATGTTGAGTTTGTTAGCAATTCATACCTGGTTAATAGCGAGAGGGTAATTCAATGCAACATTCGCGACATTACTAAGCGTAAGAAGGCGGAGAGGGAACTTAAACTCAGGGCAGAACTGCTGAATAATACTGTTGATGCGATATTTCTGCACACACTGGAGGGGAAGTTCATCTATGTTAACGCGGAAGCTTACCAGTCGCTCGGATATTCGAAAGACGAGTTGCTTAAACTTGATCTCAGCACAATAACTGCTCCCGGGGTTAACTCCAAGGCACAATTGGAACAGCTACTGGAGGAAAGACAAGTAATATTCGAATCAGCCCAATTGCGTAGAGATGGTTCCATAATTACTGTTGAAGTGCACGCCCGGATTATCGAAGTCGAAAATACTAAGTTGGTTCTCAGCGTTACCCATGATATCACCGAACGGAAGCGGGCGGAGGAAGCAATAAAGCAATCCGAGGCAAAGTATTCGTCTCTAGTAGAGAATAGTAATGATGGCATCATTATTATTGAGAATGGCATACTTCGTTTTATCAATACTAAGATGTCAGAGATGACCGGATTCTCGCCTGAAGGGGCAGTAGGGCGAAAATTCGTGGATTTCTCCCCGTCAGAAGAGAAAGCCAAGTTAATGGAACGACATCTTAAAAGGATGTCCGGCGAGAAGGTTCCCGAGACCTATGAAACAACCATAATACATCGGGATGGGCATCACATCTTCGTAGAGGTACATGCCAGTAATACGGTATATCAGGGACATCCGGCGGTCATTGCCATTATCCGCGATATTACCGAGCGTAAGCAGGCAGAGGAGAGTTTGCGCCGTGCCGAGGAGAACTTCCGCAACTCTCTGGACAATTCTCCACTGGGTATACGTATCGTGAGTAAGGAGGGCAAGACTCTCTATACTAACAGGTCACTGCTGGATATATACGGCTACGATAGCATAGAGGCGTTGAATACTGTTCCAGCTAGGCAGCGCTATACCCCTGAAAGCTATGCCAAACATAAGGAGAGGCAGAGGAAGAGGGAACGTGGTGAATTTGTCACGGATGGCTATATTGTAAGCATCATCCGCAAGGATGGTGAAGTCCGTCATCTCGAGGTATTCCGGAAAGAAATGATATGGGACGCTAAACTCGAAACACAGGTCTTATACCATGATATCACCGAACGCAAGAAAGCGGAAGATAATTTAAGGCAGGAGCGTAACCTGTTTGTAAGCGGCCCCACCGTTGTCTTCAAATGGCTCGCTGTCTATGGTTGGCCCATTGAGTATGTCGCTCCCAACGTATACGGCTTGCTGGGCTATACCGCCGAAGAGCTGATGGTTGGTAACCAGCTATGCCTAAATATGGTACATCCTGATGACGCTCCTCGACTAGCCGAAGCAAACGAAAGAGCTGAACAACAGGCAGACTGTGGGCAATTTGCCGTTGATTACCGTATGATAACCAAGAGCGGTAATATCAAGTGGGTGCATGAGCACACGACGCTGATCAGGGATGACCAAGGAGCGGTCAAGTACCATCACGGCTACGTTACCGACATCACCGAACAGAAGAAGGCGGAGGTAGAGAAGCGGGAGATGGAGAGGAAGGCACAGGTGACCAGCCGCCTGGCATCGGTGGGAGAGATGGCCTCCGGCATCGCCCATGAGATAAACAACCCCTTAACCAGCGTGGTCGGCTTCTCCGAGCTGCTGATGGAAAAGGACCTGCCCGAAGACTTAAGGGAAGATGTTGAGACTATCCATAACGGCGCCAAAAGGGTAGCCGACATCGTGAAGGGACTGCTTACCTTCGCCCGCCAGCACAAACCGGTACGAAATCGCACTAGCATTAACGAGATCATCGAAAGCACCCTGGCGCTGCGCAAGTATGCCCTGGAGACCTCCAACATTGAGGTTAAAACCATACTCGATGCCGAACTGCCCTGGACGGTGGCTGATGCCGGACAGCTCCAGCAGGTATTCCTCAACATCATTGTCAATGCCGAGACGGAGATGAAGAAGGCCCACGGCAGGGGCAGGCTTACCATCAGGACGGAGCAGGCCGGCGATAGGATACGGATATCGTTTGCCGATGACGGGCCCGGCATAGCCGGGGAGAACCTGGAGAAGATATTCGACCCCTTCTTCACCACCAAAGAGGTAGGTGAAGGGACCGGCCTGGGACTGAGCCTGTCCCGGGGCATCATCACCGAGCATAACGGCGAGCTGTATGCCGAGAGCGAGGAGGGCAAGGGGGCCACCTTCTTCGTCGAGCTGCCCGTCGTAGTGGAGGAGAAGGAGAAGGTGGAGCGGGTTGAGGAGGTCGAGGAGGCCGGGAAGGCTGTCGGGGGCCGGATACTGGTGGTAGATGATGAGCCGGCCATACTGGCGTTCCTGAAGAAGGTACTCGGTAGCGATGGTTATGATGTGGCGACGGCAGGCAGCGGCAGAGAGGCCCTCGAGATGATTAAGGAGCAGGGTTACGGTCTTATCATTTCCGATATCAGGCTGCCCGGCTTAAGCGGCGCCGAGCTGTATGATGAGCTGGGGGGAATAGCCCCTTTCCTGCAGAAAAGGGTCATCTTTATCACCGGAGATGTGATCAGCGCCGATACCAGGGAGTTCCTTAAGAAGACGAGAGCCCCTTACATAAACAAGCCCTTCGATATCACCATTCTGAAGCAAGAAGTAAAACGGGTAATTACAGGAAAAGATGCGTCGCCTTAAGCAGACTGGGCCTAAAATTTAAGAGAATTCCCTTTTGCTCATAGCAACAAATATGATAGCCGCGGCTCCTATCCATGGGAAAGGAAATAGAGCCAATATAGCACCAACCATAGCAAACGGCCAGGCCCGTCTACGCATAGTAAAAATGCCCGCAATCAGGGCAATAATACCAATAGCAAGTATCCCGACACCAATACGCGCCATTAATCCCAAACCCGGTATGTCTGTAAAATATGTAACACCTACGGTAGCAAACATAGCCCCAACCACGATACCCATAATCCCGCCAATTATCGTCAGAATACCTGCCAGTATCGCTTTAAATGTCCCTTTCATTTTCACCTCTCGCCGTGTTATTCCTGATGTCAGACATCCTCCTATACCTAAATCATATTCAACGTGAGCAACATGGACTAACCGACTGTTTTTACAATTTTACGAACTCGGTGAATTATACACGTAAAGCTCCTGCTCCACATTAAAATCGGCCTTCATTCTGCGATCGATGACTGCTCTGACCTTCCATCGCAGACTGCTACGCCTGCAGCCAGCAGTTGGCGGAGCTTCAGCAGGAATATCCAGGGAGAATTCGAACGAAGGGGATTCATTCGGCCAGAATGAGCCAG
>DIFA01000012.1:777-26912 GCA_002418895.1 Dehalococcoidia bacterium UBA5760 | reverse complement strand
TATCAGCCGCCAGTAGGTCTCCTCCTGATCGGGATCGGCCGAGCCAAGGTACCTCTCGTAGTTAGCGATGCGACGCTCTATCTCCACCACGCATCTCTGTTGTCGAGATTGCTCCGCCTCGCTTTCCCCGGCCTCAGCCTTCAGCTTCTCAAGCACCGTCTCGGCATGCGGCGTCAGGTCCAGATGGCGGAGGAATTGTGCCGTGAGCGGCGGGGTAAGTAAATGATCATAGATATAGAGGCAGCGGTCATCGATACCCTCATTATAGTCGCTATTACACGCCCACCTCTTCCTGATGTTGTGAGCCGTCAGCCTTCTCGGCTCACCGTGATTGCAGCAGTAGAGAAGGCCAAACCAGTCCATGGGCTCTCCGTAGGCGGCTCTGCCCCTGGACTTGGGCGCAGTGGCGATTTCGTACGCCTGGAGGAAGAGATCGATTGGAACGATAGCCGGGTGATTGCCTTCGATAATAATATCACTCCACTGCCAGACGCCCAGCAGCCTCACATTCGTCGCCAGCTTCTTGATGAAATGGGCATTGATGAGGTAGCCGTTACCATCCTTTTGCCGCTTGCTGAAGACCGACCTGGTTTCCATGTATTTCAGCTCTTCGGGGAAGAAAGGGAAGGTAAGTTGTTGCGCTCTGAGAACGCGACAGGCGCGGCAGATGCTCCGTTGCCTGACCAGCTCCTCGAGCACCCTGATAACCACTTCTTGGTGTGGCGGGTATGGCTCCCATTTCCCTAGGATGTAGGAGCCGTCGCGTTTTTGTCCCTCAATAGCCACGATGTAGCCGGGGCTTACCGGACTACCGATATGCCTGCCTTCGGCGGCCTTGGAGGCGCGGCGTCGACCGAGTCTTATCCCAAGTTTCTTCATCTCGTCGGCGGAATCCTCAATATCGTCAGCGAGGTTTTCCCAATCACGGGGAATGGCCGGATTGTAGATCCCTTCGGGTGTCCTGATCCGGCATTGATGCTCCTTGAGCAGCTTCAGAATCGTATAACCCAGCACCCGGTCCCGGTCTCGTGAGAGCCGGCTCATGCCTTCGGTGAGATAGACCGCCCCAACGGTGCCGTTCATAATCTGCTCTGATAGGCTGGCCAGGCCGGGACGCTTGTCTTCGCTCAAAGAACCGGATAGCCCCAGGTCACGGCAGTCAACTATGATATCGCCGTTTTCGAGTGCCCGCGGGATATCAGCACCACCTTGTATCTTCCCCAGCCATTCCTCAACCCCACTGGCTACCAGCGCTGTCCGGTAACCATCCTTGATGGCAATATCTAGAAGCTTGGCAATCTCCATGATCGACTCATGGCTCTCTCTGACCTGCCCTTGTGAAGAGACCCGGCCATAAATGAACGCCTTCTTGTAGGGCAGCGCCCTTAGCTCATCTTCACCCGGAATGGCCCTATCCTGCCTTACTGTTTGAATGATCTCGTTCAGGTTCATTTTCAGAAGCCTCCTTCATCATCTGGACGATCACCCACACGATGTCAGCCGATGCCGGCGGCGTGACCGCGATCAGCTTCGGATCACTCTTAAGTGATACTGCCTTTCTGGCAAATAGTGTCGACCACTTCTGCCACCTACTATTACCCTTGATGATGTCGCTAACCTTCTTCACGGTCTCCAGGTCATTCTGGATCACCGCGGAAACGTAGCGCCCCAGTAATTCGGCCGGTTGTTCCTTATCACCGCCCAGAATCGGGGCAAGCTCACCAAGGAGCGACTTCCCCGCCGGGCTGAAGGGAGCAATCGCTAGCACCGTAACGGAGCGTAGCACGTCGGCCTTAGCCTCGACCTCGTCTTCCTTAAAGCTAGTTAGCATTACCCGTGAGTCAAAACATCCATCAATCACCGGCTTGACCCGGAAAATGTGCTCCCAGTTCTCGGCGGTCTTCCGGAAATCTTCAAGGGCGACGGCGTCCGGCGGCGGCAGTTTCCCACTCTGCCTCTTCATTATTGGGGCCATACCCACCGGCCGGCTCAGTTCCAAAATACCGTCATCACCCACCTCATCCACGACCTCGGAGAAGCTCCGAGCCGGCAGCACCCATTCAGGCAAGCCGCTAACCTCCTTGAACGGATCGCACCCCCTCTTCACCCATTCGGTAAGTCCTTCTTTCTTCATTTCGTTACCCCCTTACTTTTCCCCCTTTGCCGTGGGGAAGCTCATCAACCGAACCCAGCCCCATCAACCGGAGCATTAAGGGCAGGTTCTGCCAAAGCTTTCGCACAAATACCCTCACGGTATCTTTATTAGCGCCGGAAAACTTCAGGCTTATCTCATCTTCAGCGCTCATAATTACCGCAGCCTGAATGTCGGCCATGGCCTTAGAGTAGATTTCAAGCGATTCCTGAGAGATGGTCTCAACCTTGAAAAGCTGCTTGGGCTCAACTCGGATTCCGTCCTCGAGGACTGTGGCTCGCACTTGGTCGCCCTTCTCCAGGTGCCACTGTTTCACCATCTCGTCGGGCAACGCCATTACCAAGCTCCCGCCCATTTTCATCAGCCGTCTGTCGACGTATTTGTCTCCCCGTCTTCGTCTGGAACCAACCATGTTAACCTCCACATATATCTATACCCTTAATCTATATGATAAAGCATGATTTGTCAAGTCTCTAGTCGGTATGCAAAGGTAAGCCTTCGGCGGTGCAAGCGTGAGTCGTGGTATTCTTGCACTTTTCTTGCACTGCTAGCTTTGCACTGCCACCGGGCCAGGGCTTATATAGGGGGGAGGGGGGTAGCTTGTGCAACGCTTGCGGCCAGGAGTAACCGGACCACTAACGGTGCATAAAAAAGGCCACGGGAAAAAGTGCATGCAAAGGTGGGGTGTGCAAAGGATTAAGCCCGATTAATTGCCGTCTACCTGCTGGCCTCGGTTATCATGGGTACCAAGACGATGGAATGTATATTAATCAGATTTCACGTAAAATGGAGCATATGTCGAATGGTATTTATGCTGTATAATTAGCCTAAGTAAATACTTAATATACTGTGCAAATTAGGAGAAAAACGTGGCATACGAAATAAAAATGATAAACGATATTGGGAAAATCGAGGAAACAATAGCAAAGGCACCTATCTGCCGGATCGGTCTCGTAGACGGCGATGAGCCCTACGTAATACCTGTCTGTTTTGGTTATGAAAGGGGGGCACTTTATTTTCACGGTAGTCTAAAGGGGCGCAAGGTAGAAATACTTAAAACCAATAATAGAGTCTGCTTTGAAATAGATGTGGATATAGCATTAGAAAAGGCCGAGGATCCATGTGACTGGGTAATGAAAGGAAAGAGCGTTATTGGCTCAGGAAGGGCCTCAATTCTGGAAGATGAAAGAGATAAGATCCACGCATTGAATGTGATAATGAAACATTATAGTAAAGGTAATTTTAAATTTTCCGAATCGGCACTAGCCTCTGTACTGGTAGTAAAGATTGAAATCTTAAGCATTACTGAAAAGAGCATTACTGAAAAGCAAATACTGTAATAGCTCTAGCGAATATCTAAATGCATATTAACAAGCTGGCTTTCTGTTCAATCAAGTAAAATGCATTGTAACGGTAAACAATACTATAAAAAGAAAGAGCCCCCCGAAAATCGGGGGGCTCTTTTATCCTCTAGAGTCGGGGGCAGGAATTATTAGAGGTTAGGAAGGTCTCCTGCTCCGAACAATCAGGACAATCACCACCACTATCAACGCCGCACCGATGCCGATCACAGCGTAGATCCAGGTTGGTACAATATGCTGGGTGGGCGGTATGTTGACTACCGGAGGCGGTGTCGGCTGCGGTTCGGGCGGTATGTACTCCTCGGCAGCGATGGCGAAGGTGCCGATGTCGCTCTGGCTCATCATGATATTACCCTTCCAGGCGGTTACCTGCCAGTAGTAGGTGGTCTCGTAGTCCAGGGTGCCCGAGTAGGCGTAGGCGGTACCGGTAA
Source organism: Dehalococcoidia bacterium UBA5760 (assembly GCA_002418895.1). Lineage (GTDB taxonomy): Bacteria > Chloroflexota > Dehalococcoidia > Dehalococcoidales > UBA5760 > UBA5760. The sequence goes on along the minus strand of DIFA01000012.1, from coordinate 22,968 downwards.
CCTCGGCAGTGGCCAGGGCGCCGGAGAGATCAGCGTTCTTGGACAGCACGAAGGTGTACTTGTTGGCGTCGTAGACGCTGGTCCAGGAGAAGCCGACCCCGGTGCGCTGATAAACCGTATCACCCTGTTTGGGGGCAATCAGCTTGACCGCGTTTTCCGAAGAGGCCTCTACGGTGAAGCTCCAGGCCTCGGACCAGGGGCTGTGGACGCACTCACCGGTCTCGGTGTTGGCCTCTCGTACGTGCCAGGTGTAGGTGCGGCCGCATTCGAAAGGCGTCTGGTGGCCGGAGGCACAATCATCGAGCTTATCGTAATCCTTAGCACCGTTCCAGTAGAGTGATGGCGGGTTGCCGGTGATTTCGATTTCCTCGATGGCGGCGATGACATTGCCATTCTCGTCCATAATCTCGATGTCGTAGCTGCAGGCCAGGCACATCCGCTCCCACTTGAAGGTGAGCGGGGAGCCGGCGCAGGTAGCGCAGACATCGCAGGATACGATGGAGTTATTGGCCGGAGAGGTCAGTTTAGGGCCGTGCTTGGAGGCGCAGTCCTCGTAGCTCCAGAGTAGGCCGTATTCCTGTCCGATGACATCGTACCCTTCCCAGCAGTCATCGATTGCCCAGAGGATGGTATTTGTGTCTTTACTCAGACATCCGCATATTTTCAGGCCGTTAGGGTCTTTATTGAACCACTCGGCGGCTTCATAGCGTTCAGGGTCCCACTCTTGTGTACTCATTCCGGCGATCAGGTAGTCCCAGTCCTCGGTGCCGCAGCAGGCGGTATCGCAGGGGGTCAGGTTGCGGGCTACGCCGCTGTATTCTTCAATACCTTCTCCCTCATCACTAGTAAAGCGGTCACAGAGGCACTTATCCGGGTCAACCCTGATGCTGTCACTTAATACATAGAGAGTACCATCGCTCCTGCCAACCGCAATCCCCTCGTAGTCAGAGACGTTGGCATTCATGTTAGTCCATTCGCCCGTCGTGATATCACCACGGAAGACGGCACCCGAGCCATCATTATCTACGGCAGCGTAGATGGTATTCTCGCAGTTGGGAGCACAGGCAATGGTGACTTCATCGGTTTTTGGTAAATCATCCATCTGGTTCCAAGTCTCGCCGCCGTCATCTGACCACGAAACCTCTCCATCGTCACTGCCAACCACTACAAAGCCCTCCCGGCAACAGGAGGTTATCGAGTGTCCAGAGCTCATGCCGGTATCGACTCCGTCAGAGGGTCTTCTACCGTACTGGGTGGACTTGGATACCTTACCATTTTCATCCAGGATGTAGACCACGTTCTCCATCTCGACGGCAAAGTCCTGGATAACCAGTTTCTGGTTGACAGCCTTGTTCCAGCACTGGCCGCAATCGCGGCTGTAGAACATATCCTTGGTACCCTGGATGCCCATGTAGATGGTACAGCAACCAGTGTCTTCGTCACAGGGCAGACGGAGCAGGATTTCGCCTGTTTCCCAATAATCAGTCCAGTCACCGTGGTAGACGCGCTCCCAGGTATCGCCGTTATCGTAGCTTCTCCAGATGGAGTCACAGGCAAACCAACCTTCGCTATATCCACCCTCGTTAAGGCAGTCATGCTCCCCATAGCGGATATTCTTCCCTTCGCCCCAAGTACCAACTGCCTCGTTAATGGTAGATAGGTAAATGACGCTGCAGTCAGGGCAGACGGCCATATCGGAGAGGTAATCGATGTCAGTGTCGATGAGGCTAAGCTGATTGAAGGAAACGCCGTCATCAAGACTCACCGAGAAGGCGGACTCGTCAAGGGTTGAACCAGCAATATAATCACCGAAGCTTCGTATTTTAGAATCATCGCTCCACTGCCAGCTATTGCTGGTGATGGCATAGGCCTTCTCACCGTCGGGGGTATACGAGACTACCGCCATATAGGTTCCCGAAGGATCCTTACAGGCAGGTTCCCACCTCGGGCAGCAGTCATCGAGCTCGACGGTGTGGTAGACCGCCACGCCAGCGCAAGGATCAGGTATTAACGGACCAATGCTATCGTCCCAACCGGTATAAACACCGACCATTGCTTTACAGGTCATAGCGTCACCGTAGACGGCAATGCTGGCCAGCAACGGATCACCAGAGGGACCACATCGCATCGAGAGGGCCCCGTCCTCAGAAATCATTACGTAGCCGCCGACCTTCCCGGTGATGGTGTCGAAGGCATTGGCGTATAGGTAAATATTGTTGTCAGATGGCTCGGATCCGTCGAAGTCAGCGGGCAGAGCAAATCCCATGCTTCTCCAGCCAGACTCAGTAATAAGTAGGTTACCGTCATTCTTAATCTGGATGGCATCACCAAAACCAGCCTCACCGTTCCAGGTACCATCGCTGTTGAAGATACCTTCTTGAATAAAGGGTACTAACGAGGCACCTATAGGTGGCCAAGCACTATCGGTATATGAGCTCATCATACATACGATGGTGTCATCCATGTCGAAGTTGGGCGAGAAGTCAACGGCGACCACAGCCTTAGATCGGATTTGGGGGTTAAGCCCGTCACTATCGCTATCATCCCAGCCCGGGTAGAATGAGGTGTCCACCCAGCCACCAGTTAGCCAGGTGCCTGCCTCGAGACGGTATACGGCGCCGTGGTTAGGAGGAACGGTACCACCGTAAGCCCGACCAGCCAGAGCGATGTTGTGGATGCTGCCCACCTTAGGTGATACAGCCATGTCGAGGATAAGTAACATTGCGCTTCCGTTAGCACTGTCTTCCAGATCGTGGGCGTAGGTGAAATTGGAACCGCCATCCTGTGAAGCGACCACGAATGGCTTAGGATGAGCGCCACTGGGACCGGGAGTATTAAGGTAACCGGCCACGGCCACCCAGTCCTCGTCATCAGGTGCCACCGCTACCAGTTTCAGACTCTCGATGTCATCATGCACGCCCGGTGTGCCAACATCCGGCAGGGAGCTGGCCTCGGCAACGTTGGCAGTGATGTCGCTCCAACTTACGCCGCCGTCAGTGGACTTGACCAGGGCAAAGCTGTACCAGACATCATTTTCATCTTGCCAGCCAACCTCGGTGCAACTACTGTCCAGTTCAAGAACAGCATAGATTATGTCACCCTCATCACCGCCGACGGCGTAGTCGAGTATGTCGGAGGCGGGTAGGATGACCATGTCATCCCAGCTCGGCGTGTTGACCGGGCTCCACTCCATCTGGTCAGCCTGGGCAGCCGTAGGGACAATGAAGGCGGCGCCCAGCGAGAAGACCAGACCGAGAGCTAGTCCCACGCCAAGTATCTTAGATATTAGTTTGGTTTTCATCGACCAATATTTCTCCTTAATTTTTAGTATTACCCTCTCCACATAAAGATATATCGACATATAACTCTTTTCCCTATGGAGAAAGGCTATGTTTCAAGGTCTTCGGATATGCTCCTCATTAAAAAGGCATCCCCCCTCGGAACAGAAGTATCTGGAATATCCCTCCGGGCTCTCTCTAACGGCACCACCTCCTTCTTCTATTGAATTGGCATAATTATACCACCTTTTGTCAATAGGGTGTGAGGGGTATTTTACGATATTTGGACTCAGTGTGTCTCTTGATTTTCAATAAACTGACAGCATAAAATACTAAAGGGCAGGTGCTAGCGGGTTAGTTTACTTCGCGGAGGGTTATCGACCGCCTTCTGCGGAGGATATTGGATCAGGCAACCTGCCCTTTCTTTTAAGTTGGTGAACTTTCTGACGTTCTGTTCTACTAGGTTCGATTCCAGTTCGGCCCACCATCGTGGACAAAAGGTAAAGCCTTTGAGAAGGTCTTCGAACTTGAGTATTGATGGTTCGTTTCGAATCCCCTTGGTTACACCTCACTCACCGTTTTACCGTCACCAGTTTTTCACCGTACTCTCGCGCCAAATTCGAATATTTGGGCTTGAGATTCTCGCTAATGAACACCGAAAGAAAAGCTAAAGCTCTTGAACAACCGAGGTATACTGTCTGTCTGCTGTCATAGTCACCAAGCTTATCAATATCAATAACTATTACAGCTTTTGATTCCATTCCCTTGAAAGAATCAATTGTTGCAAAATTTACTGCCTTCATAGGTATAGATTGATTCGGCTGTACATCTATTAGCGAGTAGGGCACATTGATCAAACCATTGTGGATGCAGCTGTTTTCTCGGCGATAAGGTGAGAGTAAAACAATGTCGGAAGCGGAGATCTTCTCACTCAACAGACGGTTAATGCACCTCGATACTTGTCTGAGTTCGTCTCGATCGTCTCTGTACCAATACTCTTCTACTTCTGGCCCTTCGACTTTAAGAATCTGGTCATTTCCTATCCCCGATAAGATCTGTGTGACGACCGCTATAGGGTTTGTATTTCTACAGTTTATTGACAATCTATACTGCGCAGGACGGAATTCATTTATGAGTCCCAGAATCTGCGGGTCAGTTCCCCCAAAAACATCCTGGTATGGATCTAAAAACATTTTCCAATTCCCGTTCTTCAAACCCCCTTTTACAATAGCATCGAGCACCTCAACATAAGTATCCCTGAGAATATCTTGTGCTTCATCCACAATCAGAACATCGTAGGGCTGCCAATAATCCAGCGTGAGCATCCCTTCTTGACACAATGTCGGATAATCGATGGCAAAGAGGTCTTGTTCTCTGACTTTGCGCAGACGGTTTTTAAGATCAGCTCGGTCAATGATGTCCGCCATAAAGGCATGCAGATTGTATGCGTCTACTCCTGAACAATCCTTGACGGCTTTGCGTAGGACTGAAGATAAGTTACGGTTGAAGCAACAAAGAAAAACTCTGTTGCCCTGATTCGCGTTGCGTCGTGCCTCTTCAATTGCCAGTAAAGTCTTTCCGGTGCCAGCACCACCTCGGACGAGAACTCGCTCGTTATCACCAAGCTCATCGAGGATGCGATATTGCTCTTTTGTCAATGTAATCAGTTCATCGACCGCTTCATCTACTCTGCTACGCAAAGAAGGACGTAAGTCGAAATCTGCCCTAAGTTCCCGTAACACGTCTTGACATTCAGAAATCGTCAATTCTCTAACTTTGTAACCAAGATGTTCTTGAATCCAATCGTTCCAATACCGGGTCAGTCTTTGAACGTAAACGGCAAATGCTCGTGTTCTGTCTCTTTCATCGTAAACAGCCAAAGGCTCATAATCAGGGCCTTGGATTGTCCATTCTATGTTTGGCGTAATTACACCATACCCCATCAGCACGTTACTCAGTTCTGGCAACTTCCCAATCAAATACTTGCGAAGTGCTGCTGATGCGGAACCTACCTGTTCGAACGGTCCTTGATGCTTGACAGCAGTATTATCGTCGCTGTCGGTAAAGTACCAAAGGCCGTTCTTGAACTCTATACGTCCTCCCTTTACTTCGAGGCAAAAGATCCCCGAAGGTCCTATTAGAACAAAGTCTATTTCCGCCCATGGCTTGGATTCGTGAATTGTCAGACCAAGAGAATGAAGTGCTATCCACTCATCGTTCAGATCCAATCTAATGGTGCGGAAGCAGAAATGTTCTGCTTTGCTTTTGATATTCTTGCGTATCTCTGGGGGATACATTTTGGCCATGGATTGCTCCGTTCAACGGTAAGAGACTATTAAAGTACAAACGATGAAAAGAATCCCATGTCAGGTTTGTCTCTCGTGCCCACTAACAAACCTCGGTCCAAAAGACTATTCGCTTCCTCGCAACTGACCTCCGGCAAAAGAATGCAAGCGTGACACGCCGCCAAATTGAGTGAATCCACGCCAGCAGCATCGGACTCTATACAGAGAGGGTCAGCTGAACACCAAGAGACTTTTTCAATCGCATTGTGAAGAGCTTCATCGAGTTGCTTGGGTTTAGCCAACGATATAATCCCGCCAAGGCTACCAGCAGCATCAGTGGATGCCGTATAAATAAGTAGTCCTGCCATCGTGTCCGAGACATATAATCTTTCCCTTAAAGAAGCAGCCGGGTACCCACAATCCATTGACCATTGAATAATAACGGCATGGGCAAGGGTATGAATCATAATCAAACGGGGTGTAATCACTCTGTCGGGTGTACGTTTGAAGACTCTGAACTTTGCATCATAATTAGTATTTATTTTTGCAGCTCGTTGTGTTACCACCGCGTTGGTCTCCCATTTTATCAGACGGTCGCTATTTAGGCGGATGAATACACCTTCTCCCATTACCTCCATGCCTGGCAACCAATTCAAAGGTTTTTTAGATATTGGAGCCCGCCGACCTGGGTCATCAGCTGGCGAAGGCGGTGTCGACCGAACGAATGATGTTAATACACGGACCTCGCGTAATCGCTTGACCAGCATTACCTGATCAATCCATTCTTGTAACTTCACTGGCACTGCTTGAGTCGGTTCACAAACAAAATCCTGGTCAAACGAGGTTTCCTTCTTACCCACCGAGAGAGCTTCATATTCTTTGGGCTTCAGTGTCTCTTCAGCCGATGAATCCTCCAACGGATCGCCAGCTTTGCGCCTTTTTACAGCCACCACAAGATCTTCTGTTTCATACGGAGTCTCCGAAGCTAATCCCATACCTTGTATCGTTTCAAAAAGAGCATTCTCTGGCACATTTCTTAATACGCTCCAATAACGATTTATAATTTTATATGCTCCTTCGGACCAGGGAGGGATAGAAATCGCTGATTCTGTCACCGGAAAGTAGACGTTAGAAGCACCCCTTTGGAGAGTTCTTGGCAGCTGATCACATCGTTCCCGGTCTCCTAACCAGGGGCGGTTACCAGTACATCGAGTTATCTCTTTCAAGGCCATTTTATTGAACGAACCCTCCATGCTTCTGGACAAACCACAAGAGCATCTAATTATGACATCGCTAAGAGAAGCACTTACACCGCCCGATTTTATACTTAGCTCATGAGAGATGTGATCATCCCATGATTTTTTAGCATGCACCCACTCAAAATACGGAAAATCATCAATGTGTCCGTTCTCACATACAATTACAAATCTTGATGGAACAAGTGAGACTCCACAATTATTGCATTTACCGTGACTGCCGCCGCATAGTGTGTCAAAATAATCTAATCTTTTGCAGATCGGACACCAATACCAGCTGGGGAAACGAACGGCTGGTACATCATTATCTCCATTCTTACCGGTTGACGGCGGCAGAATGAACCTTTCTACACCAAGCTTCTTTTCTAGCCGAGGTTCATGTGTTTCGTCCTCGGGCTTAACTGCCCATCGGTGAATTCCAGCGACCATTACGGCTTCACCTTTCACGGGCACGATTGATCCCACTCCGTATGTGGTTATTAATTGACTACGTCTAACGTTACCTATAGGCATGTTGTTTCCTCCGTAAATATTAGTCTAGCTGACTATGTATAGATTCGACTCTTTATCGACATCACGAAGGCTCCATTGAGTAGGTAATCGTTCGGGATAGGAGGTAGCTTCCGAAGCATCTATAAGCAATGAATTGGGATGCGCCCGGTTTGCCCTATAGACAAGGCCTCCGGATTTAGCCATTCTACTCCATTCTGCGACCAATTGTTCCAAGTGCCGAGATGTGGCATCGCCTTCGTCCTTCGAAACGCTGGCAACCCGCTCGACTATTAGTCTTTGAATTTCAGAAATCTGTTTGGCATGATCATCTATGAGGCACGCCCCGGCATTGTCTCTCAATTCAGGTATAAGCATGCGAGATAGAGCTACAAGAACAGCATGCAATCCTCTGTCCCTCGCCCTAGGAGAAAACGGGGTCACACTGGTCGATTCAACCTGTCGGTACAGAGCGGAGTGGTACGATATGAAGGATTCATAGTGCGAGAGATCGCGTGAGCGGGCTGCATTAAAGAGAACAACGACAAGCCCAGGAAAACGGCGCCCTACCCTGCTGGTGGACTGAATATACTCGGAAGTGGATTGAGGTTGACCCATAACAGCCATAAGTCCCAGTCTGTCTATATCTACGCCCACAGAAATCATGTTGGTGGCAAGTATGACATCTAGAGTCTTTGGGTCCTTACTGGGGTACTTTACGGCCATTCTTGTAAGATAATCAGGGATTTCACTTGACGGAGCGTTGCTTGACAATTCAATTACTTCGTCAATCGAACGCGGGGGCACTTTACGTTGGCTAGAAAGAAAATTTATGCGATCTTTCACGTCATCTTCAACTTGAATCAATGCCGCCCCAAGGACTCTGAGACTATTGAAATAGCCTACAAGAGTCCAATACGGATCCTTTATCTCATTAGGTGAAGTACTTTCATAGACGTTTTGTAGTAATGAAGCGTAAACCCTTATTAACAAAGTCGCATGGCTTGTTCCGGGCCCCATTAGCCCCAAGTACATTCGTGTCCCCTTTTCTTCCGGTGAAGTTTCCACGGCAAAATACGAATCACTTCCTTCCAGTCCCGGAGGAGGGAACTGACGAATCTCGCGATTGAATAAACCCAGTATTTGATGACCTGCATGTCTTATTGTAGCGGTAGAAGCTATAATTTTGGGAGCTAAACCTGACCGGGTACACAAGACATCAACGGCAGTTTCATATAGTCCGACGAGAGTCCCCAAAGGTCCGGATATGAGGTGAAGTTCATCCTGGATAATAAGTTCAGGAGGCAGCCCGTTCCCTATATTAAATAATTCCGCAGCCTCCTCTCTCCAAGGGAGTGAGGCAAATTTATCAACGGTAGCTATTATCAGAGTCGGTCGATAATCGTAAACATCATCGTCGATTAGATACACGGGTATTCCCGAAGCGAAATCACAATCCTGAGTGCGACATGCGATAAGCATTCTGGGGGCGTCAGTTGCAATGCTGTAGTTGCGATGATCCAGGTTTTGTCCGCACCATGGACAAGAGTGAAGTTGAATCGGATTTCCTGTTTCAAGTGGGGTACCGGCACGAATGCGGTCTAAAGCTTTTCCTGCCTCGTCTCTTGTATTAGGGGTCGCGTCTTTGCCGAGCCACAAACCAATTGATATCGGAACGGCACCCAGTTCAGAATGCTGTCGCCGGATATACTCGCAGCAGCATATCAGAATCGAGGCACGTTCAAATTGTTGGATGGTTAAAAGCCTCAAAGTGTACCTCATTAGCGCAGTAATTCCGTCACCCTTTTCATTACGAAGCCTTCTCAAGAACGTTGTGAAAGCAATTAACCCCAGATAAGCCTCGGTTTTACCTCCGCCAGTTGGGAACCAGAGCAAGTCAGCCAATTTGCGGTCTTTTGAATCGGGTTTTACGATTCCTTCAAGGCAAAGGAGGATAAAGGCCAACTGGAAGGGTCTCCACTTGTGTTCATTGCTTAGTTTAGGACCTCCCGCAGGTCTGCCCGCACGAAACCACATCGTCCGGGACCGTTGCAGAAGCATGGCTGAATTCATGAACCTGAAAGCTTTCCAGATTGCATTATCTTGATTATCCTGCTCGAGTAAATTAACTCCAGCACGTATTCTCCTAAGTGCCGAAAGACATCCGGAAAGATGTTCCCTGGCGGTATTATACTGTTCAGGATCGAGTTCACGGGAGTTATCCGCTTCGTGTTGTCGATCTTTTATCCATTGTTCGTAGCCGTCGCAGAAAGATTTTAGTTCACTGATTATATCTTCACGGTTACCTTCCGTGAGCCAAAGCATCTCGGTAGCTCTGGGATTAATATTAGGATTGCTGTCGACAAGTGGGAGTTCGAACCGTGGCGAATATGTTGTCCTTACCGAAAGAGCACGATTCGTTGAAGCCGCATCCACTTGCCAGGATGCGGAGCATCCATGACCTACTGCAAATTCATATGACTTACGATAAAGGAGACTATAAGTCTTGATGTCTTCATCATCTGCTGAGGGAGTTGTCAGCCTACGTCCGATAAAAACACCTCGTTTTGAATTCTCGCACATTACATTCACTTCTGTCTGGAAGAATGCATTTGCATCGTTGAGTTCTTGATCCCGCTGCGATTCATGACTATTCAGTATTACAACTGTGACCGGAACCGCTCCCGATTCATCTGGGGGTCTCACCCTATAAAACACTTTTAGACCGCCCAAATCAAAATCAGGGTGATACCCGGAGTATTGTTTTGTCACATCCAATATTAATGCTTGACTATTCAACGGAACGCGCTGCCAGGAATCTGGAGTAATGTCAGGATTATTTTCGGAACCGCTCTTGGTTATACTTTGAGAATCAAGCTTAACGTAATGTGCAGAACTAACATTAAGCGTGACTTCCCTGGCCAGATTGTAGTCAACCGCAAAAGTGATGCCCATTGACGAGGGGTAACGAACGTTACAGAGAGCGACAGGGGGATCCGCGCCAAGACCTTCGTCATCTTCATCATACGTGTCAATGTCAACTGCCGGGTCTAATGAGACCAGACCCCTTTTTTGTTGAGTATACAAAATACCAGTCACATATTTGGTGGTAGGTTTGTCGTAAATTACCTCCTCTTCACTCGATGGTCCGATAAGGTCTTTCTCGAGCTTGTCAATGAGCTCGCTTCGGAATTTATAGTATTTGTCGTATTCCATAATCTTCTCCGATGGCTTTAATTTCTTATGACTAGAACAGAAATTGCGCTCCCCTGCATCTGTTATTCAGACAAAATACGATAGGTTATTCCAGTACGATGTAAGGTCGATTTTCTTGCCCTTGTTTTTGTAGGTCCAGGATTTTTCCACAAGATCAGGATATACAAACAAATTCAGACAATTCTCGTCTCCCTTTTTGGATACGATGTCCTCATCGACGATCCACTTTTTCAGAATCAGCGAAGGAATAACCAGGTAATTCTCACCCTTACCCAAGAATTGTCTTCGACCTAAAGTAAAGCAAACAAATACATAGAACACATTGTCTGAATAGCGCATCTTATTCTTAAGGAGGTCAAACCAGAAATAGCTGTTTTTTTGGAACATCGAGGTTTTTACCTGAACCTGATAGAATTTGTCAGACTTAACAGCTATGAAGTCTATGCCGCTGTCTTTGAGAGGCAGATAAATCTCCATCCCATTTTTCTTCAGGATCTCCATAATCCTCAGTTCACCTACTTGACCAACACCGGACATTTCAATCCTACCTCCCGGATCTCCACATATCTCTTAGTCCCATTGTCATGCCCCTCAAAACTTCAAATGCCCTAGCCCCGAAACACGCACTCTTAACCAAATGTCCGATTCCCCGAGTCCGCATCTTCGTCCCGTACCTTGAGTTCCTGAGACGGTATCTAACGTCTCCACTCTTGCCCCGGTTATGACTGAAGGCCAACTGTTACGTCCCTTCCATCCAAGACTGAGTGTATGGAAAAAGTCCAGAGCAAACCTTCTGGACATAATCCCAATCAGTGTACCATTATGCACTATTTCATAAGAAAAACCCGGGAAATCTTCATCGACAATGCTCCTAAATACAAGTTCGACTTTATCACCTGACTTAACATTCTCCGCAATATAGCGCTGTAACTCAAGAGCGTCACTGCCCGCCGTAGGGAAACCACCCGGGGGATCGTTATGGTGAACATCATCTCCCCTTATTTCAAAATCGGCGTATTTCCATTTATTGTACTTAACGACCCATCTCTCTAAATGCGATTTAGTCAAGAAGCCTGCATGCTTTTGATATATCATCTGGTACATTTCACTTGTGCATCTCGTAAGGGCGACGTATAGTACCCTTGTTTCCTCTGGCAATTCCAAGTCAAAATCGTAGCGTGCGGGTTCATGTGACTCGTCAACAAGAATTGCAACACGTTCGAATTCCGTACCTTTTGCCCTGTGTATGGTTGATACCACCAGGTTAGCTGTAACAGGCTCACATAATTCATCCGGAATAGCTCCGATTTGTATCCTTTGGGCTAGTAGTCTCAAATCCATTGTATCCTTTGCTGGACCATCCTCAATGCGTTTTACGGATCTCCATCCTAGTTCCACGTCATCAGCCCCATAAAGTGCCGTGTACTTTTCGGTAAAGAGAGTTTTACCTATTTTGCTCTGCTTTACATCATAAAAAAGCCCACCAATCCATTTGGGCAACACACGATCAGTAGCTTGACGCTGAAGGCAATGAGAAATACCCGCATCCCAAAGACATCTAGATACAAGGAGAGCTTGCCCGTTGTTTCGGCATAAAATAGCAGTCTTTCCTTGAATGGTAGGTAGGAACTTCACTATTTGCTCGGGTTTGTTAAGGGGCTGCAACTCCATTATCGTAGCTTCAAGGTTATTCTTGATCAGTGGATAATTTGGATCTGGATCATTCAACCTTGGTCCAGCCCACAAGGCTTTCCTTGATATCTCTGTCTTCGCCCTGTAGTTTTCAGATAATGTTACTTCCCGTAAATCATTAGGGAAATGCTCACGAAGCCATCGGTAAAAAGCTGCGGATCCCTCTTTGCGTGCCTTGCCTTCCAACTGGAAATTGTAAATTCCTTGTGCTGGATCACCCAGGAGAGTGAATCCAGTTGCGGATATCTCCAGAATCGCCTTGACCATTTCCACTCGGTCTCCAACTAAATCCTGTATTTCGTCGACGAACACATGGGCATATCGCTTGATCTGCTCTTCAGCTTCCGTATTTTCCCTTATCAATTCAGTCGCCCGACGAATTCGGTCCTCATAATCCCAACACTCATTAACCCAAGGTCCGTTAGGAACTACATCTGAAAGAAGACGCGTACCGAAGGAGTCAAATGTCTGAGCACGAACGAAACGTACATTTCCCGGGGCAGCCTGCAAACGCTTACGTATTTCCATTACGGCGGACCTGGAAAAGCTTAAAACTAAAACCTCTTTACCAGGCAGGAGACGATGTTTTTCTATAAGTTTGGCCAAACGGGATATTAGTACTAAAGTTTTACCAGTGCCTGCTCCTGCAGTAACCAAGATCTTGGCTTCAAGAGGCGCCTCGACTATTCCGATTTGCTCTCCGCTCAACATTGAAATTGTCTCTCCTAATTTCGCTCCTTGGATTTTTCAAGAATTCCAAAGATATTCGAATTTCGTGAAAGCAAGCCCCTCACCATACTGAACAAAGTTATCGTTAACGTTTACAATCAAACATCGATCTTTGCCGCCGTTCAACGGGCCACGTAACCCTCGACCTATCATCTGTTGATACAATCCGGGACTAAATACAGGTCGAGCAACGTAAACGGCCCTTATGGCTGGCGCATCAAAACCTGCCGTGAGAACACCAAAATTGGTCAACACCCTTATACCACCGTGACGGAACTTTTCAACGTAGTATCTTCGTGCTCCGGGGTGAGTTTCCGCAGAAATCGCTGCGGCAGATATACCTTCGCTGTTGAGCATGGCAGCCATTGTACTTGCATGGTCAACTGACGTTGCAAAAAGCAGGATCGGCCACTCTCGATCCAACTCCTTAATTGATTTGAGTAGTATTTCATTGCGGTAGATGTCAGAGCCAAGCCGATCCGCTGCCGTGGCTGGCAATCGGCCAAACTGCGCCAGCTGGGACAGTTCTTCTTGAGTAAGATCCTGGACTATCGCTCCTTTCAGCAATTTGTGGTCCACATGTGCTAAGACACCGAGATTCTGCAACTCGGTATAGGGATCATCAGACAGGACTTTGGAGTCCAGCCGGTTTGCCGAAAAGCGATTTACGAGTGCCTTTGTCTCGTCTTCCCCGCCGCGGAAAGGAGTCGCCGTAAGACCTAGGAGACTTCTGCTCTCTTTACCTCGCTCAAGGCCAAGCCACTCGAGAAGTCTTGTATATTCTGGCGTGGTTGCTCCGTGAGCTTCATCTATAACTACAAATTGGGGGGTTGACAACCATTCGTAGTCTAAGTCATTAGTACAGCCTTGAAGTTTATCTATTGTCGCAACTACAATCTGAGGACCCTCTGTATAATAATATGCTTCGTTTGACGCCCAAAGTCGGTTTATATGCAGTTGCTTTTTAGGTCCTAAACCTCGCCATACCTCGCTCCAAGTTTGGACAGCCTGCTCACACAGTTCATCACTTTGCGCAACCCAGAGAACCAACTTAATGAACAGCTCTTCTTTAATAGATCTGATAATCGATTCAACAGCAACCCTTGTTTTGCCTGCTCCCGTAGGAAGAGAAAGAAGACCGCGTTTGTGTTCCCTATCGCCAATAATTGCTCGTATACGACTTACAATCACCTCTTGGAACTGGTGTAACGGAGGCAATTCGGGAGGTCCCTCCACTTCAAAGACTTCCGCTCTTTGTGCTTCGGGGAAGCCCGCATATTCTTCCGGGAAACCCAGATTCTTTACAAATCTTCGTGCACTGTTGTTCCCAGCCCATTGGTAGGGAGGTTCCAATCCAACAGCGGCTAGTTCCTCCTTAAATATCTTCAGAGTTTCAACCCCGTACACCGCCAACACAAGCTGGGCAGCCAACAAGTCATTTGTTTTAAAATCCTTGAATTTATCTGCAGCGGCGTTCACCAGTCCTTTAGGTAATTTCTGACGGATTGCCTTGGAACCAACTGCTTCAAGCAGTTTCTCATTCAAACTCTCTTTAATACGAATGCGATGGGCACGCTCACGCTGGTCCGCAACAGCTCGGTTCTGAAGAATCTCACTGCGTTCTTCGGGTGTCAAAGGAATATTTAAGCTGGATGTAAGTCTATCGAGCAGTTCACTGTTCCCCAGTTTATCGTTGAAGTATATGATGTCCCCGCTCATGGAGAATGGGGTATCCGTTCCGATAACCCCTGTTGCAGTCATTACTTCCTGTCTGATCATGCTGCAAGGAATGAGACGATACAGGGCTTGTTTCTCATTCAGCTTTGAAGATAATCCTAGAAATCTGTCCGCTATTGGCTTTTCCGGACCGCTCGGCGACGATCTTATTGATTTCGAGATCCCACGATCAGCTGGCGGTAATAACTTCCAATTTTCAATTAAGTGCTCAGCATTATCACTTCTTTCAACCAATAAATATGGCTCTGCCATCTCATTTAGTGATTTTTGCAGGCTCTTGTCATACGTAACTATAACCCTCCCAGGTGCACAGAGCGTAAATTTGCCGTTTTTAAGGCATCTGATGGATTCGGGGCTTGTGACTAACCTGCAGGCAGAAGCGTAGAAACTTCCGATGTATTCCAAATCTTCGAGTTTACTTGCTTCTATAAAGGCCTGCTCCCACTGTTGCTTTTGTATATTCTGTAATACTGAGGGCAAACCGATTCTTACAGCCTGGTTTTCCGTGCAGTCGGCTACAGCCAGTACTCGTGACCAGCGCTCCAATGAAGGAGCAACACATTCGCTGATTCTTTTGAATCCTAACGAAGTTCTTAGTCGCCCCTCTATTCGTATAATCCACACAGAAGGAGGCGAGAACTGCATTGTCCGGTACTTGTTCGGGTTGCTAGCGTGCTTCAAAATCCAATGCTGTTCTTTTTCGCTTGCCTCCAATACATATCGAGTGAATGCCGCTCTTCCCTCGTCGCTGAGATGCAGTAGAGGCAATAACGGTCCGACTGTCAGATTCTCAGTGAATTCCAAAAGATCCTGCCGAGGAGAAGGTCCACCAGCCTGTAAGTTTTTGAGATACATGTTCCTGGCAGCTTGAAGGAAACGAGGAAACCATCTTTCTAAAACACTACCGTGATTCGCACGAGGTATATCAACGACTCCAAGTTCAGTCAAGATATACTTGTGATTCTTGTGGAAATTCAAATCGATGCATACCCTGCTGTCACGATGGCCATCTTCTGGAATAATCGGTCCCGGAAGAAGGGTTTCGTTAATTGGCATGAAGACACCGGTGAGCGTGCGTACTTTTACCTTACCTGCCAAACTGCCACCGATCCACTTCTCGATTGTTGCCAGGGCATAAGTTGGGTCAATTCGATCTACGATCTGCCAGAATTTTGGCCAGTCCTCGTCCTTCATGTCTGAAAAATTGCGATTTATAAGAAATGCCTGCAGCTCCGAGGAGGCATCGATTTCCGTAATACCAATCGCTGCAAGAGCATCTTTACCTTCTCTTGTTGCACAGATCACAGGATGAACGCACTTTATGCCGGGTTCATGCAAACCAGGGGCTGCAGCGATAAAAACTGAACCCGGGATTGGTTTCATGAGTTGGTTGTTGGTGTCAAGAACAATTCTGGAATTTTGGATTTGGCTCTTATAATGAGGTGGCCCGTTAAGAAATACTTTAGAGGCAGCCTTTATGGCAGCTAGGGATGTCTCAGGAGTGGCATTACTTGCGAGTGCTTCAAGCCATTCAGATAGGGTGGCTGTTTTGCATCCGCATTGTTCCAGTAGGCGCTCTGCACGCGCTCGTCTCGTTGGGCTTTCCACATTTTGGTGGCACCAATCGTCTGGCCTGTCCGCGCAAGACCTCCAAATTTCCACAGCTTCGAACGGAATATTCGGCGGGTGCAACTTGACTTCGGTTGGTAGTCGAAGCTTCCCGTTCATATCCGGGAGCGATGGTTTTTTTGCAATCTCTTCATATACCTTCCTGTTAAGCGCATCATCCGACCAATCCCAGTATTCATCCAACCTACCCGGTAAAAATTCCAAGTAGCTGGCGGGATCTTTTAAATCTTTGGCCAAACTCTGAATGCTATCGGCAACTAAGCTCGCGAAAGCCTCAATAAGTTCGTAATTTAGAACGCATTGGAGCAAATTTTGTCTATCTTCATTGGTTTTCCAAGGAGCATTCAATATGCCAGTCAATTTAGTTGGGTTGTTTGTCGGAAAAAACGCCCAGAATTGCCCAGGTGTTTTTGTATCGCTGCTTATCTTTCCGTGCAAGGGAACCGCCCATGCCATGGGAATTGTGTCCGTATTGTACAACTCCCCACCGTCATCCCGTGCACGGACAGACAAACGGTGTTGTTTCTGGAACACTTTCCACAGAGTCGAGTCTTCACCGTCATCCAATGAAACTATATCCCTTTCCTTACCTGAGATGCGTATATCACGCATGGTATTAGTGCTGCGATTTTCCAGAATAAGACGATTCACGTGTGAGCAAAATAGGAGAAATTGAGCAGGAAAGTGAGCCATGTCAACTGATAACAACTCCGAGTCCGGGAGATTCCTTGGCAGTTCCACTACTGTGTCAGCCCATTTCATGAACTTCAGCAGATCGGAATCGACTCTACCGGATTCTAGCGAATTTATTGCGAAAGTTATGCGTAAAATTGGATAATTCTCAACGTTTGGGATTATCTGTTTGATTACATCTTCTGCTTTGTCGGCATCAAAAACAAAGGATCCGCTTCGACTAAATAACTTGGGAGTCGAAGTCACACCAAGTACTGATTTGAAACCAAGTCCAAAGCGACCGATCTCTGGACCTCGTTTCCTGGATATATGAGATGTTAGGATTGAATCAACTCCTTTTAATGTGAACGGCTTCCCTTCGTTTGCACAATACAAGGAACTATCAGTTAACAGTACATGGATTTGCCCGCGCGGATAATCAATCAGAGCGTCTGCGCCGTTCTGAACGAGCTCGTACAGTTGTCTCCTGCCATATCCTCCCTGAGCGACCGACCGCTCAATTCTATAGTGTTCGGTGACCAGAATGGGTTGTTCCCTGTAAGCAGACAGGCATTGCTGCCGGAACCTCGTTATGTAGTCGTTGACTACAGATTCCGATCCTGCCCAGGCTGAATAATAATTGAACCAAGCATCTATGTCTGACGTCTCAAAGTACTGATGCGGTTTTTCTATGACCTTTATGACTAAAGGTAAAGTGTCTTCGGCGAGGTAACGGAATCCGTCGTGGTGTGTGGAACGCTCGATTACTAACCCACCCCATCCAGCCAGGGAAAAGAGAACCGTCAGCCGGGCACCAGGCTGATCGGTAACCACCGGAATGCCTAGAAGTTTCCTCAGTTCTGTTTCGTTCAATTTCTCATAATTATCAACTTCTTTTCTGGCATGAGTTATTCTGGCCACCGAAGACGATATCTCTCCCATGTTCATAATACGAAGGACAATTCTATTGAGTTCTTCGGTATGCAGTTTCCCGTTGAGTGATGACATAACTTTCCATAGGCACAAATATGGAAGAACGTCACAGGAGAGAGGGAGTCTCCTGTGTTCGGCTTCAGCTGGATTTCTCAGCTGGTATCGGGATAGGATGTCCATAGCCTGAAGACTCAAAGACAGCATCGATGCTTTGGCTTCCTCTCCTTTTAATGTTGTAAGCTCTTCAATAGACAATCCCAGTGCAGCCAGCCTAATAAGACCTGACTTGGGATATATAACTCCGAGACGCTCAAACATTTTTCTATAGGTTCTAAGACGCGAATCCTCCACAGACAGCCCGGATTTATCGCGTTGAAGTTGGTAATCGTTCCAGCCAATCCCGTCAAGTTTCAGAAAGCCTAGCAAATACGGATTCACCGCAACAGTACCGTCCTCGGCAAGACTTGGAAATTGCGGTATATCCCTGTCCGACACTGGCCAGTGATCTAAAACAGAACCGTCACTCGCTACCGATTCTTCGAATTCAAGAGACATTCTTTGATCCTTTCTCCCAGCACTTTGGCCAATATCGGCGGGACGGCGTTTCCTATTTGCATTGCAATCTGTGACTTGTTCCCAAAGAAAACGTGGCTGTCAGGGAATGACTGAAGACGTGCACCTTCTCTCAACGTGATGTTACGATCCAATTCAGGATGTCCAAAACGTCCTCTGGAAAAGCTATCAAACTTAGTCGTTATTGTTGGGCTTGGGCTGTTCCACGCCATTCGTCCGTACACATCCAAATGACGGTGAGTCGGGTTATTTATATGACATTGAAGCTGTAATTCTAAGGGAAGAAATTCCCTTCCTTGGCCAGCTTTGAGAGATTTGATTCTGGAAAGGTTAGTCGTCGACAATTTGCCAGCGATGTGGTTGGGTATATCATTCTCGGTTTTTTCTATTAGGTCATAAATGGCATCCCGAACCGTTACCGGAATATCTTGATATCTCCTCTCCCCTTCCGGAAAACGGAACGATGCGAACCCGTTCGCTACAAGTTCTCCGACAACAAATACACGTCTTCTGAATTGAGGTACTCCAAACTCAGCTGCGTTTAATTTCTTTGTTGTAGTAATGTACCCGGACTCTTCGCATTTTTTTATGAGTTCTTGGTAATAAGGCTTTCCTCTTGCGGATATAAGACCACCCACGTTTTCTATTAGGAAGAACTTAGGTTTGATCTCAAGCACAAGACGCACAAACTCCATCAGTAAATCATTACGTTGGTCATTATCAGCTCCTCTCCTTTGGATGCTGAAACCCTGACAAGGAGGGCCGCCAACCAAAACATCAATATTTGAAGCACCGTACCCGATGTGTTCTTCTACAACCGCTTTAGAAACTTGCGCCACATCGGCGACATACGCATGTGGTCCGATATTATGATTGTAAGTCTTAACACAGGCTTCACTAGAGTCAAAAGCATAGACAATCTCGAAACCAGCCAAATCGAAACCCAACGACAATCCACCAGCACCGCAGAAACAGTCAATAAGCTTGGGTTTATCCGTCGCTTTCAAATGTTGATTTTGTATGAGCAATGAAATCTCCTAAGTTGACTTTGTCTGGACTTAGAACGTTGACTTATGCAGGATAACTTTCCCTCCTCAACAAAGTAATTATATGAACTGCTAGTTGGAGTGAAAAAATAGGCGGCACAGCATTACCGACCTGTCTATACTTATTGTCAAAAGGACCTTCAAACATATAATCGGAGGGAAACGATTGAATCAATGCGGCTTCCCTGATAGAGAGTCCTCTATCTTGATCAGGATGTGTAAATCTGCCGCAAGATGGAGTTCTGCATCTCGCCGTTATTGTTACTGCTGGTAAATCCCAGGAAAGTCTCCCGTATACATCGGCAAAGCCAGATACTCTATCCAAACAAGCTGGGCCCACCCCGTGAGGCCGTGAGCCGCCGTTCTTTGGGATCTTCCGAATTACGTTCAGAGTTTCTTCTCTATGCTTAGATGCTACATGCATGGGATCTTGATTGGTATCACTGGTTATCGGCGGAAGGGACCCTATTACACCCCGAACCGTTCGAAAAGACTCCCGCTCGAGTATCGTCGGCGGTAAGGTTGGGAAGATGTCTCTGGCAGCTAATATTACAGCTCTTTTCCTGTCTTGAGGGACACCATAACTTGCCATATTTAAGACATCACCCGCAATATTGTAATTTCCCTCCAATAATCTTGCTCTTAAAGCATCGATATAGTAATGATTTCTCCGCTCAAAGATACCCCGCACATTTTCCAAAACTATGATTTTAGGATTTAACGCCACTACTATTTCGGCGAATTTTATTACCAGGTCGTTTCTTATATCGTCTACCCGGTTCCCCCTGCGCAAGGAGGAAAATCCCTGACAGGGAGCGCATCCGATTACTATCAGCCTATCCGGATCAGTCAGCACTCTTTTGCCCAGAAGTTTACGAATCTGCTTAACAGGAGAGTGACTCAAATCGAGATTATGCGGTTCTACCCCGATATTGCGAAAATACGTTGCATTGGCATTACTATCTATATCAAATGCTCCAGCTATTCTGTAGATTCCGGTTCTCTTCCCTGCTTCATAGAAACCGAAAGACATTCCTCCGCAACCAGAAAAGAAATCGACCACATTATAAGTACCTAAAGGTGGCCCCTCGTTAATCGTGTCCCAATTTATTGAGGAGGAAGTTTGGGAGAAGAGGTCTTTTCTTATCGTCGGTTGCTGACAATTGTCACATATTTCCCCGTTCGAACAATATTGTTTTAATTCTGAGGAATGACCGGTTTTCTCTGATGCGACTTTCATTTCACCTCCTGTTAACAAGGCGCGTGTCTCTTGGTCTAAATCACAGGATTACGTGACTGGATTTTAAGACAGTGGTCATTCTTGCAATGGATGAATCCAAGTCCTTGTGAATTTGGTGCTGCCAAACACGAATTACTTTCCAGCCCATCCGACGTAATTTTCTGAAGTTTCGTTGATCTCTTTTACGAGTTTCGCCAATTTTATTTTTCCAAAAAGAGGATAGTGTACTTTCCCAAGCTGAAAACCGGTAACCATGCCAAAAATCACCGTCAATAAAGATGGCAACTTTTTCTGCCCAGAATATAATATCAGGCTTGCCAGGAAGGTTCCTAACGTTATTATCAAACGTGAGCCCGAGTTTTTGGAGTTCATTTCTGACGATTAACTCCAATCCTGTATCTTTACCTTTGACTCGGGACATATTGTAACTCCGTTGTTCCGGTGTGTGCCTATCTGGCATGGCGAATCTCCTTGTTTCATACCGAGAAGCTGGTATAATATGAGACGTCTATTGTCTCCCTGAACGCTGGTAAAAAATCCCGTTCTATGTTGTCGAATATTCTTGGCATTTTATGATCTCACTTTATAGATGTATAATTCGTCTCGTTTAGTTAGGTTTCTTATTAAGCTCGTAGCTCCAGCCATGTTCTTCGTGTACTGAGCGAATAGAATAGCCACGCCGCTTCAATTCGTTGATAATTCGATGTACAGTTGGGTTTGAGACTCCTAGCTCTAATGCCAATTGCCCTGCATTTAATCGCCTGTCCTGAATCAGAGCAATGGTCTTTTGAAAGCGTTCCTCAATTTTTCGGCTACGTTCGTAATGCATTCAACCACTATACCTTTTTGGTAATTGGCTAAGTATATTCACCTTTTCTGATAAATGTCAATCATTTATTGATATATCTGTTAAAGATGGTATATCGATCGGGGAAATCGGGTAGGAGGGGGCGGTTAGCCCCCGTCCTCCCACACCACCGTACGTACCGTTAGGTATACGGCGGTTCACCAGATTAATATGCTAACGAAAGTCGTCTGGCTAGACTAAGAAGTCATACCCGACTTCCTGCATATCGTTCCTTCTACCCTCTGATGCCGGAGAAATACTCAGCACTTCTGCGATATCTCGGCGTTCCACGCCTACCTTACCCAGTAAGCCTTCATGTCCGCATGAAGTTGTCTGCTTTCTTTGTATTTCCCTCGAATCTTTCAAGTTTCCAGAACCTCTGCTGTTCAGCCCTTCTCCCAACTTATCGGGATACTATGGCCTCTGCTGACTTCTGCCAGTTCAACCGCCCTTCATGCCAGCGACTGCTCTGGCAGACCTCCTCGGGTAAGAGCGATAACCTTCATCCCATCTACTCGCTGCATTTACTGTATGGGGTTCGGGGCAGTATCGGACTTCGTTTTGTTTGG
>DIFA01000012.1:0-667 GCA_002418895.1 Dehalococcoidia bacterium UBA5760 | reverse complement strand
TGGACTTTCACCACCAAGTTATCGCTCATGCCGAGCACACCAAAAAAGGGGACTGGAAATATTCCCAGTCCCCTTTCTACGATGAGAGATATTCAATTAGCTGTTTACTTAACAGTTACTAGGAGAATGGCCAGTTCTCATCATCTACTGCCAAAGCAATAGCGGACCGAGCTAAATCACAGATCGCCGCACCACTAAGTTCACCATTGTCTGGCAAATCTTCGTCGCCTATGAGCTGGACTAAGCCTGATAATGCCTCAAACATAATAGGACTTGCAGCAATTAATTTAGCATCAGCTTCATCCTGACCGCTTTTCTCAACTGAAGCTATGGTTCTATTTTCGGAAGAAAGTACCTTCCAACTTACATTATCAAGCATAGCCTTCCATGGACTTTGTGTATGATTGGCTTTCATTTCTACCTCCGTTATGAAAGAAAAGTATATGAACAAATCGTCTATCGCAATTATATCATCAATCGAAAAACATTACCTCAGAAACCAAATAGTGCTGGCTGTTTTTCCTTCACCACCTGTTCACTCTTGTGCCTACGCTCCGCTCTGTCCTTCTCTGTCCTAGCTTTAATACGCTGGCGGTAAATCCAAGCCTTTAGCCTCTTAAGCTCACCAATCTGGTAATCATAAAGGCTCTCTACCCGGATATCCTCA
>DIFA01000008.1 GCA_002418895.1 Dehalococcoidia bacterium UBA5760 | reverse complement strand
AGGCGTAAATGGGTTAGAACCACCGTGACCCTACCCCATTTTATAGGCCAACCGCCGTTAGAATTCTCTCATTATTTCCTATAAACTCCCTTGGCGTCAAACCTCCGAGTGAAGTATGTGGTCTGCCCTCATTATAATCTTCACGCCAGCTTTCAATAGTTTCTCTGGCATTGTTCAAAGTGGTGAACCAGTTTTCGTTCAGGCATTCGTCTCTCAATCGGCCGATGAAGCTCTCTGCGTAAGCGTTTTCAATCGGTTTACCTGGCCGGATAAAGTTCAGCTTCACTCCTCGATTATATGCCCATTCATCCAAAACCTTGCTGGTAAATTCCGGACCATTATCCATTGTGATGACTTTTGGTAGTCCCCTGATCTCAGCCAGCCGCTCCAGCACCTGCACTACCCTACGCCCACCCAGGGAAGTATCCACCTCAATAGCCGGACATTCACGAGAATAGTCATCAACAATCACCAGTGCTCGAAACCGCCGACCCGTCACAATGCTGTCGGCAGCAAAATCCATCGACCATCTCTCATTTGGTGCTACTGGATCCGGCATAATTACCCGCTCTTGTGCTGTAATCTTCTTCCTTTTCCGCTTTCTCAGCGAAAGACCCTCCTCCCTGTATATTCTCTCCGTCTTCTTGTGATTGACCACAATGCCACCTCGCCGCAGCATTAGATGTATTCTGGGACAACCAAATCGGCGCCTCTGGTGAGCCAGTTCGCGTATCCTATCCCGCAGCTCATCATCATGCCTTTCCACAGGTCTGTAATCGTAGCCTGCACGCGGCAAGCCTACCAGGAAACATGCCTTCCGAATGCTTCGCCCAAGACTGGTTACTGCATATGTAACCGCCTGTTTTTTCGTCTTGGGCGTTAGAAGTTTTTTGAGAGCAGTTCCTTGAGTGTGTGGTTATCTAAAGCCTGTTCTGCTACGATCTGCTTAAGCCGCCGGTTCTCTGCTTCAAGTGCCTTTAACTTCCTCAGGTCGCTAACATTCATACCGGCATATTTGGCTTTCCAATTGTAGTAAGAAGCATCGCTCATACCGTACTTGCGGCAGAGATCTGCAACCTTCGCCCCAGCCGCCCCTTCCTTGAGTACAGCGATGATCTGTTCCTCAGTATACTTCTTGGCCTTCATCAGAGCCCTCCTTATGAATTTTTATCACAGGAAAACTCTAAGAGCAACTGGCCTGGTTTAACGGGGTAGGGTCACAGGTCTATAACTCTGGCTCCTGCTTCCGCTTCCTTCAAGATACTGATGATCTGTTCTTCCGTATACCTTTTGCGACGGGTCATGTTGAGTCCTCCTTCTTTTTAACCGGAAGACCCTAATTATACAATGGACTAATTCACGGGAGAGAGGTCAAGAAGCCCAACTGAAGTTGTTGAGTTCAAGCTCATCCCATGCATCCGCTTGACAATGCTTGGTAGTGTCAACCCGGGCGGTATCCCAATAGTTAATATCTTCAGAGTATCAATCGCTACCGCAAATAGCAGAAACTGGTTGGTATATTAGACGCATCCATGTCTTTTGGCCATTCTAACGTTATGATCCAGAATTTCCCGTTATACATTGAAAATGTCACATAATGATTAAATTTAAGGTTGTTGTTTACGGAATAATAAGTTTGATCAATACCATGGAGATCGGTTGCAATCTGTCTCGTTACATCACTGACAAGGGTATAACCTTTAGCCCGTTGTTCTTCCATATATTTATCAGCGAAAGCACGCTTGTTAAAATCAGGCCCTGTAGCCTCTATCAAAACATCATAATAGGAATACTCGTTGCCAGGCTTGCCATTTGAGAATGAGACTCCTGAGAGCACTCCTCCCGCCTGTGTATTCAGGTCTGAAAAACGTTGATAATCGATAATCCACCAAGATGGATAAAGTAGTCCAAAACCATTTACATCGTCCACATATTTTTCGTATCCCGGGAGCATTGGAAGCAGTGAAGGCTCTTCATAATTATGGCATAGATATATTTTTGCCGACTTACTTGCTGTTCCGGCTTCATTGGTAGCTGTTAAAGTATAGGTAATGTTGTCTGATGCCTTGACCACTCTGGTTCCAGCGCTGGCTACCTTCCCGATTCCATGATCTATGTACACACTGGTGGCGTTGGTTACATTCCATTTTAAGGGTGTAGCCGATGTGCAGGCTGTGCTTGGCGTATTACCGGTGAATTGTTCGATGACCGGCAGTTGTGCTGCAGTTTTATCTGTTATTATTTGCTCGCTGCAAGCATAGTTAACTGATGGGATGATAAATGCAATTATGAAAATAAAAGTCAGTCTCTTTATATTTCGAATATACATTTCCATACCTCCTTGATTAACGATCAATGTAATTTTCCGGATATGGGTCGTCATAGTCCAAGTTTGGAGGTACATCTGCGGCGTTCACAATAGAAGCTGCATATACATTAGCTTGACTTTCGCATGCACGATTGAAAGCTGGATTGTTCTGGTAAAGTTGTTGAAAATTTGGAATAGTATTCCATTGAATAACATGGCCGCACTCATGTGCTGTCGCAAAAGCCGAATAACCTGCATTTGCCGACACATATATTCCTTCAGGGTGCTGTGGATAGCTTGTATGCCCTGGGCCAAGATATGCGGCATCACGTGTTATTTCTCTAAGTTGATGGGAGTACTGGTCTATAACTAAGTCTCTTAGCGGTAGCCCCATAAAAGACCCCTTTTCAACGGTCCAGACAGCCTCATACCTGAAGAATTCTTTGTCGTTTATTAACGCTGTTCGGCAACTCAATGCCCCTTCTTTCCAAGTTTCTAGTCTCCCGCATTTATCTATTGAATTAACTTCATGAAGAAAACTACCGTTTAGTCCAATAGATACACCGCTATTAACCGACGTACTTGTTGAAAATGCTGCTGCACTACCTAAACCCACGCCGGGCGTTGCAAAGCCCATTGACGCCATGGCTGTTGCTATGCAAGCTGCTAACCCGGAAGGAGTTTCTCCAGGCGAGATAGAGATACCGGTTATACCAGAAACGCTTATACCGTCGTGACCGCTCGGATCATTATGCTTGAGAGGGCTGTTAGCAACATACGAATACCTGTTAAGCGATTGTGCGCTAAATGCTCCTGGCACTATGGTATCAGCGCTGATAAATCTTCCAATCACCGGATCGTAATAGCGTGCGTTGAAATAATACAGCCCCGTCCCGTCCAGACGCTGTCCGGTAAATTTGATGTCAGTGGGCACCGAGCCCGATCGTGTTGTTCCAAAGGGATAGTATT
>DIFA01000019.1 GCA_002418895.1 Dehalococcoidia bacterium UBA5760 | reverse complement strand
TGTCCGTTGAATCCATCCTACCTCACAGAATAGCTTCAGTTCTTGATTCAACCTTCAGTTTACGAAAGATATTGGCCAGGTGGGCACCAACCGTATTTTCACTGATGTTAAGTTTATACGAAATCTGTTTGTTAGTCATGCCTTTCGCTGCCAGGTCGAGTACTTCCAGCTCCCGGGGGC
Source organism: Dehalococcoidia bacterium UBA5760 (assembly GCA_002418895.1). Classification (GTDB taxonomy): domain Bacteria; phylum Chloroflexota; class Dehalococcoidia; order Dehalococcoidales; family UBA5760; genus UBA5760. The sequence goes on along the minus strand of DIFA01000019.1, from coordinate 234,128 downwards.
CCAGTACCGGGTAAGCTGTTCCTACACTGCCCTTGCTGCCGGCTATTTTATGCAGTATCTTACCGGCGGCTTCATTATTAAACACACCTTCCCCGGCGTGGACCATATGGATAGCATTTATCAGCTCGTTATGGGGGGTATTCTTCAACAGGTAGCCGTCTACTCCCGCTTTGATAGATGAGATGATATAGTGGTCATATTTATAGGCACTGAGCATCAAAACCGCCGTTTCAGGGCAATCCTTTTTAATCAGCTTGGCAGCATCGACTCCTGTCATTTTGGGCATGTTGATATCGAGTATGGCGACATCGGGTCGGAGTTCTTGCACCAGCCTGACCGCTTCCTCACCATCCTGTGCGGTACCGACGCATCGTAAGCTCTTTACGCCTTCAAATACTCGTAATAACCCTTCCCGAAATACCGGGTGGTCATCGGCAATGATCACGCTGATCTTTTTCATATCAATATTTCCCGAATCAGACTGCCTTGATGCCGTTTTGGACGCACGGCCGGAGCACTGCTCCGTCGCCTTAATCCGGTTGATTATAGTATAGCGCCTTTCCTCTGTATCAACAAGGAATGGTAGTGTGGAACTTATCCGGTTTCCGTGGTATTATTTCAGGGTTGTCTTCATTCATCATCCGGTTAAGAATAATTTGTGCTTCGGGGGATGGGTAATGACAGGAAAAAAGAATTGGTATCTTCTTCGGCTAATGGGCCAAAGATAAAAGAGGGATTTGTATATAAGTTAGGAGAAGGAAGATCGCGATGTCAAAGGGTTCGGGACAGGTAAAGGTCGTCTTTCTGCCTTCGGAACAGCGTGGTTATATCGGTAGCGGTAAGAGTATCAAGCAGGCGGCAGGGGAACTGGGCGTCGGCATAGAGGGGTTGTGTGGTGACGAAGGCACCTGTGGCAAATGCAAAGTCAGGATAGAAGAGGGTATTGTCACCCGGTACAGCATCGAGTCACGAATGGAGAACCTCTCTCCTCTCAACAAGACGGAAAAGGGGCTGCTAACATCCAGGCAGCAGCGTGATGGTTACCGCCTGGCCTGTCAGGCTCGTATTCGTGGTGATATCATCGTCTCCGTTCCTGAAGAAAGTCGGCTGGCAAATCAGGTTGTGCGTAAGGCAGCCCGGGAAAGAACCTTTGAACTAAAGCCGACGGTCAGGAAATACTGCGTGGAGCTTAAGCCGGCTACCCTAGATGATGCCCTGGGCGATTGGGAACGGCTGCAGGCCGAGCTTAAGAAGAGGTTTAAGCTGGTTAATCTGACCATTGACTATCAGGCTCTCCACAGCCTGCAAAGGACGGTACGCCAGGGTGGTTGGAGGATAACCGTATCGCTGTGGATGGGCAGGGAGGTTATCGGGGTAGAGCCCGGAGTTGCCGAGGATGGTTGCGGACTGGCGGTGGATATCGGTACCACCACCGTGGCGGCCTATCTCTGCCGGCTGTCCACCGGAGATGTCATCGCTACCGAATCTATGGTGAATCCGCAGGTAGCCTACGGCGAAGACGTAATAGCCCGTATCAACTATTCGATGACCTGTAAAGAAGGCCTGGAGGTGATGAACCGGGCTATTATCCGTGGTATCAATGAGCTGGCGGGGAGGACTGCTGCCCGGGCCGGAATCAAGCGGAGCGCTATCGTTGATATGGCCGTTGTCGGTAATACCTGCATGCACCACATCTTCCTGGGTCTTGACCCAGGGTACCTCGGCCGTTCGCCGTTTTCTCCTGCGCTTCACCGTTCGCTGGATATCAAGGCACGTGAACTGGGGCTTAGAATATCCCCGGGGGCTTACGTTCATGTCCTGCCTGTCGAGGCCGGTTTCGTAGGTGCGGATAATGTGGGGGTGCTCATTGCCGAAGAGCCCTACCGTCAGGATGATATGGTGCTGATAATCGATGTCGGTACCAACGGAGAGCTAATAATGGGCAACCGGGACCGGCTTGTCTCGGCGTCATGCGCTACCGGCCCTGCTTTCGAGGGGGCTGAGATAAGGTATGGGATGCGTGCTGCGCCGGGAGCTATCGAAAAGGTAAAAATAGACCCGGTGACCCGTGAGGTGCGTTTTAAGGTTATCGGTAAGGAGGGCTGGAGTACCGACTTGGATGAGGTAGGGGCCAGCGGTATCTGCGGCTCGGGTATCATTGATGCGGTGGCGCAGCTATTTCTCGCGGGCGTTCTCGACCGTACCGGTCAGTTTAACACGGATGTGGGTACGCTTCGCCTGCGCAAGGCTGAGGGCGGGCCGGAGTTTGTCATTGCCTGGGCCGGAGAGACCTCCATCGGTCAGGATATTGTGGTCTGCCAGCAGGATGTAAGAAATATTCAGCTGGCCAAGGGGGCGATATATGCCGGTGCCAGGCTGATGATGCGCCAACTGGGTATTGATAAACTGGACAAGATTGTTCTGGCGGGGGCCTTCGGCAGCGGTATTGATAAAGAGTCGGCAGCGATAATAGGGATGTTTCCCGATTGTGCCCAGGAGGAGGTCTATGCCGTAGGCAATGCCGCCGGTGACGGAGCGCGGATAGCCCTCCTCAATGCGGACAAGAGGGTAGAGGCTGACCGGAGAGCGCGGGAGGTAGAATATTTGGAATTAACTCTAGCGCCGGACTTCGACAAGGTATTTACCCGGGCGATGTGGTTCCCCAATATGGAAGATGGCTTTCCCCATCTGAAGCACCTCTTGCCGGGCTTTAAACAGGGAGCGGAGAATGGGAGGGAGGGGTACCAGTGCGGATCGGAGTAGTTTCGGATACTCATGTTGCGGAGTTGAATGAAATGGCGGCTCCGATTCTAGCCGCGCTGGCCGGAGTGGATTTGATTATCCATGCCGGTGATTTTACCGGAAAAGCCCTTCTCGACGGGCTTAAGTCGCTGGGGCCGGTAAAAGCTGTCTGCGGTAACATGGACTCAGGCGAGCTCAAGAGGATATTGCCGGAGCAGGAGCTATTCTTGGTTGGCGGCAAGAGATTCGGACTCACCCACGGTTCGGGAGCGCCCTGGGGGATAGCTGGCAGAGTAAGAGGAATGTTTGATGACGTGGATATTATTATTTACGGCCACTCGCACCAAGCGTATAAGGATTTTGTCCGGGGCAGCTTATTATTTAACCCGGGGTGTGCCAGGAACTCTTTTGGAATACTGACTGTTGGCTATGAGATCACTGCTGAGATAGTGAAAATATAGCTCTCTAAACGCTGCTTATCTGCTATTTTGAAGCTACATACTATATCTATGGAGCTGTTCTGTTGGAGTTAAAGCCATGAAATCCAGCAAAAATCAGGATAGCCCCATTCTTGCGGAAAACCCTGGAACTAACTGGCACAATCTTCTCTGGCAAGAAGCCTTAATGAAGATCGGCTCCCGGATTTCCGGCCTGACCGAGAATGAAGCCAAAGAACGTATTATCCGGTACGGTGCCAATGAACTGGTGGGCAAGAAACAGACTCCTCTGATTGTGGTCTTCCTACGGCAGTTCCGCAGCCCTATGATCTACGTTTTGCTCGCTGCCGGCATTATTTCTCTGCTGGCGCAGTTCTTTACCGGCCAGGAGCATTTCATAGATGCGATAGTCATTTTCGGGGTTATTGTGCTCAATGCCGTCATCGGGACGTTACAGGAAGGCAGGGCTGAGAAAGCGATGGAAGCGCTGCTGGAGATGGCTGCGCCTAAAGCCAAAGTGAGGCGTAACGGCAACATCGAGACCATACCGGCCCGCCAGATTGTCCCCGGCGATATCATATTGTTCGGGGCGGGGGATAAAGTCCCGGCCGACGTCAGGCTGCTGGAAAGCGCCAATCTGAAGGTCAATGAATCAGCCCTGACCGGAGAGTCTGTCCCGGTGGAGAAACAGCTTGCCCCTGTACCGGAAGATGCCATTATTGCCGAAAGAACCAGCATGATTTTCATGAGCACTATTATTGCCAGCGGCAGAGCAATGGGTGTCGCGGTACTTACCGGTATGGCAACCGAGATCGGTAAGATAGCTACCGGGCTGGCTGAAGTCAAACAGGAAGAGACGCCGCTGCAGAGAAACATCAAAAAGCTCAGCCGATATCTGGTGTTCGTCTTCCTGGGAGTTAGTGCACTGTTGGTAGTAGTTGGTTTACGCCATGGGCTGGGGTTGTTCGATCTGTTTATGCTGGCAATCTCGGCAGCCGTAGCCTCCATTCCCGAGGGTTTGCCGGCTGTGGTGACCGTAGTTCTGGCGATAGGTATGCGGTCGATGGCACGCCGTAACGCCATTATCCGCAAACTGGTGGCCGTAGAGAGACCCTGGGCTCCGCCACGGTGATTTGTTCGGATAAGACCGGCACGCTGACCCTGAATCAGATGACTGTCCGCAGGATTTATGCTGATGGCGGGTTTATCGAGGTTACCGGTGAGGGTTATGAGCCGAAGGGTGAATTCAGGCGGGACGGAGAAAAGATCAACCCGGCGGAAGATGACCAGCTTATGCTGCTGCTGCGGGCAGGGGCTCTCTGTAACGATGCGTCCCTGACTAAGAACATCGAGAAATACGGGATATTTGGCGACCCTACCGAAGGAGCTCTGGTGGTAGCGGCTGCCAAAGCTGACCTGAACAAAAGCGATTTAGAGAAGGCCTATCTGCGGCAAGATGAGCTTCCTTTTGCCAGTGAAAAACAATACATGGTTACCCTGCATTATATGGCTACGCTGCATTCTGAAGCGGGACATAAAACGGCTCTCATAAAAGGTTCGGTGGAGAAAATCCTCTCCTATAGTAGACATATTCTCAAAAACGGCCGGGTGGTAGATATTACGGAGTCCCCGATTATGCGGTAGTGTCTGCAGCTGCCATGAATATGGGTAAGGACGCCCTCAGGGTGATTGCCCTGGCCTACCGTGATTTCCCCGAGAAGTCGGACAAATTGACGGAGGATGAGGTACAGGATAACCTGACCTTGATCGGTTTGGCCGGTATGTCGGATCCGCCCCGGCAGGAGGCTAAAGAAGCGGTTGCTTTATGCAAACAGGCCGGAATCAAGGTCAAGATGATCACCGGCGATAACAAGATAACTGCGGAATCGGTGGCGCGCCAGATCGGGCTCCCTTCGGGAAGAGCGGTAACGGGTACTGAACTGCAGAAAATGAGCGATGAGAAGCTGGCCAATGAGATCAAAGATATCTCGGTTTTTGCCCGAATCGAACCGCTGCATAAGATGAGGATAGTGAACGCTCTCAAGGCCAACGGGGAAATCGTGGCGATGACCGGTGATGGTGTCAATGATGCTCCGGCACTGAAAGCGGCTGATATCGGGGTTGCTATGGGTATCGCCGGAACGGATGTCTCCAAGGAGGCCAGCGACATGGTCCTGGTGGATGATAACTTCGCTTCCGTGGTATCGGCGGTTGATGAAGGCAGGGCTATTTTCAACCGGCTGAGGAACGTTCTTTTTTATACTTTGAACACCAATTTGGGTGAGCTCGTTATCCTGATACCGGCCCTGGTATTTATCGGCCAGTCGCCTTTGCTGGCGGTGCAGATTCTCTGGATTAATCTGGTCACGGATACGGCCGGAGATATTCCTCTCGGCATGGAACCGAAATTCGGTGATGAGCTGAAACAACCGCCCCGCCACCCCGGAGTGGGTCTTATGTATTCCGGACTATTCGTAAGGACGATGGTGATGGCAGTGCTGATTCGCCTGGGTACCTTCCCTGATCTTCCGCTGGGCCGAAGCCAGAATGAGTATCGAGGAGGCCCGGACGCTGGCTTTCTGTACTATCGTGGCCTGCGAGTGGTTTATGGCTTTCAGTGCCCGATCGGATGAGCATACGGTATTCAGGCTGGGCGTCTTCCGTAACCGTGCCCTGTTACTGTCTATCGGTCTGGCGGTGGTATTGCAGATTGCGGTTGTCTATGCACCCTTCATGCAGGCGGCGTTCGGTACCGTACCGCTGACGCTGACTGAATGGGGCATCATAGTTACTGGTTGCCGGAGGGCTATTTGCCATCGAAGAACTGCGCAAGGTCATCCGTCCGAAGCTCTATAGCTTTGGCAAGTATAAACCGTTCAAGAGTCATTGAGAACTAAGTATACGCAAAATGGGGAGATGACGTGTACAATATAACTTTCAGTCTGACATTCAATCTTGAGCTTCAAACCTACTAATTGGAGTACGACGCGTTGTTTGAATTAATCCTGAGGTTTCTTGTTACTTCATCGAAGTATAGAAATGAATTATAGCGGGATAGTAACTGTTATTAGCGAACCTTTGTCTAACTGTGATTCTACTCTGAGGTTTCCGCCTACCAGCCGCGCACGCTCCCGCATACCCATTAGACCCAATTTACCGCGGCGTGCGAGAGCATTTAAAGCCGTCGGCAGTTCAAAACCGATGCCATTGTCTTCTATACAAACCCTGACTCGCTGCTTGTCAAATCTTATGCTAACGATAGCTTTCTTCGCTTTAGAATGCTTTACCACATTCCGGAGCGCTTCTTGAACAATACGAAACAACGCTACTTCAACTTCTGGGATTATACGTCGCTCTGAACTCAACACTTCCAAGCGGCAGTCTGTACCGCCCTTCACATTTACATCGTTGATTAGCAATTCCAAAGATGGGATCAACCCGAACTGATCAAGGAGCCCTGGACGTAGGTTATGGCTAAGTTGACGTACGTCAACCAGGATACCCTTAAGCTTGATGTGCAACCGCTCTAATAACTTGGCAGCTTCGTCAGACAGTCCTTTCTGAGTTAATATTATGTTGTTACAATCGGCACATGCCCCAGCAATTGTCTGAGCCGTGTCATCATGTATTTCTCTCGCAATACGCTTGCGTTCTTCCTCTTGTGCCCTGATAATCTCTGCGATGTAGAACTGTAGATCTTCCCTACGACGCCTTTGCTCAGTAACATCGACCCAGTTGAATACGCAAAATTTAAGTTTTCCGTCGCTCTTTAGCGGTACACAATCTACCTCAACCCAAAACCGTACTCCTTTTTTGCTTTGATAGAACTCTTCTATATCCGTTGTTCCGTATCGCATAGCCCTTTTTAATTCCTTACTATCTTCATCCCGGTTATCTTCTAACCACCAGGGATACGGGGCTTTTCTGCCAACGAGTTCTGAGTAAGAGAAACCAGTCAATTTTTCTAGGGCGGGATTGACGTACGTTATTGTGGTATCTGGATTAACAACCAGTACCGGAGTAGGCGAATTACTTAACAGCTTAGAATTGAAATCGCTACTCTCAAGTAGTGCCTTTTCCACTTGATGCTGCTTCTCTTCCAGTTCTATTCTATATAGGGCAAAGGCGAGGTCTTCGCCCAACTCCTCAACCAGAGTCCGCTCATCTGGGTGAGTAATCAGGTCCTTTGTTGTCGCAATAGTCAAAAAGCCATACACCTTATCCATGTGCTTGAGGCAGAAGACCATCGCGCATTCGTCAGTGTATAGTGCGCAGCCTGCGCATACCGACAACGGATCTGCTATTATCACAGCTCCTGCTTGCGATAACGCCGCTACTACGCATTTGGGTAAGTTACCCCCCTCCCATCCCTCCAGCATTAGAGATAAGCTCTTATGCATTCTGTATGCTGAACAACTCTTTAACTTATAGGAATCATCAATCAGAGCAATCCAAGCATTCCAGTACCCACGTGTCCGGACAAAGGAATGACAGACACCTTTGATGAGATATCCTACATCTTTCTCCTTTGCGATGAGCCTGTGGATATCTATTATGGTGTGCAGAAGAAGATTAAGCTGTTTACCCCGCTGCTCCGTTCGTTTCTGGTCGGTAATATCAAATAGATATCCTAAGGCGCCTGGTTTACTATCGAACCGGACAGGCGCTAATGCCTCCAGAATCCAGCAGGTCTCGCCGCTTTTTCGAATATATCTACACTCATACGTTTGACTACTTACTCCATTCAGTACATTTGTGATATTCCCTTCAACCATATTACTGTCTAACGGTAGGATCAGATCCAGAAAGTTCATATTAAGCAGGTCAGCCTCGCTATAACCGAGAAGGTTCTGGAACTGAGCATTGGCTAATTTAATCCTACCATCTTGTGTGACGTGCATGCCTATAGGCGAGTTCGCAACGATGGTCTTAATAGACTCATCTAACAAACCCACGTCATTTCCCGCTGCTCCGGATTCATAAATCTTACAGTCCGAGTCTACTTGTTTTTTGGCGCCTTTTCTCTTAATAATAACTGACTCCTATGTGATAACGGTAATCGTGTGCTAAAATCAAAATCACTGGCCAAAGTGCAAACTGACACCTGGATGCTTAAGTCTTGATCCCTACCTGATGTCATCTATACTAAACCAACCCTGTTTCAAAGCATAAAGAATGGCCTCAGTGCGTGATTTTACGTCTAATTTTCTGAAGATATGAACGAAATGGCTTCCAACCGTATGCTCACTTATACACAGTTTATCGCCAATTTCCTTGTTACCCATCCCCTTAGCAGCTAGCTTAAGCACTTCTAACTCACGAATACATAGTTCACCAGAGCAAGTGCCCTGCTTACTTCTGTCGGAGGCCAAATCCCGAATAAGATTGCTTGTCGTTTCAAAATCGAATACACCCTTACCGGAGTAAACCATTCGTATGGCATTAGCAATCTGAAGCGGAGGCTCGTCCTTAAGCAGATACCCGCTTACACCTGCTCTCAGGCAAGCCAGTACATAATAGTCATACTTGTGAGCACTAATTACGAGAACGGCAGTTTCAGGACACTCAGCTTTGATTTGCTCGGCCGCCTCAATGCCGTTCATCTTAGGCATGGCAATATCGACTATCGCTACATCCGGCTTCATCTCTCTCGCTAATCTGACTGCTTGTTCACCATCGGTGGCCTTAGCTATGCACTCTAAGTCTTCCTCCGCCTCACATATCTTACTTAAACCATCCAATACTATGGGGTGATCATCAGCCACTAATACTCGAATTCTGTCCATACACCAGATGATAGCCCCGCCAAAATATGTTGTCAAATAGCCAAAATCGTATTGGAAATTGGTGCGTTACTCATGGATAGGAGCAGATACCCAATCATATCACCATTATTTGTAATGAAAAACTGAATATCAATACACTGGAATTAAGTATACCTAATTACGCATTCCGTGTGATGCGCTTTTTACAAACTAAGTGCTATATTACTAACCAATAGTCCTCTTTACCTCCTTGGGCCCCTGGTGTTGGTGTTGTTCAACACCAACACCAGGGGTGTGCTAGTATCCGGTAATCTTTGTAGATAGGGAGACTCTAAGTGGTAGCAACTAGTTTGACAGAAATGGCAGGAGGAAACAGGATTGAAGATTTCAGTCTGATCCACAATATAATTCTCGGTGTTGGATCTGTGGATAAATTAGGGGAAGTAGCTAAAGGAATTACTAAGAATAGAAATGCCGTAATAGTGACCGATGAGACACTGGTTAAAATTGGTATAGTTGATCGTCCAAAGAAATCCCTGCAAGATGCAGGATTCAGTGTTGATGTTTATCAGTCACCAAAAACCGAGCCGGTAATAGGAGAAGTAAAGAAGACCATCGATTTTGTCAGGACGAAAGACTATGGCGTGGTTATTGGTATAGGCGGTGGCAGTGCTATGGACAGAGCCAAAGCAGCTGCTATTATGGCAGTAACGCCGGGTAACTTGGAAGAATATCTTTTCCCGAGCGAAAAACCCGTGGTTGGAGCATTACCAAAGATAATGCTGCCAACAACTTCAGGAGCAGGTAGCGAATGCTCTGCTGGTCTGGTAGTCACAGTACCCAATGAGGAACAGGGTAAAGCGAAGACATTCATTAGGGGAGAGTATTGTTTTGCTGATATGGCTTTGGTCGACCCAAGTTTACTATTGACTTGTCCTCCCAGAGTAACCGCCGGCAGTGGTATGGATGCCCTTGCTCATAATGCAGAGGCTGTGATGTGCCTGCATGCAAATCCGTTCAGTGATGCCTTGGCGCTAAAAGCCGTGGAGCTAGTATCAAGGAATCTGAAAACTGCAGTAAAAGATGGTGGTAACCTGGAAGCAAGGGAGAACATGTCATGGGCGGCCTCTATAGGAGGGATGGTTTGTACGTTCCCTTGGGTAAATGGTCCGGCAACACCAGCACATGTAGTTTCTGAAGCCATATCGGCGCGATATGGCTTCCCCCACGGTGAAAGCTGTGGAATATTACTTCCATTCACGTTCTGGTTCAACTTACCGAGCCGATATGCTCAGGCGAAGCTGGCTAAGATTGCTGCAGCACTTGGACAGGATATCACTGGCTTAAGCGCAAGAGCATCTGCCGAGAGGGCTATTACTGCCGCCTTCGATTTGTTAGAAGACGTGGGTTTACCTGCAAATCTAAAGGAATACGGCATTTTGGAGAATGAAATCCCATCAATTGTAGATTTCGTGCTTGGCAGGGCAGAATCATACGGGATGGTCAATTGTAATCCGGTAAAGGCTGATTCTAAGAATTTGAAGGACCTCCTTGAGAAAGCTTGGGAAGGAAGGGAATCAGTAAGACTATGATGCTATGGGATGAACAAAATTAACTGAAATCAAATAACAAGCTCTATTTTAGTTTGACATGTGTGAGGCTTAGATATAGTTGAGAGCTTATTAATAAGGAGGTGATATTTTAAGAGGATAAGACTATAACCGGCAACGCTATAATACTTTAGAAAGGAGCGCTAAAATGAGAAGAAAAGACTTGTTCAAAGTGATGCTTGGAGTCAGCCTAGTAGTATTGTTAATGGCATCTATCCCATTAGTCAGTAGCTGTACTACTCCCACTCCAGGGCCGACTCCCACTCCAGGACCAACTCCAACCCCGGAGCCAGCTCAAGAAAAACCGGTCTATAATCTGCGTTTTGCTACGGTATTCGCACCTGCGCAGGTTACAGACTTCGTACGTCCCATGTTGGATGATATGGAAAGAGCGTCCGCAGGAAGGCTTTCTTTTTCAGCGTACAGCTCAGGAGAGCTTATGCCGGATACCGAGCTTATACCAGCCCTACAAGCGGGAACGGTTGATTTCGCATGGACCTGTGTACCATGTGTAGATGCCCCTTTGAGAATCTTACCGCTATGCTGTCTTACCCCATTTGCGTGGAATAGCGGACTGGAGTTACGTACCATGTGGTACGAAAGAGGTATGGGGGATCTTTATATTGCAGAGTGGGAAGAATTAGGCGGTATTAAATATGTATCACTTGTGGTAACTGACCCTATCCACCTGATCAGCACCAAACCTGTCGAAAAATATGAAGACCTCGCCGGACTGAAAATCAATGCTGACGCAACCATTGCTCCCCCTCTTGTTGATGCCGGCGCATCTACCGTCTTTCTACCTCCAGAAGAGTTCTACCTCAGTGCGCAAACGGGTGTCGTAGAAGGTCTCGCTTGGATGGGCGCAACCGAAGCGGTTACCAATAGCTTACATGAGGTATATACTCATTTTCTCACTAATCAGCTGAATGGTAATGCTATGATGGAAGTTTTAGCCAGCGAGAAAACCTGGTCTTCTCTGCCTGAAGACTTGAAGGCAATCATTGAATTAGGCTGTAAGGCACAGCAAGAGCGTACCATAGTCTATTATTACAACGGCGAACCCAAGTATAGACAAGCTGAGTACTTTAACCTTCATACCATGTCTGAAGAGGATTGGGGTAAACTTAAAGCTTCCCAGATGAAAAGGTGGGATAACGAATTCGCAGCAATCAGTCCTCGAGCCGCTGAAATAGTCCGGATATGGAAAGATTATGCAGCTGAGGTTGAGGCCGCCAAGTGGTGGAGATAGCCTACCTACTGAGTGTCTGAGGTAATAGTCCTCGGAGAATACCTAGGCAGGCTGATTTGCTTGAGAATGACGGGGATATTAGCCTGCCTAGGTTCTCGGGGAATATGTGAAGAATAGGCTTACGGAGAAAAATGTTGAGAATTCTATCCAAGTATGTTTATTACATGAACAAATTCAGTGAGAACTTGGGGAAAACCATGAGCTACGCCATATTTCCTCTGTTGGGGATTCTATTAATTGAGGCATTCAGTCGATACGCCCTCAACAATCCGACTATTTGGTCAATAGAACTGGCGACTTTTGTATTCGGGGCCTATTTTATAACCGGCGGCGCCTGTGTTCTAATGCAAAGAAAGCACGTTAGAATGAATATCTTCTACTCCAAATGGTCTCCGAGAAAGAGGGCCATAGTCGACGCGATTACATTTGCCCTACTTGCTGTTTACGTTATCATGTTCATTCGAGGGGGTATCGCTAGCAGTCTTTACTCTATAGTACATAATCATCATACGGCAAGCATGTGGGGACCCCACTACGGCCCCATAAAGGTGATTACCACCTTTGGTGGTTGTCTGCTTCTTCTACAGGGAGTAGCTATACTTATCCAAGACATATATACCGCTGTTAAAGGTAAGGATCTATTTGAGCAAACATAGAAACAATTCCATTCTAAAATACGAAGTAAAGGATACCATTTCATAATGGACATCGTATTAATCACAGTTTTCATGTTTGCATCTATGATGATGCTGCTTCTCACCGGACGAGAAATATTTATTGTTATAGGTGCAGTTGGCGCTATAGCCGCTTTGTTCCTGTGGGGCCCCGGCGCCCAAAACATGGCCTTTAGCGCAGGATTTGCATTCACCAACTGGTATCTCCTTCTCACTATCCCCTGTTTTGTCTTTATGGGGTTAACATTGGGAAATTCAGGAGTAGCCGATAAACTCTTTGAGGCGATGTACCTCTTTTCCGGCCGTATAAAAGGTGGCCTGGCTATGGGAACAGTAGGAATATGCGCCTTGATAGCAACTATGACTGGAGAAAGCTTTGCTGCTACGGCCACCGCCGGCACTATTGCTTTACCAAGCATGCTTAAGAGAAAGTACGACAAATTGATGGTCACTGGAGTTGTACAGGCAGGTGGGGCACTCGGCTTTCTTATACCTCCCAGTATAGTGTTCATCTTATACGGGATCATAGCCAGGGTTTCAATCGGCCACTTATGGGTAGCAGGTATCTTACCCGGATTGCTTTTGGCTGGGATGTACATCGCATATATCGGTATCAGATGCAAGTTAAATCCTGCGCTGGGGCCAGCACTCCCACCTGAGCAGCGTGTCAGTCTAAAAAGTAAGTTCATTGCTCTGAGAGCAGGTATTGCCCCTATAATACTGATTTTTATGGTTCTCGGGTTACTATTTATGGGCATAACCACCCTCGTTGAGTGTGCTGCTATAGGTGCAGTGGGGTCTCTTGTTATAGCAGCTATCAACCGTCGATTAACCGGTGACCTGATTCGAAAAGTAACCAGAGAGACATTTGATATTTCCGTCATGATACTATGGATTTTTATAGCTGCGCTCCTTTTTAGTGCTGTCTTTGACGGATTGGGAGCGATAAAAGCAATAGAACCTATAATAACCAAGTTCGGGGGGAGTGGGCTAGGTGTCATAGCGTTGATGTTGGCTAGCTTCGTTGCTATGGGTGCGGTTCTTGATGACACTGCTATGCTGCTTATCGTAGCACCCCTGTATATTCCTATCGTAGCAGAACTAGGCTACTCCCTAGTCTGGTTTGGTGTCCTTTATGTAATAACCTGTCAGATGGCATATATAACGCCGCCTTTCGGATACAACTTGTTTATGATGGCGGCGATCGCACCGAAGGAAATCAGTATTGGAGATATCTACCCGTCAATTATTCCATTCGTAGCGATTCAAGCCGGGGCCTTAGTGTTAATACTACGCTTCCCCGAAATAGCTTTGTGGTTACCCCGGTTATATACCGGCAGTGGATAAAGAAGAAATACTCTTATGATTATCCATGAATACTGAAGTATTAATCAAGAGACATGTTAATAGTATTCTTTCGGACATACATATTCTTCGCATAGGAATTACCAGATAATATAAAGGAGCAGAATGAAGAATGTCATTAGTACCAACAAGGCACCCGCTGCTCTAGGAGCTTATTCACAAGGCATCAGAGCGGGAGATTTTATCTTTGTTTCCGGCCAGTTACCCCTTAATCCTGAGACGGGAAAGGTGGAAGGGGCCACTATCGGAGAACAAACTGTACGCACGCTTGAGAATCTCAAAGCTATCCTGGAAGCGAGTGGGGCTAGCCTAAAGGATGTGGTTAAGGTAACCGTGATCCTATCCGACACCGCTGATTTTAAACCAATGAATGAGGTATACAAGAGTTATTTCTCTGAACCTTTTCCAGCGAGGGTTGCTTACGGTGGTAAGCTTGCCTTACCGAGCTTACTGGTGGAGATTGATGCTATTGCCTACGTAGGCCAAAGCCAGCAAATGGTTGTCGATAAGTAGTTGAATTATTATTCCGGTTCAAGAAAGGGGAAATTATATGGTCTTAGCAAGACTGCCGCGGGTTGATCTGGGTAAATGGCCGACTCCTCTTCATGAGTTGCCACGTCTGTCGGATGCTCTGGGGGGGCCTCGCATATTCATTAAGCGTGATGACCTGAGTGGACTGGCCTTTGGCGGTAACAAGTGTCGCAAACTAGAATATCTGCTATCCGATGCTAAACAGAGAGGGGTTGATACTCTCATCGCTACCGGAAGTGCACAATCCAACTTTGCTTTACAAATGGCTGCCGCCGCCTGTAAGTTGGGTATGAAGTCCTATCTGGTATTGTTCAAGGGCCTTCACCCGGAGATGCAGGGTAATATGCTGCTACATAGTATATTGGGCTCCAAAGTCAGTCTTGTTGATATCGCTGACTCAAAGGAGATGTTTACTGTCTTGCCGCAGAGGATGAATCAACTTGCTGATGAACTGCGTAGTCAGGGATGCAATCCCTGGATAATACCAGTCGGTGGTAGCGTTCCTCTGGGGACTGCTGGCTGGGCTTATGCTGCTGAGGAGATTGAGCGACAGTTAGGGGAACAGGGGATAGACATCCAACATGTGATTCTGGCTAATGGTTCAGGTGGTACTCAAGCAGGATTGGTCTTAGGATTCAAATATTTGAGAACACCTGTTAAGGTGATTGGTATCAGTGTTTTGAGTAAGAGGAATGAGGCTAAGAATACGGTTGTTACCCAGGTGAATGAGACTGCTAAGTTACTCGGATTGGATATAGCGATGACTCCGGAGGAAGTAACAGTCTATGATGATTATATTGGTCAGGGCTACGGTATACCGACAAGGGAGGGGATTGAAGCTGTTAAGCTAGTAGCTCGGACTGAGGCGATCCTTCTTGACCCGGTGTATACCGGAAAAAGTATGGCTGGTTTGGTGGATCTAATCAGGAAAGGTGTTTTTAGTAAAAATGAATCGGTGCTTTTCGTCCATAGCGGAGGAGGCGCCGCGGATTTTGCTTACAGCCAGGAATTAACCAACTATTAAGACAAACTGTAAACCTTATATCTGGCTAAGTTAAATTCAATAAGTGGCCAAGGATAAAGTTGATTCAAAATAAGACCCGGTATTTTAAAACTAGAAAGACGAATACGGTTCTTGAATTGTAGAATCGGCGGCCTAGTATTTCGAAAGGAGATTCGTTAGACATGTAGAAAATTATTCCAGGCTCTGGGAGTAAATAGCTTCACATTCTGAAAGGAATTAGTAAGTATGTTAAGAGAAATAAAGCTAGCTGTTAACGGCGAAGTACGGGGATTAAGAGTGTCTCCGGAGTGGACACTCCAGTACGTACTCCATGACGAGTTAGGTATTACGTCGGTCAAAGATATGTGCGGAGGCAAGGGGGAATGTGGTTCCTGTACGGTTATCTTAGATGGCAGGCCAGTCCTTTCCTGCATGGTATTAGCTATGAATTGCGAAGGGAAACTCATAGAGACACTGGAGGGCATTGCGAAGGCTAATCATCCACTGATTCCAGAATATGTGAAATATCACTGTATGCAGTGTGGCTACTGTACACCTGGGTTTATAGTAACAGCAAAAGCTCTACTCGACAGGAACCCGGATCCTACTGCAGACGAAGTAAGAGAAGCTCTCGCTGGGAATATATGCAGATGTGGAACATATCCCCAGCATGTGAAGGCAGTGTTGTCAGCATCAAAGCAACTTAGGAGGGCAAAATGATTAAAGATATGCCAATTAATCCCGGGCATGATGAATATATGCTAAGGGAATATACTGCCATCGGGAAACGTGGATTACGTCGTCTGGACGGCTTAGAAAAGGCGAATGGGAAAGCTATTTATACCAGGGATGTAACAGTCAGGGGAATGCTTTATGCAAAAATACTCATTTCCCCATACCCTCATGCAAGGATCAAGAATATTGATACGAGCAAAGCTGAAAATATACCGGGCGTAAAATACATGCTCAAATACGACGATCCTGAAGTAAAGAACTGCAAAGTACTACATGGGGAGGAGAGCGATATCTTCGATCTTCTTTCTGATACGGCGTACTTCGAAGGGCAGCCATTAGGAGTTGTAGTGGCTGCAGAAAGCGAAGAAATTGCCGAGCAAGCATTGGAAGCGCTCGATATAGAATGGGAACAGCGGCCTTTTGTTCTTGATCCAGAGGAAGCTCTTAAGCCGGGAGCCCCCTTAGCTCGGCCTGATTTGAACCCGAACGATAACAAACACGGGCTTTACGACCTTTGGTACTATGATTTGCATTATGGTCCCAAGGAGTGGCCGGTTGTATTCAAGCATGGCGATGTAGAAAAAGGTTTGCGTGAAGCAGACACAGTCATCGAGTTCGAGGCAAAGAAACAAAACCATACCTACGCTGGTGTAGAGGCTATTAGCTGTCTGGCTAAATGGTTGGGAGACAATCTGGAAATCTGGATTCATCATCAGTGCCCGGACGTAGCAAAAAAGGAACTTTCGGAAAGTCTTAGAATACCTCTGAATAAGATCAAGATCTACTGTCTCTACCAGGGAGGCATGTTTGGAGGATGGGCCTGGATTAGCTGGAGCTATGCGATTCATATTCTTACCGCAATGCTTGCCAAGCGGACCGATAAGCCGGTTAAGCTTGTACTTAGTGCCAGAGAAAGCCACTTTTATAGCGCCAATATGGATGCTGCAACCCACCAAATAAAAGTTGGGGCTAAAAAAGACGGGATGATTACGGCCGTACAAATAAAGGGCAGATTTTTTAATGGACCGCCGAAATGGATACCTTATGCTGGCATGGACCAATTACTTGAAAATACCAGCATACCTAATTTGTATCTTGAGAATACCGGAGCATTTGTTAACGTATGGCCAAACGGTTCCTACCGTTGTGAGCAGACTCCTAGTACGCTGTGTATTAACCTGGTATTTAATCGCATAGCAGACGCGCTGGGTCTCGATCCGACGGAGGTAGCCCTGAAGAATGACGGCACTCACGGAAAGGGTAAGGATTATCTTGTGGAACTCAAGCAAAAGGGCGGATTTCCTGACAGGGATAGTCTGGTAGAGTGTATCCAGGCAGGTAAGGAGAGAATAGGATGGGATGAGAAATGGCATAAACCCGGGCAAAAAATGCTTCCTAACGGGAAGTATCACGGCCTGGGCTTTTGTTGGTCTCAAGAATGGCTTGACACAGCCGGATCCGGATTCGTAACTGTGACTATCGAGATTGACGGATCAGTTTCACTATTGACACAGCGTGCTGATGTAGGGGTCAGTGCCGAAACAACTTATGCGCAAATTGCTGCCGATGAGCTGGGAGTTAATTATGAAGACGTTAATTTGAGGCCTTTTTACGATGTGTGTATGTTTATGGGAGTACCGGGAGGATCCTGGAACTGTGTTACCAATGGATATCTATCCAGGAAGGCAGCCCGGAAGGCAAAATGGCAGCTCCTCGAGTTGGCTACGAAGAACGGCGCTTACTCGACGCACTCCTATGATGCTCCTTTTGCAGGAATGCAGCCTGAAGAACTGGATGTCAAGAATAGCTTCGTTTACGTTAAGGCAGCCCCGTCGAAAAAAGTATCAGTAAAGGAAGTGGTAAAAAGCATAGGGAATCATGGCTTCGGGCCATCTCATGCGCCTGTCTATGCTTACGCCTGGCACACTCAAGGCATCTATCTTGCCGAGGCAGGCAGCCGGCCTCCTTTATGCAGACAAGCACATTTTATGGAAGTTGAAGTAGACCCGGAGACCGGAGAGGTCGAAATAACCAGGGTGGTCAATGTTAATGATGTTGGCAAAGTAATAAATCCGGATGCTTGTGAGGGACAACAGTATGGGGGGATGTACATGGCGGTAGGTAGAAATAAGCTGGAGGAAATGATATGGGATCCCCAGACCGGAGTAAAGCTGAATGCTAATCTTCTGGATTATAAGGTCCCAACGATGCTTGACTGCGGACCTATCGATACTATTCTCCTTGAAAGCGGCTTAGGACGGGGTCCATACGGATCTGTCGGGATTGGCGAAGATGTCGCAACTTTACCTGATAGCATTGTTGGACCTGCCGTACATAATGCTATAGGGAAATGGATCAGTGACTATCCCATAACACCAGACAAGGTACTCAAGGCGTTAGGTAAAATATAGTAATGTACAAGTCTCGGATGAATATAGGTAACTGAAGTTCTTTACTTCGTTCCACGATTACTCATTGAGACCGGGACAAATTTCATGTAGGAGTAAGTTGTGAAAGAGTTTACATTAGAGAAAATAGCAACAATCGAAGAAGCAGTGCAAACTGTGAGTCGGTATAACGGCAAAGCCAAGATTATTGCCGGCGGTACAGATATGCTGGGTCAAATGAAAGACGAGATACTATCTAAATACCCCGAAGCCGTCGTTAATATTGACTCTATTACGGATATGGATTACGTCACTGAGGAAGATAATACACTGAAGATAGGCGCCCTTACTAAACTTGAAGATATCGCCAGAGATAAAATTATCATGAGCTATTATACCGCACTCGCTGAGGCGGCTCATGCGGTGGCATCGCCTCATATCAGGGAGATGGGTACAATAGGCGGAAACATTTGCCAAAGTACCAGATGCTGGTATTACTGGTTTCCCAAAGATTGGTTTCATTGTATGAGGAAGGGCGGTAAGACCTGTTATGCCATGGTGGGGGATGGCCGTTATCATTCGATATATGGAGCGGCGGGGGTAGTTACGCCGCCATGTTCTTCTAATTGTCCGGCTGGTGTGAACATACCTGCCTATGCGAATGAAATCAGGGAGGGCAATCTACCGGAAGCGGCGAAGGTACTGCTTGAGTCGAACCCGATTCCGGCGATAACGGGGAGGGTGTGTCCGCATTTTTGCGAGCAGGAGTGTAACCGGGGAGATTTTGACGAAGCGGTCTCGGTGAGGTGCATGGAGAGGTTTATGGGTGATTATATTCTCGAGAACTCAGCCGGGATCATCGAGGCGGTTGGAGTTGACACCGGGAAGAGGGTGGCTGTCGTTGGCTCCGGGCCGGCCGGGCTTTCGGCGGCGTATTATCTGAGGAAGCGTGGGCACCGCGTGACCGTGTTTGAGAGGATGGCAGAAGCCGGAGGGATGCTGATGTACGGTATTCCTCCTTACCGGCTGCCCAAGGATGTAGTGAGGCGGCAGATAAAAGTACTGCAGGATATGGGGATTGAGTTCCGGGTGAAGCAAGAAGTAGGTGTAGATGTCAGCGTTGATGGGCTTACGGGGAACTTTGATGCCGTATTCCTGGGTTGTGGTGCCTGGAAAGAGAGGGACCTGGGAATAAACGGTGAGAAGCTGGCGAAGTCAGGGCTGGAGTTTCTGAACAGGGCGTCTTTGGAGAGTGGGAAAGTGCGGGGCTGGAAGGTTGCCGTGGTCGGCGGGGGCAACGTTGCCATAGATGTGGCCAGGACGCTGCTTAGGCTGGGGGCCGAACCTGTGGTAATATACAGGCGCAGCGAGGCGGAGATGCCGGCGATAAGGGAAGAAGTTGAAAAGGCTAAGGAGGAAGGCATTAAATTTGATTTTCTCACCCTGCCGGTGGAAGCCCGGGAGAATAAGGGCAAAACGACCCTTAAGTGCGTGAGGATGAAGCTGGGGTCGGTGGATGCTTCCGGCAGGCCTCGGCCGATACCGATAGAAGGCTCGGAGTTCACTGCTGATTTTGATGCTGTAATGAAGGCGATTGGGGAGACTCCGGATACGTCACACATTCCTGCCGGGTTTCTTGATGATCAAAGGCAGTTGAGGATAGACTCTACTACCGGCTTGCTGGGTAAGAATCTGTTTGCCGGCGGAGACTTTGTCAGTGGACCTTCGACAGTTGTGGGTGCCATTGCGGCGGGGAAGAAGGCAGCTGGTTCCATCGACCTGTTTCTTGAGGGTAAGGCAACAGAGGATGAGCAAAAGGCTGAGAAAACGGCGCAGTCCCTCCGTAAGTTTGACAGTGCCTGTCTTGGCAAGACTGGCCGGGTAGAGATGCCCGAGCTGTCGGTATCGGAGAGGGTGAAGAGTATATATATTGAGGATACCTTAAGCCTGAGTCTAGCCGAGATCGAAGGCGAGGCCAAGAGGTGTTTTAACTGTGGATGCATAGCAGTCAGCCCCTCAGATATTGCTCCGGCGCTGATAGCCTTAAACGGAAAGATCAAGACTACCAAGAGGACGATAGAAGCAGAAAAGTTCTTCACGGTAGGAGTGGAGAAAACAACAATCTTGAATGATGATGAACTGGTAGTAGAAATCCAAATACCGAGACCTAGCGCATACGCCAAAAGTAAGTTTATGAAGTTTGCTCTTAGGAAATCAATAGATTTCCCAGTAGTCAATTGTGCATCATTGGTAGAGAGTAAAGACGGAGTGGTGAGTATGGCCAGGATATGCTTAAACGCAGTATATGCCACCCCTTATAGAGCAAGGCAAGCAGAGGAAATCCTGATAGGTAATCCATTAGATGACTCATATGCCGAACAAGCCGGGATGAAAACCGTCGAAGCTGTATATCCTCTGCGGCAAAACGGTTACAAAGTTCAGATAGCCAAGACACTCGTCAAAAGGACGATATTGTGCTGTAAGTCCTAGAAACTATATTTCATGCTTGACTAAACTGTATGAGGCAGCGGTTAACCAAACGGAGATGGCGATCGATATCAAGGGGACATCTGGAAGTGAAAGACGAGATTATTGGTCTTTCAACAAAGACCAAGCTCGGGAATTAGATCTCGATAATACCCGGATGATGATGTACGAGTAGCTCTAGAGTAATTTGAGTTGTCCTTAATAAGGTGGGCGTTTAATCACCCACCTTATTAATTATATAGTTTACGTTAAACAAATAGGCTTATGTGACCTCCCTCCCCCCAAAATAGCCACACCATGAGTTAGAGTCTTCCGGTATAATAAAGAAAACCGGGAGGACTCATGAAAGCAAGACAGTATACCGAGGAACAGATCATAGCCGTGCTCCGGGAAGGTGAAGCCGGGGCCAAGGCCGCTGATCTCTGCCGTAAATACGGGATGAGCGATGCCACCTGCTACAACTGGAAGGCGAAGTACGCCGGTCTTACCGTCAGCGAATTGAAACGACTGAAATCTCTGGAAGACGAAAATCGCCGCCTCAAGCAGATTGTAGCTGACCAAGCGCTCGATATTCGGGCGCTCAATGGATTACTCTCAAAAAACTTCTGAAGCCCAAGGTCAAGCGTTTAGCGGGCTCTCATATCAGGGAAAGCCTTGGGCTGAGTGAAAGGTGGGCCTGTGAGCTAGTTAATATCTCGTCTTCGGTCTACCATTACCGGCCGAAGCCGGGCAACGATGATGCCTTGCGTTATCGCCTACGGGAGCTTGCGGAGCAGCGGAAACGGTTTGGGAATCCCCGGCTGCATATCTTGCTGAAAAGAGAAGGTCTGGTGATTAATCATAAAAGGACAGAGAGGATTTATCGTGAGGAAGGACTGGCGCTACGGAGAAAACGGCGTAGAAAAGGAGCCGCGGGGGCAAGGGTGGTTATTCCGTTGCCCAAGCGGACGAATGAGAAATGGTCGATGGACTTCGTGACTGATAGTTTCATCGCAGGTCAGCGATTCCGCGCCCTGGCGATTGTCGATGACTATTCAAGGGAATGCCCGGCCATCGAGGTGGACACTTCCCTGGGTGGCCGTCGGGTAGTCAGTCTACTGGAAAGACTGGCGGAAATTAGGGGATTATCTGGGGTCATCACCATGGATAACGGACCGGAGTTTGCCAGCCGAGCTCTTGATGAGTGGGCGTACCGCAAATGCGTGAAGCTCAATTTCATCAGGTCCGGAAAGCCGATAGAGAATGCCTATGCCGAGAGCTTCATCGGGAGATTGCGTGATGAGTGCTTGAACACCAATTGGTTTCTTAGCTTGAAACATGCCAGAGATGTTATCGAAGACTGGCGGCGGGATTACAACGAGGTCAGACCACGCAGCTCATTGAAAGGAAGTACCCCCAAGGAGTATGCTGAAACAACCGCGAGACTCTAGTCATCAGTGCGCTAATTCAGGGGTAAGGTCAGAGTAAATCAGTATATCTAAGGTAAATATTTCCGTGTATATTAGCGGGATCCCAATCCACCAGTGGAATCTCCCGGTCTATGAATGTGCGATTCCTGTCTAGTAGTATGCCCTGACTCTCCATCACACGTGGTCTAGACCATGATCTGGGGTATATGCGCCCCTGTCCTTTGGTATGCTGGCCTGCCGCATCTGGCGTACTTGATGATACCGGGTTGACAGTGTAATTATGCGGGTGTATAAAGGTTTCAGGTATCGGGAAGGCACTGGCATAAGCCTGAGTAGGGGAAGGTAAGTCATCGGATCGGTATGATTGAGGGTTCGAGTATTCGTGATAAGGTATTAACCGCTGTCTTGATAGCTGCTGTGGCAGGGGCGGTAGGTATGCTGGGCTATACCGTCGCTCACCCGCCGAATCCGGAGAGATATACCGAGTTTTATCTCTTGGGGCCGGAGGGTAAGGCTGCCGATTATCCGGAGGAACTGGCGGTGGGTGAGGAGGCCCGGGTGATTGTGGGTATTGTCAACCGGGAGCAAGCGGCGCTAAGCTATCGCCTGGAAATAAGGGCGGACGGCGTGATTGTCGGCGGGATAGAAGTGGTGCAGCTTGCGGCTGATCAGAAGTGGCAGGAGGAGGCGGTGTTTATTCCGGACAGGATAGGCGACCGGCAGAAAGTAGAGTTCCTGTTGTACCGACAGGGTCAGGATGAGGTCTACGAGAGCCTCTATCTCTGGGTGGATGTTGGGGACGGGGTTGCTTAGGGTCGTTTCTTTATTCCCCCTTGTTTTTGATGGAGCCAGCGGTCGGATTTGAACCGACGGCCAGCGGTTTACGAAACCGCTGCTCTACCACTGAGCTACGCTGGCAGCTAAAGCTAAATCTCAACAAGTGGGCGACAAATGGGCGACGGAAATTCTATTTACCCCCGCGGGCAGAACTTCGCCCAACAGCGCCATAGCATCCCTCTTGCATCCCGCTTATTATATGGCGATAGACATCCATTGTAAAGGCTACCGAGCTATGTCCCAGGGCTCCACTGATTTGTGCTCCGCGGAGTAGCATGAGTCCCGTGGAATGATGCCCTGATCACAGTCGAAATACTCCGCTGTATATTCCGGCCAGTATTCCCCCTTGAGCGACGCACCCCGCTAGAATCGCTAAATATGACTGCCACAGTTTCAACCGGAGGGCTGAGGCTATCGTTGAAACCACTATTGCTCCGGTGCCCGGTCCCGGTATTACTACCAGTATGCCCAGTCCGGGATACCCCCATCTTCCGAAGTATCTGTTAAACCTGGCCCGGCTCTTGTCCGAGGCTCTGGTCAGAGAGTCGAATTTGGGAATAATCCTGGTTAAGCCGAAGTAAATGGGGAAGAAGACCAGAGAGCTTAACAGGGCGGCGATAAAAAACAGCGGGTAGGTCGACAGGTTGCGGGTGAATTCAAAGGGCAGGGATTTAATTATTCCGGCAACAGGCGCAGTGAACAGCAGCATCGCCCATGACCATGGTTCAGTCACCTGACAGCACCTCCCCAAATAATCGATCCGCTTCTATATGCATGGACGGAGGCGCGATAAGGATACCATATATTCATAAGCATACAATGGTTTCCCGGGTAGTTCAACCTGATGGAGAGAGTCGCAAGCCGATATGTCTGGTCATGGCTGGATGCGGTTGGATGAAACCGGGCTGCGTATGCAGGAAATATATTCCTATTCTTTAAGCATACTTGCAGCTGTGGTATGCTAACTGATAGTTAATCTCATGGCCGGGGTTGGTCAAGTAGGGAAGCGGTAAAAAGACTATATGAAAAGGGTACTGCAATGAGCGCGGTCAAGATACTCTGCTGGAATGTCAACGGCATCCGTGCCGTTCTAAGGAAGGGTTTTTCGGACTGGCTGCGCGGTGAATCTCCGGGAATTCTTTGTCTCCAGGAGACGAAAGCGCATCCCGATCAGATCGGCGGAGAGATGTCGGAGCTGCAGGACTATCAGACATACTGGAACTACCCGGAGCGGAAGGGATACGGGGGAGTAGCCGTTCTCACCAGGGAAAGTCCGCTCAGCGTCCGGTATGGTTTTGCTGCCGCAGGTCTGGACCTGGAAGGGAGGGTTCTTATCGTAGAGTATCCCGGCTTTACTCTGTTGAATGTATACTTCCCTAACGGCAAGCAGGGTGAAAGCCGGATTAAGTACAAACTGGACTTCTATGAGGCATTCCTTGCCTTTATCGACTCGCTGAAATCGGAGGGGAAGGAACTGGTCATCTGCGGTGATTTCAATACCGCTCATAAGGAGATTGATCTGGCCAGACCGAAGGAGAACGCCAAAATATCGGGCTTTCTCCCTGTCGAGAGGGCATGGCTGGACAGGCTGGTTGCCCATGGCTATGTTGATACTTTTCGCCATTTCCATCAGGAGCCGGATCAGTATACCTGGTGGGACCTGAAATCGAGGGCCAGGGAAAGGAATGTCGGCTGGAGAATCGACTACTTTTTCATCACCGGAGACCTGCTGCCGGCACTTTCTAAGGCATTCATAATGCCTGAAGTGACGGGTTCCGATCACTGTCCGATCGGTATCGTATTGGAGCAGCCGACCGGCGTCTGACGTCATAAACCGATGTAATTTCAGCCAGCATCAACCAGTCTTTAAGCGGTCATCTTACGAAATGACAGATATACTGCGGGTAGCCCTCTTCAACCAGGGCCTCCACGGGAATAAATCGCAGTGCAGCCGAATTAACGCAGTAACGTTGACCGGTAGGTTGAGGGCCGTCATTAAAGACATGACCTAAGTGCGAGTCAGCGTGCTTGCTCCTGACCTCGGTGCGCATCATCCCGAAGCTACTATCGGTTATCTTGACGATATTGTCTTTTTCAAGGGGCCTGGTGAAGCTGGGCCAACCCGTACCCGATTCAAACTTGTCGGTAGAGATGAACAGCGGTTCTCCGGAAACGACATCGACATATATGCCATCCTCTTTGTTGTCCCAGTATGAGTTGTTGAAGGCCGGTTCGGAGCCGTTCTCCTGGGTAACGTGGTACTGCAGCGCGGTCAGCTTCTGTCTTAAGATCTCATCAGGAGGCTTCTGATAGTCTTCAAAACCGGTTGTTGCGGTTCCCCACTGCTGCTCTATGTATTCGCATCTGCCCGAATTGCATTTGTAGCTTTCGTATCTTGAAGCGTTCTTCAAATAGTAGTCCTGGTGATATTCCTCGGCCCGGTAGAACTCCTTGTAGGGGAGAATCTGAGTGGCGACGGGTTTATCGTAGATTCCCGATGTCTCGAGCATCGACCGGCATTGCTCCGCCATTTCCTTCTGCCGCTCATCATGGTAGAAAATCGCGGTTCTATATTGTGTCCCCCGGTCCATAAACTGTCCCCCTCCGTCGGTAGGGTCAATCTGCCGCCAGAAAACCGACAGCAATTCCCCGTAGGATGTGATGTCGGGGTCATATCTGATTTGTACTGCTTCGTAGTGGCCGGTTCTGCCCCACGAGACCTCTTCATAGGTAGGGTCTTGCTTATCGCCGCCGGTGTAGCCAGCAACAACCTCATGTACGCCGTCCAGTTTCTCGAAAGGTTGCTCCATGCACCAGAAGCAGCCTCCGGCAAAGGTTGCCGTGCTGTACTGTTCCTGATCGGTAGTATTCATATTCGAGTCCCTCCCCGATGGTCTAATACACGATGTGCTGGTCAACATCATTAATAAAGCAGCTGTTACGAAGAGAATTCGTTTCTGCATCGCTATCGGCCACCTGTTGTAATCATTTACGGGCTATTGCCTGTCCACAGCACACCCAATTATACTACTTTCCATGTATTTTTCTGTAAACATGCCGCCGGATTATCTGTCAATCAACTGCTCTGTTCTAATGTGCCCGCGGCATCCTTGTCCAAAGCGGTGATAAAGCAGATGGGATAACGGTAGACTATGCCGGACAGAACCCAAGTACGAAGCCGTCAAATTGGTCAAAGAGTGCAATTCACCCTTACAAAAGCGCCGTGTTGCCTGGAATAACATTACATAATGTTCACCAAGACAGGCATCCAGTTGTTGTAATTGACGCCTAGTTTGGCTTGTGCTAGTATTAGAGTAATTCAGCTAGGATAAACCACCGAGGTTTTTGCGTAATTCCCCTTAATTTATTTCTGGACAATTTCTTAGCTAGTAGTAAACATCGCCCGGTGAGAAGTCATGTCGATAGAGGAAGATCTGGTCCGTTCCTCCCCCGGTAAGGAGCTCGGTGGGGATACGTTATTGACCATCGGGGTTTTTGATGGTGTCCACCTCGGCCATAAACACCTGCTTTCAGAACTGAAGGAAAGGGCTAAAGAGCACAACCTGTTAAGCGGGGTAGTAACCTTCAATCCTCACCCTCAGAAGGTGCTGTCGCCCCGGTCAGGCCTGCTGTTTCTCACCGACATCGAGCAGAAGGTTGAGCTTCTTTCTGCCGAGAATATTGACGCTGTTTTTATTCTGCCTTTCGATGCTGAGATGGCTCAAATCAGCGCGGGGCGCTTTGCCGGTCTGATGCAGCAATACCTGAGAATGAAGGGGCTGGTAGTCGGGCATAACTTTGCCCTCGGTCGGAACAGAGAGGGCAGTATTGATGCCCTGCGGGTATTAGGTGAAGACATGGGCTTTACGGTAGACGTGGTGCCCCCGCTGGCGATAAACGGCGAGGTTGTCAGCAGTACCTTAGTCAGGAAGGCGCTGGCCAGCGGGAATATGAAAAGGGTGCAGAACCTGATCGGTCGTCCTTTCAGTCTGCACGGGCAGGTAGTACCCGGGGCGAGCCGGGGTGCCAGGCTGCTGGGTTTCCCCACCGCCAATCTGGGCATCGACCCGGAGCAGGCTATCCCCACCGAAGGTGTTTATGCCACCCGGGCATATATTGACGATATAGCCTACAACTCGATGACCTACGTCGGTGCCAGTCTTACCTTCGGTGAAAGCCGGAGCATGGTAGAGGTTTGCATCCTCGACTATTCCGGCGACCTCTATGGAAAAGAGTTGAAAGTCGATTTTATTGAGCGGCTTCGCGGCGGGGAAAAGTTCGATACCGTTGAGAAGTTGAGACAGCAGATAGCTGCGGATATTGAAAAGGGGAGGGCGCTGCTCGGGACCGCGGGCAGGGAGTAGCTGTGGATATTAGCAAAAAACCCACCGAAATGGATATTAGCCGCCTTCTGAAAAGGGGAGTGGCTGAGATTATCATTGAAGAGGAGATGATAGCGTTGCTCCGCTCCGGCAGGAAGCTGCGGCTTAAAGAGGGCTTCGACCCCAGCTTCCCCGACATTCACCTCGGTCACATGGTAACCTTAAAGAAGCTGCGCCAGTTTCAGGAGCTGGGGCATAAGGTTATCCTTATCGTTGGCGACTGGACTGCCCAGATCGGCGATCCCAGTGGTGCCTCGGTAACTCGCCCCATGCTTTCCGCGGAGCAGGTCAAGGTTAATGCCCAGACATATATGGAGCAGTTCTTCAAGGTGGTTGACCCGGGCCAGACGGAGGTAAGGTGGCAAAGCGAGTGGTTCGGCAAGTTCAACCTGTCCGATGTTATCCGGCTCACCAGCAGATTTACCGTGGCCCAGATGCTGGCACGGGAAGACTTCAGTAATCGCTATAGCACAGGTCGTCCCATCGCGGTGACCGAGTTGCTCTATCCGCTGCTTCAGGCCTATGATTCTGTAGCCGTCCGTGCCGATGTTGAATTTGGCGGCACCGACCAGAAGTTTAACCTGCTGGTAGGCCGCGAACTGCAGTCCGCAGTGGGACAGCGTCCCCAGCAGGTGTTCCTGGCCCCTCTGCTGGTCGGTACCGATGGCACCCAGAAGATGAGCAAGAGCCTAGGCAACTATATCGGTGTTGCCGAACCGCCTGCCGAAATGTACGGCAAGGTGATGTCCATTACCGACAACCTCATCCTGGACTACTTTGAGCTGGTGACCGATGTCTCTGACGAGGAGCTGGACGAGTTTAAATGCAGACTTGATGACGGTGCTTCCAATCCGATGCTGCTCAAGAAGCGTCTGGCCCGGGAAATCGTCACACAGCTCTACGACCGGAATGCAGCCGGTGAAGCTGAGGCTCATTTTACCCGGGTCTTCCAGGAAAGAAAAACGCCCGAGAAGATAAAAGAGGGTACCGCATCAAATGTTCCTCTCCGGGATTACCTTGTCATTAATCGGCTTGCAAAAAGCCGGAGCGAGGCCAAGCGTCTTATCGAGCAGGGTGCGGTAGAGGCTGACGGCGCAAAAATCACCGATGTAGACTGGACTTTTCCGAAAGGGACTACCATTAAGGTGGGTAAGCGAGGCCATATAAGATCTACCTAGTCGGTTATAATCCAACCGGGATCAGCTTCCCTCGATATGAGTACTGATACACTTGTATGTTCAGAATAAAAATGGAAAATAGGAGACAGATAATGGAGCACCTACGTATTCCGGGACCAACCCCCTGCCCACCCCAACCCCTGCAGGCAATGGCCAGGCAGATGATCAACCATCGTGGCGGAGAATTCGGGCGGATAGTAAATGAGGTTACCGCTAATCTTAAGAAGTTGTTTCAGACTGAGGGTGATGTCTTTTTGCTGACCGGTTCGGGAACCGGCGGGCTCGAAGCTGCTGTTGTCAATACCCTGTCTCCCGGCGATAAGGTGCTCTCGGTATCTATCGGTGTCTTCGGGGACCGCTTCGCCACCATTGCGGAGACTTTCGGGGCTGAGGTGATCCGCCTCTGTTTTGAGTGGGGCAAGGCCGCCGATGCTGATGCCATACGCCGGAAGCTTCAGAGCGAACCTGACATTAAGGCAGTGCTGGTCACTCATAATGAAACCTCGACCGGTGTTACCAATGACCTGGCCGAAATCAGCAGCGTAGTTAAGGAGTTTGATAAGCTGCTCCTGGTTGATGCCGTAAGTAGTCTGGGCTCAATTAACCTGCCGGTTGATCAGTGGCGTTGTGACGTTACCGTTACCGGTTCGCAGAAGGGTTGGATGGTTCCACCCGGTCTGGCCATGGTTAGCGTAAGCAAACAGGCATGGCAGGCACACGCCGCTGCCAAGATGCCCCGCTTCTACTGGGACTTCAGCAAGGCGAAGTCCTATCTGGAGAAGGGACAA
This sequence comes from Dehalococcoidia bacterium UBA5760, assembly GCA_002418895.1. Lineage (GTDB taxonomy): Bacteria > Chloroflexota > Dehalococcoidia > Dehalococcoidales > UBA5760 > UBA5760. Next base: position 204,546 of record DIFA01000019.1, on the reverse strand, counting down.
ACGCCATGGACACCGGCAATTTCCACCGTATTTGCCCTGGAGGTATCTTTGAAAATGATGTTGGATGAAGGTCTGCCCAATATCGTAGACCGTCATGTCCGCCTGGGTAAAATGGCCCGTGAGGGGGCAAAATCACTGGGTTTACCCCTCTTCGCAGAGGAAAAATACGCCTCTAATACCGTTACCTCCGTGGCGGCGGCCGGCGGGCTTGATATTGTCAAGATGCTCAAGATTATAAGAGAGGAACACCATATTGTGCTTGGCGGCGGGCAGTTGAAACTGAGCGGCAAGATATTCCGCATCGGTCATCTGGGCTGGGTGAATGAGGCGGATATTGAAGCCGTAATTTCAGCGCTGAAGGTGGTATTGCCGCAGGCCGGGTTCAGGAGGTAGGCAATGAAGGTCCTGGTTACCGAAGCTATTTCCGATGAGGGAGTTGACATTCTGAGCCGGTGCGCTCAGGTGGATGTTAAACTGGGGCTGAGTGCGGAATCAATATCGTCCATAATCGGTGATTACGAAGCGCTGGTAGTGCGCAGCCAGACCAAGGTTTCCGCTGAGATCATCGAGGCAGGCAGTAAGCTTCAGGTTATCGCCCGTGCCGGCGTCGGGATAGACAACGTTAATGTCGACGCGGCAACCCGGTGTGGTATCGTGGTTGTTAATGCTCCTACCGGAAATACAATCTCGGCTGCCGAGCATACGATTGCCCTGATGCTTTCTTTGGCCCGCCATATTCCACAGGCAAACGCTGCGCTTAAGTCCGGGTTGTGGCAGCGCAGCAAATTTATGGGCAGCGAGGTCAGGAACAAGGTGCTGGGTATCGTCGGCCTGGGTAGCGTGGGCTCAGAGGTGGCCAGGCGGGCTAGAGGACTGGAAATGAGACTCGTTGCCTATGACCCGTTTGTCTCCGTTGAGCATGCTGGTAACCTGCAGGTGGAGCTATTGCCGCTCGATTCGCTGCTGAAAGAGGCCGATTTTATCACCCTCCACCTGCCGTTAACCGAGTCCACGGAGAATCTGATCGGGGCCAGAGAACTGGAACTGGTCAAGCCGGGGGTTCGTATTATTAACTGTGCCCGGGGCGGGTTAATCGACGAAGCGGCGCTGGTCAAGGCGGTCAATGAAAAAAAAGTGGCCGGAGCTGCAGTTGATGTCTTTCCTAAAGAACCGACCACGGAGAGTCCCCTTTTTGAAAGCGATAGCATTATTGTCACCCCTCATTTAGGCGCCTCCACAACCGAGGCCCAGGCTTTGGTTTCCCGGGACGTCGCCGTTCAGGTTGTTGATGTTCTGAAGGGACAGCCGGCCAGATATGCGGTTAACGCTCCTTTTATCTCGGCGGAGATGCTGGCGATACTGGCGCCGTTTATGGAAGCAGTCCGTACACTGGGCAGGCTGGTCAGCCAGCTTGCCGAGGGGCAGATGAATGCCATCAAACTTGTCTATGAAGGTGAAATCTCCAACTATGAGACCAATGTGCTTAAGGCATCTGCATTGGGTGGAATACTCGAGGCAACCAGTGAGGAGCGCATCAACCTGGTCAATGCTAATATCGTAGCTGCCAAACGCGGTCTGACGGTAGTAGAGCAGAAGGAGGCTGCCTGCAAGCACTATGCCAGTCTCATTACTATCGAGGCAACTACCAGTAACAGCGTTATCACGGTTGCCGGGACGGTAATGCGCGGCGAGCTGCATATCGTACGGGTTAATGATTACTGGTTTGATATTGCACCGGCTAGGGGCTATTTCCTGTTCAGCGATCACATGGATCGTCCCGGTCTGATCAGCGCGGTTAGCAAGGTGACCGGTGATGCCGATGTCAATATCAGCTCAATGCATGTCGGACGTCTTAAACCGAGGGGACAGGCATTGATGGTACTGGCTCTCGATGAAGCTCTATCCGATAAACAGATCAGGCAGGTGCTGGATATTCCCGATGTCTATGCTGCCAAATTGGTAAGGCTATAGCAGCGAGTCTGAAGGGAGCTATTCCAGCCTGCGGAAGACCAGTCCTGACGGTGGTTTGGGATAGAAGTAGGTCGATTTCCTGGGCATGCGGTCACCGGCGTCGGCGATAGCTCTGATTACTTCTGTCCTGACCGGGCCCAGGAAAAAGGCAAGCTGGTATTCGTGGTTCAATACCCTGTTTATCACATCTGCCTTGTCATGGTTGAAGGCGAGTGAGGTTTCCTCCTGTTCGCCGGTCATACCGATCATTTTTTCCAGTATGACATGGTCAACGATGCTGACATCAAGCCTGTTGTATAGTTCGCTGTGGAAGTAGGGCATCATCTTACTGGCGGCAGCAAAGTCGCTCATGTCGAGTAGCAGAAGATTCCCCGGCGACAGACCGAAAAGGACTATCCGGCCCCGGTCTGTCTTATCACCAGCCAGTAAATCATCGATCTGCCGGGATATGTCGGGTGTTTTTAGCGGCAACTCCTCTATCTGAAACAGTGTCGCCAGCTTGCTCTTCAGTTCAGCCAGGGTTGCCTTTGACAAGCCCCGGACCAGCCGGTGGGGCGAGAGAATAATAAGCCCGGGGTCGTTGAAATCCACCAGTTCCATCATTACAAAATTGAAGTCCTCGTCACCGGAGGCCGATGGGTAGCAGGTTAGTCTTTCTTTCTGGTAATTCAGGGCGCTCTCATAGCGGTGGTGTCCGTCGGCGATGTAGAGCGGTCTGTCGGAGAGGCAGGCCGCTATCCGGCTGACGATCTCTGGATCAGTGACGGCCCAGATTCTGTGCTCCTCCCCGCTGCCGGTTATTTCAATTATCGGTTGTGCCCATTCCTGGTCGGCCGATAGAGCAGCTATTTGCTGTCCCCGGTCTTCGAACATAGAGAAAACAGGGCTGGTGTTAGCTTGAAGCGCCCACAGCAGGTTCAGGCGGTCGCTCTTCGGTTTGACCCGCGTGTTCTCGTGAGGACGGATGACCATCCTGTTCCATTCCTCCAGTCTGACCGCAGCTATGATGCCGCGGCGCCTGTACCTGGATCCGTTATGGCTAAAACGGTGCTGATGAAGATAGAGGGCCGGCAGTACGTCCGGCTTGAGGACTCCCTCCTCGAGCCAGTTCCTCAGAATGGCTGCCGAACGGGTATATTTATTATCTTCATCCGTGTCCGATGGCAGCTGCTGACCGTGCTCCAGCTTGATAAAGCCGTACTCGCTGCGGCGGTGAAGCTCCTGTGCCATTTCGGGAGTGATGATATCGTAGGGAGGACAGATGACCGATGAAATATCCTGAACCAGCCGTTTATTGTAGCGTACTCCTCGGAAGGGGCGAATCTCAGCCATACCACACGGTTGCTCTACTTTCTTTAGATACTTATATCCTACTAAGTCTACTTTATCGGGCGGGAAGGGCGCAAACCCGGGCGGGATTAGCATGGGTATGACTGTGCGGATGATGTGATATAATCTGGTAGAGTCATACATCACGGGGTAGATATTTGCAGAACTCAACCCGGGCGGCGGAAAGAATAGAGCAGTTGAGGGCCCAGCTTAACCATCATAACTATCGTTATTATGTGCTGGACGCCCCCGAAATCAGCGATGCCGAATATGATGCCCTGATGAAAGAGCTAATGCAGCTGGAGGCGGAATATCCGTCGTTGCTGACTCCAGACTCGCCTACTCAGCGTGTCGGTGCTGCTCCGGTAGAAGCGTTTGGCGTTGTAGATCACCCGCTTCCGCTTTTGTCGCTGGGCAACGTCTTCAGCAGGGATGATCTGGAGGGCTGGTATAGCCGGATTGTCAGGATGCTGGGGGAGCGGCCCTCCGAATTCGTTTGTGAGCACAAGATTGATGGACTAGCGGTAGCTTTGAGCTATGTTGACGGGCAGCTGACCGTCGGTGCTACCCGGGGTGACGGCTTGCGCGGTGAGAATATCACTCAGAATCTGAGGACTATTAGGAGTATACCCCTGTCGGTATCCAAAGAGGCGCCGGGTCGTTTTGAGGTGCGTGGCGAGGTCTTTCTGCCCAGGGCCGGCTTTGCCAGGTTGAACCGGGAACGGGCTGAGGAAGGGCTACCCCTTTTTGCTAACCCCAGGAATGCTGCGGCGGGCTCGGTACGCCAGCTTGACCCCCGTATTACCGCCAAACGCCCGCTGGATATTTATGTCTATATGCTGGGCTATGCCGAAGGCGGATCGACACCCGCGACTCACTGGGCGATTATGGAGTATCTCCGGTCATTGGGCTTTAAGGTAAATCCTAATAACCGGTTGCTTGGCAGTATTAACGAGGTGGAGGGCTATTATCAGAAATGGGTGAATGAGCGGGAAAGCCTTTCTTATGAAGCTGATGGAATTGTGGTTAAGGTAAATTCGCTACAGTGGCAGAGGAGGCTGGGAGATGTTGGCCGTGAGCCGAGGTGGGCGGTGGCCTATAAATTCCCTGCAATTCAGGGTATTACCAGGTTGCAGGAAATCAGGATTAGTGTTGGCAGGACCGGTACTCTTAACCCGTATGCCGTTCTGGAGCCGGTGTCGGTGGGGGGTGTAGTCATCAAACAGGCTGCTTTACATAATGAGAGCGATATCAGGCGTAAGGATATCCGTAAGGGTGACATGGTTATTATTCAGCGTGCCGGTGAGGTAATACCACAGGTGGTGGGACCGGTGGTCAGCAGGCGAACCGGAGCAGAGGAGGAGTTCAGCCTGCTGGGGACGATATTCGATAAGGATAGAGGGCGTCCGGCCTGTCCGGAGTGCCACGCTGAGGTGGTTAAGCTTGCCGGTGAAGCAATGTACTATTGCTCCAATGCCGCCTGCCCGGCACAGGTTAGAGAACGTATCGAGCACTTCTCTTCCCGGGGCGGAATGGATATCAGGGGCATAGGGGAAAGCTTGAGCGGCGTGCTGTTTGAGCGGGGATTGGTCCGGGACGTAGCCGATCTCTACTTTCTCAATGAGAAGAAGGGGCAGTTGTTCAAGATAGAAGGAATGAAAGAAAAGAGTGTGGACAATCTGCTTAAGGCTATCGAGCAGAGTAAAAACAGACCCCTCTCCCGGCTTGTCTTTGCCCTGGGTATAAGACATGTCGGGGAAGAGACAGCGGAACTTTTGTCAAAACACTTTGGCACTATTGATGGGCTGGCTGAAGCCTGCCGGGATGACCTCCTGGCCGTCCCGTCTATCGGTACTAAAATTGCCGACAGCATCATGGTATTTTTTAGACAGGAAGAAAACCAGGGGATTATCCGGAGGTTGAAAGACGCCGGGGTCAGCACCGGGGAAGGAAAGACTGCGGCGGAGGACCTGCCTTTGGCCGGACAGGAGTTCGTTATTACCGGTCGTTTGGATAGATACAGCCGGTCGGAGGCGGAAGCCCGTATAAAAGCACGGGGAGGTACGGCCAAGAGTGATATTACCAAAAAGACTACCTATCTGGTCGCAGGCGCTGAACCGGGCTCTAAATTAGCCCGGGCCCGGGAATTGGGGCTCAAGCAGATTAATGAAGCAGATTTTCTTAAACTGTTAGGAGAGGAAGTATGATGAGTATGCTGTTCTCTATTGGTGTTGCGGAATGAGCGGTTTTCTGGACTACTTTCAGTTTTCCGTTTTTATGCTGTATATTTCTCTGTTCGTGGGCAGGATAATATATCTGAACTGGCGTAACGGGATCAGGGCCATAGCGGTTACCATCGACGGCAGCAGGGTAAGGGGCATACTGACGATTTGTCTGATTGCGATCATAATTATCTGGTTTGTCGTAATGATCAGCGGCATTGTCGATCCCGAGGTTTCCTTGCTGCCTAAATCACTGGAGATGATACTGCTTGATTCGGTACAGACTCAAATCGTCGGGGTAATACTGGTCATTCTGGGGTTCGTGGTTTTTACCTCGGCCTGGTTTACCCTGGGGAATGCCTGGCGGGTAGGGAATCGTGAAGAGAACGACAGTGAGCTTATTACGCATGGTATATATGCTATCTCCAGAAACCCGATCTACCTTTTCTTCATCCTTTACCTGGCCGGCAGCTTTCTTATCAACGGTAATTTGATCTTCCTTATTCTTACGGGCTTGATAGTTTTGAATCTGCATTATCTGACACTGGAAGAAGAAGCGTTCTTATTTAGGACTCACGGAATGAGCTTTCGTGACTATTGTACCGTGACCGGCCAGTATATCACCTGGTTTAAGATCTGGCCGATGAGCAGGCTGAGGTTCTCTTCAAGGTGTCCGGAATGTTCAGAATAGCCTTAATAAGCTGGCGGGACTAGTTTGCCGTAATGAAATTAATTGTAGGATTGGGTAATCCGGGACAGGTTTATGCTCATAACCGTCACAATATAGGGTTTATTTGCCTGAAATACCTTGCCCGGACATGGGGTATCAAGCTGGATAAAAAACAGGGTAAGGCCCGTACCGGCAGAGGAGAAGTAGCCGGTACCGAGGTCGTTTTAGCCGGGCCTCAGACCTATATGAATCTCAGCGGCGAATCGGTAGGCCCATTGGTCAGAAAGTTCGATATCGAGCTGGATGACCTTCTCGTTATTCATGATGATCTCGACCTTCCCTTAGGCAAGATCCGTATCAGTCGTGGCAGCAGCTCCGGCGGACACAAGGGGGTCGGCTCTATTATCAATGCTCTGGGTAGTCGAGACTTCCCGCGCCTCCGGATAGGCATCGGGCGGCCGCTGGCTCCGGGCGGCGGTCATGGAGAAATGATTGAGAGCGATATAGTCCGCTATGTACTCAGCGACTTTACCGGAGCGGAAGAAGCGGTGATTAACCCTGTAATAGCTGTGGTTGGTGAAGCAGCCCTCTGCTTCCTGATCGAAGATATATCGCGTGTGATGAACCGGTACAACTAGAGGGTTGCCCGGCCGGTTCTTTGCCAGTGCTCACTATCGGATGGTATAATGCCTATCTGGCGGGGTAATCAGGGAGCTTTGGATGACAGATAAGAAAATTTGTGTCGCTGTCATCGGCGGCGGACAGCCTACTGCTACAGAGGTTAAAGAGGCTGAGGAGATTGGCCGGGCACTGGCCCGGCGGGGTGTCGTTCTGATTTGCGGGGGGTTGGGTGGAGTTATGGAGGCAGCCTGCCGCGGGGCAGATTCCGAGAATGGAGTAACCGTCGGTATTCTCCCCGGAGATAGTCGTAGAGCAGCTAATCGCTATGTTCAGATTCCCATCGTTACCGGCATCGGCTATGCTAGGAATGTGGCGGTGGTCAAATCAGCCCATGCCGTGATTGCCATCGGCGGGAGCTACGGCACCCTTACCGAAATAGGGCATGCCCTTCAGAGTGGCATACCTGTTGTTGGTCTGAACACATGGGGAATTTCCAGAAACGGCCGGGAGGACGGCTCAATTTTTCCGGCGAAGACCCCTGCCGATGCTGTTGAAATGGCCCTTGAGTTAGCGGGAGCCGGTGAATAGATTAAGTTTCGAGGTGGATTATTAGAAGTGGCTACTATTACAGGTGTCAGAGCCAGAGAGATTCTCGATTCGAGAGGTAATCCTACCCTTGAGGTCGAGGTAACACTTGGCAGTGGGGTAGTCGGATGGGCGGCAGTCCCGTCCGGGGCGAGTACGGGTAAGCATGAAGCGGTAGAGCTGCGTGATAAAGACTCCTCACGTTTTAACGGACTGGGAGTGCTCCGGGCGGTTGCCAATGTTAATCGGGATATTGCTGCAGCGATAACCGGTATGCTGGCTACTGATCAGATGGGTATCGATCAAAAGCTGCTTGAGCTTGATGGTACCGGGAATAAGTCCAGGCTGGGGGCCAATGCTGTTCTGGGAACGTCGTTAGCGGTGGCCCATGCCTCTGCCAACCATTTTAATCTGCCACTCTACCGTTATCTGGGAAAAACCGATCGCTATACTCTTCCTGTCCCGATGCTTAATATTCTAAACGGCGGCCAGCACGCTGCCGACTCCACTGATTTTCAGGAGTTTATGATAATGCCGGTGGGAGCACGGTGCTTCGGACATGCCCTCCAGATGAGCGCTGAAATTTACCATAATCTGAAGAAGGTGCTTAAGGATGACGGGATGAACACCAATGTCGGTGATGAGGGTGGTTTTGCCCCCTCGCTAGCCTCGAATAAACAGGCGGTAGAGCTGATACTGGCTGCTATCGAAAAAGCCGGCTACAAACCGGGCAAAGATTGCTTTATTGCCCTCGACCCGGCCTCCAGCGAGTTCTACCGGGATGGCAAATACGTTCTGGAAAAAGAAGGGGTCTCACTAAGCAGCGAGGAGATGGTGGAATATTACGCCGGGTGGGTATCGAGCTACCCTATCATTAGCATCGAGGACGGAATGGCCGAGGATGATTGGGACGGATGGCATCTTCTTAACCGGAGGCTGGGCAATAGAGTCCAGCTGGTTGGCGATGACCTCTATGTCACCAATGTCGATCGTCTTAAGAGGGGCATCACGCAAATGACATCCAATTCTGTACTGATCAAGTTGAATCAGATCGGAACGCTTACTGAGACCATCAGTGCTATTCGGACCGCACAGCAGTCGGGCTGGACGACTGTGGTCAGCCACCGTTCCGGCGAGACTGAGGATACCACCATCGCCGACCTGGCGGTAGCCTTTGGGACGGGGCAGATTAAGACTGGTGCTCCCTGTCGCTCCGAGCGTACTGCCAAATATAACCGGCTCCTCAGAATCGAGGACGAACTGGGCAATATGGCTAAATTTGCCGGAATGGAGGCATTCTGTAATCTGAAGTGCCGGCCGGTATAGAGTGGGTAAGAAATAGCTCAATATAAAAGGAGGTACAGGATATGGTAACCAGAATTGGCATAAACGGCTTCGGGCGTATAGGCAGGCTGACCTTCAGGGCAATCAAGCTGCGCCACGATGATAAAATTGAAGTAGTTGCTGTTAATGACCTGACCGATACCAGGACGAACGCCCACCTGCTCAGGTGGGACAGTACCTACGGTATGTATCCCGGCAAGGTTGAAGCGGATGACGACTCCTTTGCTGTCGATGGCAAGAGGGTAAAGGTACTGGCCGAGCGTGATCCGGGTAAAATCCCCTGGCAAGAATACGGCATCGATATTGTGATAGAGTCAACCGGCTTATTCACCGATGCCACCAAGGCAGCGGCTCACCTGCAGGGTGGTGCCAAGAAGGTGATTATCTCCGCTCCGGCCAAGAATGAGGATGCCACTATCGTAATCGGTGTTAACGAGGATAGTTACGACCCGGCCAGACACAGGGTGATCTCCAATGCTTCCTGTACGACCAACTGTATCGCACCGGTGGTCAAGGTGCTGCACCAGAGCTTCGGCGTTAACAAGGGTTTGATGACCACCATCCATGCCTATACCAACGACCAGCGGATTCTGGATGTGTATCATAAAGACCTGCGCCGGGCACGTGCTGCCGCTCTCAATATTATTCCGACCACCACCGGTGCGGCTAAGGCGGTGACTCTGGTCATTCCCGAGCTTAAGGGTAGAATCCACGGGCTGGCTTTCCGGATACCGACGCCTACCGTATCTGTGGTTGATTTCGTCGCCGAGCTGGGTCAGGATGTAGATGTTGCGGGCGTCAACCGGGTCTTGAAGTCTGCTGCTGACGGAGCGCTAAAGGGAATTCTGGAGTATTGCAGCGAAGAGCTGGTCAGTATTGATTTCAAGGGTAACCCGGCTAGCTCCATAGTCGATGCGCCGAGCACAATGGTTATCGGCGGTAATATGGTCAAGGTAATCGCCTGGTATGATAATGAATGGGGCTACAGCTGCCGCCTGGCTGACCTTGCCGTTTACATTGCCGGTAAAGGGTTGTGATTGTTAATATGGTTGTTAACCCGTCTCTAAATTGACATCATTACCCCCGGTATGTCTAAAATAGAAAAACCTGTTTCTATATTGGAAGAGTAACGAAAATGAAATTACTGGTTATCGGTTTCGGACAGTGCGGCGGCAGAATTGCCGATGAGTTTGCCCGGTTGGGTATAAAGGCTCGTTTGGAGCGCAAGATTAATATCATCACCGGTGTGTTTGCGGTTAACACCGATGTGGCTGATTTAAGCGGATTGGTTACCATCAGGCCTGATTATCAGCATAGAGTGCTTATTGGCGGTAATAAGACCGGCGGGCACGGTGTGGGTAAGATTAACGAGCTGGGTGCCGAGGTTGCTCGAGATGATGGCGACAAAATTATTGATGCCCTCAAGGAAACGCCGCAATTTGCTGAAACAGATGCCTTCCTGCTCATTGCCGGGGCTGCCGGCGGTACCGGCTCCGGGGCAATAGCCGCGATAACACAGAAACTGAAAGAGCGCTACGTTGAAAAACCACTCTACAACCTGATAGTCCTTCCCTTTCAGCACGAGGAGGAAACCGAAGGGAGGACTATTTATAATGCTGCTACCTGTCTCAAATCTGCCTATCTGGTGGCTGATGCCGTATTCGTTGTTGATAATCAGAGGTACATTAGCAAAAACTACTCGATCAGAGGCAACCTGTCCAAGATTAACTCACTGATAGCGGAACCGTTCTATAATCTCCTCTGCGCCGGCGAAGAAACCAGGCCTCAGTATATCGGCTCCCGGATACTCGATGCCGGAGATATAATACAGACTCTGGCTGGCTGGACTGTCATAGGCTACAGTAGATCCCAGCCGGGAAGGATGAAAAACCCCTTCGATTTTCGGGACAAGATGGCGGAAGGGCAGAAGGGGGTTCAGTTGATAAATAATGCTATCAGCGAATTATCGGTAAGATGCAATCCGGCGGATGCCGGCAGGGGGTTATACCTTATCTCGGCACCGGCTAAGGATATGGATATGAGTCTGGTGAAGGATATCGGTGCTCATATGAAGCGTATCGCACCGGAGGCCATTATTCGAACCGGTGATTACCCCAGGGAGAAAGGCTCACTGAATGTTACGGTAATTCTCTCCGAGTTCAGCGGGATGAAGAAAATTGTTGACTACTTTACCCAGACTATTGACCTCATCGCTACCATCAGGAGAAAGAGGGAAGGAATAGAGATCGAGCACAGCGACCTAGCTGATGCCTTTAAGGATATACCTTCCCTCCTTTGATTGACCGGATAATCCGTTAAATACCAGTTGTGGTAATGAACATGATTTACCTGGCCTTGCGCTTCACCCGGCGGCCTTGTTATAGATGTTCCAGGCTTGTTCGATAATCTCCCCGCGTTTTTTCCAGGCTTGAGCTATAGTCGTTTCACAGGTCTTCATGGCCGAACTTACATCCTCGTCAAAGGCGCTATGTGCCGTTAATTCCTTATCCTTGTAGGCCTTTTCCGTCTGTTCCATGGCAGCCCTATAGGCCATCTCAGCCTGAGCTTTGGCCTCATCACGTGCCTTCATGGCTTTCTCGATTACCTCGTCCCGGCCCTTGAAGGCCTGTTTGATGCTTGCATTGCAGGCATTCCTCGCTTGCTGCTCGGTGTCTTTGTAGGTCTTTTCTGCTTCCAGTTCGCTCACCCGGTAGGCCGTGGTTACTTCCTTTTGTGCTTCCATATAGGCAGCGTATGCTTTTTCAGCCCGCCCCAGGATCTCACTCAAGGATGTTGCCGGACGTTCCTGAACGTTTTCAGGTGGTGCCGCCTGTTCTTTCACCTGTTTTGCTGTTTTCTCCACTTGCTCACGGGCTTTGGGAGTTTGCTCTCCTTGATTCATTAATCGGGTCCTCCTTCGCTCTGTTTTATTACGAATACTTTTTGCTGTTAGGGAAGAGTCAGGGACTTATTTTCAAAAACTGCACATTTCCAGCCCTTTATTCCTCCTCCTTACTGAGTTTCTCTTTCTTGCTGGCATACATCTTGGCCAGGAACTCGAGGCGTTTGTCCACTATTCTCGCCGACTCTCTCTCGGCTTCTTCTTTACTCTGCTCTGATTGTGCCTCTTCGACCGGCTCCGCTTCCTTGTTTTTCCCGGTGGTGCGGCTTATTGAGGTCTCGATAGATTTTTCAATCTGACTCAACGGTGCTTCGGCAGGTTTCTCCACCGGTTTGTCTTGCTCCTCGGGACGGCTTGGTGCCGGTCTGTGCCTCTCCTCTGTAAATCTAGTGGTTTCCACGCCCCGATTAATCGCCGCCTCGAATGCCCTGATTGAAGTCTCGGCGGCCTCTTTGGCTGCCTGTCTGGCCATTTCGGATGCCTGCTGCGCCTCGCGCTTCGCTGCCTCGGCGGCCTCTCTGGCCCCTCTACCTATCTCCTCTGCCTTGGCTATTGCCTCCTTGGATAACCGGGCTGCTTCGTTGGCCGCCTCCCTGGCCATTTTACCCGTCTCCTCTACCATGTTCAAAGCTTCCCGGGAATCAGCGGTCGATGACTCGGCAATTTCCCGAACCTCTTTGATTATTTCCTCGGCTCTGGCTATCACCGCGCTGACAGCTTCATTAGTGTTTCGTTTCGTTAACTCAGCCGTCTCTTGAACCTCTTTGCTTAGTTTATCGGCTCTGGCTACCGCTTCTTGTGAGGACTTCCTCATCAGATCAACGGATTCCTTGGCTTTTTCGCGTACCCCTTCGGCGCCGGTAATAGTCCTGTCGAAGGTAGCGCTAGCTGTCTCGATAGTCTCCTGCGACCATTTGGTCGTTTCTTCGGCACTGCTTATCGCTTTATCAAAACCTCTGGTCGATATTGCGGTAGACTCTTCAAGTGCTTTACTGGCCTTCTCCGCCTCGTCCACCGCCTTGCGGGAAGCTTTAATCGCTTCCTCGGAAAATTTCTTGGCTAACTTTTCTACCTCTTCCACCTTGGTTATCGCTTGGCGGGAGATATTTCTGGCCTCTTCCGCAATCTCCCTGGCGGCGGCGCTGGCCCTCTCGGCCCGGTTCATCCTTTCCGTGGACTCTTTGATTGATGCCTCAGCAGTTTCCTTGGCTTCCTTAACCGTTCTCTCCGCTTGAGTAACCGAGGCCTCAAAGGTCTTGGTTAGGTTCTTGAGGGCATCTCTCGTTGACTCGACCGTTTCCTCAGCTCTGGCTATTGCTTCTGTGAAAGCCTTAGACGATGCTTCGGTAGATTCTTCAGCCTCCTTGGCTACCTTTTCTGCCTTGGCTACCGCCTTTTTGGACGCTCGGGTCCCTTCCTCGGCTGCTTTCCTGGTTGATTTACCTAATTCCTCAGCTCTGGCAATCGCTTCTTGAGCTATCCTTATCGTTGCCTCGGCAGCTTCGATAGCCGATTTACTCAGTGTTTCTGCTCTGGCTACTGCCTTATCGATTGCTCCGGTTCCGTCTTCCATACCTCTTAACGACCCCTAAAGACTTTGATTAAGAAGAACAACATGACATTCCGGCAATGTGGATGAGTTCTCTTCTTGTTGCGTATCCCCTATTTTATGATAGGTCAATTAGTTTTGCAATATATACCAATGTACAGGACTACCGCTGCTCAAGCTATTTTTCGCCGAATAGGCGGCTCACCCGATATAGTAATTGACATTGTATGGCGAGTATGACTAAAATGGTGAAACTATTGACGCCGGAGATAGGAAATGAAATTAGTAGTTATTGGTTTTGGACAATGTGGCGGTAGAGTTGCCGATGAGTTTGCCCGCTTGAACGCTCGCGCACGCAGCAATCGGGGTATAGAAATAGTGACCGGTGCCTTCGCGGTAAACTCGGACTCAGCTGACTTAAGCGGCCTGCAGGCAATCAAGTCCGATTATAAGCACAGAATTCTTATCGGTGGGCGCAGAACCGGTGGCCACGGAGTCGGCAAGATTAATGAGCTGGGGGCTGAGATAGCCAAAGAGGATAGCGATAAGATTGTCGATGCGATAAGGGTTACTCCGCGCTTTCTGGAGTCGGACGCTTTCTTGCTGGTGGCCAGTTCTGCCGGCGGCACCGGCTCCGGCTCAATTCCGGTAGTGACGAAACTGATAAAGGAGCGCTATGCGGATAAACCGGTCTATAACCTTATTATCTTGCCGTTTGAGCATGAAGAAAACAACGAAGAGAGGACTATTTATAATACCGCTACCTGTCTGAAATCGGTCAACGCGGTGGCCGATGCGGTGATTCTTGTTGATAACCAGCGGTATATTCGCAAGGACTCTTCAATCAGAAACAATATTGCTGCCATCAACGCTCTGATAGTGGAGCCGTTCTATAACCTGCTCTGTGCCGGCGAGGAGAAAAAACGAAAGAACATCGGGGCGAAGACGCTTGATGCCGGAGATATCCTGCAGACCGTATCGGGCTGGACGGTAATCGGCTATGGTAAATCACCCCTTTCTATGATCAGGCCGTTCCGGCAGACACGAAACTTCAGGGATAAGAGTACCGAGACCCATAAGGGAATACAGGCTATGGATGAGGCCCTGAGTGAGCTTTCGCTTGCCTGTAATCCTCAGGATGCCAACCGTGCCCTCTATCTTCTCTCCGCACCGGCCAGGGAAATGAATATGGATCTGGTGAAAGAGCTCGGCGATTACATGAGAGATATCGCTCCGAAGGCGATAATACGCAGCGGTGACTACCCCAGGCAGAAGGGCGTTCTGGATGTCACCGTGATACTATCGGAGCTCGATACTTCCACAAAGATCAAAAGCTACTATGCTCTCTCAACCACGGTCATCGAAGAGATTCGGAGGAAGAGAGAAGAGGCGGCCTGTAAGCTCCAGGATATTGACGATGCCGCAAAAGATATCCCATCGCTACTATAAACCGAATAGTGAGGATACCATTTGTGATACCCCTCTTAATTAATAAGAGGGGTATCTTTTTTACCGGTTTTTTCGAAAACAGGGTAATTATCCCGATGGCGATTGCTTCGAGAGGTCTTGGCAACCAGACAGTGTCATAGGGTATAATAGCATAAGCTATGACTTCTCAAGTTTTTTATCGTAAGTGGCGGCCGCAGACACTGGCGGAGGTAGTCGGTCAGGAGCAGGTAACTCGTACGTTGCTTAATGCCCTGAAGAGCAGTCGCGTTGCTCATGCCTATCTCTTCTGTGGTCCGCGGGGTACCGGTAAGACCAGCACCGGGCGTATCCTGGCTAAGGCGGTCAATTGCCTGAGCACTAACGGGCAGGATGAGCCGTGTAATACCTGTTCGATGTGCCGGGCGATAACCGAAGGCAGAGCCCTGGACGTTATCGAGATTGATGCTGCCAGCAACACCGGGGTTGACAACATTCGTGACTTGCGTGAGAGAGCCAACTATACTCCCGGTGAAGCCCGTTACAAGGTATATATCATAGACGAAGTCCATATGCTCAGTACCAGCGCCTCTAATGCTCTCTTGAAGACGCTGGAGGAACCGCCGCCCCATGTAATCTTTGTCCTGGCTACTACCGAGGCTCATAAGGTCCTGCCCACGGTTCTATCCCGGTGCCAGCACTTCGATTTCCGCCGTATCGCCCAGTCCGATGTCGTCTCCCGGCTAAGCCACATCTGCAGTTCGGAAGGCGTTGATGTCAAGCCGGAGACACTGCGGCTTATCGCCAGGAGTGCTACCGGCAGCCTGCGTGATGCCGAGAATATTCTGGAGCAGCTTATCGCCTATTGCGGTACCGAAATCGGACTTCCGCAGGCTCAGGCTACCCTTGGTATCAGCGGGGACCGGCGGGCCAGAGAGATGCTGAAGCACATCATAGATAATGATATTGCCGCCGGAATCAGGACGATACACAGCATCAGCGGCAACGGGCTGGACCTGCGACCATTTAACCGGGAGCTGGTGGAGTACCTCAGGGCACTGCTGCTGGTCAAGACTGGTGCCGGCGATGATATCGATCTCCCCGGTGAGGACTTGGCGGAACTAAAGGAGATAGCAGTTAAGGCCTCATTGCCCCAGATACTGAAGGCGGTCAAACTATTCGGTCAACTGGAGTCCGGCGGTTTCGATAGCTACTCTACACTGCCGCTGGAGCTGGCGCTGGTTGACTGTGTCCTGACACCAGAGGAGCCGCCCAAGATTCAGACAAAACAAGCTCGACCTAAAGGGCAAAAACCGGCTGGCGTATCTGCACCTGCGCAGTTTTCTGTTTCTCCCGAGCCGTCATCAGCTAAAACCGGGGCGGCTGAGGTCGCTTCGCCGTCGCCCGCCCAACCGGAAGCCTTGCCAGGCGCAGTTGAAGTTCCGCCGCCATCGGAGGGAACTCCGGTGGCTCCGCCCGAACCGGGCAGTGAGCTTGAATTCTTGAAGCAGAACTGGAAGCGGATTATCGAGAATGCCCCGGCGGATACCCAGAAAACCCCGGCAGTTGCCTTTCTGAGAAGCTCCGGCAGGCCGGTGTCATTTAGCGACGATACCGTAGTGCTGGCTTTTAAGTTCCCCATTCACAAGGACAATATGGAAAAACCGCAAAACAGGCAGGTGGCGGAAAAGATTATCAGTAGTTTTGTCGGTCATCCCTGCCGGGTAAACTGTATCTACCAACCGGAAGATAACCACCTGGTGGAGGCGGTATTGAATATGGGAGCACAAATTATTGACGCGGAGGAGAAATGAACCTATCTCAAATGAATCAGGCCCGGGAACTCAAAGCAAGGATGGACAAGATTCAGGAAGAGCTGAGTAACACTATCGTCGAAGCCAGTTCAGGCAAGGGCGCCGTTAAGGTAACGGCCGACGGACAGCAAAAGATAAAATCGATTACAATCTCACCCGGGGTAATCGATCCTGATAAAGCGGGGGTTCTGGAAGAACTGGTAGTGAAAGCAGTGAACGAAGCCCTGACTAAATCGCAGAAGGCTGCCGCCAGCAAGTTAAAGAGCCTCACCGGCGGCCTCAAGATGCCGGGTCTTTTTTAAACCCGTATTGCGTAATCAGGAACCGGCCCCTCTTTAAGGGAGAGAAAGGGGAAGTATGGATCGAGAATCATCACCCGGCGTTGGCTCCGTAGCCAGGCTTATCCGTGAGCTTAATAAGCTGCCCGGTATCGGGCTGAAGAGCGCTCAGCGGATCGCCTATCATATCCTGCGTGCCCCTGAAGAGCAATCCGCCCTGCTGGCTGATGCCATCCTGTCGGTGAAAAAGGAGACCCGGCTCTGCTCGGTTTGCTTTAATGTTACCGAGACTGATCCCTGCAGTATCTGCTGTGATGACCGGCGCGACCGTAATCAGGTCTGTATTGTTGAACAGCCGCAGGATATTCTGGCTCTGGAGCACACCGGAATATACCATGGGCTCTACCATGTCCTCCATGGCGCTATCTCGCCCACCGAGGGGGTAGGTGCTAAAGACATACGGATTACCGAGCTGCTCAACCGCCTGCAGAGCGGCTCGATAAGCGAGGTCATTATGGCAACCAATACCAATCTCGAGGGAGAGCAGACCGCCCTTTATCTCAAGAAGGTTATCTCACCCCTGGGTATCAGGGTTACCCGTCTGGCCAGGGGATTGCCTTTCGGCACCGAACTGGAATACGCCGACGATGTTACTCTGACCCGGGCTATCGAGGGCAGGCAGGATCTTTAGCCCTTAGTCCCGGTCCCTATATAGTAGCCCGAAGGAGCACGGCCTCTTTGTCCAAGCCGCGGAACTACCAGACCGAAGCCATTATTATCAAGAAGGTCAAGCTCGGTGAGGCGGATAGAATCCTGACCTTCTATACTCCCTCCCTGGGCAAGATTCAGGGTGTGGCCAAGGGGGTGCGGCGCCCCAGGAGCAAGATGGCGGGGCACCTCGAGCTCCTGACCTACAGTACGGTATCGCTGGCCCGGGGACGCAACCTGGATACGGTAACCGGCAGCCAGACGATAGACAGCTTCCTCCCCTTAAAAAGCGACCTGGAGCTTTCTTCCTATGCCCTTTATGCTATCGAGCTGATCAACCAGTTCACCGCCGATAGCGTTGAGAACCAGCCCCTCTTCCAGCTGCTGCTGGAGACGATGCGGAGCCTCTGCCTGAAGAGCAACAGCGAAGTGATCTTACGCTCCTTTGAGCTGCACCTGCTCGGTCTGGTCGGCTACCGGCCTCAGCTCGGCTGCTGCATCTCCTGCCGCTTGCCTCTGGAACCGGTGCCCAACTACTTCTCTGCCCCTGCCGGTGGCGTGCTGTGCCCGGCTTGCTCAAACAGTCAGTTCGCGGTCCATCGCATATCGGTAAACGCCATCAAGGTGTTAAGGTGGTTGCAGGATAACGACCTCGCTACAGCCGAAAAACTGAAGATAGACCGTGAGCTGTCCCGCGAGCTGGAGGGAATCATGAGGGGATATCTGCACTACCTGTTGGAGCGGGAGGTCAAGTCAACCGCCTGGCTGGATACGCTGAAAGGGTAGTGTAGAATCTGCTTTACTATCACGCTCGGAACTCATATAATAACCATTAAGACATAATTCCGCTTAAGAGCTGCCGTTTTATAACACCAATTATGTGAGGATAGAGTAAGAGATGACATCAAGAGCAGACCGTATCAACCAGCAGCGGCTGGAAAAGCTGGAGAGGCTTCATGAGGCCGGTATCAATCCCTACCCCCACCGCTATCAGCGTAGTCATACCACGGAGCAGGCTGTTGCCCTGCTTGAGGATATAGAGAATAAACCTGCTGAAGAAAAGGCGATTGAAGTTCGTGTTGCCGGTCGGATTATGTCGCACCGGCCGATGGGTAAAGTCTCCTTCCTTGATTTGCGTGACGGCTCGGGAAAAATCCAGCTCTACTGCCACAGGAATATTCTCAGTGAAGACAGCCTCGGGCTGCTTAAGAAGGACCTCGATATCGGCGATATCGTCGGGGCGAGCGGCAGGCCGTTCCGTACCCGAACCGGAGAAGCCAGCATTGAGGTAAAAGAGATCACCATGCTGGCCAAATCACTGCAGCCCCTGCCGGAGAAGTGGCATGGACTGAGCGACATCGACACACGCTACCGGCAGCGCTACCTGGATCTGATTGCTAATAATGAGGCCAGGGACATTTTTTTAAAACGCAGCCTTATTATTACCGCCGTCAGGCAGTTCTTGAACCAGCGGGGCTTCATTGAGGTGGAAACGCCGGTGCTGCAGCCTTCGGCAGGCGGTGCGCTCGCCCAGCCGTTCGTCACTCATCAACACGCCCTCGGCCGTGATTTATACCTGCGCATCGCCCTTGAGCTCTATCTGAAGAGGTTGATTGTCGGTGGTTTCGATCGGGTCTATGAGCTGGGGCGTATCTTTCGTAACGAGGGTCTCTCCACGAAACATAACCCCGAGTTCACCATGCTGGAAAGCTACCAGGCCTATGCCGACTATAACGATGTCATGATGATGCTGGAGGAGATGGTATGCCAGGTCAGCCAGCAGGTGCTGGGCACTGATGCGGTAAAGTTCGGGGAGAATACCATCAGCTTTAAGCCTCCCTGGCAGCGCGTTGAGCTGCGCCAGGCAATCATCGAATGCGCCGGCATTGACTTTGAGGAATACCCTGACGCCGCCTCGCTGCGGGCCAGGATGCTAGCTATGGGAATGGAGGTCGACCCGGATAAGGACCGGGGAAGGCTGATAGACGAGCTTCTGTCTAACTTTGTCGAACCGCACCTGGTGCAGCCGACCTTTCTCCTGCATCATCCGGTTGATATGTCGCCTCTGGCCAAGCTTAAGCCCGGCGACGAGCACCTGGTAGAGCGTTTCGAGGCCTTTGCCGGCGGCATGGAGATTGCCAACGCATTTACCGAGCTTAACGACCCCTTCGAACAGAGGAAGCGCTTCATCGAGCAGCAAAAGAGCCGCCGGGCGGAAGGCGAAATAGAGGAAGCTATTGACGAAGATTTCCTGCTGGCTCTGGAGTACGGCATGCCGCCTACCGGCGGACTGGGGGTCGGTATCGACCGTCTGGTGATGCTGCTCACCGGTCAGACATCGATCCGCCAGGTCATCCTGTTCCCCCAGCTTAAAGAGAAAAGCGTAGATAAGAAGGAGATACCGGAAGCTTAACGGGAGGAAAGGCCTCTCTAAAAGGGGAGTGGTATGCTTGACATAAAGTTTATCCGTGAGAATACAGACCTCATCAGGGAGGCGATTGCCCACCGCCGGGATAGTACGTCGCTGGAGGCCATCCTTGAGGTCGATGCCGAGCGCCGCAAGAAGGTGGGCGAACTGGAAGAACTGAGACGGGATAGGAAAGATTCGGCACGTAAGAAGCAGACCTCGGCGGACGAGGGGCGTGACCTGCGAGGCCGGATAAGGGGGCTGGAAGAGGAGGTACGCAGCCTGGACAGCCAGCTTAATGAGCTTCTTTTGCAGGTGCCCAATATCCCCCAGGCTACGGTGCCGGTAGGCAGCAGTGAAGAAGACAATGCGGTGATACGTTCCTGGGGAGAGATCAAGAGCACTCCCTTTTCGCCCAGGCCGCACTGGGAGTTGGGGGAATCGCTGAATATCATCAGCTTTGAGTGGGGGGTCAAGCTGTCCGGCACCCGTTTCTATGTGCTTAAGGGTATGGGTGCCCGGNNTGCAGAGAGCGCTGATCGCCTTTATGCTCGATATCCACACCAGGGAGCACGGCTACCAGGAGGTATACCCGCCCTTTATGGTCAAGAAGCAGTGTCTTTTCGGATCCGGCAACCTGCCTAAATTCGCCGACAACCTGTATCACGATGACGAAGACGACCTCTGGTTTGTTCCTACTGCCGAGGTGCCCATTACCAACCTGCACCGCGACGAGATAATCAATCCGGGTACGCTACCCCTCTACTACGTGGCCTATACCGCCTGTTTCCGTCGGGAGAAGATGTCGGCGGGCAAGGATACCCGTGGCATCAAGCGGGGACACCAGTTCGATAAGGTGGAGATGTACAAGCTTGCCGAACCCGCCACCTCCAACGATGAGCTGGAAAAGATGGTCGGCAACGCCGAGGATATCTGCCGTAAGCTGGGGCTGCCCTATCGTATCGTGGAGCTCTGCACGGCTGACCTGGGATTTTCCTCCACCAGGTCCTATGATGTCGAGATGTGGGCGCCCGGCTGCGGCGAATGGCTGGAGGTCAGCTCCTGCTCCAACTGCGGTGATTTTCAGGCGCGTCGAACCAACATCCGCTACCGTTCTGCTCCTGATGCCAGACCGCAGTTCGTGCATACCCTGAACGGTTCGGGATTAGCTTTGCCCAGGGTGCTTATCTCCGTAATGGAAAACTACCAGAATGCCGACGGCACCATCACTGTTCCCGAGGTCTTACGTCCTTATGTCGGTGCCGAGGTGATTAAATAGCTTTAATTTTCTCGGGTGGAGTGGCCGGATAGTCCTTTGTATTCAGGAGGGAGTAATGGAGCACGAAGATATCATCCCGGAGGGGTTGGAGGGCAAGACCGAGCGGGAGCGGCTGGAAATCATTGAGCGCTGGGAGCACCTGCACGATCTGAAAAAGGATATCCTTGAAGGCAAGGTACCTGAAGAGGGCGGGCGGCTGTCCGAAATAGAAAGCGAGATCGACCGGCTGAATAAGCAGCTGTCGCCTCGTGAGCCGGTGCCGGATTCGGGCGTTCTGATCAAAGGCAGGAAGAGGTATGTGCTCTGCCCCCGCTGCGGGACCTTTGTTCACCTTACCCGGAAAAGGATTGACGAGGTGGTACTGGCCTTCGAGGAAGCTACCGATGAAGGCTGTCCGACCAGCCGGTATCTGATTAAGAGCATCAACTGCCCTGTCTGCGGATGGGGGCTGGGTATACCGGAAGATAGGCAATCTACGGATACTGAATCGTGCTGAAGAAGGTTAGCCTGACTGTTCTACTGCCTTGACCGTCGTTTAGTCAGGCGGTAGATGCCCAGTATAATGAAGACCAGGGCGGTAGCCATACCGGCAATTACCGGCCAGTTGTACCATCGTGACGCGGTGAATTCCTTCTCTAGATTCTCTATCCGGACGGTGTTGGTACCGTCTCTGCCGCCCGACAGATTGAAAACAACCTCCCGGATCTGCCCGGGCTCCAACTCGACCCCGGTCTCAAATTTCACTATGTCGTTAAGCTTGAGGACGGCTTGGTAGCTGCCGCTCTGTCCGCCGTCGTTGGCTACTCTGGCCACTGCCGTGGCGCTCTTACCCGTCTCGATCATCAGGGGGATGGAGCCGATACGGACGAACATCTGGTTGGGAACAACGGACAAATCACGGACGGTGAAACGGGCTGGTGCCGGTTCCGGGTACTTTACTGCCGGTGACGACGTGTTCGGTGATGGCGGCTCCGGTGCTGCCTCCTCGCCGGTACGGGCAACCACCGCGAAAGAGGTCAGGTGGGTCAGGAGGCCGCTGGCAAATCCCGGCTGAGCCGGTCGGCCGGTATCGGAGGACAGCTCCACCCATTCCCCGCTCGCTGCGTCGTAATAGCAGAGATAAACGCCGCTGCTGTTGTCGGGCAGAATATCCGGGTCGTATTGCAGCGAGAGGACGACCGGTTTGCTGAGGTTTACCATCGGGCAGGGTGTCCCCTGTCGGCCGCCGGTATATCCGGTGATGTTGTAGACCGGACCTATTATCGCCATGCCGGGTGTCGGCGCAGGCGGATCGGTGGCGATGCTGACCACCAGCGTGGTGACCACGTTTCCGTAGCCCGGGGTGTCGCCGCAGAGTATCGAGGTAAAGCGTTCTATTTCCAGCAGTATCGTATTCGCATCGTTAGAGAAGAGGTATGAGCCGAAGACCGTACCGTAGAACCTGTCGATGGTCACCGAGTATAGCCTGCCGAAAATATCCAGGGTCAGGTTGCCGTGGTCGGAAGTGCCCCACTTTTTCGGTGCCTTGGGCTCAGGAACGGGGATTTCTTCGAGAGAGTAGTTAATCGTGAAGCTCAGCCGGTCCCCCTGGGCATCGTTGCCCGTGCCGCAGGGTAGCTGCCACTGCCAGTCCAGGGTGACCGTGGCGCCGGCGCCGAGGGCGATGCGGACGTAATTAGCGTCGGCGGCGCTCTGTGGTAAGCCATAGATGGTAGTGGGCATGGTAATGTTGGTGCTCAGTCCGCTGCTGGCGGCCAGGTCAAAGAGCAGATTTTGTCCCAGCTCACCCGGTTCTGCGGTATTGCCGGTCTCCGATTCCGGCTGTGAGTACTCTTCATCGGAGATTTCGCTTATCCAGAGAGAGAGTGTGCCGTCGGCAGTACCGGCGTTATGCAGGGTAACCGTTTTGCTGCCGCTGTCGCAGGGCATAACATCGGTTATGGCCCAGGGGATTGCCCCTTCGCCACCCAGCACGAGCTCGACCGGGTCCTGGGCATAGACCGCGGACGGGAGTAGCCCCATCTGGACTATCCCGGCCAGCAGAATCGCCGTCAGCACCAGTTTCGGCATCGCCGGATGCCGTCCCGGCTTAAACCTGTTTCTAATTACCCTTATCATCACCTAAATCCCGTATTCTGCACTCCCTACGGAGCAAGTATATACCCCATTCTCACCTCGTACAGTTCCGGCGTGACCATGATGTTACCGGTGCTGAGGGTGACGCGCCACTGCACGTACTGTCCGGTCAGCGACAGACTGGCCGGAGAATGACCGCCCACCGGTATCCAGGCAGGCGAAGCGTCATTAAGGTAGAACTGGGTATTGGAGGCGCGCACCTCAAAGGTGATATCGGTATTGGGCGGTAGCGTTTCGTCCCACTCCAGCACCAGCCAGTCGGTGCCAATCGACTCGCTGTCGAAGACGTAGGATACCCGCCAGCCTTCGGTAGCGTAGGCCTCGACATAGCCCACCATCTTGGCGCCGGCGCCGGCGGCGGCCAGCAGGTTTTCCGCGGCGATCAGCCAGGTGTTGTTGGGTATGCTGTAGCGCCAGAAGTCCTTGCTGTTCGTGCCGCGCAGGCCGTAGATGAAGGTGGTCCCGTCGAAGACCAGGGCCCCGCCGCCGACGCCGCTGGTGCCTACCGCGGCGAGGGTGTTAGCCATATTGGTCGATCCGGGGTGGAACCATCCTTCCGTACCGGGGCCGAAGCCGCTCATGTCGAAGCGGTAGAAGCTCTGGGTATTGTTGCCGCGCATTATGTAGAGATAATCGCCGGGCGGGCAGGCCAGGGCGCCGCCGGCGCCCACTGCCCCGGGCACCCTTGTGTTTTGTGCTATGGCCGAGATATCGATCCAGGTTCCCGCACTAGGGCCACTCAGGCTGTAGCGATAGAAATCCCGGGTGTTGTCGCCGCGCAGGGCATAGATGGAGTCGTTGCTTGCCCGATAGCAGAGCGCCCCACCGTAGCCTATTGTGTCTGGTGTAGTCGCCAGAGTTTGCCAGGAGCCGCCGGAGATGTCGTAGCGCCAGAAACCAGTATTACCACCCCCCTGCAGGGCGTAGATGAAGTTGCCGCCGTCCCAGGCCAGCGCCCCGCCGGCGGCTACGTTCCCCGGTGCGTTGGTCATCGCCGTCCAGGAGTCGCCGGAGATGTTGTAGCGCCAGAAGCCGGTATTGCTGTTCCCCTGCAGGGCGTAGATGTAGGCTCCGGTGTAGGCCAGCGCCCCTCCGCTGGAAACGGTTCCCGGCGTGGAGTCAAGTTCCTCCCAGATGAAGTCAGCAGAAATGTGATAACGCCAGAACTGATCGCTGTTACCCTGCAGGGCGTAGAGATATTCCGCATCGTCGTCGATGCAGATTGCCCCGCCGTTGGTAATATTGTTGGTTGTCGGCATCAGGGCGTTCGGCCAGGCATTCCTTAATATGTTGTAGCGCCACATGGTATTGGTGCCGCCCTGGAAGGCGAAGATGAAGCCGCTGCCGTCCCAGCGCAGCGTGCCGCTGCTGGTAATGGCCGCCGGGGTGCTGGCCCTTACCTCCCAGTCACCTGAGGCCAGGCTGTAGCGCCAGAAATCTTGAGTGCCGCCGCCCCGTGTCGCGTAGATATGGTTGAAAGTATAGGTATTTTCCGCGACAACGAACTCCACGTTGACATAGGAAAGCTCGGCGCCGGCTCCGATGCCCCCTGCCGGATCATCAGCAACTTCATCGCTCCATTCATCGGCGCTGATATCGTAGTACCAGAAGCTAGCGCTGCTGCCGCCCCGCGTGCCGTAGATGTCATCGCCCCCTGTCCAGACCAGGCTGGCCCCCGCCCCGGTAGTGTCCGGAGCGGGTGACAGCGTAGACCAGCTATTGGTACCGGTATCGTACACCCAGAAAGCGGCCGTACCGCCCTGGTAGGCGTATATCTTGTTGTTGTTGTTGCCGTCGCGGCCGCCCCAGCGGAGGTAGCCGCCGTCGTTGACCACGTCCGGAGTGTCGGCCATCACGTCCCAGACATTATTGGTGATGTCGTAGCGCCAGAAGCCAGTATTGTTACCCCCCTGCATGCCGTAGATATACTGGTCGCGGGTATAGGCCAGCGAGCCGCCGGCGCCGACGGCAGCCGGTGCGCTGGCCATGGAATACCACTTGTTGTAGCCTTCGTCGTATTGCCAGAAATCGGGAGTATCGTTGCCCCGGAAGGCATAGAAATCGACGTCTTCGGTGAGATAAACGTAGGCGTCATAGGTCTCCGGGTCTTCCAGGTCTACCCTGGTGTATACGCCGGCGCCGGACATAAAATCCGACCAGTCGGTGACGGTCCACCATTCAGTCGGGGTCACGGTCTCAATCCATGCCGTGAGCAGGTTGCCCGCCGATTTTTCGGTATTATGGAAAAGGGCAAGGGTGCCGCTGGCCAGCATGCCTGTGACGAGGGCGATGGTCAGTGACAGCAGCAATACTTTCCTGGTCACCTGCGGTAGCGCCTTCCCCTTGTTTTTCTCTACGTTATTATTCACTCTACTTGTTCACTCTACTTGTCAGTATCACATATCACTGTTAGCTAGGGTCTTTCGTAGCCGCCTAGTTCTGTTCCGGGCGGATCCGGCTGGGTATCGCCCTCACTCTGCTGGGCGAAGAACTCGATGTCGAAGGTCATGGTGTCGCCCTGGTATTCGTCGTACTCGCCAACGGCACCGGCATTAATCTTAAAGCCGATGCTGCCTATCCAGTAGCCCAGGTATTCCAGATTGCCCAGGTAAATCCATTTATCCTTTATCGCATTCACGTACAGAGTACCGTAACCTGTATCCTTATTGCCCAGGTCCACCGCCAGCGAAACCACGGAATCGATATCGTTTATAGGTGTATTGTTTCCGTCGGGAACGCCAGCAGTGAAGGTGCCGCCTTCGGCCACATACTCCGGCTCGGATGACGCATAACCGTAGTAGGTGGCCGGGCCGCCGTCAGTTTCGACGCCGGTAATCCTCATCCAGATGTCCGTGGGGTTGCTGCCGACAGCGGTCAGCTTGATGTAAATCTCCTCGGAGTCGCCCGGCGCCATATCGTTCAGGTGGGTATCGATCTGGCTCTGCCAGGGGTTTTCATCGTTCACGGACAGGTCGATGGTGCCCGCCGTGAACACGTTCTCCCCCGACGTCTCGGTGTCGCCGAACAGGGCAAAGGTGCCACTGGCCACTGTCCCCCCGATGAGGACAATAGCTAAACATAGAAGAAGCAAGTACTTCTTCATCTGCGGCACCTCTGCCCGCTTCTTTTCCTGCTCACCATGTTCGGCTCTCCGCCCGGGGCAGGATGAGCGGCCGGCGCTTCACCGGCTGCCCGTCCCGCCTCTAAAAACGATCTAACATACCAGGTTAACTCCCTGTTCTCGAATTATGGTCTGCCGTAACCGGTCAGTTCCGTCGCGGGAGCGGTCGGTGTAGTATCCCCCTCGGACTGCTGAGCGAAGAACTCGATGGTGAAGGTCATGGTGTCACCCTGTGCCCAGTTGGTGGTACCAGTATCCATCTTGAAGTTCTGGTCTACCGTTAAAGTCCCGGCGGCGGCTATATTGCCGATCCAGATGTAGTAGGTGTCAATACCGGTTGTTCCCAACGTGCCGTTCGTGGTGATGGTGTAGTTATTGGCATAGGTGATTTTAGGTGTGCCACCCACGGTAAGCTCATAGCGAATGACGGTGTCGATGTCATGTTTAGGTGTGCCAGCCTCTTCTGCCAATTCGGGCTCTGTATCAGTACCTTGGGAAGTTGCGGTCTTGGTAATCTTCATCCAGACGTCCATGGGGTTGCTGCCGACATTCTCCAGGGTAATCTGGGCGGCGGCAACGGTCTGGTCGGGCTTGTAGTCCCCCCAGTCACCGTCGATGGTACTGACCCACGGGTTCTGGTCGTTCACCTCGAGGTCGATGGTGCCGGCGGTGAATACGTTGCCGGTGCTGGTCTCGGTGTCAGTGAACAGCGCCCAGGTGCCGGTGCCCAGCAATATGGCGATCACGCTGATGGCCGAGACCATTCCGATAATCTTTCTTTTCATTTTGTTTTTCTCCTTTTTTGAATTTAGTGTTGAAATCTGCCTCTGGTTCCCTCTATACATCCTTGATTAACTGATATCAGTCACCTCCATTGTTATCGTATTATTTTTCTTCTTATTCATTCGGTTCCACAGCCATCGACCGGGAAAAGCGCCGGCTGCGGCGGGCGCTGGTATTTGTTTACTGCAGGGGGGTTCCCTCCCTCTTTCGCCACTCCTTCTGTACTTCCCGGGCCAGGCAGCCGATGATAATCGAGGCCGGCAGCACTACCAGCAGCATCCAGCCCGGTCTGGTCTGCGCATACTTCCAGACGTAGCCCCAGCCGGGAATCCGGAAGAGATAGACGCCCTTGATCTGGGTGAGGCTGACCGTCCTGGGGTCGGCTTCCTCCACGGCATCACCCCTGGTAATCACGCCAGTGTTGGTAATCGATACCACCCGGTGGGTCACCAACCCTGATCCGCCCTGGTAGGTAACCACGGTGCCCGGGCCTACGGCTCCCTTGATCGGGCCGCCCACCGGGCCGGTAAATATCACGTCTCCCATATTTATCGCCGGCGTCATGCTCTCGCTCCGGACCACATAGACCTCATAGTCCGGTGAGAAATAGACGAACAACAGTCCGCCCAGTATCAGACCCAGTATCACCATAATTGCCCGGCCGGCTATCTTCTTCATAGGGTTACTTCCTCCCTCGAGGGTACCGGTAGCGTGGCCGATATGCTTGTTATAGCGCTTTGCATCCGCGATTCAAACTCTCGCTGTCCCGTGGAGAGTGGAATATATGCCGAAGCCCCGCAATAGCATAGCTGCTCCCAGTCGGCGTGACTCTCGTCGAACAGCATGATCAGAGGTACGTGCCAGAATCTTTTCAAATGCTTACAGACCTCATCCGCATCCGCTGCGGCCGCTTCCATGATGATCAGGTCCGCATCCAGCAGCCGGTCCAGCGCGGGGAAGTCATGACGGGCAAAGACACCGGGCAGGATGGAAATCAGGCTGGTTTCCCTACCATTGAGGGATTTCCTGATCCTGTCGGCTATAGCTTCAGAACCGTAGACGGCTATTCTCATGCGATACACATCTATCAGTGTATCGGATCGGAGTTAAGCTCCGGTTAATGGCGGGGCTCCGGAGGTTAAGAAAATTAACCTTCCGGTTAAGGTTTGGTTAAGATTTGGCGGGCGCCTACTGATGGGAAGCGTTTTAGCAGCGGGGCTTTGCTGTTGTATGTGTGTCGGCGTCGGCATCAGAAAGGAGGTAAACCTGTGCTTGATGGCCTCTAGTGGGAATAGGAAACGCGGGCTAGGATAGTTTGGCCAGTGAGTAGCCCGCTCCGGGGCTGGTGATGATCATCTGCGGATTACCGGGATCACGCTCCAGTTTTTCCCGGAGGTGGCGGATGTGGACCTTGATGCTGTGGGCAGCTTCGGGGAAGTCGTCTCCCCACATAGCCCGGGAAATTCTCTCGTAGCTGACGACATTGCCCGGGTTCCTCATCAGCTGCTCCAGAATCAATGCCTCGGTGCGGGATACCTTTATTTGCTTTGCCCCCAACGTGACCTGGGGCGGACTGAGCTGGAGACATAGTTGCCCGCATCTTAGAGTATCCTGAACCATGGGTTTATGACGCCGCACTATTCCTTGAATCCTGGCCAGCAGCCCAAGCTGTTTGAACGGCTTGACCATATAGTCATCGGCGCCCCATTCCAGGCCCTTGACGATATCGGCTTCATCCGCTTTCGCGGTCAGGATTATAACCGGGACATCCGAGAAAAGGCGGATACTCTTCAGCACTTCAAAGCCGCTGATATCAGGCAGCCCCAGGTCCAGAATAACGACTTCGGGGGATTCGGTCTCGGTCATCTTGAGACCCTGGTCGCCCCGGGAGGAAGAGACTATCTTGACGTCAGACCAGCGCATCTCAATGGCGATGGAAATCGTCTCGATGATATCGGGGTTGTCTTCAATGATGAGAATGCTGTTTGGTTTCATTCCTGTTGCCCTTTCTCTTCGAGAGCCGTTCCGGTGAACAGGGGCAGGGAAAAACTGAAGGTGCTGCCCTGGCCCGTTTTGCTTTTGACCCGGATTTGCCCGCCGTGAAGCTCCACGATATGCCTGGCGATGGGCAGCCCTAAGCCCAGCCCCTCCTTAGTATCCTCCTGAGCCGCTTCGGAGCGGAAATAGGGGTCAAAAAGGTGCTTCTGGGCCTCACTACTGATGCCCGGTCCGTTGTCTTGAATCTTGATCACCAGCTTATCCTTTTCTCGCCTGGCGCTGATAGTGATCGAAGAACCATCGGGTGTGTACTTGGATGCGTTGCCGATCAGATTCATCAGGACCTGCTCCAGACGGTAGGGATCGGCGCTGATTTGAGGTAAGCTTTCCGGAAGACGAAGGCTTAACGATTGCCCGCGCTCATCCGTCATTGGTCTCATCTTTTCTACGGTATCAGTGATGAGATTGCTCGGGTCTACCGGCTGTAGGTTCAGCTTCATTTCCCCTATCTCGATTCTGGCCAGGTCAAGCAGTTCGTTAACCCTCTTCTCCAGGGACAGGGTACCGCTATAGATGTTCCGGGATAACCGCTTAATTATCCTCTCTTTAGCTTCTCTGGTAAGCATCTCGCTGGAAGCCAACATGGGAGAAAGGAGGGTCTTGAGCTCATGGACCAGCCAGTGAGTAAATTTGATCCTTTTCTTTCTTTCCTGCTCCAGCTTTCTCCTTGTCTCCAGCTCATGGTGGTATGATTCAGCCAGTGTGATTTCATGCTTCTTGCGCTCGGTGATATCGCTGAAGACGGCGACAAATCCGGCCGGCTTCCCGTTGCCATCATTGAGCACGCTGGCGTTCAACTCGCCGATAAATCTGGTGCCATCTTTTTTCGAGAAGGTATACTCAACGCTGGGGGCCTGCCCGATGGCTAATGTCATCGCGATGTTTTGACTGGCCCGGGCATGGTCTTCCGGGGTAATAAACTCGAAGAAACTATGCCCGATGATCTCCTCCTTGCTTCCATAACCGAACAGGCGGAGAGCAGGATCGTTTGCTTCGCTGATATTGCCGTTCAGGTCGGAGCAGGCAATTCCCTCGCTTGTTGATTGAAATATGAGTTTCAACTTCTCCTCAGAGGCCTTGAGTGCTGCTTGGGCGGTTATTCGTCCGGTCACGTCGCGGGTTAAATGGACCGAGCCTATCATGACTCCGTTGTCATCGATAAGGGGAGAGACGGTTATTTCCAGATATCTGCCGAGATGGGATTCATATAACTCTCCGCTGCAGGTTTTTCGGGACTCAATGGCTTTTCGTTGCGGACATTCAGGTGACGGCCCGTGACTGTTATGCAGTAAATCATAGCAATGCCTGCCGACGATATCCCGGGGGTGCATTTTCAGAAAATCGGCAATAGCGCGGTTGGCTCTCAGGATGCGGTAATCCATGTCCGCTATCCAGACGAAGTCGGTCATGGCATCGAAAACTCCCCGCCACTCCCGGGCCGCTTTCTCCAGTGTAATATTAGCCTTCCCGGACTTATTCACAGTGCGCCGCCTGACATTATCTGGCGATTACCGTTTGCCGTCTCTCGGTATGAGGCAATTCCGCCTGTTATTACGGGTTATTTCCTTACGCGAGATTCTATCACCATGATAGTCACATGACAAGTGCTGCCGATTTAGGCCTTGCCTGTTTTTCCATAGCTCTTCCTTGGCGATAAACAATGTTTAGAAATAGCACATCGGCGTAAGGTGGCCCTATATTACCGGAAGTGGCAGCCAGTCGATTCGGCGGTGCCTTATGGTGACGGTTTTGAAGACGCCAGAATTACTGTTATCTCCTCTGCTTAATAAGCGATATAACCGATGGGGGTGCTGATGCTCCGATCATCTTTCCCTCTTTTCGGGTTATCATCTCTTTGTTTTCCGTAGCGACTTCGCGTCCCTTCCCGGCTGTTCTACCCTTTTCTTGGCCTGCCTTTTCCCTGATAGCTTCCTCCAGCCACTGACCTAACGTCTGCTTAGCTTTAGTAGCTTCCACCTTCGCCTGGTGCAATGCTTCAGGGTCAATTCTTATTGATATGTTTGGCCTGCTCTTACTTTCTTTCATGCCGATATTGTATTACAAGTATGTCTTGTATGTCAAAGAGGCAGGATCTAAATATTGTTTGTTATATCTTAGACAATGGGAAGCGAATTAGGCATAGTAATTTATCGGGCTTCTCGGTATAATACGTAATAGTCTCCAGGGGTTTACCCTTGACTTCGCAATCAATACTGAGCATGAGGATTTGCAGGAAACCGTCTCGCTGCTGATTGTGATACTGGAGGGGTGTCCGAGTGGTCTATGGTGACGGTCTTGAAAACCGTTGTCGCGCAAGCGACCGTGGGTTCGAATCCCACCCCCTCCGCCGCCACTATGGTACGGGAAATCAGTGAGGCTTAACGGAGACGTTTCTTAGTGAGGGCAGACCGAGCAGGTTGAGCTGATACCCCTCGACATAAGGCTTGACCAGAACGTAGTTTCGCCCGAACCACAGAGGCAGACAGGCGGCGTCGTTGACCAGCTCCTGCTCTGCCTGCCGGTACAGGGCCAGGCCCAGGTCATTATCCATCTCGATGTTCGCCATATCAAGCAGGGTGTCTACCTCGGGGTTGCTGTACCCGCCGTTGTTATTCTCAGCGCCGCTGCGAAAGAGAATATCGAGGAAATCCTGCGGGTGAGGGTAGTCGGCTACCCATCCGTAGAAAAACATCTCATCCGCCTCTTCGCCGATATGATAGAGGAACCGTTTCGATTCCAGCTGCCTGACCTCTACCTCTACGCCCAGGTTCTGCTGCCACTGGTAGATAATTGCCTCCAGGTCGCTGGATATCCCGCCTCCCTCTCCGGAAGTGGTAATCGTGATTGGCGGCAGCCCGGCAGCATCGCCGTATTTCGACCGGGCAATCAGTTCCCGGGCCAGCTCGACATCATATTCCAGTCCCTTC
The DNA here is from genome assembly GCA_002418895.1 of Dehalococcoidia bacterium UBA5760. Classification (GTDB taxonomy): domain Bacteria; phylum Chloroflexota; class Dehalococcoidia; order Dehalococcoidales; family UBA5760; genus UBA5760. Next base: position 172,417 of record DIFA01000019.1, on the reverse strand, counting down.
AGGCTATCGTTATAGCCGGGTATCCCCCTAGGCAGGATACCGCTGGCCGGTTCTACCGTATCCCGGAAGACCAGAGAGGCCAGCTTTTCCTTATCCACGGCGTGTGTGAAGGCACGACGGATGAGTGCGTCGTCAAAGGGGGGCTTATTGGTATTGAAGCCAATGTAGAAAAAGCTCAACTCGGGGGTGACCATCAGGTCCTGATAAAAGGGACCCCGTTCATCGGTGACCTTATCGATATAGTACATGGAGACGCCGGTGACATCGATTTCACTCTTTTCGTACATATGCATCGGTATGCCGCTATACAGCTGGAAAACAACCAGGCTGACCTGAGCCGGCTGGTCGTAGTAGATCTCGTTCCTGCCCAGAATAAGCAGGGTGTTATTCTGCCACTGCTTAAGCTTGAAGGGACCGGTGCCGTTGGGCCGGCGCCACCATTCGCCGCCTGATGATACGTTATTGCGGTCAACCACGAAAGAGGTGGGATAGGTCAGCTTGGCCAGGAAGTATGACTTGGGTGCATCAATGGTCACCTCCAGGGTATGGTCGTCAACAACCTTAACGCCGCTGATCTCCTCCGTCTTACCGGCCAGCACCTCGCTTACTCCGACAATATCGCCCAGATAGATACTCGCGGTCAGGGACCCGGTAGCGGGACGGCAGGCCCGTTCCCAGGAGTACTTGAAGTCCCCGGCCTTTACCTCCCGGCCATCGTGAAACCGGACGTCATCCCGAAGAGAGAAGGTATAGGTTTTTCCATCTTCACTGACCTGCCATTCCCGGGCGATATCCGCTACCGGCTCAAGGTCCTCACCGAGCCGGAGCAGCCCGCTGTATATCTGAATGATATATTCGTGGGATGTCGTATCGCCGGAGACTGCCGGGTCGAGGGTGGACGGATCAACTCCGTACAGGGTGAGGGTCTCCCCTTCGGGGGTAGGGGAGACCGGAGTTGGCGGTGTTGTCGGCCAGCAGCCGGTAATGAGCAGGCTTAGCAGTACTAACACGGAGAAGATGACGGCGGCTCTTTTCATCATCGGTATAACCTCAAGTTATTTCCTCTTTTCTCAATATTCAGGGATTTTCCGGGTGGTCCCTTAGTTCCAGTAGAGCTCGATGTTCTTTACCTGCCCGGCATCCAGAGGGATATGGGTGCCCAGGTCTTCATTCAGGGCATTGATATTGTCCAGCCACGATGTCAGCTGGTCGTAGGACCACTGCTCGCTGCCGTGATTGTACATCCTGACCGCCTCGTTGTAGGCCTCGATACTAGCATCACGAAATTCGGCCCGTCTCCGGTAGTCGGTGTAATAGCTGTAACTGAATGGGGCGGAATGGGTCATGTACTCCAGCGAGCCCCAGAACCGGGCAGGGTCTCCGCGGCAGGCGATAAACTCGGGCTTGACCCCGGCCAGGCTGATTGTTCCGTAAGGCTCATTGAGCTTGACATATCCTATCATGTCAGCCTCGGTGCTATCGACATAGACCAGGCCCATATCCGTGGTTTCAAAGGCGTTTAAGGCATGCCCGCTATCCACGGAGAAGTTTATCTCGACATAGGCGCAGCGGATGCCGCACCTGGCGGCGTTGTCTCTCAGGGTGATGGCAAAGCCGCTGCAATCAAATCTGCCCCCGACGTAGGTCAGGCTGTCGGTATCATCCTGCTCGAGAAACTGTTTTAGCTCCGGCCAGGAAATATCCGCCAGCTCTGACTGCTTCAGCCTCTCCAGCAGCTTCTGGTAGCTGTCCCGCGAGCTCTGGCAGTCGTTATACAGACTGGTATAATTGTCCTGTAGTTCCCGGCGGTCTGCTTCAAGCTGCGCCAGTTCTGCTGTTATCTCGTCTATTTCCTGATTTGCCGCATCCAGATCGGCCTGCAGCTTATAGTATTCATCCGCTGGTATGCCGGGAGTACAGGATGATAATAAAAAGGGCAGTCCGGCCAATATCAAGGCAACCGTAAGAATTCTTCTCACCGGTATCGACTTCATCCTCACTTTCCATCAGCGACTTTTTCCAGCTCAAGATGCAGGTCATTCTCTGCAGCCGGCTGCCCTGACCGGGTGACCCAGTCCTGCCACAGATAGTCCAGGCCATCCATATCGAAGCCGTATACTTTTATCAGTGCCCCGTCATAGGAGCTGCCTTCTTGAAAGTTATTTAACAGATCAAACATCTTGTCCTGACCGTAGCTATCGGTGAGAAACTCGACCAGGCTGTAACTCTGGGCGTAGGAAAGGGAGGCCTTATCGGTGTAAGCGGAAAACGGCGACGCCAGACTCTGTACCGAGATGAGGCTGCCATCCGCTATCGCCCTATCCAGATAGGAGCGGAATGATTCCGGCAGCGGCCCTTCACTACGCATCGCCAGACCCTCGTCAAGCCAGGTCGGTATCGTATTATAAGGGTTGAGCGTCACCTGGTGTATGACCAGGTGGGTTAGCTCATGGGCGATTGCTCTCCGGCCCCAGTCAAGCTTATCAGGAGCAATACCGATAGCCATAATTCCGTAGCGGGTGAAGGCAACCCCGCCGGTCCACTCCTGGGAATAGATCATCGACCCCCGCAGATCCTGGGCATCGGCGTAGATATAGAGCTTAACCGGCCGCTCGAGCTGGGCAGCGGTATACTCGTTAAGACGCTCAAGCGCCTGCTGGACAGCCAGCATCAACTCCCCGGCAAATGATTGATCTCCCTGATACCAGTACATGGTGACCTGACCCTCGGTCAGACTCTGCCAGGAATAGCGGCTGTCATCAAACACTATTCCGGCCGGTGGTGTGGATATCCTATCGCCGTTGGCATCTTCTATCTTCCACCAGTATTCCAGATTGGATCCGGGAGGAAGGCCTCCTATTTTTAGCATTTCCAGGGCCCAGTCAATGGAGACGCTGGTAGCCGGCACAAAATCAATATAGACTTCACTGCTGACCTGGGCGAATTTTGTCTGGTCAACCCGGTAGCAGAGACGGATATCGGTAATATCGGCATCACTATCTGCCGACAGACTGAAACTGATCCGGTAGGGAAACTCCGCCTGCACCGAGTTATCCAGTACCCTCGGCCCATCCCCGGCCCGGGCCATACCCGGACTGAAAAGAGCCAGTATCATGAAGGCAGCCAGTACCAGCGGGGCTGTCTTTCTAATCATCTTCTTCCCCCCCCGATATTTTCCCTGAGATAGGCGGTTATCAGTCCGTCCAATCCTCCGTCCAGTACGTCGTCGGTGTTGCCGGTCTGATAGTTCGTCCGGTGATCTTTTACCATCCGATAGGGATGCAGAACATAGCTGCGAATCTGGTTACCCCAGCCCGCCGATATACGTTTTCCCTTCAGCCGTGCTCTTTCCTCAGCTTTTTTCTTAAGCTCAAGCTCCAGCAGCCGTGATTGAAGCAGCTTCATGGCAATCTCCTTGTTCTGGTGCTGGGAGCGCTCGCTCTGTGAAGTCGCTATCAACCCCGTCGTTAGATGGGTTATCCTGACGGCACTGCTCGTTTTTTGCATGTGCTGTCCCCCCGGTCCGCTGGAGCGGAAGACATCGACCCTGATGTCATCCGGCTCTATCCTGATATCAACATCGGTCTCGGCCTCGGGCATAACTTCGACCATAGCGAATGAGGTATGACGGGCACGGTCGGCATCATAAGGAGAGATACGGACCAGACGATGAACGCCGTGCTCCGATTGCAGGTAACCGTAAGCATAGCTGCCGGTAATTTCAATAACCACGCTCTTCACTCCCGCCTCTTCACCCGGAGAAACGTCGAGTATCTCCGCCCGGTGGCCATGCCGCTCAGACCAGCGCAGGTACATCCTCATCAGCATCTCTGCCCAATCCTGGGACTCGGTACCGCCTGCCCCGGCATGAATGGACAGGATGGCATTTCTGGTGTCATACTCGCTGCTAAAGGCCAGCTCGAGTTCCAGTTCATCCAGGTGGGCTGCCATCTCTTCGACTTCGGACTGTATTTCTCCCTCGAGTTTTTGGTTACTTTCCTCCTCAACCAGATTGAGAAGCTCCATGGTATCGGCTACCCTTTTCTCTAACCCGCGCCACCGCTCAGCCAGCTTCCTGTTGTCTGCCAGCCGTTGCATCACACCCTGTGCCTTCTTCTGATCCGACCAGAAACCAGTCTCGGCGGTCTCTTTCTCCAGTCGAACAATCTCCTTCTCTTTAGCCTTAATGTCAAAGATGCACCAGAGCCATAGATACTCTAGCCTTTAAATCTTCCAGTTTGTTCTTTAACTCCTGCATTCTGCCTTCCCGTAATCATTTTCCGGTTTCAGATTCCCGCCCGCAGCCAGGTGGGCCAGACGGGTGGGTTCGGGTAATCGGTAGCCCCGGCAGCACTCCAGCACCCGGTATATAGCCGGTTCGAGGCCAATCAGGTGCCCTGTGGACACATAAATAGGCTTCACGCCGGCTCTGGTGCGCAGCGCAGCGCCGATAGTCTCACCGTTATCCAATATTTCGCTGTAGTCCCCCGGCTCATTACCGGGCTCCGTATATTTACCGCAAAGCAGTGATTTAGCACAGCCAATGGTCGGTATCCGCAGCAAAAGTCCCAGGTGGGAAGCTAGCCCTACCCGCCGAGGATGGGCAATTCCCTGTCCGTCAACCAGGATAAGGTCGGGAGTGAGGCTGACCTTACGGCAGGCGGCTAGAATCAGGGGAGACTCCCGAAACGACAGCAACCCCGGGATGTAGGGAATAGTAAGCCTGCCGCTGGCTTTCTTTATCTCTACTGCTGTAAGCTCGGGGTATCTTAAGACGACGACCGCTGCCGTAGCCGTGCCCAGTGCCCTGCTTACCGATATGTCTACACCGGCAACAAAGCGGAAACTGCCCGGTTTACCGTCACGTGACACTCTTCCCGCTAGTCTTCGCTGGATATCAATAGCCTGAGCGGCACTGACTCTCCAACTGTGCAGTCTTGCTACCTTCACCTTCTGATTATAGCTATTATAACGACTTACTGGCAAATGTAACCGCTGCGAAGTCACAGCCATAGCTATTGACAGTCAAATAGTTGGTAGCGCATAATAGGGATAATATTAATGAGGAAGGTTGCTGGGCAATTGGTAAAAATCAGGTTACGACGAGTAGGAGCGAAGAAGAGGCCGAGTTACCGGGTGGTGATTGCTGATACTCGGGCACCCCGCGACGGAGCATTCATCGAAGTCATCGGGCATTTCGATCCCCTGACCGATCCGGAGACAGTGGTGATTGATGAGGAGAGAGCGTTGCACTGGCTGGGGCAGGGGGCACAACCGACAGTTACTGCTAACAGGCTGCTATCCAAAACAGGAATCATAGAAAAGTTCAAGAAATTCAAGGAGAAATCATGAAGGAACTAATAGAATACATCGCTAAATCAATTGTCAATGCACCTGACGACGTGGTCGTTACCGAAGAAAACGATGAAGAGGGCGCCAAGTTTACCCTGCAGGTTGCCGATGATGACAAAGGAAGGGTTATTGGTAAACAGGGTCGAATTGCAGCCGCCATACGAACCTTGATAAGGGTGAAAGCAGCTAAGGCAGGCACCAGGGCATCGCTCGAAATTCTCTAAAAAGAACCTTTTATTTATCAGGATTCTGAATAGGCCGGATAGTAGTCTACCAAGCGAAATTATCCCCCCTCTGCTAATTATTCCGAGCAGAGGGGGGATGTGTTATTTATACCATTAGTAGTCAGGTTTAAGACTTACGCTTATCAAAATCATCCAGGTCAAGGGTGTTAATAAATTCCTGGAAAGCCGACATCTTTTTCATCTCTTCTTCGCTGATTGCCTTCTTCTCACCCTCGGCATCATCTAATCCGCTTTCTCCGAAGGTAGGCTTGCCGGACTCCTTATCCAGGAAGATGCCGGCCTTATCCAGAACCGACTCTTCGGCATAGATAGGCACCTCCGCCCGCACTGCAAGAGCCAGCGCATCGCTGGGGCGGGAGTCTACCTCCATTAAACCACCATCCACGTTGAGTAAAATCCGGGCATAGAACGTATCGTTCTTCAGGTCGCTGACGATAATGGAATTGATGCTGGCTCCCAGTACTTCTATTACCGATTGCAATAGATCATGAGTCAGAGGCCGCGGAACATTAACATTTTGCAGCTTGACCGCTATAGCATCCGCTTCGGCAGCACCGATCCAGATAGGCAGGTAACGCTCCGTATCCTTCTCCTTTAAGATTACCACCCGCTGGTAGTTCATCAGACTGACCCGGATGCTATCAATGGTCATTTCTATCATCACCGTGCCTCCCCTTTCAGCTAGTCTAATTCTACCTTTCAGCAAAACTACTGTCAACCAGAAACATATGATATAATGAAACTCTAAAACAAAAACTAATGTAGATCATCTTAATCATTAAGGGGGATCTTTGATTATGCGCAGTGGTGAGAAAGCTATCCTCTGGTTCAATGAGATTACGAAGAATGATATACCCGTTGTCGGTGGTAAGGGAGCTAACCTGGGTGAAATGACCAACGCCGGCATCCCGGTACCCCCGGGCTTTGTGGTAACCGCCAGTGCCTATTTTAACTTTCTCAAGCAGACGGGAGTAACCGATAAAATTCGCCAGCTGCTTCTGCCACTGGATGTTAATGACAGCAAACAACTTCAGCAAACAGCAGCAAAGGTGCGGGAGGTAATCCTTAAGGCTACCATGCCCCCGGAACTGGTTACCGAGATTAAGGCTGCTTATGCCAAATTGGGTGGCGGTCTGGTCGCTGTACGTTCCTCGGCAACTGCGGAAGACCTGCCGGAGGCTTCCTTCGCCGGGCAGCAGAGTACCTATCTCAATATAGGGGATGAAAAAGGGGTAATCGCTGCGGTTCATAGCTGTTGGGCATCCCTTTTTGAAGCCCGTGCCGTATTCTACAGGGAGAAACAGGGATTTGATCACTTTAAGGTTGGTATTGCCGTTCCGGTACAGAGGATGGTACAGTCGGAAGCTTCCGGCGTTATGTTTACTGTTGAACCGGTAACCAGTGTTACCAACGAGATTGTCATCGAAGCGATCTATGGTCTGGGTGAAGCTATCGTATCGGGAGAGGAGAACCCGGATCTCTACATTGTCGATAAAGAGAGCTTAAGTATCATTTCAAAGAAGATGAGCCGGCAGGACCGTCAGTTGATTATTAATCCTGACCGCAGTAGTGAAAAGACTAATATCTGGGTGCAGGTTCCTGCTTCAACTCGGTCCCTGCAGAAAATATCCGACCAGGACATAACCGCACTGGCCGGCGTAGGAAAACAGATAGAGAAGCACTATGGAGTTCCCCAGGATATCGAATGGGCTAAGGAAGGCAAAGAGATATTTATCGTTCAGACCCGTCCGGTAACTACCGTGAAAGAATTCACCGGGGTTGAGCCGGAAATAAATGCCCCGGTACTATTAAAAGGAGTATCCGCCAGTCCCGGTATCGCTTCGGGTCCGGTAGTGATAGTACCGGACCCCTCTCAGATTGACCGGGTGACCGAAGGGGATATCCTGGTTGCCGAAATGACTACTCCTGATTTCGTACCGGCGATGAAAAGAGCGGCTGCTATTGTAACCAACCGTGGTGGCAGGACCGCCCATGCCGCAATTATCAGCCGTGAGCTGGGTATTCCCTGTGTCGTAGGTACCGAAAAAGCTACCGAAACTTTAAGCGATAACCAGGTGATCACTGTGGATGGTTCACACGGCAAGATTTATGATGGGAAGGTAGCCCGAAGAATGCAGACCGCTTCGGTTTCCGGAGTTCTTAAGGAAACGATTAAGACCAAGACCAGAGTGTACGTTAATCTGGCCCAGCCGGAGCTGGTTGATTCAGTGGCGGCCCGTAATGTGGATGGTGTCGGTCTGCTGCGTGCCGAGTTTATGGTTGCCCATATTGGAGAGCACCCCAGTTATATGCTCAGCCAGAACAGGGGTGATGAATTCACCACCAAACTTGCCAGTGGCATAACAGCTTTCGCTAAAGCCTTTAACCCCCGCCCGGTAGTATACCGGACCAACGATTTCAAGACCAACGAATACCGGTCGCTTAAGGGTGGGGAGGAGTACGAAGAAGTCGAAGAAAACCCGATGCTCGGTTACCGGGGGGCTTCGCGATACATCAAGGACATTGATGTCTTCAAACTGGAGTTGAATGCTATTAAGAAGGTGCGACAGGACTATCCTAACCTGTGGGTCATGATTCCATTTGTGCGAACCGTCCGTGAGCTGTCCCGGACACTGGAGGTTATGGCAGCAGAAGGGCTGAAGCGCTCCAGCGATTTCAAGATATGGATGATGGTGGAGTTGCCATCTAACGTAATTCTGATCGAGAAATTCCTTGCCTGTGGTATCGACGGTGTATCAATCGGCTCTAACGACCTGACTCAGCTTACTCTGGGTGTTGATCGGGACAATGCGGTACTGGCCCAGTCATTCGATGAGCGTGATGAAGCGGTACTCCTCTCCCTGGAAAAGGTTATCAAGGCAACCAATAGTATGGGGGTTACCTCTTCTATCTGCGGTCAGGCGCCATCGGTATACCCCGACCTTACCGAAAAGCTGGTCCAATGGGGAATTACCTCCGTTTCGGTAAGTCCGGATATGATTGGCGTTACCAGAGAAATAATCTCCAAGGCGGAAGCAAAACTGAAGCTTAATGGTTAGCCGGCTAAATATCCGTCAATCTGCTGAAGAAAGAGAGGCAGCTCTTTCCCCTAATGCGGTGAAAAGTAAGCAGTCGCGGGGCCGTCTCAAGCAGGAAGATCCCTGCCCCATCCGTACCGCTTTTCAGCGTGATCGTGACCGTATTATCCATTCCAAGGCCTTTCGTCGCCTTAAACACAAGACACAGGTATTTATTGCGCCTCTGGGCGATCACTACGTAACCCGATTGACCCATACCCTTGAGGTCTCTCAGATAGCACGTACTATCGCTCGTGCTCTGAACCTGAATGAGGATCTGGCTGAGGCAATCGCTCTGGGGCATGACCTGGGCCATACCCCATTCGGACATATGGGCGAGGATATGCTGAATGAACTCTACTCCCAGGGTTTCCGGCATAACGAGCAGAGCCTGAGAGTGGTTGATTTGCTCGAGAATGATGGGCAGGGTCTCAATCTTACCTGGGAGGTACGGGATGGTATCGTTAATCACTCCAAGACAAGGACAGAGGTTATGGGAAAGGATTGGGGCAGGGTAAACACTCTGGAGGGAGAGGTATGCAAGATTGCTGATATCATTGCCTATATTAACCACGATATCGGGGATGCGATAAGAGCGGGTATTCTCAATGATGGTGATCTGCCTATCTCGGCAATCAGGGTGCTGGGGTTGTCTCATTCGCAGCGTATTAATACTATGGTCTCTGATATCATTGAGTATTCCTGGCAGGCAGTCAACGGCTCGGATGTGCCAAGTGATCCCGCTATTGGCATGAGCCATGAAGTGAAGGAGGCAACCAATACTCTACGTAAGTTTCTCTTTGAGCGGGTGTATGGTCCCATCTCCAGCGGAGAAGAGGCGGAGGAGGCAAGGCGGGTAATTTGCCGGTTATACCGGTACTTAAATCAGGGTGAAGATAAATTGCCGCCGGAGTACCGTCTCTATAGTGATGAAATGGAAAGAAGGGTGGTTGATCATATCGCCGGTATGACTGACCATTATGCCCTGAGAATGGCGGCGGAGATAGCAGAGGACTGAATGAGACGGAAGAGGCGGTTGCTATTTGGCATGTACCTGGGTGCCTTGGTCGGCTTGCTGGCCTTGGTTGGGGCGGCCTGTCTGCCGGGGGAAGAGATTTCTGATGACAAAACTCCGGAGCCGGCGGTAAGCCTATCCCAATCCGATCAGCAGCGGCCTCAGAATGTCGAGTACTATGTTGAGTCAGCCGACCCGCTGGTCAGGAATACCGCAGTATCGGCGGTCCGGGATTGTCCGGCTGAGATAGAGGCCAACTCGGAGGTCTGGAAGATATGGCAACTAAACCGGTGGGCAGCTGTTAATATCAGATATGTCAGCGACCCCAGGGGACGCAACTATTTTGCCTACGCTCATGAGACCATCAATGCCGGAGGTGGTGACTGCGATGATTTTGCCATTCTGCTGGCCAGCCTGTACGAATCGGTTGGCCTGGATGCCGCCATCGCCAGTATTGATACGGATGACGACTGGATAATGGATCATATGACCTGTCTCGTCTATTATTCCGGAGACGGCGAGGCTTTCATTGAAGAGGAGAAGACGATACTGGATATTTTAGGAATGAGTAGCGACGCCCGCATACTCTGTTTTGACCCGGCGCATTCCAATCTTCTGCCCAAAAAATACAGCAGTGGGATATGGATTGTTGCTGATCCCACTATGGCGATAGTTAAAGAAAAGGTGGGTTATGTTGCCCACAAGCCCTATCAGGCAGTATTCGTCATCGATGTCGGTAGCTGATAGAATATATATCGGATAGTGATAACCTGAAGAGAGACGACGGGACGGGTTTTAGTGATGAGTGTAATTGAAGAGGTAAAGCAAAGGGTCGACATCGTTGATATCATCAGCCAGTACACTTCACTGACCAAATCGGGGCGGACCTTAAGAGGGTTATGTCCGTTCCACAGTGAAAAGACCCCCTCTTTTTTTGTCTATCCCGAGCAGCAGAGCTGGCACTGCTTTGGCGCCTGCGGCACCGGCGGTGATGTCTTTTCTTTCCTTATGAAAAAGGAAGGCCTTGATTTCGGAGAAGCCCTGCGCTTGCTGGGGGAAAGGGTCGGGGTCGGCATACCATCGAGGTCCGAGTCTCGTGTCGGCAAGGATGAGAAGGAGAGGCTTTATCAGATTAATGAAGCTGCCGCCCGGTATTTTCATGAGCTGCTTTTGAATTCCCCGGCTGCGGAGAAGGCGAGGGAATATGCCGCTGATCGAGACCTCTCATCAGAGACCATCGTTAGCTTTCGATTGGGCTTCAGTCTGAATAGCTGGGACGCACTAAAAAAGTACCTGGAGGAGCGGGGCCATAATGAGAAAGAACTGCTTAACGGAGGCCTGGTAACAGAGAAAGAAGCGGGGGGAAGCTATGACCGGTTTCGTAACCGGTTGATGTTCCCGATACGTGATGCTAAGGGGCACATCATCGGTTTTGGAGCCAGGGCTCTGGACGATTCGTTGCCTAAGTACCTCAACTCTCCGCAGACGGCGGTGTTTGATAAGGGTAGTATCCTGTATGGCATAGACCTGGCGGCGCCGGCAATTAGAGAGCGGGATACGGTAGTGATTGTGGAAGGCTTTATGGACGCCATCACCGCCCATCGGTGTGGCTTTACTAATGTGGTTGCTTCAATGGGGACTGCGGTTACCGAGAAGCAGATTAATATTTTGAAGCGACTAACCAGGAACGTAATCTTAGCCCTTGATGCCGATGCTGCCGGTGAAGAAGCGATGCTGAGGAGCGTAGGTTATGAGAATACCCTGGGTGCTGAAGTAAGGGTTATCGCCCTCCCGGAGGGAAAAGATCCCGACAGTGTCATTAAGGAAGATGCCCGGATCTGGCAGGACCTGCTCGGTAAGGCTATGCCCATTATGGACTATACCTTCAGTATGATTACCGCCGGTCTCGACCTTAGCACGGCCAGGGATAAGTCACTGGCCGTGGACAGGCTGCTTCCCATCATTGCTGGGATGAATGACATCGTGCGCCAGGGGCACTACCTGGAGAAGTTGTCCCGGCTGGTCAATGTTACCGGGCGTAACCTGGAAAACGTGTTAAGACGAATTAAGTCAACACCGGCTGGCTCACGGGCAGGAGTAGCGCGGCAAAGAGTTCCGGAACAGTCGCTGCGCTCTGTTTATTCCAGCCCGCTCGAGGAATACTGCCTGGCCCTCTTACTGCAGCACCCCGAGCTGAAGGAGTGCTCTCAGGAGCCTCTACCGGAATACTTTGAAAACAGCGAAAACCGTGAAATATTTACTGCCTGGCTGCAGAGCAGTGATATACTATCCTTAAAGGGCAGGCTTGATACCGTTATTCAGGAACACCTCGACTCGATAATGGATAGAATGAAGAAGAAGGACTTAGAGGATAACCGGATAGAGCCGAGATATACTGACTGCGTCCTCCGCCTGCGGGAAAGGTTTCTACGCAGCCTGGAGGTGAAAAAAGAGGCGGTACTGGCTCTGGAGGCGGAACAGGGCGGCAGCGCCGCCGATTTAGCCAAGCTGAAGGAGCAGGGGGTAGATATCAGTACCCAGCTGGGTGAGGTCTTTACCCAAAAGAGCAGAGGGGCAGGTATAAAGGGGAGTAAGAAATGAATCAGGAAAACACCGACGAAACTCAGGATTTTTCACCTCAGGAACATGGCGACGAAGACATATCATCGTATGAAAGACTGAACGAAGAGCTTCATCCCGATGTAGCCGACGAGTTGGAATTACCGCTCCATCAAATAGACGAGCAGGAGATCACCGACGATCCGGTGCGTATCTATCTTCATGAAATCGGCAGGGTGTCCCTGCTCACTGCCAAGAATGAGCAGGCTCTGTCTCGAAGGATAGCAGAGGGGAAAAGAATCGCTGAAATCGAGCAGGAATTCCTGGATAACTACGGAAGGCAGCCTTCGGCAGTTGAGATAGTACTCACTATGCTTAAGGAGATAGGGCAACTCTCCAGTGTTATTAGCATCGCCTTAGAGCAGGTCGATTTGGTGCCAACCAGCAGCTTTGAGGAGCTTATATTTAATGCTAGACTGAGGGATAACATCGACGGCGAGATAGACCAGCAACTAATCCAGGCGGTGGCTTACCAGACGGGTAAATCGATCCCGGAGGTGGAACATCTCCTGATTAACCTGTCGCTAAACAGCTCCTTATTGCCCAAGGAGATTATTGAGGCTATTGGAGACGGCACTCCCGTGTCCGAAATAGAGAGTCTGGTAGAGAACAATGATTTTATTGAGTCTATTCAGGGCTATGAGCAGTTATTCCGGTCCCACATAAGGAATATTCAGTATGAAGCGCAACGTTCAGAGAGCCATCTGATTAAAGCCAATCTGCGTTTGGTAGTTAGTGTTGCTAAAAAGCATGTCGGACGGGGTATGTCTCTCCTTGATCTGATTCAGGAGGGAAATATCGGTCTGATCAAGGCTGTGGAGAAGTTTGATTACCGCCGTGGCTATAAGTTCAGCACCTATGCTACCTGGTGGATTCGGCAGGCGATTACCCGAGCTATAGCCGACCAGGCACGTACGATTCGTGTTCCTGTCCATATGATCGAGACGATTAACCGACTGCTGAGGGTGAGCCGTCGCCTGGCCCAGAAGTTGGGACGGGAAGCTACCCCTAAGGAAATCGGTGTCGAGCTGGAGATACCCACGGAAAAGGTAAGGGAAATCATCAAGGTAGCCCAGCTGCCGATATCGCTGGAATCTCCTATCGGTGAAGAGAATGATAGTCATCTGGGCGATTTTATTGAGGATCGCAATGCCCTGCCGCCTCCTGAGTCTGCCTCCCGTCAACTGCTTAAAGAGCAGATTGATGATGTACTGTGTACCCTCACCCACCGTGAACAGCGAGTGTTGCAGCTCAGATTCGGTTTGGAGGATGGCAGAAGCCGTACCCTGGAAGAGGTGGGTAAGGAGTTTAATGTAACCAGGGAACGTATCCGTCAGATTGAGGCTAAGGCGCTGCGTAAGCTGCGTCACCCCAGCCGGAGCCGTCGGCTAAAGGACTATCTGGAATGAGAGATCCGTACGGGTTGTATCATTCTACTCTTGCCGTCTGCCATTGAAGATATTTCCCCTTAAGGTATCTCGCGATATGGTATACCTGGACCGCGATAATTGCTGTGACTAATCTGGGTATCCACAGCCAGAAGGCATTCAGTCCCAGCGCCAGGTATAGTGCAGGGTCCTCAATCATGCTGTGGTTGATGCCGATGGAAATATGAAGGTCTTCCAGTTCGCCCTTGCTCAAGCCTGCTCTGCCGGCTTCTTCAATGATAACAGCACCCCCGTACAGGACGCCGAAAAGGACGGCGGTTATCCAGAGCATGGCGGCCCGGCGGGAAAGCCCGAGTATATGCATCACAGGCTGGAAGACCTTGATCAGGTTTTCGACCCAGCCCAGAGATTTCAGGGACTCCAGCCCGATCATTACCGCCATGACGATGCCGAATATTTTAGCAAGCAGCCACCCTGTCTCAATACCCCAGACCTTCAGTACCTGGGTAAAAGGTGCGGTGGCAGTGAAAGCATCTGGTATGACAATGTCTTGTGCGGTGTTGGGAAAGAACCGGGAAACAATCAATACGGCCAGAATCGCACCACCGATGCGGATCAGAGTTATTTTGGCGGCATGGATACCGGACCTGTGCTGGATAGCGCTCTCGATGATAAGGCTATGGGCAATCATAGTAAAGACGGCAATCAGGGTCATCTGGCCTAAGCTGAACGGAAGCACCGACATCATGGCAATGGTGGTGTAAGGACCGATCAGCATTCCGCTGAGAATAGGTAACGCGGCTGCACCAGGAAGGTTTAACAGCTGCATTATCGGGTCCAGGAGAGGCATTACCTGGTAGAGCCAGCCGCTCCACTGGATTATTACTGCCAGGAAAGAGATAGGGATGAGTAGTTTGCAAATCCAGACAAAGCTTTTCCGCCCTTTTCTGGCCCCCATCAAGATGACACTGCTTAATTGACTGCGAGAAGGAGACATTTAACCTCAAACATTGGTCCGTTAATTCTATCTATAGACAAAACTCGAAGACTAATCTATAATCTAAAAACATTTGACCGAGGGGGCAACCATGGATATCGGCCTGAACCCTGGCTTCATTTCCGGTATCATCGCTATTGTCTTTGGCATCGTTATTTTGGTCAACCCCCGGGTGCTTGCCTATTTGATCGGCATCTACCTTATCATCATCGGAATATTCCATTTTGTCGGCTGTCGAAAAGATACCACGGCCGGCAAGACAAATCGAAAAGTGGTCTATGAAACTTAACGTAACTAAAGCTGCATTGTCAAGGCTTTAGCGATGATTCCTATCAAGCTGTCGCTACATAACTTCATGTGCTACCGGGATAACGTACCGCCTCTCTCCTTTGATGGTATTCACACTGCCTGTATATCAGGGGATAATGGCAACGGCAAATCAACCCTGGTTGACGCTATTACCTGGGCGCTATGGGGGAAGACCAGAGCCAAGAGCGATGATGACCTCATCCATCTGGGTCAGACTGAGATGTGGGTGGAGTTTGACTTCGCTATCAAGGGGCAGCCGTATCGTATTATCCGCCGGCACGCTCGACCGAAGAAGAGCGGTGGACAGGGTAGGACACTCCTGGAGCTCCAGATAGCCGATGGGGACGGTTTCCGTACTATTACCGGAAACAATATTACCCAGACCCAGCAGGCGATTATCGCTATCCTGCATATGGACTACCAGACTTTTGTCAATAGCGCCCTTCTCCTGCAGGGGCGTGCCGATGCTTTTACCGTTAAACGCCCCCTCGAACGCAAGCAGGTGCTGGCTGACATCCTGGGCCTTTCTTTCTACGATGGACTGTCTGAGCGGGCCAAAGACCGTTCTAAAGAGTATCAAATGGTAAAGGAACAGATGGAAGGCACCATTCGAGAGATAACCGGTGAATTGAGTCAGGAGCCGGCTTGGCGGGCTGAATTTGAAGCCGGGTCGGGGCAGCTTGCCGATATTGAAGAGCAGATGGTCGGGCAGAAGGCCCGGCTTGAGGGCATCAGACAAAAAAAGGAGGCGCTGGAAAATAAGAAACAGCAGCTGATACAACTGGAGGAGCATATCGATAAGACAGCACAGGACCTGGAGCGCTGGGATGGGCAGATTGGGCAACACCTCCGGCGCATTCAGGAGTATCAGGAGCTGATTGATCAGCGTCCGGTAATAGAAGAAGGATACCGGAGTTTCACTGTCGCCAAACAAATGATTGATGAACTTAACCGGAAACTGGGGCTGGTCAACATGATGAACGAGCGCAAACACCAGATAGAGATGAGCATTACCCGGGCCGGACAGGCACTACTGAAAGACCATGCTGTAGTCCAGAACCAGGTGAGTGAACTGGAGACCATTGTACAAAGCCTACCCTCGCTAAAGAAAGACCTGTGTGATACACAGGCGCGTCTGGATCGACTGTCGGAGAGAGGAGAGGTACTGCAGGGCAAGAAGCAGACCTCCCGGGAGCTTATGGCTCGACTGAACCACCTGGAGTCTAATAAAATTCATCTGGAACGCGAAATCAAGGAGATGGAGGAGAAGCTTAGCCTCCTCCTTACTAAGGAAGGGAACAAATGTCCCC
This sequence comes from Dehalococcoidia bacterium UBA5760, assembly GCA_002418895.1. Taxonomy (GTDB): domain Bacteria; phylum Chloroflexota; class Dehalococcoidia; order Dehalococcoidales; family UBA5760; genus UBA5760. The sequence goes on along the minus strand of DIFA01000019.1, from coordinate 156,105 downwards.
TCTGCGAGACGGAGCTTGCCGAGGATGGCTTAAAGCTGATTGAGATCAAGTACAACGGTGAAAAGCAGGGAAAGGTAGAGTCACTCAAGCTAAATAGGATCGAGCTTGAGCAGAAGAAGGCGGAGCTTGAACAGAGTGAGAGGGAAATCACTCAGCTTGAGGCCGATCTAAATCGGGACAGGGTTTCCCTTCAAAGTCGAGTTGAAGCTCTGCGCCAGGAGATTAGCCGGGCTGAACAGGCCAGCGACAAGCTCAAGGAGACCAGGGGAGTTCTTGCCGGTATTGAAGAACATCTGACCAGTAGGGATTTCGCTACCGTTGAGCAGCGGGCGCTGGAACATATCGAAGAGGAACTGGCGGCACTGGGCTACAGCCCTGACCAGCACGAAGAATCACGTCAGCGCCTGGCGGATTTGGAGCGGTACGGAGGGCTCAAACAGAAGCTGGAGGAAGCAGAAAGGCTCATCAGCCAGGCACAGGAGGCCGTTGGTCAGGCAAAGGAGGCGTCTCGTGAACTGCGCTATAGCCTGGAAAGTGACCACCGTAAAAAGGAGGTCATGAGTAAAGAACTGGCACAACTGCCCGTGATTTTCGCTGAGTTGACCCGAGCGGAAGCAGAATATGAGTCGCAGACAGCGCTGCAGAAACAGGCTCAGGAAGCACTGGGGGGTCTGAAAGAGAAACTGAAGCGATGCCGTGAACTTGACATAAAATTACAGGAGAAGGAAAAATTACTTACCCAGGCAATAAAAGAGGGGAGTATCTATCAGGAGCTGGCTCAGGCCTTTGGGAAAAGGGGAGTCCAGGCATTGCTGATTGAGAGCTCTCTTCCTGAGATTGAAATGGAAGCCAACCAATTATTGTCTCATATGACTGATAATAGAATGCACGTTAAGATGGAAACACAGAGGGGAACAAAGTCGGGGAGTGTGGTGGAGACCCTGGATATTAAAATTTCGGATGAGCTGGGAACACGAGATTATGAAATGTTCAGTGGCGGTGAAGCCTTCCGGATTAACTTTGCCATTCGTATCGCATTGTCCAGACTACTGGCCAGGCGGGCGGGAGCACCATTACCCACCCTGGTAATTGATGAGGGTTTCGGTACGCAGGACAGCATTGGTATAGAGAAGATTAAGGAAGCGATAACCTCAATTCAGGATGACTTTGAAAAGATACTGGTGATAACCCATATCGAAGAACTCAGAGATGCTTTTCCCACCCGCATTAATGTCAGGAAAACAGCGGCCGGGTCCACACTGGAAGTTAACTAGGGGCGGTATTATAGGCCCAGGTTACCGGCGATGTCCTGCATTGCCTTAAGCCCCAGGGAAACAAACTCTTCGATCTCAATACCAAGCCCCTGGCATGATGCAATATGTTCTCTGTTGGCACCGGCGGCGAAGGCCTTTTCCTTGAATCTCTTAAGTACTGATTTAGCTTCAAGCCCGGCTAGCTTTTTATCGGACCGGACCAGGGCCGACGCTGTAATGAGGCCGGTCAGCGGGTCAGCGCAGAACAGGGCCTTATCCAGCTTTGTCTCACAGGGGAGTCCATGCGCGGCATTATGACAGAGGATGGCGTGTACCATTTCCTTGCTGGCTCCCAGTTCGCTGGCGAGGTCGGCTCCCAGCTTACTGTGGCTGTTCTCATCACCCTCGGTAAGCTCTACGTCGATATCATGCAACAGCCCGGTCAGCCCCCACTCGTCTTCATCCTCACTAAGACGCCTGGCCAGAGCCCGCATTATTGCCTCGGTGGCCAGCATATGTTTCAGCAGGTTCTTGTTCTCTACGTTCTCATTAATCGATTCGAGTACTTCTTTTCTATTCACCTATCATCCCCGTTTTGCCGCTAACAACCGGAAAGTACTGCCGGACGGGAGTAGTCAGTCTTTCAGTTTATATTCTACACCATTAGTCAATGCCTTGACCAGATACTGTCCGGTTATTGATGATGCCTGCTGTATAACCTCCTCTGGTGTGCCACTGGCGATTATGTAGCCGCCGTGGTCGCCTGCCCCTGGTCCGAGGTCAATGATATAATCGGCATTCTTTATTACATCCAGGTGGTGCTCGATAACAATCACCGTATTACCTCCGTCAACCAGCCGTTGCAGTACCCTTAGCAGTGCCGCCACATCGTCGAAGGCAAGTCCGGTAGTTGGTTCATCGAGAATATATAGTGTCCGCCCAGTTGATCGCTTTGACAGCTCGGTGGATAACTTTACCCGTTGTGCTTCACCGCCGGATAGTGTCGGCGCCGGCTGGCCCAGGCACATATAGCCCAGACCGACATCGCAGAGGGTGCTTAGCTTGTTCTTTATCTTGGGGAAGTGTTCAAAAAAGGAGCGGGCTTGCTCAATGGTCATATCGAGCACCTCGGCGATATTCTTACCCTTGAATCTAATCTCCAGTGCTTCACGGTTATAACGCTTGCCCTGGCACACTTCACAGGGGACGGTAACATCGGGTAAAAACTGCATCTCAATCTGGGTAAAGCCATCCCCGCGGCATGACTCGCAGCGTCCGCCCTTAACATTGAATGAGAACCTTCCCGGCGCATAGCCTCTCATGCGGGCCTCGGGGACAGTGGCGAAAAGCTCACGGATAGGAGTAAAGGTACCGGTATAGGTGGCCGGATTGCTGCGCGGAGTGCGTCCGATTGGCGACTGGTCGATATTGATTACCTTATCGATATGTTCCATACCAAAGACGCCGTCACAATCACCGGCTCTCTCCCTGGATCGGTAAAGCGCCTGCGCCAGGTTCCGGTAGAGGACTTCATTAATGAGGGTGCTCTTGCCGCTGCCCGACACGCCGGTAACACAGATAAACCTGCCCAGCGGGATACGGACATCAACATTCTTCAGGTTATTCTGCCTGGCCCCTTTTATCATCAACTCTTCCCCGGAGCCGGGGCGGCGTTGATCGGGTAGGGGAATTCGCTTCTTTCCGCTAAGATACTGGCCGGTTATCGAATCTTTCGCTTTTATGATATCGTGCAGGGTGCCGCTGGCAATAATCCTTCCGCCATGCTCTCCGGCCCCGGGCCCCATATCAATAATATGGTCGGCAGCTCGCATCATGGCCTCATCATGTTCTACAACCAGTACCGTATTGCCCAGATCTCTTAGTCTCTTCAGTGTCTGAATCAGCCGGAAGTCATCGGCGGGATGTAGACCTACCGTTGGCTCATCACAGATGTAGAGTACGCCCATCAGTCCGCTACCGATCTGGGTAGCCAGGCGGATTCGTTGCGCTTCCCCACCACTCAAGGTGGCCGAGGGGCGGTCTAATGTGAGATAGTCTAAACCGACGTCTTCGAGAAAACCCAGCCGTGCCGTTATCTCTTTGATAATCTGGTGGGCTATCATCTGTTCACGCTGGCTCAGTATGGGCTGCTTACCTTCTCTGAGTGCGGTTACCCAATTGAGGGACTGGGATACTGATAACGAACTGATCTCAATAATATTCTTGCCTCCGATAGTTACCGCCAGAGATTCCGGCTTGAGGCGCCTGCCATTACAGACGGGGCACTCCCTGGTCGTCATATAGCGTTCCAGCGATGCCCGGGAGTTGTCCGACTCCGTATCGCGATATAACCGCTCCAGCCGCGGAATTATACCCTCATAACCGGTGAAATATTGCCTTACCCGGCCGAAGCGGTTGCGATAACTTACCAGATCACCCTTCTCGCCATACAGTATCAGATCAAGATGATCCTTGGTTAAACTTCTAACCGGGCTATTGAGAGAAAAACCATGCCGTCGGGCCAGGTCATCAAGCTGCTCAAGATACCAGAACCCGGACTGATAGGGATGGATAGCCCCGTCGGCGATGGAGATATCCTTATTGGGAATAATAAGGGCGGGATCCAACTCCTGTTTGAAGCCCAGGCCGCTGCATTCCGGACAGGCACCGTGGGGGCTGTTGAAGCTGAATGTCCTTGGCGCAATCTCACCAAGACTGATGCCGCAGTGAACACAGGCAAAGTGCTCTGAGAAGAGCATTTCCTCACCATTAACTATCGATACCAGGATCACCCCGGCCCCCAGCTTAAGAGCGGTTTCTACCGAATCGGTAATGCGGTCCTGACTCCCGCTCTGGCCGACTACTAGCCGGTCAACCACAGACTCAATAGAGTGCTTCTTGTTCTTGTCCAGATGTAATTGCTCGGACAGGTCATGAATGTCACCATCGATACGTACCCTTACGTAGCCTGTCTTACGTAAATCGTCAAACACCGCCTGGTATTCTCCCTTACGATCCCTGACCAGAGGCGCCAGAATCATGATGCGGCTGTCTTCAGGGAGTGTGGTGATGGCGTCAACAATCTGCTGTATCGTCTGTACTGTAATCTCCCGCCCACACTGGGGACAATGGGGGTGCCCGACCCGGGCAAAAAGCAGCCGTAGGTAATCATATATTTCGGTTATCGTGCCCATTGTAGAACGCGGGTTTCGACTTACCCCTTTCTGGTCGACGGAAACTGCCGGGCTCAGGCCCTCAATGTAGTCAACATCCGGTTTTTCCATCAGCCCTAGAAACTGGCGGGCATAAGCCGATAGGGATTCTACGTAACGGCGTTGTCCCTCGGCATAGATAGTGTCGAAGGCCAGCGAGCTCTTCCCAGATCCGGAAACGCCGGTGATCACCACCAGCTTGTCACGCGGTATAGTGACGTTGATATCCTTCAGGTTATGCTCACGAGCACCTCTGACGATTATGGAGTCAAGAGACATATAATTATTTTCCTGCCTGGATTTATTGTAGCATCAGAACTGGAGCACAACAAGTTATTAATAAGTGGTATAATCGTGGGGTGTGTCGATACCGCCATAGTTGGCACTTTTTATGTTTACTGGAGGTGATTGCATAATGGTACAGCTGGCCCCGGATATCATGGTAGACAAAAAGGATCAATTAGAGAAGATTGAGGGAATATGCCTTCCGGATGAGACCATTCGAGCTGTCTTTGATTTGAAAGGTTCCGGTAGCGGTTTTATCGGGTTTACTGATAAGAGAATAATCTTCTATGATAAAGCATTTATGAAGAAAAAGAAGGCCTTGGTGAGCATTCCTTATGCTCTTATCGCTTCAGTGGCTAGTGAGGACAACAAGGGTTTTTTCATTAGAAGCGGCTTCTTTGTCAGCGATACCCTTACTATCCAGACGATAGGGCTTGAGCCCAAGACCTTTGAATTCCGGGGTGGAGATAAAGCACATCTGGCTCACAACATAATTATGGAGCATATGTTGAGATAGGATGAAGTCACCCGCTGCTCCGGAAAAAGTCTATTTGAATTCCTTCTTGCCTATTGAGACAAATATTGTGGATAGTATCCCTAACGGGGGTGCGCATAGTATTGCTATGATAGAGCCGGCCAGCGCTAGTTCCCAGAGCCTTCTCCTTCTGGCAAATATCCCTCCGATTAGAGCAATTGCCCCCAGGGCTATCCTGGAGATGCCCACCACTCCGACAATAGCAATAATCAGAGCAGGAAGGTCCCAATCCAGTTCACCAATTTTGGCAAAATAAATCCCGCCCCCGATTCCAAAGCAACCCGATATTATATTCAGGGTGCCAGCCGTAGTTGGTTCCCAGGGTTTTTTTACCGGGGCTGTCTCATTGCTCATGCTGGTCATTTATTATCTCCGGCAGTTCATCAAAATATAGTAGTATTTCGTAGCTGCCGATTGTTCATCAAGGCAAAGTAGTATAGGGCAAAGGACGTGGTTGTGTCAAGAAGACAGGCCCTATACTTTGCGTGCCGAATCCATTTACGCTACAATGGGGTGTCGTACAAGAGGAAAGGTAAAGTCATGCTGGCCAAGGTAATCAGCTGTGCTGTTTTGGGACTGGAGGGAGCTGCTATCGAGGTTGAGGTGGATATCTCACCCGGACTGCCCTCATTTACTATCGTCGGTCTGCCCGATGCTGCTGTCCAGGAAGCCCGGGAGCGGGTTCGCGCCGCCATACGTCACTCCGGCTGCAGCTTTCCCGCCCGGCGTATAGTGGTTAACCTTGCCCCTGCTAATCTGAAAAAGGCCGGGCCATCCTATGATTTGCCCATTGCCGTTGGTATACTTTTAAGCTCCGAACAGATACAGGCCGACGTTTTTCATACCGTTATCCTCGGTGAGTTATCGCTGGACGGTAGCCTGCGCCATACCCACGGTGTCTTGCCTATGGCTGCGCTTGCCCGCGAGAAAGGGTTTACCACTCTTATTGTCCCTGAAGCCGATGCTAAAGAGGCATCCTTGATAGAAGGGATAAAGATTATCCCCATTGCTTCGCTGGCACAACTGGTCGGTTATTTGAGGGGAGAGATACCACCACCGGAATACCAGGCCGGTGGTATCCTGGAATCTGTTCCTGATCATCTCGTTGCTACTGACCTGGCTTACATTAAGGGACAGGAGCATGTCAAGCGTGCCCTGGAGGTAGCTGCCTCCGGAGGGCATAACCTTATCATGGTGGGGCCGCCGGGTAGTGGTAAAACATTACTAGCACGTACACTACCATCTATACTGCCGCCAATGAGTTTTGAGGAGTCACTGGAGGTTACCAAGATCTACAGCATCAGCGGTCTACTACCGACAGATACTCCCTTGATTAGGCAGCGTCCCTTCCGTTCTCCTCACTACACCATCTCCAACGCCGGTCTGGTCGGCGGCGGGCACTGGCCAAAACCCGGGGAAATAAGCCTCAGCCATCGCGGGGTTCTGTTCCTTGATGAACTCCCTGAATTCGGCCATTCTGTTCTCGAGGTGCTGCGTCAGCCTCTTGAGGACAAGGTAGTTACTATCAGTCGGGCCCAGGGCAGCTTGACCTTTCCGGCTAACTTTATGCTGGTCGGTGCGATGAACCCCTGCCCTTGCGGCTTCTACGTCGACCCCTTCCGGGCCTGTACCTGTTCTCCTGCTGTGGTCTCCCGCTATCAGAAGCGCGTCAGCGGTCCATTCATCGACCGTATTGACATCTTCGTCGAGGTGCCCCATATTGACTACGAGAAACTGGCCGACGACAGACTGGGGGAGGAATCAACTAAAGCACGGGAAAGGGTCAAGGCGGCTCGTGCCATACAGAAAGAGCGTTTCCGGGGAACCGGATTAAACTGTAATGCGGAAATGATGCCAACCGAGGTAAGAGAGTTTTGTCAGACAGAAGAATCGGCAGGTAGCCTGCTCAAGGCAGCTATGAAGCAGCTCTACCTCTCCGCACGCGCCTTCCACCGCATCCTGAAACTGGCCCGCTCCATCGCTGATCTGGAAAATACAGGGATAATTAAGGCCCATCACCTGGCTGAGGCTATCCAGTACCGGCCGAGGCGGGTGGTATTATAAACCCGGGTCCGGAGATAAAGACGGGGAAAGGTGACTATCGTTGAGTTCAGTAGAACTGCTCGGTCTTATCGCCGGGGCGCTGGCGACATCCAGCACAATACCACAGCTTGTTCGTATCTTCCGGCTCAAGAGCGCCTATGAGATAAGCATGGCCTTTACCATCTTGCTGCTTGCCGGCCTTAGTCTCTGGCTGGTTTACGGTCTCTCCCTCAGTCTAACCCCGGTAATTGTCTGGAATGCTATCGGGACAGGCTGTGTCGCTATGCTTCTGGTTGCTAAACTAAGGTACGGCAGGAGGCCCTAGCCCCAGAGCCTTAGGGCGCCGACTATTCCGAGCATAACCAGACCGACAATCATGCTTATTCTGCCCCCTAGTTTGAATGCTCCTGCCCTTGATTGCTCCGGTGAATACTCGAGGAACTCCTTCATATCAGTACGGTCGGTGAGGTCGTTGTACTCCTTCTTCTCATCAATCTTGCCCTTAAAAAAGACGCCGGCACCGACCGCGACGAACACTCCCCCCATAACCGTCAGTATCAAGCTATCGGGATAATGCATAATATAAGCTGTCTCCCTTCAGTGAAAGCTATCACTGGGGATTATATACACTGTCAAAGGCTGTTGGCAAGTCGGGTAAACGCTATGTGACCTCGACGGTAGCCCCGGCGGCTTCCAGCTTGTCTTTAGCTGCAGCAGCCTCTTCCTTACTGACCCCTTCCTTCACCGGCTTAGGAGCACTCTCCACCAGGTCCTTGGATTCTTTCAGCCCCAGGGAAGTCAATTCCCGCACTGCCCTAATCACATTAATCCGGTTGGCCCCGGCATCCTTAAGGACCACGGTGAACTCAGTTTTCTCTTCCTCGGCATCCGGAGCAGCAGCAGTAGCTCCAGTCGTTGCCGCGGCAGCGACCACCGGAGCGGCGGCGCTAACGCCGAACTCAGTCTCAAGGGTCTTGACCATCTCCGACAACTCAAGTACCGTCATAGTCTTTATCGCTGCGATCATATCCTCAACGGCCATTTTCTGCCCTTTCTTGGCCTCTGCCGCAGTTCCCTGACCGCTGACAGTCGCTTCTTCCTTCGCTTTCTTGGCTGCTTTTTTGACTGTTTTTTCCTCTACCTCACCCTGTTCCATCTTGACTTCCTGTTCTTCTACCATCTTATTCTCCCTCCATTTGTTTAATTCTAGCCTGTAACACTCTCATCACCCCTGCTATAGGGGCGCTAAGACAATTTACTAAACCGGCAATAGGACCCTGCATCCCTCCGAGCAGCTTGGCCAGTAGTATCTCCCTTGATGGCAACTGGGCCAGAGTCGATACTTCTTCCGGAGTAAGCACCCGGTCTCCTAAGAATCCGCCCTTGATAGTTAACGTCGATTTTGAAGTGATGATATAGTCGGTCAGAAGCTTGGCTGGCTCGGTTACATCACCGTAGCCTAAGGCAATAGCTACCGGCCCGACAAAGGAACTGGCCAGGTTGGTCTTTCCCGCTCTCTCTGCGGCAAACCGGGCTAACGTATTCTTCACCACTCTATAATCGATGCTTGAATTCCCTAACCTGCGGCGGATGGTGGTTATTTCGGCGTTCGACAGACCCCGGTAGTCAGTCAAAATGCCGACGCTGCACCTCGAGAAAGTGTCTTCGAATCTATCGATTAGCTCAGCCTTCTTTTCCCTGGACATACTTGATTAACCTCCTCACTATTACCAGTCGCATCTTAACAAAAAGCCCTTGTGTCTGCCGCACAAGGGCTAAAGCAAAAACGCTGCTGGTCCAGAGTCTTTGTTTTATCCTCGGCGGGCGGTAAAATTTAAGCCTTGCCGGCACCCACTATCACAGGAAACTATTAATCTGTTAACTATCTAATAAAATCAACCGGTACCTAGATCAATGGTTGATCTAAGGTCAAGCTTTATCCCGGGCCCCATAGTTGTGGTCAGTGTAGCCGACTTGATATACTGGCCCTTGGCGCCGCTGGGCTTGGCTTTCACCACGGCCTCTACTATTGCCGTCAGGTTTCCCAGTAGCTTATCAGCCTCGAAACTGATCTTGCCCAGGATAACGTGGATAATGGCCGTTCTATCCAGTTTGAATTCGACTCTACCCTTACGGGAGTCCTCGATTACCCGGGGCAGGTCTTCGGCGGCTACTACCGTCCCCGACTTGGGGTTGGGCATCAGGCCCCTGCGGCCCAGGATTTTTCCCAGCTTGCCCACCCTGCCCATCATATCCGGGGTAGCTATAGCGGTGTCGAATTCCAGCCAACCGCCTTCTATCTTCTTAATAATGTCATCACTGCCGACAAAGTCTGCCCCTGCTCCCTCGGCAATTCTTTCTGCTTCGCCCTGCGCAAAGACAAGAACGCGCACCTGTTTACCCAGCCCGTAAGGCAGCAGGGCAACGCCTCGTACCTGCTGAGCGGCGTTTCGAGGGTCGAGTCCCATTCTAAGGTGAAGTTCGACGCTCTCATCGAATTGAGCGTAGGCCATCTTCTTCGCCAGTTCGATAGCTTCACCGGGGGCATATGTCTCCGGCCTGTCCAGCAGTTTAACCGCTTCTTGATACTTCTTACTCCGTCTTACCATCTCTACTCAACCTCAATTCCCATGCTGCGGGCGGTACCCTTGACGATTCGCTCCGCCCCCTCAATATCGACTGCGTTCAGGTCTTTCGCCTTAAGCTGTGCTATTTCGCGGAGCTTGTCACGGGATAATGTGCCCGCTTTCTCACGACCAGTAGCTCCGGCCCCTTTTTCCAGGCTTAACGCTTTTTTCAACAGGTCACTGGTGGGTGGTGTCTTGGTAATGAATGTGAATGACCGGTCGTCAAAAACGGTTATCTCAACCGGAATGATAGAACCGGACTGGCTGGCGGTGCGCTCATTATACTCTTTGCAGAATCCCATTATATTAATCCCGTGCTGACCTAGCGCAGGACCCACCGGAGGGGCAGGGTTTGCCTGACCGGCTGGTATCTGCAGCTTAACTACGGCCTTAACCTTTTTCGCCATTTATCTCTCCTGAAAACTTAAAGCTTCTCTACCTGCAGAAAATCAAGCTCAACGGGGGTACTACGTCCAAACAGTGACAGAAGCACCTTGACCTTGCCCTTTTCTGAATTGATACTTTCCACCACTCCGATAAAATCAAGGAACGGGCCATCAGTCACACGAACGCTCTCTCCCTCTCGGAAACCGATCTTTAGCTTGGGTGCTTCTGCTTCCATTTGCTTCAAAATCCGGGTGATCTCTTCATTGGTCAGAGGGACCGGTTTATCTCCCCCGCCGACAAAACCGGTGACGCCAGGAGTATTACGTACTATCTTCCAGCTCTGGTCACTCATCCCCATCTGGACAAGGACATAGCCGGGTAGTATTTTCTTGCTCACCGTTTGCTTTTGGCCGCTTTTTACCTCAATCTCATCCTCAGTAGGAATAACTACCCTGGCGATCTCGTCTTCAGAGTCCATAAACTTGATGCGCTGCTCAAGGTTCTTCTTGACCCGTTCTTCGTACCCGGAATAGGTATGGACGACAAACCAGGATTTTTGCTTTTCCTCCACAAGACCTCACCGCAAGAAAGATTTCAGAAAGACTTCAAGACTACAGTAACTGGTGCGGAATTTACTAATTGGGACGATAAAAACCTCGCTCAAACTCACGGGTAGTTGCCGATTACTAACCACCCAAGAAGAAGTTACGAACCAACTGACCAAAGCCGCGATCCACTCCTCCCAGCACCAGGCCGGCGACACCGGCTACAATAATCACCACCACGGTTAAATATACCACCTCACGCCGGGAAAGCCATACCACCTTCTTCAGTTCAGAACCGATACCGCCCAAAAAACCGGTTATCGAGAAACCCTTCTTGGGGCTGGTAACGGTACGCTGCGCTACCGCGGTAGTCTTATACTTCTGAACCGCCACAGTCTTATTTTACCTCTCTATGTAGCCTGTGTACCCGACAACGGGGACAGTACTTACTCAACTCTAACCGCTGAGCATCATTCCTCTTATTCTTGGTAGTGGTATATCCCCTTTCCTTGCACTCGGTACAGGCAAGGTGGATAATTATTCTCGCCTCAGATTTCTTAGCCATAATTACTCAATGATGCGGCTGACAGTGCCGGCGCCTACTGTCCTGCCCCCCTCCCTGATAGCAAAGCGTAGGCCCTTCTCCATGGCTACCGGGTAGATTAGCTTTATCTTCATCGTTATATTATCACCGGGCATAACCATCTCCACACCCTCGGGTAGCCCGATAGTCCCGGTAACATCCGTTGTTCTGATATAGAACTGGGGCTTATATCCGTTGAAGAACGGGGTGTGCCGCCCGCCTTCTTCTTTACCCAGGACGTAGACCTCGGCCTCAGCTTCGGTATGCGGCTTGATTGAACCGGGCTTAGCCAGTACCTGTCCTCGCTCAATATCCTCACGGTCTACACCCCTTAGCAGGATACCCACCGCATCACCGGGCTCAGCATCATCCAAGAGCTTGTGGAACATCTCCAGGCTGGTAGCCACTATCTTTTTAGGCTCATGGTGCAGGCCTACTATCTCGATTTCATCTCCCGGGTGAATTACGCCACGCTCGACTCTTCCTGTCGCCACGGTACCCCGACCCTTGATACTGAAGACATCCTCCACCGGCATCAAGAAAGGCAGGTCTTTAGGCCGTTCCGGTATCGGAATATAGCTGTCAACGGCATCCATCAACTTCCAGATAGGGCCGCACCACTGACACTCCCTCTTGCCACAGCCGCATTCCAGAGCTTTGATGGCGCTTACTCTTAATATCGGGATCTCGTCGCCGGGGAACTGCTGTTTGCTAAGTATCTCTCTGACTTCCATCTCCACCAGTTCCAGAAGCTCCTCGTCCTCCATCATGTCTACCTTATTCAGGGCGACCACCATGGCGGGGACCTCTACCTGACGGGCTAGCAGTACGTGCTCCCTGGTCTGGGGCATCGGACCATCGGGGGCACTGACCACCAGTATTGCCCCATCCATCTGGGCTGCCCCCGTTATCATGTTTTTAACGAAGTCTGCATGGCCGGGACAATCAATATGGGCATAGTGTCTCTTATCAGTTTCGTATTCTACATGAGCAATGGCAATAGTAAGCCCTCTTGCCTTCTCCTCGGGAGCGTTATCGATACTGTCAAATGAACGATAACCGGTCGTACCTCCCTTGGACAGCACCAGAGTTATTGCCGACGTTAAGGTTGTCTTGCCGTGGTCAACATGACCTATGGTACCAACATTACAGTGTGGCTTGCTGCGATCGAACTTCTGCTTAGCCATTTTCAAAAACCCCCTTTGTCCTCAGCCCACAACCAGATTCGAACTGGTGACCTCATTCTTACCAAGAATGCGCTCTACCGGCTGAGCTATGTGGGCACATTTATTTACGTATAATTTAACTTTACTTTACACGTAACTGATGTAGCTAATTTTAAGGTAATAGAGACGAAAAGTCAACCTGTGATTACATCTTCCTAAAGACATCAACTGCCCTGGCAGAATCGCAGTCCTGAACCGGCAGCTATATACTCGGATGTCATTGCGAGGGTGAGTCACAAGCGACGGCAGTAAACTACCTGTATAGACTAGAATGTTTTGTATGGTTTTGTCAAGCATGATTCTATTCGGATTAATTAAAGGGGGCTGTACCGGATAAACATTTAGAGGGCAGGATTGCTTTTTGCTAATGCTGCTATATATTGTGATAGAATGATTCAGATAAATTGCGTGAGGTGACTGGTGATGCGAGTAACGCGTGCATTAAGCGAAATGAGGTTTGTCCTGATAGGCTCAGTATTCGTAGTGGTAGCGATTGTGTGGGTTTATCAGACCTACTCTTCATTGTCTGAGTTGATATCGGAGGTAAGCCTCAATCCTGAATTATCCCGGAATGTTCTTGTTCTCCGTCTGAACGCTACCAACACGCAGATCGGTATCGGTTTCCTCATGCTTGCCATCGGGCTCTCTTTCGTAGGATGGGGTATCGCGGATTATACCCAGCGCTCAAGCAACCGGACCACCAGGCTTTTGGTAGGCAGCCTCTATATGATTAGCCGGCGGTTGGAAAAGCTGGAGGCTGCGTTACAGGATTCGGATAATTCCGATCAAAAAGTCTTGTCTTCAGTCTCTCAAAAACCGGGCCACAGAGCAGCCGGTGAAAAAGAGAAACCCGGAATTCACTGAAGCTCCGCTTCGGGACGGCTATACATGAGCCCTTACTGAACGGTTGTTCCGTCTATTTAGTATCACGGCTCACATATTGGATGGTGGAGGGGGTTGGATTCGAACCAACGTAGCCCTTTCAGGCGGCAATTTTACAGACTGCTCCGATTAACCACTCCGGCACCCCTCCCCGTATAACCACCAAGAACCGAGCCCGAGAGGGGATTCGAACCCACTAACCTACCGATTACAAGTCGGTTGCGCTACCATTGCGCTACTCGGGCACCGCCTCTCGAAGCTGTTCGCTAAATGATATGAACAACTGGCATATTATAAAAACGAGTGCTATAAAAGTCAAGTTTGGTAGCGCATACCGGATTCGAACCGGTGATCTCCTCCTTGAGAGGGAGGTGTCCTAGGCCGCTAGACGAATGCGCCACGAACTACAAAACTGGCTGGAGATACAGAAATCGTATCGAATCTTTCTCGGAGCGTACTGGTTCAAATATTTGCTCAGGATGTTTAAGAAACCAACCTTAGTCATTATATCAGCCTAAACAAAAAACGGCAACGTATCGTCGGGGAAGCCGTATAGAATGCGGCTGTTCGGGCTGTTTAAGAAGGGCAGGCTATGACTCTGTTATGCCGGAGTGGTAGGTGTAGCATACTTTGATAAGAAATATAGGGGTAATATAGGCAAGACTATTCAACAGCGATGGCTATGCGGAATGTCCGTTGCTCAATGCTGTCGTCGGTGGTGCTCCACTGAAGCATAGTATTACCGGGACTAAGTGTCTTGTAAGTCCAAACATCCTGTCCGGTGCCGGGCCTATAAGCAGTCTGCTGTACCACAGCTCCGTCGCCTATCAGCACGGATTCTTGCCACTGAAATCCTGCCGATGACTCTGAGCATAAGGCTACTGTGAACGATTTACCCACAGAAAACGGTTTTTTGGCAGCTGCAACAATGTCTTGCTTCTGAGCAAAATCCTCACAGGTGACCGTAATGGTGGCTTTCTCTAATTGTGGGGAGCATGCTAAGAGAGGTATTAATGCGATACAAGCAAAGCATGTTATTACTATTTTGAGTTTCATTATCCCCTTAGCACTGACTTTGTAGAAAAACATAATACAAAACGGGAGAGTAGAGCGGTGAAAAAAGTTAAGCAAAATCGCAGTTTATATGGAGCGGGAGACGGGGCTCGAACCCGCGACAGCCTGCTTGGAAGGCAGGAACTCTACCACTGAGTTACTCCCGCACCGCTAAGTTACACGTAGATTTTACGCCATGGCGGGGCGAAAAAGCAAACTTCCGGCGAGTATCCTTTGATTAAGCAGGTATGTTCTCGTCATATCAGGCGCCAGACTTGACAAGGGGAGCCCAACTGGTTAAAGTGTCCATTAACGGATTCTGTCATAGGCGCTGAGAACGGGCATAATGCTCCGTTCCAGTATTGAAGATTGGAGAAGACTGTTAATGGATTGGCGGATAGGTGTTGCAATAATCGTAGCTCTCGTTGTTGTGCTGCTGGTCGTTCGCAAAAGAAAGAGCCGTTAGGAAACAGAAGGCTGACGTTGGCTCAAACATCCTTGTTCTTTCGTGCTTCCTGTTCTGTATTGACTTCAAATTCTCCAGCCAATATAATCTAACTATAGTAGAGAGCAGCTGATTCAGTTAGAGAGTACTGCTTGTTTTCTGGCAGTCGGGTATGTTGTTACCATTTACCATCGATGTGTCGGGTTAATTCGTCACTGACTTTTGGGGGCTCGTAGCTCAGCGGCAGAGCGGTCGGCTCATAACCGATTGGTCGTAGGTTCGAACCCTACCGAGCCCACTTCCTTTGTGCTTAGTATTTTATCTGACTCCTCTTGTTGATATCCTCATCTCTCTTGTGACTATTGGATCGGTATTAGAGAACAGATCAGGTAGAGTGGGGTAAATGACCGAAAACAATTCGAAAGAGATGGAACTCAGGTCATCGGCTGTTACGCTTTCCGATATGGAGGTGTTTATTTTCCCGGAGTTGATGTACAGCCTGGTCCTGGCCAATATCATGTCGCCGTGTATCTGGCTATGGCGAGATAATCCGTGGTTCTCCGGGCTGGCGGAGATGAGTCCCTACCGTCGCATCTCAAAGCTGAAGCAGTATATTATGGATAATTATACCTTTAACCTGGACCTGGAGACGTGGGGGCTTACCACCAGGGAGCGTGAAATAGCGCGCTTTCGCGGCTTCATCAGTGAGGATACGATCCGGAAGTCTAATGCCTTGTTCGGCTATGAGGGTGACCGGTATTACTTCGATATGGACATCCGGGCTCACTTCGGCCTGGATAAGTATGATAGCAATGTCATCCCATACTGGAAAACTGAGACGGTTGAGGCGATGGATGCCTTTCGCTACAAGACCAACTACGAGACAGGGGCGGGGGAATGTGTTTCTCTGGCGGCGCTCTATGCGGCGGCTTTATTCATCGTGGCCGGGATCCCGCTTGAAGACATCTATCTGATGGCTACGCCATTACATTCCCAGGACTTCATCGATGTTGATGATGGGATTCTGACCAACAACCGGCGGCTGGTAACAAAGAGCATGTGGTTTAACGGTACCGCATTGTCGGCACAGGCCCGTCGGGCACTGGAGAAAGAGGCGGTTACGATTGTTGCCCACCCGACCGGTTATGTCCACACCGTTTATAACCGGGCAACCATTGACAAAGGCGCCTATGCGCATTTCGCCGATCGTCTGAAAAGCTATCTCAAGGCCCCGCTCGATGACAAGAATATCGTTAATTTCCTGCGGCATAGCCGCGACTTGCAGAAATGCTTCCAGATTCGATGGTCGATGCACGGGGTGGATAACTACGTAGGCGCCGAGAGGGTATTTGCTTATGAGCACGGCAGCCCGTACCGGATAAACGATCGGACGAGAGATAAATTGATGGCCCAGATTGATACTGAAGAATTTCAGATTACCCCGTTACGCCACCGCATTGTTCTTAATGAGCTTGAGGATCTGGTGCGACAGGAGAACATCAAGTGTAATACGCGGGACGATCTGGAGCTGCTTAAGGGGCGGCTGGCTTCTGATTGTCTGGAAGCTGAGGTGGCTCTGGAGAGGCTGGCTGCATTCTGTAATACCGACCCCAGACTTCCTGATGCCAGTGAGAAGGAATTCGTCTCCGGACAGGAGCCGCTGAGTATCGTTCTTGGCATGACACGCTCGGAAATCGTCAACCGGTTGGAATCTATCCGTGAGCGTAATGATACCGCTAATATGGCGTTCTATGCCTATCGCGATCTGATGCGTACGGAGCCGTGGCCGTTTTTGGTTGCTGCTATGCAGCGTAATCCGGTCTCCATTGAAGGTGCCGGGGGAATTGAGGATAGCTCACTATTAGTACGGAGATTAAGCGAGATGCCTGATATGTCGATATACGATGGGCCGGGGCGGCTTGCTCAACCTGACGAGGTGTGGAACTACGGCCGTGGCGACGGTCTGGAAAAGGCCGTGCTTCTTGCCAATATTCTGCACAGCCGTCTGCCCGATGCAGAAATGTTTATCGAGGTGTCTCCGGCTAGGGCCTGCCTCAAGGTAGGTCGGACCGCATATGATTTTTCTTCCCGGAAAGAAATCGGTGAGCAGATCTGGCCGCTATCCCGTTATTGGTAATACCTGTATTACAGTAGGGTATGTGGAAATCAACTTGACATAACACAACCAGGTAACCGGAGTGTCGGTAGGGTAGGTAAAGTGTGCGGAGATGGAGAAGGGCACGCGGGCGTTATTGCTCCTGTAGATAGGTGATAATCAAGCTTTACCTTTCGGGGTTTTTAAGGTTTTCTTTAATGCTTGAGTAAAACGTGCAGACTAAGGGGGTAACCTTCGCAATTACCTGTAACGGTAATGGGATCCCCAGTATTTAGTGTTGCCAGTAATTGCTGATATGCACTTGTTTTGGGATACATACACTGAACCCCTGACCAATCCCCAGCATTTTGTACTACGATAACATAGGGCGTACCTAGAATATCTGTGCCGACCCTTTCTACAATACCTGATACACGGAGTGCCTTGTTTTTATACTTTAAGTCTGCGGCGACTTCGTTATTTTTATATTCTGATAAGAGTTGTGACACCGAGACGTCAATATAACTAGTGGCTGTGGAAGTTTGTAGCGAGGCGTCTGCAATAAGTGGGTTATCGGGGGTGATTTGCTGGCTACTGGAAACACACCCGGAGATAAGTAATATGGGAATAAGAATCGATAATAATCTTTTCATCCTGGCAGCCCCCTTGTTTACCGCCTTCACTTAACCACTTTATACTGATTTCGTCAATAACTGTATCGAAAAGGTCTTTACAACCATTTGTCTGTTTCTGGGGATTTCCCGATGGCTGTTTGTTAACGCTTAGGTTACATAACATATATTGTGCGCCCCTATTAATAAACAGAAACAGAAGTAGATTTCTCACTCAAGCTGTTTCTTTCATTCAAGACGGCTTTTGAACAATTCAACTATTTCCGACTCCGACGTAATGGTTCCGGATTATTCCTGCGAGGGTTTATTTTGTAACCCATGATATTAAGGAAGCATTTGGAATTTGAGTTTCTATTGTCTCCGTCCCTTTTATTTGTCGGATGTTTCGACGATCTGCATGTTTTGACGATGCTTATCTTAATGAAGCGATAAAATCATGGAGTTATTCCTAAAATGCTGCTTCCGAAGGTAGATTACCATTAAAAAATATTTTTAGGCCCCTAGATTTTGATTCTAGAGCGTCAAAATTTTGATGTCTTAAACTAAGCTCGTATCCGGCCTAAAATATCCTGAACCAGTTCAAGGAGCCGGGTAAGGCCCCATTTCTTTACTGCTGAGACAAGTGCCGTATTTTTGCTGGCTATTAGGTCCTGTCCGGAAAGGTGGTCTATGGCGGACTGCTCGTCCCATTTCCTCTCCCTGCTAAGCAGTAAATCGATTTTGTTCAGTGCCGTGATTATGGGACTGTCGGCAAGGCCGAGGTCTTCTAGAATATGCTCGACGGCCTGACATTGCTCGGCGGCATTGGGTGAGGTCAAATCGACGACGTGCAAAAGGATACTGGCTTCGCTGAGTTCTTCCAGCGTTGCCCGGAATGCAGTGATAATGCTGGGCGGCAGCTTTTGTATGAAGCCGACGGTGTCGGTAAATAGTACCTTGTTCTTACCGGGTAGAGTAAGGCTGCGGGTGGTCGGGTCCAGGGTGGCAAAGAGCTTATCCTCGACCAGTACATCGGAATGGGTTAAGGTATTGAGCAGAGTACTTTTACCGGCGTTGGTATAGCCCACCAGTGCTACAATGGGGATACCCTGCCGTCTGCGTTGCTGCCGGTACAGATTACGGTGTTTCTTTACCGATTCAATCTGTTTTTTCAGGTGATTGACCTTACGGTTAACCAGTCTCCGGTCTGTCTCAAGCTGTGATTCACCCGGGCCCCTGGTGCCGATACCGCCGCCAAGCCTTTCCAGGTGGCTCCACTGTCCGGCGAGGCGAGGCAGTAGATACTGGTGCTGGGCCAGTTCTACCTGTAACTGGCCTTCTCTGGTTTGCGCACGCCGGGCGAAAATGTCCAGGATCAAGGCGGAGCGGTCAATCACCTTTACCTTGAGGATTTGCTCCAGGTTCCGCTGCTGCAGCGGCGACAGTTCGTCATCAAAGACCACCACGCTATAGTTGAGGCTTTCCTTCAGAGCGATCAACTCATTAAGCTTGCCTTTGCCGAGGTAGTATGTCTTCGACGGTACGTTTAGCTGCTGGGTGAGCTTGCCTACTATGTCAGCGCCGGCTGCGCTGGCTAACTGTGCCAGTTCTTCTACCGAGTCTTCTATCGGCCATTGTTTGTTAACGGTCTCTTTGATTGCTACCGCTACCAGGCATGCCCGTTCTCGAGACGCGTGGGTCGCAACCGGTTTCTTGGTGATAATGGCCCCCGATTATTATGTCAACTTAATTTTTCTAGCTCAAGACTGCTTTAGTGGATATGCCATTCGGTTAACCGCGATAACCCTTTGACCAGGTTGGCGTCGGAAATGGTCAGAGACAGACGGACGTAGCCCTCACCATTCTGCCCGTAACCTATGCCCGGAGTGACCACCACCCCCACCTTTTCCAGCAGGTCGTTGGCAAACTCGAGAGAGGTATATCCGCCGGGAACCTTGGTCCAGATATAGAGACCTGCTCTGGGCCGCTTGGCTTCAAGCCCGATGTCGCTAAGCATATCCACGACCAGATCACGCCGTCTCTGGTATTTTAAGCTCTGCTCTCTAATCAGGTCCTGAGGACCGTTGAGAGCTTCAATAGCAGCGTACTGAATGGCCTGGGGAATACCTGAGTCTATGTTCGATTTAACCCTCTTCAGGGCGTCTATCATCTCCGCGTTACCGACTGCCATTCCTATCCGCCACCCGGTCATGTTATAGCTTTTGGACAGGGAATGAAACTCGATTCCGGTTTCCCTACCGCCTTCTGCCTGCATGAAGCTCGCTGGTTGATAGTTGTCGAAGGAGACCTCGCTGTATGGAGCGTCGTGACAGACGGCCAGATCATAACTACTGGCAAACTTAGCGACACGGTTGAAGAAATCGAGCTCCGCTACGGCACCGGTGGGATTATTGGGGTAGTTTATCCAGAGCAGTTTAGCCTTCTTGATTACATCAGAAGGTATTATTTCCAGGTTGGGAAGAAAGTCATTCTCTTCTGTAAGAGGCATGTAGTATGGCTTCCCGTTGGCCATTATAGTACCCATCGCGTAGGGGGGGTAGCCGGGGTCGGGTACCAGGGCAATATCGCCGGGATCGATAAAGCACAGGGCGGCATGGACAATGCCCTCTTTGGCACCGAGAAGAGGCAGCACCTCTTTGTCCGGATTAAGAGAAACGCCAAAGCGTTTTTCGTACCATCCCGCTATTGCCCGGCGTAGTTCAGGAAGCCCATCACTCTCGGGGTATTGGTGGTTGGCCGGGTCCTGCGCTGCCTGGCAGAGTCTGTTGATTATGTTGTTTGGTGTGGGGAAATCCGGGTCGCCGATAGCGAAACTGATTACCTCTTCCCCCTTGGCCCTTTTCTCGGCAATCTTGCGCGTAATCTCGCGAAATAAATAAGGCGGCAGATTCTCTATTCGTTTTGATAGTCTCATTTAACTATGCCCCACCCGGCCACTGGCCGGTAAACACTATTTCGGCAGGACCGCTGAGTAATACTTCACCCTTGCCGCCCCATTCTACATTCAATATGCCCCCGGGTAGTTTTATCGCCACACTGTCATCGGTGAGGCCGTTTAACCGGGCGGCCACTGCTATCGCACAGGCGCCTGTGCCGCAGGCCAGGGTCTCACCGGCTCCCCTCTCCCATACCCTGGCTTCTATCTGTTGCCGGTCGATCGGCCAGGCGACCTCAAAGTTTACTCGCTTTGGAAATATTCTGTGATGCTCTACCTCCGGCCCTATCCGGGTTAAGGGAAAATCCGCCGCCGGTTGCCCGGTGAAATAGACAGCATGTGGATTCCCCATCGAGACGAGGTTCAGGGGTAGTTTCCGGTCATCCAGGTTAATAGTATAGTTCAGCATAGACTTTATGTCAACTAATCCCCGATCACGCTCCCCTATTTCGACCGGTATTTCCCCGGCCTTGAATTTAGGCTGACCCATATTAATCTGGATGTTGAGCGGTTTCCCTTCTGAACGGTTTACTATCGCCTTCCTGATGCCGTCTTTTGTTTCGATATAGCAGAATTGTTGCGCCTTATCTCCGGCTAACAGTTTCCTCGTTATAATGTATTTTACCAGGCACCTCAGACCATTGCCGCAGGCTTCCGCCTCGGAGCCATCGGGATTAAACATGCACATCCGGAAGTCAGCCGCTTCTGACGGCAGCAGGAGCAGCAGACCGTCGGCGCCGATACCGAAGTGGCGGTTGCAGACAGCAATGGCCAGCCGCGACCAATCACGGTTGGTATCGCCGGCCTCTACCAGCACAAAATCGTTACCGGCTCCCTCTAGTTTAGTGAAATCCATTTTCCTGAACCAGTCCTGCTGTTTTGAGGATAACTCATTATATAATATGTGTGCCCTTTCTTGAAGTGGGTGGGCTTAACAGGAGTTTCGTTTCTACCGTACCTGCCGTGAAACGGGTAAATGATTCCGTGATTTGTGATTCGGTATTATTACTGCCGATGTCAACCCATCTGATTCTGCTGTCCTTGAGTTGAAACCATGCGTATTGGTGTCTGACGAAACGGTGGGTCTCAAACTTTATTTGCTGTATTGCTGCGGGTAGAGGCAGCCCGCCGTTTAGAAAGGCGCCGATTTGCTTGTAGCCGATGCTGGACATAGCTGGTAGTTCGAGTCCGTAGCCCATATTAAGCAGCCTGTCCACTTCGGCTACCAACCCCTGCTCTATCATTCCGTCGACCCTTGAGTCGATTCTGCGATAAAGCTCTGCCCTATCCGTGGTCAGCCCGATTATCATCGTTTCAAAGGGTGGTTTTTGCTTACTCTTGAGCCGGGAAAATGGGATGCTGGTGCTCTGATATACCTCTAGTGCCCGGATGACACGGCGCACATTATTCGGGTTGATATCCCGGGCTGAGTCAGGATCAACCTTCCTCAATTCCTGATAGAGCTTGCCTTCGCCCTCTCGTGATGCTCTTTCCGCCAGGCTCTGTCTGAACTCCGGGTCGGGTGGCACCTCAGGTACTCCCCAGCCCTCCAGTATCGACCAGACATATTGCCCGCTGCCGCCGACTAGCACGGCTAGTTTTCCCCGTTTCTGGATGTCGTTAATAGCACGGTTGGCCAGCCGTTGGTACTGTGCCAGACTGAAGTCTTCATCCGGGTTTATGATGTTGACCAGATGGTGGGGAATAAGGGATAGTTCCTCAGGGCTGGGTTTGGCCGTACCGATATCCATAAAGCGATATATCTGGCGGCTGTCGGCGCTCACTATTTCCCCATTAAATGCCCCGGCCAGTCTTATTGCCAGTTTGCTTTTACCTATGGCAGTAGGTCCGACAATAGCTACCAGATGGCTCATACTCTAAACCTCGATATGATTTGCAAGCTGCCCTGCGCCCGCCGATAATAAAGTAGTACTGTGAAATGCGGGCAATAGTGGGGAAAGGCGGCGCTTCTTTATTCGATCGTGGCGCTCTTCCCGTGAACAGCCCGGTAAATGGCCTTAGCTGCTGCTTGCTCTGGTCTGGGTCACGATGCTCAAGAATTGGTCTGCTTTCAGGCTGGCCCCACCGACCAGGGCGCCGTCTATCTCGGGTTGCTCGATAAATTCAGCGGTGTTGTCGGCGGTGACGCTGCCTCCGTAGAGAATCCGCATTTTCCCGGCGGCTTCTTCCGTCCCCAGTCCGGCGATACTGAGGCGGATGAAAGCAATGGTGTCGTTTGCCTGTCGTCCGGTGGCTGCCCTGCCTGTGCCGATAGCCCAGATTGGTTCGTAGGCTACAGTCACCGCGTCAAGGAGATCAATTCCGGCCAGGGACGATCTGAGCTGCTCGGCGATCACCTCCTCGGTTCTGCCGGCTTCATTTTCCTCCAGTTTCTCACCGACACAAAGAATGGGCTTCAAGTTAGCCTTCAGCGCCGCTTTGACCTTTCTGTTGACGACGTCTCCACTCTCGCCAAAGTATTGCCTGCGCTCCGAGTGGCCGATGATAACAAAATCACATAGTTCGGCCAGCATTAACGGGGAAGTCTCGCCGGTATAGGCGCCCTTGTCCTCGAAGTACAGGTTCTGCGCCCCTAATTTTATCGAGCTCCCTCTGATCAGTTCTTTTACTGCTGCTAGAGAAACGAACGGCGGGCAGATTACCTTCTCGACACCGGCTATTTCATCAAGGCCGGTGCGCATTTTGCTGACCAGATCTATCGCCTCGCTTACCGTGGTATTCATCTTCCAATTACCGGCTATCATCGGGATGCGCATCCTGGTCCTACCTCCTAAGCGCCAAATTTAGTCAGTTTGAGAGCATGAGCCATTGCCAGAGGCATAATCTGGGTAGCGGAAAAGCGCCCCAGTCCTCCGGAAGTACAGGCTGACTCACCGAATTCAGTTGTCCGGTCGGGGCGGCACCACCTGGAGTGCAGGAGCACGGGTACCGGATGCCAGCTATGCCCTTTCAGTACGGCCGGTGTTGAGTGATCTCCGGTGACTATCAGAACATCAGGCCCGGTGTCTATCAGTTCGGGCAATGCCCTATCGAGTTCCTCGATAACACTGACCTTACGTTCGAAGTCGCCGTCTTCACCGGCGCTGTCGGTCCCTTTCACGTGTAAGAAGAAGAAATCATAGGCGGAGTAGTTTGCTTTCAGTGTCTTCAGTTCATCTTCGAGACCGGTTCCCGGGTCCAGGATGTCCATTCCTACCAGCCTGGCCAGGCCGCGATACATGGGATAGACAGCAATAGCCGCCGGCTTCAATTGATATATCTCGGTCATAACTGGAAAACAGGGTCTTTCCGAGAAGCCGCGGAGAAGAAGCATATTGGCGGGATGCTGCCCGGCCAGTAGCCTCTTTGCCTGAGCGATGAATTTATTGGTAATGCTCGCTGTTTTAGCTGCCCCCGGCTTTAGCGCGCTGACGGCCCTGGGGAGGACTCCCGGTTGCTGCGGGTCGGAATCGCTGACTGCCGGGTTGAGTCCGTCGCCGCGAAATACCACGATGAAGCGGTGTTCCCTTACCGGACGGACGAATAGCCTGGTGTTTTCTATAGTCATGCCATCCAGCAGTCCGCAGAGCCTAGCGCATTCTTCATTGGTGATACGGCCGGCCCGCCGGTCGGTAACCAGGCCGTTTTTATCGGCGGTACAGAAATTCCCCCGGGCGGCCACGTCTCCCGGCTTGAGGTCGAAGTCTATGCCGACTGCTTCCAGAGCGCCCCGCCCGATAGTGAAGCGGAGCGGGTCATAACCGAACAGGGCCAGGTGCCCTGCGGCGCTGCCTGGAGTTATGCCCGGACTCACTATATCGATAAGGCCAGTCGTGCCTTCTTTTGCCAGCCTGTTGAGATTGGGTGTATCCGCTGTCTCCAACTCGGTTTTTCCCGTGTCGGGATGGGGTAGTCCGCCTAAACCGTCAAGTATCAATAGTATAATCTTACCGGTGGAGGGTTGAGCCAGGTTCCGCATTAATTCCAGACTGTCCATAGTCATCGTTCCCTGTCCGGCAGAGCCTCTATTCCCGGCAGTATCTTACCGCTGATAAACTCGAGCGAAGCACCGCCGCCGGTGGAGACGAAGGTCATCTTACCAGCCAGTCCCATTTCGGTTACTATCTCGGCAGTGGAGCCGCCCCCGATCACCGTGGTAGCGTTCAGACCGGCCAGAGTATCGGCCATGGTCTTCGTCCCGTCGGCGAATTGGGGTATCTCGTATATCCCCATCGGCCCGTTCCAGAAAACTGTTTTACACTTTTTTAGTGTTTCCTTGAAGGTGCCGGCTGTACGGGGGCCGATATCGACAATCCTTTTGTCGCCGGTGATGTTCTCTATCGCTACAACCTTGCCCCCCGCCTTTTGGCTGATTTCATCGGTAACGACAACATCGACCGGCAGCAGCAGGCAGACGTTGTTTTTGGATGCCTTTTCCATCAGGTCGGCGGCAACGCTTAGCTTGTCTGTCTCGATTAGCGACAATCCCACCTGGTAGGACTTTGCCTTCAGGAAGGTGGCTGCCATGCCGCCGCCGATGAGAATGTAATCTACCTTGCTCATGATGTTCTCTATCACACCGACCTTGTCGCTTACCTTAGCGCCGCCGAGAAGAGCGGCAAAGGGGTGGGACGGGTTCTCGGTAATGCCGCTCAGGTTTTCTATTTCCTTCTCCAGCAACAGTCCTGCTGCCGAAGGCAGGTAGTGGGTAACGCCGACTATGGAGGCATGGGCCCGGTGTGATGTTCCGAAGGCATCGTTAACGTAGCAGTCGGCCAGTGAGGCCAGGGCCTGGGCAAAGACGGGGTCGTTTTGCTTCTCTTCGGGATGGAAGCGGATGTTCTCCAGAACCAGGACCTCTCCGCCGCCCAGTTCGGCTGCGTACTTCTTCGCCTCGGGGCCGATCGAGTCCCTGGCATACTTCACCGGCTTCCCCAGAATCTCTGCTAGGCGCCGGGCAACGTTTGTCAGGCGCAGCTTCTCAACAATCTCACCCTTCGGGCGGCCCAGGTGCGAGCAGAGGATAACCCCGGCTCCCCGGTCGATAAGGTACCTGATGGTGGGCAGCGTTGCCCTGATGCGGCTGTCATCGGTGATAGCCCCGGTTTCCTCATCCAGGGGGACGTTAAAGTCGACTCTTACCAGGACCTTCTTGTCGTTGACGTCTATGTCCCGAACAGTTGCTTTGTTCATCGCTTCCTATAGCCTCCCCAAAGTCTACTATATTACCGTGGTTCTCGCAAATTGTCTTGACGCTGATGAACCTGTTTGCTACACTCGGTAGGTGCTGCCTTCCGGCCGGGCTGCCGTTTTGCGTAAGTAAAGGCTAAGGATTAGCGTGTTCCTCGATAATATTCTCAATGTACTTCATGGGCTCGGTTTCTCCAAGGAACTCGTGGTGGTTGCCGTTTCTGCTTTGCCGATAGTCGAGTTGCGGGGAGCGATACCGTTCGCCCTGGGCTTGATACCTTCTGACGTCTATCCGTATAGTATCGCCTGGTATTATGCCCTGCCGCTGGCCATCGCCGGCAACCTGATTCCGGTGCCCTTCCTGCTGCTGTTTTTTAACGCCATTGCCCGGAGACTGAGCAGGGTGGGTGTCTTCAGGAGGTGGTTCCAATGGCTTGAGGAGCGTGCCCGGCGGCGGGGTGGAATCGTGGAGCGGTACAAGTGGATCGGGCTGATGGCGTTTGTTGCCGTTCCGCTGCCGCTAACCGGCGCCTGGACCGGTTCATTGGCGGCGACTATTTTCGAGATAAAATTCAAGCCCGCCTTCCTGTCTATCCTGGCCGGTGTTTGTATTGCCGGCGCTATTGTTACCTCTATTTGCCTGCTCACCCAAGGGGGGATTGGCTATCCGGGGTAAAGGTGGATTAGCTTGACCTCTCACCTGGCTCGTGCTACATTTTAGTAGTGAAAGTCGTCCCTGTAGCTCAGTGGATAGAGCGGCTGCCTTCTAAGCAGCGGGTCGTGGGTTCGAATCCCTCCAGGGACGCCAGAGTTTACGAATTATGATTAAATCAACTATCAGCCAATCCAATTGCCCGCTTCATCATAATTGAATGACCTTGAAAAGCCACAAGCGTTCCAAACAGAATCAAAAACAGGTTTCAAGACATTCTCTGCGCTCACATCATAATTTTCAACAACAATCTCGGGAAGTAGTAACATATCTCTATCAATTGACTGTGATCCCCTAGTCGTAATTCTATCAGGTATTGCCATCGAGTAATCTCTTACTCCGAACATATCAAGAAAAACATAAAAAGGTGGTTCAATAACTAGTTCCTTGAGTATAGAAATATATTTATCGAATGACTCGATTAACATTTTTTCATAAACCCCGCTTGGTATGGTGCGTTTATCCCGTCTCGAGCAAAGTAACGTTGCATTTACGGCTTCTATTATTCCGCTCCTGAATAACTGGGCATAAGAGTCACATTTGCCGTCTTCTAATGGGGAATATGTTAGGAGTCCGTCGAGGTTATACCGATGATTCCACCCTCTAGAATATATGGGAGAAAATTTATTAGGATGTGTTGCTATCGGTGTTAAATTATAGAATCGAGCAGGGTGAAAAGAAACTAACGGGAGAATATGAAGCGCTATTTTTGCACAATCACATAGTGGTACAGGAGTCTCACCAGATATTATCTTAGATGCCCTATCAATGTTAAATCTTCTAATTCTTTCCGCTACTGTTTCAGATAGATTAAACGCATTCCTGAGCTCAGCTACATCCATTGGGTATTTGCCACTAGAATTACGGGCATAAAACTTGTCGTGGCCACCATATATTACTCGATGAGGGCTATTCCAACTATTCGGAACTCTAATTATCAAGACGACTTTTGAGTTTCTTAGTGATATTGGTTGTATTTGTATTCCTATGATCCTTGGCGGAATGCCATCACGGATGATGTTTTCAATCTTCAGCTTCTCCTTGTCTATATCTTCAATGTCCAATCCGTCTATTGATTTGGGAACTCCTCCCTCTTCCGTAATGCCAATAACCAAGTCACCCCCAACAGCATTGGCAAAAGATGAGATTTGAGCAAGAAATTTTTTCTTATCAGAGTCGCTATCAATTTGTAGTTCCTCTTTATACTCAATAGTCTTACCTTCTAAGACTGCGTTTTCCTTAAGTAATTGAAGGGCTTCCTCGGTAATTTGGTCTATGTTTTTAGGTATCATCAACAATCTCCCTGTAGTTTATCTATCAACAATTGTCTAATGATTATATACCCAGAAAATCTTGAATGGAATGTCTTATGACCTTACCCCTGAATTAGCAAACCGATGATTAGATTCTCGCTGACCCTTTCCGGTATTTTCAACGTAATTGTTAGGTGTCAGACCTCCGAGTGAGCTGTGTGGTTTGCCCACATTATAGTCTATCCGCCAGTTTTCAATAACCTCCCTGGCATCCTTCAGGCTGATAAACCAGTTCTCGTTCAAGCATTCGTCCCTCAGCCTACCGATAGAACTTTGGCATAAGCGTTTTCAATCGGCTTTCCTTAGAACCGGCACACATACTTTGATTAAATCATTTAAACCGTCTAATGCTACGTCCCGTATTTTTACATCGACCCCGTACGCTGTCTTCATGTTTTCTTCCGTCACCACCGTGGTAGGATCGCCAATTGCTATAAAAGAACCGTTGTGCATAATGGCGGATTTTCCCGATACTAGAAAGGCGTGATTAGGCAAGTGTGTAGACATGATGACAGTCAATCCTTTTGCAACCAGTTGATTGATTATCTTCAGAATCAGTACCTGGTTGCGAAAATCCAGGTGAGAAGTAGGCTCATCGAGCAGTACAACTTCCGGCTCCTGAGCAATAGTACGTGCGATAAGAATGAGCTGCCTTTCTCCGCCGCTAAGTTGATTATACGGTTTGTCCTTGAGATGCAGCATCCCGACCATGGCAAGTTTTTCCTCGGCAATCTGAGTGTCTTTCCGGGAAGGAGTATTGAACAGGTTAAGATGGGCCGTACGACCCATCTTAACTACTTCCAGAACATTATATGGAAAGGCAATATTGTGTTCCTGAAAAACGATACCTATTCTTCCGGCTCTCTTATTTATCTTTAAATCATACACGTCGTGACCATCGACATAGATTTCTCCGCTTTGTAGTTTGAGCGTGCCGGCAATACAGCGGAGTAGAGTCGTCTTGCCGCATCCATTGGCCCCTAATATACAGCAAACCTCACCGCTCATGACTTCCAGGTTCAGGTGATGAAAGATATCCCTTTCACCATAGCTGAATTCAGCATCGCTAATGGCTAACTTGGCTGGCATCAAAGCCACACTCCTCTGGTTTTGCGTAACAGATAAGCAAAGAAAGGCGCGCCGATTATTGCTGTCAGTATTCCCAGAGGTATCTCATTGGTACTGGCGGTTCGAGCGATGGCATCCATGACTAGCAGGTAACTGGCTCCGATAGACAAAGATGCCGGTAACAGGTACTTGTGGTCAGGGCCGACCAGCATCCTTCCTAAGTGCGGCACCATAAGGCCCACCCAGCCGACAATGCCGCTTACCGAGACCGAAGCGGCTGTTGTCAGCGTGGCACAAAGAACGATGAAAGCAATAAGTGGCCTGGTATTAAGACCCATAGACATTGCTTCCTCATTACCCATGGACAGCACATTAATACGCCATCGCACTATAAGTAATCCGGTGATTCCAAATAGAACGAACGGCAATATCGAAATAAGGTCCTGTAAATTGGATGTGCTGAGGCTGCCCATGAGCCAGAAGGTTATTGCGGGTAGCTTCGTCTGAGGATCGGCTACTGTCTTGGTCAGAGAAATTAAAGCCCCGAAAAAAGCCGATACTACCACGCCGGATAAAACCAGCATTATTACCGAATCGGCCCGGTATATTCGGCTTAGAAGGTAGGCTAAGCAAACGGCAAGAACTCCGAAAGCCAGCGCGAATACCTGTACGTAAGCCGGCCCTAATGAGAGCAGAATTGCCAGGGCGGCACCGAAGCCGGCCCCGGAACTGACGCCGAGAATGTCGGGACTGACCAGGGGATTGCGAAACAGTCCCTGAAACGAAGCTCCGGATATGGAGAGACTGGCCCCTATTACGAGTGCTAGAAGAGCTCGGGGTAATCTTACCCCGAAAATAATAGTCTCTATTTTGGGTTCCCAGGTCGGAGTGATTGACAGCGCTTTGCCGATTAGGACTTGGCAGACCTCGAGTGGGGGGATCATATATCTGCCAACAAACAAGGACACGAAGAGAATAATCAGTGGTAGCAGTATTAATAGCGATTTTTGTTTACGGGTCATGGGATTATTAACCACTCTTGTTTCGGTTAGCTATTGAGGCACAGCCGATATCTTCATCAAGGGATAGAGGCACTACTTAAATATATTCTTCAGTCGCACCAGCTCATCATCGTCATATGCAGCATCGTTTTCTCCGCAATTATACGAAACCCAAAAAGCGTTGCTTCCCGCTCTTACTGCCCAGGCAGCTTCGTGCCATAGCTGAGTTCCAAAGGCATAGAGGTTAACCGCAGGATTAGTAATGCGAGTGACTGCGGTAACCTTGGCCGACCAGTAATGATTAGGCGTTGACCGTTTCTCCATATCAGTGAAAGGACAGGGCATAAACGGTAAAACATGGATAGAATCGATATCCAGTTGTCGGGTATATTCGATGGTTTTCCCGAGATCAGCCACAGTCTCCCCGATACCTACAAGAAATGTAGTCAGTACTTTTAGGCCTATCTCTTTGGCATCCCAGATAGTCTGAATACGACGCTGATAATCTTCTCCGGGTCGCATCCAGCGAAATAGCGCTTCGTTAGTGGTTTCTACGCCGATAATGTATCCGTCCATGCCGGCGGCTTTCATATTTTGAAGTGTCTGCCGGCTGATCGCCCCTGATTCGCCAAACAGCTCCAGGCTGGTATTTTCCCGTACCGCCGAAATGCATTCATAGAAATAGTGGGGGACCTCAAACCCCATCCAACCACTGGGGAAGTAACAGCGCTGAATCCCTGCCCGTTCGATGTTTTTAGCACGTATAACAGCACTGGCCGGAGTCATAGCAGACTGAGTGGAACCTGTACTCAAGTGCCGGAAAGGTTGCCAGCTGCAATGACGACAAATGGGATCCATTGTGCAGGTACTGGTCAAAGGGATGCGTTTTGAGAATAGTAGTTCTTTTCTAGTGGCTAAGCTGCGGGCTTGGCCGAAAAGAGCGTTGGCATCATCGGCCTGCAGCATATCGATAATCTCAGAAATCATGGTACCCTCTTTGGGTTGGGCATAGGAGAGATACTTAGTCAGTATCGTATCTCTCCTATGCGGCAACGACTATTTTACGCCGGCCAGAATATCGTCCACCTCTTCTTCAGACAGATTGACCCGGAAAAATGTTTCAAAGAAGTCTCTTGTCTCTTGCCTGATATCGATATTGGTGAATTTATCGGGATAGAGTTTCTGCGCCAGCCACAACTGCCCTAGAATTCTCTCGGCACAAGGCCTGTCCCAGACATGATAGCCAAAAGGAACCCGGTACACCTTGCCATCCTGAACTGCCTTTATATCTTTCCACTGCGGGTCGTTCAGTATATCATCGGGATCAATTCCAGCCTTAGAACTTATGATTATAACGTCGGGGTCCCATGCGATAACGGACTCTATTGAAAGTTCCATCCACCAGGAGGCTGAACCCCAGGGCAGACCGGAGGCATCTCTAGCCACATTGATACCACCGGCCTCTGATATCCACCAATCTTCATCGGTATTTTTGGCACAGGTGATCAGTTTGTCATGACCGGTATAGAATACCCGTAAGCGGTCTCCTTCAGGTATGTCATTGATGACATCATTGATAATTGCCTGTTGGTCAGCCCAGTAGGCGAGGATTTCGTCAGCTTCAGCTTCCTTCCCCAGGGCTTTACCGAGCATTTCAATAGCTTCCTCAGTAGTGCCTTGGCCCATGGTCCAGTCGCAGACCACTGGATAACCGGCGTCCCAGACCATATCCATAGCATCCTGTGGGGTACCGCCCCACATCACTACTAGATCCGGATCGACGCTCACTAATTCCTCAACATTCAGGCCGGTTTGCCAGTTGTAGGGATTCGGCAAGGATTTCAAACTTTCATCCAGCCAGGGCACATCTCCATAATAAGATCCTGCGACCAGCTTATCGCCTGCTCCCAAGGCAATCTGCACTTCGACCATCTGATAACAGAAGTTAGCCACTTCGTCGATAGTCTCGGGAAGCTCAACGACGTTACCGATCTGGTCCACGACAATTCTGGTTGATGGTGTTTTGTCGGGCGGTGTCGTCTGAGTGCAACCGGTCATAACCGAGGCCAGAATTGCCAGGCTGGCCAAAATTGTGACTGCTCTTTTCATTATAGTATCCTCCTTCGTATTGATTATTATTGATTGTATGTTTCAGTAATTCATCAATTTTTCATAATCACTCCCATACGTTTTCTAAACACTATTTATGCCGTAATAAAAAAAGCACCTCGAAAGGAGGTGCCTTCAAACGAATGCTTACTAAGTAAGCTCTCCTTTCCAACGGGAGGCACAAGCGTTTCCACCCATACCCTCGAGGCTTCTATGAAGCCCACCGGCGGCCGTACCATTGCTCTAAGCTTTAGGTATCTCCGCTCGGAGAGTAATCCGATATTCAGTTGGTACAATGTTACAGTGTGTTAAAGAGCCTTGTCAATGGGCCATTGCTCTCGTTAGTGTAGTGTCCGGTGGAATTGGATGCTTGGTATCGAAGGTACCAAGCCTTTTACATACCACTGTCGGTAGCTCTAACTTAGATATATCATAAATGATATATCTATCGGTGTCAACTGCTTTTGTCCATTTCGATAATAACCTTAACGAGTTTCGCTGAACCTGTTTTTAGATCAACCCCATTTTCTCTAAAATCCAGATTATACCGGGAACTCTAAGGTCCATGGTGGTGTCTGCAGGTAGGTTGAGCAGGAAATCAGGCAATCCTGCGATGGGTATTTTAAGGACCTCAATTATTTCAGCATCATCGGGATTCTCGCCTCCGACATATTCCGCGTCCGGTGCCAGAAAATGATTGACCCGGCTGGGTGTCAGAACCGAGCATTCTGGTGTTACCTTAATCGGGACAAGCTCCCCGGCCAGGTAGCCTGTCTCCTCCATGAGCTCGCGTCTTGCAGTGTCTTCTTCATTCTCTCCCGCTTGGTCGGTCAACCCCGCCGGTAGTTGAATAACAAAAGACTCTATTGCGTATCTCCAGTGTCTTTCCAGAATTAACTCTTTATTCCGGGTAATGGCGACGACGGCAACCGCCCCGCAGTTGAACGTGTTTTTCCTCTCCACCATTTCCCATACCGCTTCTTTGCCTGACCTAGTAAGAAAGTGTTTCCTGACGAAGTCTATATATTTCCCTTGGGCGACCGTTTCCTTTTTTCTTATTAACAAGATCCGTTACCTCTCTAATAACATGGTGGCTGATTCCACCTTTTCCATCCTTCTCCCCTATTATATAGATTATCCCGCCTGTGGTATACCTGCCGGAGATACCTCCGGCCCGGTACCCGGTGGCATATCGATGGTACCGGGCTCTGCTTGACAAAAGCGGCTCCGGTACTTAAAGTATCCATTACCGGAGTTAGTCAAGTAGAGAAAGGTGGACTGAAATGGGAAACAAAGCCAAATCGCTTTTGTTAAGTGGACTTGCTGTTTTGCTGGCTGTCCCGCTTCTGGGTTGCGGTCTGATAAATACATTAGTATCACCGTCTGCCTTGAGCAGTCAACAGGCGATTGCTATTATTCAGATTGCCGGCATACCGTATATCGATGATTATTACCAGGAGGCGGTTCCCGGGCAAGGTTCCGAGACACCGGTAAAAATAAGTCCGGCAATCCCGGTTGGCCAGTGGGTTGCTAATTATGATGGTAAGGGTAGCTGGAGGATTCAGGGTACGGTTACGACCAATGCCTGGGGTAGTTGCCTGACTACCTGGACCCTTAGAGAGGAAGACAGCAAGATAAGCCTTATCGGGTTTAACTGTGATTAGGTTGGTCGTCTGCCCGATAAATGCACTTTGCCGGAGCAGCAGGTGGCGGGTTTTGGTTGCCATAGTCTCGTGTTGCTGCATAGCGAGTAGTTATGTTATACTACTTAACAGTTCAGGAGGGGGGTAAGATTGGCAAGTACAGTCACAATCAAGCAGCTTTTGGAAGCCGGGGCACACTTCGGCCATCAGACGAGTCGTTGGCATCCTCGTATGAAGAGATATATCTTCACCAAGCGTAATGGTATTCATATCATTGATCTGGAGCAGACGGTTGGCATGCTGGAGAAGGCCTGTAGTTTTATCGAGCAGTTGGTTGCCGACGGCGGTAACGTACTTTTTGTCGGTACCAAGAAGCAGGCCCAGGAGGCTATAGAGGAAGAGGCTAAGCGCTGTAATATGTATTACATTAACCAGCGCTGGCCCGGCGGAGTGCTGACCAATTTTAGCACGATACAGGGTCGTATAGACTATCTGGTTCGTCTGGAAGACCAGCAAGCCAGGGGTGAGCTTGAACATTTGCCTAAAAAAGAAGCCCTCAAGCTGGGTAAGGAGTTGGTGCGTCTCAATCGTATGATAGGTGGCATCAAAGAGATGACCAGTCTACCCTCATCTCTGTTCATTGTTGATGTTACCAAGGAGAGGCTGGCTTTAGAAGAGGCAAAACGGGTTGGCATACCGGTGGTGGCTGTTGCCGATACCAATTGCGACCCTACCGGTATTGACTATCCGATTCCGGCTAATGATGATGCTATTAAGGCCATTAAGCTTGCCTGCAGCCGGATCGCCGACTCGGTTCTGGCGGGTAAGGCTGGAGGGGCCGAATTCCTGGCCCGTGAAGAGCAGCCAGAGGGAGAAAGCATAGAAGAGGTTGCGGTTGCCGAGGATACCGAACCGGTTGTTTTCATGTCTGGTGATGAATAGTAGTGTAAGGAGCGGGAGTTGAATATTCCAACGGCTAAAATACGGGAGCTGAGGGAGCAATCAGGGGCTGGAGTGATATCCTGTCGCAATGCCCTCATTGAAGCTTGCGGTGATATGGAGAAGGCACAACAGATATTGAAGGAGAAGGGTATTCTCAAGGCCCAGGATAAGTCGGAACGTTCTACTACCTGTGGTGTGATTGAGACCTATGTCCATACCGGTGGGCGTATCGGCGCTATGATCGAGGTCAATTGTGAGACCGACTTCGTTGCCCGTACCGCTGAATTTAAGGAGCTGGCGCATAATCTGGTAATGCAGGTAGCGGCCATGCCTCCTAAATTTATTTCGGATGACGAGATTAAAGATGAAGCTGACGTCGAACCTCAGGCGGACTGCTTATTGTTACAGCCTTTCATTAGAGACCCCGGCAGAACTATCCGGGACATTATCGTTGAGACTATCGCCAAGTTAGGTGAGAATATCAAGGTAGCCAGATTCGCCCGATTCGAATTAGGTAGATAGGTATTATTGGTATGACCACTACCAGGTATAAGCGGGTCCTTCTTAAGCTCAGCGGCGAGGCTTTCAGCGGCAAGCTCGATTATGGTATTGATACCGATACCCTTACCCGGATAGCCATGCAGATCAAACAGGTGATGGAAACCGGGGTCGGTGTTGCTATTGTTGTTGGTGGCGGCAATATCTGGCGTGGTGCTGCTGCCGAGCGGAAAGGGATGGATAGGGTTACCGCCGACTACGCCGGTATGCTGGCTACTGTGATAAATGCTTTAGCTCTCCAGGATGCCCTGGAGAAGGTGGGAGTAACCACCAGGACCCAGACGGCAATCGGTATTCAGCAGGTGGCGGAGATCTATATCAGACGGCGTGCCATCAGACATCTGGAAAAGGGCAGGGCGGTTATCTTCGCCGGAGGCACCGGTAACCCCTATATGACCAGCGATACCGCAGCGGCCCTGCGGGCTATAGAGATCGAAGCGGAAGTGCTGCTGATGACTAAGAATAACGTTGATGGTATCTACAGCGCTGACCCGAATAAAAATCCCGATGCTAAGAAATTCGACAAAATCAGCCATCTTGAAGCATTGAATATGCGTCTTAACGTGATGGATGCCACTGCTCTCTCTCTCTGCCTGGAGAATAAGCTGCCGATAGTGGTCTTCGATCTTCAGGCTCCACAGGGACTGGAGCGTGCTGTCAACGGCGAGCATATTGGTACTCTGGTAACTAATGAGTAAGCAGAAAAAATGGATATTAGTGTACTTTTAAAGAACACCGAGACGAAGATGCAGGCCTCCGTAGAGGCTTTGAAGAAGGAGCTGACTACCATTCGTACCGGGCATGCTGCGCCGGCGTTGGTTGAACATATCAAGGTAGAATATGCCGGCGTCCCAACTCCGCTTATTCAAATCGCCGGCGTTTCCGCACCGGCAGTCAGCTTGCTGGTTATACAGCCCTGGGATAAAAGCAGTCTGCACAGTATTGAAAAAGCCATTCTGAAATCTGACCTCGGGCTCAATCCGGTCAGTGACGGAAATGTACTTCGCATAAATATCCCGCCTCTCAATGAAGAACGGCGTCAGGAGCTGGTTAAGGTGGTAAGGGCAAGGGTGGAGAAGGAGAGGGTGATCATCCGTAATTTGAGGCGTGAGACTATGGATGAACTGAGGAAGCTGGAGAAAGACAAAGAGATGTCGCAGGATGATATGAAGCGTACCTTAGACCAGCTGCAGAAGATTACCGACAGATTCATAGCTTTTGCCGAGCAGGCTGGTCAGAATAAAGAGATAGAGATTGAAGAAGTCTAGCCCGGGCTAAATGGTTGTCACCAGTTTTTCACTTGTGTCATGGAAGTTGATTCGTTAGCTGCGGAAGAAGAGGCCGGCAATCCCCGTCATGTTGCTATCATTATGGACGGTAACGGCAGGTGGGCAGAGCATCGCGAGCTGCCCAGGTTCAGGGGACATGTCGCCGGAGTAGACAGCGCCCGCTCTGCGATTCGTTATTTCAACAACCGCTACCACTTAAAGTATCTTACCCTTTTTGGTTTCTCCACCGAAAACTGGAACCGTTCTCAGGATGAGGTCGGGGGGATATTCCATCTCTTCGGAGAGGTAATCGGTAAGGAGTCTCAGGAGCTTCACAAAGAAGGGGTCAGGCTTCGCCATCTCGGCCGTCTGGAGGAACTCCCTCCAGGTCTCCAGCAGGAGATAGGTAAGGCCGTTAAGCTGACAGAAAACAATACCGGGCTGACCCTCGGCTTTGCCTTTAACTACGGAGGACGCCTTGAGATATTGGATGCGGTACGTGGTATTATTGCTGAAGGCGTCCCGCCGCAGAATATAGACGAAAAGTTGTTTAGCCGTTTCCTTTATACTAGCGATATCCCCGATGTTGACTTGCTCATCCGCACCGGCGGTGAACTCCGTATCAGCAATTTTCTGATATGGCAATCGGCTTACAGCGAATACTATTTCACCGATGTTCTGTGGCCTGACTTCAATGAGAAGGATATCGATAAAGCGCTGCTGTCTTATCGTCACAGGCATAGGCGCTTCGGTGGATTATAACTAAATGTCCGGCAGAAGCGTATGCTTAAGAAAAGGGTTATAACTTCCCTCTGGTTTGCTCCTCTTCTGGTGGTGGTTGTCTGGTTTGGTGGTGAGAGGGGTTTTACCGTATTAATGGTCGTCTTTGGCGTCCTGGCTGTTCTTGAGTTTTATCGAATGGCAGCTATGGCAAAGCTGTTGCCGTTCGCCTGCTTCGGTCTAATCTGGACGGCGTTCTTTATTCTGGGTCGCAACCCGGAGCTGCTGTCTTTCCTTAATCCTTATCTTACTCCTGGCTTACTCATGCCCTTACTGTTGACCTCGGCGGTGGTGCTACCCCTAATGGGACTTCTGGCGCGTCGGAATAAAGAAGGGGCTTTCCAGAGCTGGGTTTGGACAATCGCCGGTATACTCTATGTGGGCTGGCTGCTGGGTCATCTAGTTGCTCTGAGAGGGCTGGATGATGGCAGAAACTGGGTATTCTTTATCCTGTTTGTTACCTGGGCTTCCGATACCATGGCTTTCTTTGTCGGTAGAAAATTCGGCAGGCACAAGCTTGCTCCAGACATCAGCCCGGGCAAGACCTGGGAGGGAGTAGCAGGCGGTATAGGCGCTGCTGCCGTAGTGAGTATACTGTTTTTTACCCCTACCCCGTTCCGTCTTCCGCTTTTTCCCGGGCAGGTAATTCCGTTAGCCGTACTGGTCAGTATCTTCGGGCAGATGGGCGATCTTGTCGAGTCCCTGCTGAAGCGCAATATGGGGGTAAAGGATTCCGGCAGCATGATGCCGGGCCACGGAGGAGTCCTTGACCGTATCGATAGTCTCATTTTTGCCGGTGCGCTGGTATACTATGTGGTATACTATGTATACTATTGCTTGATATGACTGGCGTAATTAAGCAACTGGCCATTCTGGGTTCAACCGGTTCCATAGGTCAACAAACCCTTGAGGTAGTCCGTGCTTTTCCGCACAGATTTCGTGTCATCGGATTGGCTGCCGGGAAGAATATTGACTTGCTGGCCAGGCAGGTAAATGAGTTCCGGCCCAGGTTTGTCTATTTTCAGGATGGGAAGTCAGGACAGAGACCGGCTGATATAAACTGTGAGTTCTTATCGCCGGAGGATATCGCTTCTCATCCCCGGGTTGATACCGTTGTTATCGCTACTTCCGGGAAGTCAGGTTTGTTGCCTCTGATGGCGGCGGTAAAGGCCGGAAAGGAAATTGCACTGGCTAACAAAGAGTCGCTGGTCGCGGCCGGCGAGATTATCACCCGTGAAGCCGGGCTGAATAAAGCCCTAATTCTACCTCTCGATAGCGAGCATAGCGCGATATGGCAATGCCTTCAAGGAGAGAATCAGAAGCCGATTCGTCTTGTGCTGACGGCATCGGGGGGTCCCTTCCGGCATTATTCGAAATCACGGCTGAGTAAAGTAACCGTCGAGCAGGCGCTAAAACATCCCTCGTGGCGGATGGGGAGGAAGGTTACCGTTGATTCGGCTACCCTTATGAACAAAGGCCTTGAGGTAATTGAGGCCCACTGGCTGTTCGATATGCCTTTTGAGAGCATTGAGGTTCTAGTTCATCCACAGAGTATTGTCCATTCCCTGGTAGAATTCGTTGATGGTTCGGTTAAGGCCCAGTTGGGATGTCCCGATATGCGCTTGCCTATCCAGTACGCCCTATCTTATCCCGAGCGCTTGCCTAATCCCCATCTCGAGCGGCTCAACTGGGACGTAATGAGTAATCTTACCTTCGGGCAGGTTGACCCGGATGTATTTCCCTGTCTCAGGCTGGCTATTGAGGCAGGCAGGAAGGGGGGCACTTACCCGGCTGTGCTTTGTGCCGCTGACGAGGTTGCGGCTAACCTGTTCCTATCCCGGCGCATTGAATTTACCGGTATCGCTCGCCTTGTCGAGCAGGTGTTAGAGCGGCACCAGATGGTGGTCTGCCCTGACCTGGATGAGATTATATCTGCTGATGTCTGGGCCAGGGAGACGGCCTACCGATTTGTTAGTGGAGATAGCCCGTGCTGATTACGGTGCTTATTTTCCTTGGCGTCCTGGCAGTAATTATCATTGCCCATGAGCTGGGGCATTTCATCACTGCCAAAGCCTCCGGTGTGGAAGTGAAGGAGTTCGGCGTCGGACTACCCCCCAGGTTATTTTCGGTGAAACGGGGCGAAACGATCTATTCACTGAATGCGATACCGCTGGGTGGGTTTACCAAAATGTCCGGCGAAGAAGACCCCGGTGCGCCCAGAAGCCTGGCCGGTAAGTCTTTTGGTATCAGGCTTCTGGTGCTCAGCGCCGGCTCGCTGATGAACTTTTTGCTGCCTCTGATCCTCTTTGCTATTGCTTTTAT
Source organism: Dehalococcoidia bacterium UBA5760 (assembly GCA_002418895.1). Lineage (GTDB taxonomy): Bacteria > Chloroflexota > Dehalococcoidia > Dehalococcoidales > UBA5760 > UBA5760. The sequence goes on along the minus strand of DIFA01000019.1, from coordinate 116,461 downwards.
GGTTCCTCATAATATGGTAATCGGAGATGTGCTGGTAGAGGATGTGGCGTCCGGTTCACCGGCGGCTTTAGCCGGTATTGAACCCGGAGACAGGATAGTCAGTATAAACGGAAAGCCTCTGGAGAACAGTAGCGACCTGCAGCGCTACATCCAGATTAGCCTGGGCAGGGAGATCGTGGTAAGAGTCGAGCACGGTGATTTAACCGTAGAGGATGTTAATATGGTACCAAGGTGGAGACCTCCCGAGGGCCAGGGGGCAGTGGGGATCGTGATTAGCATGCCGGAGGCAACTGTTGTACGCCGCAGCGAGCCGTTCTGGAGGGTGCCATCTTTAGCCGTCTCGGCATGTGTGGAAACCATGGCCCTTTTTAAGAATGGTATACTGAGTATGCTTGCCGGCACTACCTCTCTCAAATTAACAGGACCGGTAGGTATTGCTCAAATGACCGGTGAGGCAGCTAAAGTGGGGATTAGTCCGCTGCTGGAATTCGCTGCTTTTCTCAGCCTTAATATCGGTTTGATAAATCTTTTCCCGCTCCCTGCCCTGGATGGGGGAAGGATAGGCTTTCTTCTGTTGGAGAAAGTACGCCGGGGCCGGCGTGTGTCGCCCAAGACGGAAGGAAAGGTACACCTGATCGGTTTCCTGCTGCTTATGGGTGTTTTTGCTGCGGTGACCTATAGTGATATTTTGCGCATTGTTGGTGGAGGGAGCCTGATGCCATAGAGGCAGATGATATCATGGAGATTCGTCGAAACAGCAGGCCGCTTCAAATTGGGAATGTTACCGTCGGCGGTGGTGCTCCTATTGTGGTACAGTCGATGACTAAGACTGATACTCGAGATATTATGTCAACTATTGCCCAGATCAGGGAGCTGGAAGACTGCGGCTGCGAATTGGTGCGTGTGGCGGTGCCTGATGCCGAGGCAGGACGGGCGATAGCAGCGATAAAAAAATGTACTTCCCTGCCGCTGGTTGCTGACATTCACTTTAATTATCGGCTGGCATTAATCGCATTGGAGGCTGGAGCCGACGGGTTGCGCTTAAACCCGGGTAATATCGGTAAGCCGGATGAGGTATCTATCGTGGCCAGGTTGGCTAAGGAAAGGGGCGTTCCTATCCGCATCGGGGTAAATGCCGGCAGCTTGCCTGAGGCAGAGTGTCCCGGTCTATCCGTTGCCCGGCAGATGGTGGAAGCAGCCTTAAAGCAGATCAGGCTGCTGGAGAGCCTGGACTTCGACCTGATTAAGGTGTCTCTGAAAGCCTTCGATGTTCCTACCACCATTGAGGCCTATCGGAATATTGCCGGGAGGATTCCGTATCCCCTTCATATTGGGATTACCGAAGCCGGCACACCGAGGGCAGGTATCATCCGCAGTTCAGTGGGTATTGGCACCCTGCTCTACCTTGGTATCGGAGATACCATCCGGGTTTCCCTGACCGCTCATCCTCGGGAGGAGGTTGCCGCCGGCTATGAGATCCTGAAGAGCCTGAATATGCGTCAGCGTGGTCCGGTACTGGTCAGTTGCCCGTCCTGCGGGAGGGCTGAGGTTGATATCATCAGTCTGGTCCGGGAGGTTGAGGATGCGCTTCTGAAGGTTAACCGGCCGCTCAAGGTAGCCGTGATGGGTTGTGTCGTCAACGGACCCGGTGAAGCCCGGGATGCTGATATCGGCATTGCCTGCGGTAAGGGTAAAGCCGTCCTCTTTAAAAAGGGTAAGAAGATAAGGACCATAGAGGAAAAGGATTTGGTCAGTGTATTAATGAGGGAAGTGGAAAGGTTTTAGGTAATATCTGTCTAATCATGGTGGTGTAGTCCAAGATAGTAATATCGATAGCCGGGGATTCTGGAGGCTATCTGGTGGTTCTTATGTCAATTATTAAAACCAACAACCTGACCAAGAAATTTAGAGAACTGGTTGCTGTAGACGACGTAAATTTAGAGGTCATCAGGGGTGAATGCTTTGGACTGCTGGGGCCAAATGGGGCTGGCAAGACTTCCCTGCTCAGAATGATAGTTGCTGCATCTCCTCCAACCAGTGGTGATATCTGGGTTCTCGGCCATAATCTGCGCACCGATTCCCGGCAGGTGAAAGCTAAATTAGGCGTGGTGCCACAACTGGATAACCTTGATGAAGACCTGACCGTAATTCAGAATTTGGTAACCTTCGCCCGGTACTTCGATCTACCGAAAGAAGAAGCTAAGCAGCGTAGCCGGGAAATACTAGGCCTTTTTGAACTGGAAAATAAGCATGATAGCCGTATTAACGAGCTCTCCGGAGGTATGAAGCGGCGTCTCCTTATTGCCCGAGGTATGATTAACCGGCCCCAGCTTATAATTCTCGACGAACCCACGATAGGACTTGATCCTCAGGCCAAACACATGGTCTGGCGTAAGCTGGCTGAGCTAAAATCTCAGGGGGTCACTCAGCTTCTGTGCACCCACAATATGGAGGAGGCCGCCGATATCTGCGATCGGGTGGCCATCATGCACTTGGGTAAGATCTTGAGTCTAGATACTCCACAGAAGTTGGTTATCCGCCATGTGGGCAAAACGGTATATGTAATTGAGGTCACCAGCGAAGAAAAAAATGATGTAAAAGAGAAACTAAAAAACCTCAGCCTGGATTTTGAAGTAGTGGATAACCGGATTCACCTCTTTCACATTGATTCTGACGCGGTAATCAAAGACCTTGGTAATAGTCTGATTAGCTTGCAGCGTAGGCCGGGCACCTTGGAAGACGTTTTTCTCAGACTAACCGGGAGGACTCTAATCGAATGAAGTCCTTCTCTTGGCGGTTTATCAGGGTCTGGCAGCGTAATCGAGACGTCTTTTTCCGGCTGTGGCGCTCGGAAATACCGGTGATGGTCGCCGAACCGATTATCATTCTGCTCGCCATGGGTCTAGGCTTAGGAACATACGTTGGGGTGGTTAACGGTCAATCGTATATCGAATTTGTCGCGCCTGGTGTTATTGCTGGCTATGCTATGTTCAGCGCCAGCTTCGAGTGTACCTACGGCACCTTTATCCGCATGGAGCATCAAAGAACTTACGATGCCATCATCGTCACGCCACTAAATATTGAAGACGTCACCGCCGGCGAAATCTTCTGGGGAGCTACCCGCTCCCTGCTTACCGGCAGCTTCATCCTCGCCGTTGCTGCCGCTTTTCAACTGGTACATTCGCCCTGGGCATTACTCATTCTACCGGTTTCGTTTCTGGCCGGCATTATGTTCTCTGCCATCGCCGTCCTGTATTCCTCTCTTATCCCCTCCATCTACAGTTTCAATTATTACTTCAGTCTGTTTATCACGCCGGTATTCTTCTTCAGCGGGGTATTCTTCCCTCTTTCTTCGTTCCCGGAGATAGTACAAAAGTTAAGCTGGATCGCTCCCCTGACACCGGTGGTTCAGCTTAACCGAGCACTAATCAGTGGTACCTTAACTACCGATCTTCTCCCGGCGCTGGCCTACATTTTTGGTCTAGCGATCGCTTTTTTTGCAATATCGCTTAAAACCATGAGACGCCGACTAATCGTGTAGTAATCTGCAACAAAAAAGCACTACTTATTTATGTCAACTAATTGGCAGGAAATCTTAAGCCCGAATCCTTGTAACCAGGTATTTCGGGCGTAAAAAAGCTGACCGGGTATTGAAAAATAGTCACGCCTTATGTATCATTGTTGATAACCTAATTTAATTAAAGGGAGGTTAAGCGATGAAAAGAACCTGGAAGGTAACACTGGCTGCTATTTTGACCTTAATCGGTGGTATTGTTGGCATAATCTACGGGGCCTTTGCACTTCTGGGTACCGGGGTGGTTGCTGAGTTAACCGGGCTAGGCTGGTTAACCGGTATAGGCGGTGGCTTACTCGCACTCGGAATATTGGCCTTAATCGGCGCTATTCTGATGTTCAAGAGAAAGGTCTGGGGATACTGTCTGTTCGCTGCTATCTGCGCTATGTTTCCTATCATTCCCCTGGGGGTAGTGGCGATTATATTTGTCGTAATGGGTAAGAAAGAATTCGCCTAATCTGGTCTGAATCAGACGGCGCATCCTGTATCTCTCACCATAATTACCTGGGACACTTAAGGTATGGCATCGGGTGTCTTTATCACTTGGCTGTCCTGTGATTTTGGGGATAGCGGGATTGTTGGTGTGATTAAAAGACGAGTAGCCCGGCGAATATGATTGGATTGGATAACGAGTAAAGTGAGAATATCAAGACTTTTCGGCAGGACGCAGAGAGAAATACCTGCCGAAGCAGATACTGTCAGTCATCAACTGCTTCTGAAATCGGGGATGATATATCAGGTAGCCTCCGGGATATATTCCTATCTGCCTCTGGCTTTGCGGGCGCTCAGGAAGATAGAAAATATAATCCGTGACGAGATGGATACCGCTGGCGGTCAGGAACTTATGATGCCTGTGCTCCAGCCCCTCGAGTTATGGCAGCAAACGGGTCGCGACCAGGCTTTCGGCGAGGGACTTTTCGTTCTGAATGACCGCAGGGAGCGCAGACTGTGTTTAGGTCCGACTCATGAAGAGGTCGCTACCAGGCTGGCCAGCCAGTATGTTAAGAGCTATCGGGACCTGCCGCTGCTTCTATATCAAATCCAGACCAAGTTTCGTGACGAACCCCGTCCCAGGGCCGGTCTGCTCCGGGTTCGCGAGTTCACTATGAAAGACCTCTATAGCTTCGATATTGATGAAAAGGGTCTGGATTTGAGCTATAACAAGATGCTTAAGGCATACCAGAGGATATATGCTCGCTGTGGTCTGCCTGCTTTGTTTGTCGAAGCTGACAGCGGTGCTATTGGTGGCAAGGACTCACACGAATTCATGGTCATTATGGAGACCGGAGAGGATGAAATCATCTATTGCTCCGGTTGTCAGTATGCGGCTAATTCGGAAAAGGCCTGTTGCGCAAAAGGCAAGGAGGATGGAGAGGATCCGTTGCCGTTAGAAGAGGTGGCGACACCGGGAGTGACTACTATCAGTGCTCTCTCTGATTTTCTCAAGGTATCGCCGGACCATATCCTTAAGGCGGTATTCTATGCGGCTGATGGCGAGCTTGTCTTTGCTGTTATCAGGGGAGACCTTGAGGTAAATGAGGTTAAACTGAAGAATATCCTGAAATGCGTTGAACTCCATCTGGCTGATGAAGAGGAGATTAGGAAAGCCGGTATTATCGCTGGATTCGCTTCACCGGTAGGCCTCAGAAATGTTAGGACCGTTGTTGATGATTCGGTAATCCCCGGGGTGAACTTTGTTGCCGGTGCCAACAGCCCGGAAACACACCTTAAGAATGTCAACTACCCCCGTGATTTTAGTGCCGATATCATGTCTGATATAGCCAGGGCTTGCGCCGGTGAAAAATGCCCCAGGTGCGGCGGTAAGTTAATTTCTACACACGGCATCGAGGTCGGACATATCTTCAAGCTGGGTACCTTTCTCTCGAAAAAATTAGGTGCATTCTACGCCGATTCTGACGGCATTGATCGTCCTATTGTTATGGGCTGCTACGGCATCGGCATCGGCAGACTGCTGGCGGCTGCTATTGAGCAAAACCATGACGACCATGGCATTATCTGGCCGTTGCCTATCGCTCCCTACCAGGTTCATCTCTGTCCTTTATATCGGGAGAATACCGGTGTTGCGGAGACGGCGGAGAAGCTCTACTCAGAGCTCAGTTCGGCAGGTTTTGAGGTGCTTCTGGATGATCGCCAGGAATCCCCGGGAGTAAAGTTCAATGATGCCGACCTGTTGGGGATACCTATCCGGGTGACCGTTAGCCAGCGTACTCTAAAACAGGATAGCGTCGAGGTAAAAAAGCGCTCTGAGAAAGAGTCACAGCTTGTACCGATGGCGGAGATAGCAGGAAGGCTCAGGCGGCTTGTCGATGAAGGAATGTCCGCTCTGCCGACTCAGGTTTGACTGCTTGAACCTTGATACTGATGACCGAATCGGCGGTTTCTTTTATCTCCTCCGGTGGTATCTGTAAATCCTGAATGGTTGCCTCTACCTTCGGGTCGTCCGTCAGCCACTCTATGGGAAAGACTGCCTCACCGGTTATGTTAACCTTCCGAAACCCGGCTGCTCTTATGTTAGCCAGGTATTCTTCTTTGGTGATCGCTCCCGAGACGCAGCCGACATAGGCTGCCGCCGAGTTCTTAATAAATTCGGGAAGCTCCTTCAATAAGACTACGTCCGAGACCATCAGTCTACCGCCTGGTTTCAGTACTCGGAACGCTTCCTCGAAGACCGTTCTTTTATCGGGGGCAAGGTTGATAACACAGTTTGATATAATGATATCGGCTGTGCCATCGGCTATCGGCAGGTGTTCAATTTCACCGAGCCGGAACTCCACATTGGTGTAGCTGCCCTTCTCGGCGTTTTCTCTCGCTTTCTCAATCATCTCCGGGGTCATATCGATGCCGATGACTCGCCCTGCCTCACCGACTATATTGGCGGCGAGGAAGCAATCAAAACCGGCTCCCGAACCGAGGTCGACAACGGTCTCCCCTTCTCTTAGGGAGCCAATAGCCAGCGGGTTGCCGCAGCCGAGGCCCAGGTTCGCTCCCTGTGGTACTGTATCAAGATCTCCCTTAGTATATCCTATCCGTCTGCTGATATCTTGCACGGAGTCGGTACTCCCGCAGCATGAACTAACCGGGCTGGAGCAGCAGCTACCATCTTTTGCGATCCTGGCGTAGCCCTCTCTTACTACCTTCTTTATTTCCCTGTCTTTCATTCGATACCCTCGCGGGATTTTTTCCTCTTGATGAAGACGTAAGGCGGATTCTAGCTACGTAGGTTAGCGCCCAACTCTCGGGACAGCTTATCGATTATTTGCTTCTGAACCTTATCGACTTCATCGTCGGTCAAGGTATGATCCGGTGACTGGAAGGTAATCCGGTAGGCAATAGATTTCTTGCCACCGGGGATCTGGCCGCCGGAATAGACGTCAAATACGGTAACCTTGGTTACCAGATGGGTGCCTTCGATGTTACTCTGTATGCTGTGATGAGGTACTTCTCTATCCACTGTAAGAGCAATGTCTCTTACTACTGCCGGAAAGCGTGGTATAGGCCGGAACATTTTGTGGCCGGTGGTAAAGGGTAAGAGTGTGGTGACATTAAATTCGATGAGGTAGGTAGGCTCGCAGATATCGAAAGCCTCCCGGACCCCGGGGTGAAGCTCGCCGACGATGCCTGCCTTGTTGCCGTCTATCAGGATGGCGGCCTGTTTGTTAGGGTGTAGACTGGCGTCGCTGCTCTTTTCAAAATCAAGATTTGTTACCAGGTTATGGAGCAGGCTTTCGACGGTTCCCTTGGCATCGTAGAAGTCAACCGGGCTGTCCCCTTCGTGCCAGGATTTACTCTGCCTGGGTCCATTTAGTAGAGCACATAGGATCTCGGGTTCATCAGGCAGGTCATTCTGCCTGGGTAGATATACCTTACCCAGCTCGAAGATTCTGATGCTGTCGTCTTCATGTTTTCTGTTCGAGTAGAGGGTAGTTAAGAGGTTGGCCCGCAGGTTGGTGCGCAGATATTCCTGTTCCGCTGTCATCGGATTGGCCATGCGGATGGGGGTGGGTTCGATGGAATTGTCCGGAAGCAGTTTTCTGAGTATCTCCAGACTGGTTAGGGAATAGGTAACTATCTCCTGGAATCCGTAGCCTCTGAGGTGGCACCTTATCATCTGTTTCAGTTTGACCATCGGTTCAGGGCTCTGGCTGGGTAGCGTCGTACCCAGCAGGGTGGTGGGGATCTTGTCGTAGCCGATGATACGAGCTACCTCTTCAATAAGGTCAACCTCCTGTTTGATGTCGCTTCGCCAGTAGGGAGCGGTAGCCCGTACTCCTGAGGAATTTGTTGCTATCTCACAGGTAAAACCGAGGGAAGTCAGCGCCGCTACTATCCGGTCGGTGCTAAAATCAATACCCAAAAGGCCCCTTATTTTTTCATTGGTTAGCAGTATCGGCTCCTGATCCTGCTGGTTGGGGTAGACATCAATCAGCCCTTTGGCTGCCTGACCGCCGGCTAACTCTATGATGAGCTTGGTGGCTTTCCTGATTGCTTCATCCACCAGTTCGGGGCGAATTCCCCTCTCGAAACGGTTACAGGCTTCACTGGGCATATTTAAGGCACTACCGGTACGATGAATGCTGCCGGGATTGAAGTTGGCTGCTTCCAGTAGTACCGAGCTGGTACCGTCGGCAACCTCACTATCGATGCCGCCCATAATACCGGCGATAGCTATTGCTCTTTTCTGATCGGCAATAACCAGCATATCGGGAGAGAGGGTCCGTTCCAGCCCGTCGAGGGTGGTTATCTTTTCACCGGCGGCAGCCCGGCGTACAATAATCTTCCTGTCTTGAATCTGATCGTAGTCGAAGGCGTGCAGGGGTTGACCGTATTCCAGCATAACGTAGTTGGTAATATCTACGATATTACTTATCGGGCGCATACCGCACTTCAGCAGGCGTTGTTGCAGCCACCGGGGGGAAGCGGCCACTCTGATCCCGGTGATTAAACTGGCACAATATCTGGAACAAAGCTCGGGATCGGCAATCTCTACTGAGATTTGCTGCTCGATGGGATGTCCTGCTTCGGCATAGCTGGTATCGGGGCGATGCAATTCCTGTCCGGTTAGGGCGGCGACCTCTCTGGCCACGCCGATTACCGACAGGCAGTCGGGTCTATTAGCGGTTATCGCCAGGTCGTAAATAACGTCGCCCAGATACTCAGCCAGTGGCGTGCCTATAGGCGCTTCATCAGGCAGGATTACGATTCCCTCGTGGCTATCTGAGATCCCCAGTTCTTTTTCTGAGCAGGCCATTCCGTTTGAGGTGACACCCCGAATTCTGGCGGACTTCAGACGGAATGGTTCTCCACTATGGCCATCGATAAGCTGAGCACCGACCGGAGCAAAGGCTACCTTGCTACCGATTCTAACGTTAGGGGCTCCGCAGACGACCGTCGTCTGCTCGCTACCCAAATTTACAGTAACCAGCTTGAGGCGGTCGGCATTGGGATGAGGATTAATATCAGTTATCTCGCCGATAGTGATGCCTGTCCAGTTTTCCCCGATACACTGCATGCCCTCAGTCTCAGTACCGGCCATCGTCAGCCGATTGGCTAATTCGTGTGGAGAGAGGGTGATGTCTACATATTCTCGAAGCCACTTGAGCGATATTTTCATTATTTTAGACCTGATAAGACTATTCTGCTATTGCCCGATAGTTAAAACTGGGATAAGAACCTGAGGTCGTTATTATAAAATAGCCTGATGTCGTCTATCCCGTAACGCAGCATGGGTAGACGGTCAATACCCATCCCGAAGGCAAAACCGGAATATGTCTCCGGATCGATATTCCCGCGCTCGAGTACCCGGGGGTGTACCATTCCGGCGCCCAGTATTTCTATCCAGCCGGTATTTCCACAAAGTCGGCATCCCCGGCCGTTGCAGACCAAACATTCGATAGCCATCTCGACTCCCGGTTCGACGAAGGGAAAATAATCGCAGCGAAAGCGTACTCCTCTTCCTTCTCCGAAAAAGCGGCGGGCAAACTCGTACAGCGTACCTTTAAGGTCTGCCATGGTAATACCTTTGTCAATAGCCAGGCCGTCTATCTGATGGAACATAGGAGTGTGGGTAGCGTCGGTAGCCTCATAGCGGTAAACCCTACCCGGTTCAACCACTCTTATCGGGGGGTTTTGGGATTCGATTACCCTGGCAGTTACCGAGGTAGTGTGCGTACGTAGCAGCATCTGACCTCTGTCCTTGTCAGCTTCGATATCGACCCAGGAGGTTGACATTACATCACGGGCCGGGTGGTCGTCATGGATATTCAGTGCCTCAAAGTTGTAATAGTTCCATTCTACGTCCGGCCCTGACGTTACCTGGAAACCCATGGAGTTATATATCTCGCAGACCTCATTAATCGTCTTGGTAATGGGATGCAGCCGCCCCGTCGGTAGAGGGCGTCCGGGCAGTGTAACGTCGATATCCTCTTCTCTGGTTACCGCTGTCAGTTGTATTTCTCTCAGGGCACACTTTTTCTGGTCCAGCCCGTTCTCCAGCTCCGTTCTGATACGGTTAGCCGCAGTGCCAACCGGTTTTCTCTCTTCGACAGCTAATGACGATAAACTACGCAGAATTCCGGTTAGCTCGCTCTTCTTACCCAGGTAATTAACTCGCCAGAGTTCCATCTCCTTGGCATCGGTAATTAAGTCCAACTCCTTCAGTGCGCCTAGTTTCAGTTGTTCAAGCCGGCTTATCATACTCCCCTTTTCCCTGGCCTGATGGCGGATTAACCTGTCTGATACTAACAGAAAATGCGGCTAGCAATGGATAGCAACGCCGCACTTCATCTTTCTGCGCAGTCTTGTCTTTTAGTGCTGGATCTGTGCTTTGGCTATGGTTACTAAATTGCCAAAGGCTTCAGGATCTCTTACTGCCATGTCGGCTAATATCTTGCGGTTAACAGCTACTCCTGCCTTGTTTAAGCCATTCATAAGCTGAGAGTAGGTAATACCTTCATTTCTGCTGGCGGCGTTAACCCTTAAAATCCACAGACGTCTCATATCGCCCTTGCGATCACGGCGGTGGATATAGCTATAGCTCAAGGACTTAAGCATAGACTCATGAGCACGACGGTAAAGAGAGTGCTTGGTTGCCCTATGGCCTTTAGTTAGTGCTAATACCTTCTTATGTCGGTGACCGGTGGTCACACCTCGCTTGACTCGTGGCAAAATATCCTCCTGTTTAAGTCAAACCCCGTAGGGTAAGAGTCTTTTTATGCGGGTCCTGTCGCTCTTGCTTACCGGTATTGTTTCATCGTAAAGTCCTTTCGCCTGCCTTGTCTTGCGACGACGGAAGTGACTCTTACCGATCTTAACCCGCATTAGTTTGCCGCTGCCGGTAATATGGAAGCGGCGCTGAGCTCCCTTATGTGTTTTAATCTTCGGCATCCTACGCTTGCTTCACACCTTCCTTTATTCTGCTTTTTGGCATCGTTAGCGGTGCTAATATCATAATCAGTCGCTTGCCATATAGTAGCGGTTGTTTTTCAATAGAAGCCGTCTCTTTCAATAATTCTGCCATCCGCTGTAGCAGCTTCACGCCGGTTTCAGGATGTACTATTTCACGACCCCTGAACATAACCGTAATTTTTACCTTGTCGCCTTCTTCCAGGAGTTTCTTTACCGACCTCGCCTTGGCCTCAAAATCGTGGTTATCGATTCTAGGCCGAAAACGGATCTCTCTGAGGAGTGACACCCGCTGGCTCTTTTTGGCCTCACGCTCCTTTTTGGCTTGCTCGTACTTGTATTTTCCGTAGTCAAGCAGGCGACATACCGGAGGTACTGCGGTAGGTGCTACCTCTACCAGGTCGAGGTTCTGCCGTTCTGCTACCTCTCGTGCCTGCTGCAAGGTCATTATGCCTAGCTGCTCCCCCTTCTCTCCCACAAGACGAACTTCTCTGGCTATGATTCTCTCATTGATGCGAAGTTTTTTAATTATTTCTCTAATTCCCCTTCTTTCAAGAACAGCTTACTACAGACAGGAATATAGCACATTAGCGCTCGGGAATCAAATATTTTTACGGATTCAAATCCTTAGCCCGGCTGATGATAGCTTGCTTTACCCGCTTTATGAGGCTTTCCTGAGTTTGCGAGTCTATTTGTTCGCCGCTACGCAGGCGTAATGAAACACTGGCGGCAGCTACCTCTTTGTCGCCTATTATCAGCATATAAGGTATTTTATCCAGTTGTGCCTGTCGGATCTTGCGATTTACCCGCTCCGAACGCCCGTCAACCTTCACTCGTATTCCCTCATTGCTAAGCTTATTCTCAATTTCACGGGCATAGTCCAGGTGGCGGTCGGCTACCGGTAGTATTACTACCTGGACCGGCGATAGCCATACCGGGAAGGCTCCCTCATAGTGTTCAATAAGTGAAGCCAGGAAGCGCTCCATGCTGCCCAGTACTGTACGGTGTACCATAGCCGCCATATGCTCATTGCCGTCCTGGCCGATGTAAGAGACATCGAAGCGCTGGGGTAGATTAAAATCAACCTGTATCGTGGGACCCTGCCATCCCCTACCCAGGGCGTCTTCAAACTTGATGTCTATCTTGGGGCCGTAAAAGACACCCTCTCCCGGGTCGATGCTGTAGTCAATTCCGAGCTGGTCCAGCGCCTGCCCCAAAATCTTAGTCGACTCTTCCCACACTTTCAGGTCGCCGGCATATTTCTCGGGACGGGTGGACAGGTATACCTTGTAGTTGCTGAAGCCAAAGTTTTCCATCATAAAGCGGGCCAGATCCAGCACCCCGGCTACTTCATCCTGCAGCTGGTCGAAAGAGCAAAAAATGTGGGCATCGTCCTGGGTGAAGCCTCTTACCCGTGACAGCCCGAGCAGAACCCCCGAGCGTTCGTAGCGGTAAACAGTGCCCAGCTCTGCATAACGAATTGGCAGTTCCTGATAGCTGCGCCGTTTTGTTTTGTAGATCAGGATGTGTCCCAGGCAGTTCATCGGTTTAAGGATATATTCCTGCCCTTCTACCTCCATCGGGCTGTACAGGTAGTCGCGGTAAAATTCCCAGTGTCCGCTGGTTTTCCATAGGTCTGCTTTGGCAATGTGCGGGGTGTATACGATATCATAACCGCGTTTAATATGTTCGTCCTTCCAGAAGTCTTCAATGGTTCGGCGTATTATAGCTCCCTTGGGGTGCCAGAGAACCAAACCCGGGCCAGCCTCATCGTTAATACTGAACAGGTCAAGCTCTTTACCCAGTTTTCTGTGGTTGCGCTTGTCGGCTTCCTCGATTTTGGCCAGGTGACCGTCCAGGTCTTCTTTACTGTTAAAGGCTACTCCGTATATTCGCTGCAGCATGGGTTGACGCTCATCACCGCGCCAGTAGGCACCGGCAATACTGAGGAGCTTGAAGGCCTTTATTTCTCCGGTGGAACTCACGTGCGGCCCGCGGCACAGATCAACAAAGGTGCCCTGTCGATAGAGTCGGACATTCTCATCTGGAATTTCATCGATCAACTCTAGCTTATAGGGCTGGCCGGCCAGTATCCGTCGGGCTTCTTCCTTGGGGACATCCTCTACGATAAATGGCTTATCGGAAGCAATTATTTCCGCCATTTTAGCCTCAATTAGAGGTAGGTCATCAGGGGTGAGTGAACGGGTTAAGTCGAAATCATAGTAAAAGCCGTCTTTGATTGACGGCCCGATGCCAAATTTGGCATCGGGAAAGATGTCCTGGACTGCTTCCGCCATAATATGGGAGGCGGAATGCCGCATAATCTCCAGTCTCTTATCCTCAACTTCCGTTTGCTGGTCTTTACTATGAACCATGGTTCAAATTACCAAATCCTCTCAATACTGAACAAAACCCCTCCGCCCTTTTGAGGAAGAGAGGCTCTGATGACTCCTGTTTACTACCGTGTCCTAATAAAAACTATGAACCCAATAAATTATGACAGTTGTCAGCTATAAGCCCTACCCGCTCTTGGCGGTCTTATTCTGAGTTCGCAGACATCTGGTGCAGAGGTTAAGCTGCGTTTGTTTCCCGTCTACGGTGATAGTAACCGGATGAATATTAGGCAACCAACGGCGGTTGGTATGGCGTTTAGAATGACTGACGTTATGACCGAACTGTGGTGATTTACCGCACAAGTCACATTTCATAGCTGATGAAGTTACCCCTTTACTGCGCATTAGTTTTATTGTAGAATGTCGGGACAGTGGCTAATGCTTACATTAAATAATAGCACTATAATGTTATCATAGCTTTAGTCAGCTTGGCAAGGATGGCATGGTTGTCGTGGCGATTGTCTTAAGAGGGCACTTTCGGATAAGGAGAGTGTATTATGAGGCAAGTTAATTCTCTCAGTGGGCAAGAGCTAAGGGATATGATTATGGCGGCTACCGAGTGGTTGGAGAAGAATGCCTCGGAGGTTGACGCCTTAAATGTTTTCCCGGTGCCGGATGGCGATACCGGGACGAACATGCTGCTTACTATGCGTTCCACTCTTGAGGAAGCCTACCGGGCACCCGACCACAGTACTGCGGCGGTGGCGGAGTCTATCGCCAGGGGGGCGCTGATGGGTGCCCGTGGCAACAGCGGCGTGATCCTTTCCCAGATCTGGCATGGTCTGGCCAAGGGTATGGCCGGGAAGGATACCTGTACCGGCAAGGATCTGGCGGGAGCTTTGTTACAGGCGTCTACAGAGGCGTATAACGGGATAGCCAATCCTGTAGAGGGGACTATTCTTACCGTGATTCGTGAGGCGGCATCGGCGGCTAATGATGAGGCCAATAGTGAGAGTGCTAACATAGTATCGATTATGGATGCGGTGGTCAATACCGCCAGGGAGTCGGTGGCTAATACTCCCAATCTTCTCCCTGTATTAAGAGAGGCCGGCGTGGTAGATGCCGGGGGGCAGGGACTGTATACCATCCTGGAAGGCTCTTTACGTTATCTTAAGGGGGGAACGGAAGAGTCCCAGGCAAGCAAGCCGGGGATAATTATCAGTGATGCGGCCCAATTGGCCAAGACGCCGCAGATGATAGCGGCGGATGAAAATCCTTACGGTTACTGTACCTGTTTCATCATCAAAGGGAAGGAGCTTGATCCTGAGAAACTCAAGCGCAGACTGAAGAAGAAGGGAGAGTCGCTCATCGTGGTTGGCGACTCTTCTACCATCAGGGTTCATATTCACACTCTGGACCCGGGTGGTATCATCCGCCTGGCGACTTCACTGGGTACCGTACATCAGGTCAGCATCCAGAATATGGATGAGCAGCATGAAGGCTTTGTTGAGATGCAGAAAGAGCGTATGGTGGTTGCTGATATGATTGTGGTGGCGGTAGTTTCCGGAGATGGCCTGGCCGATGTTTTCACCAGCCTGGGAGCGGTCGTTGTTCCCGGCGGCCGCACCATGAATCCGAGCACCAAGGACCTGCTTCAGGCGGTGAAGTCGGTAGCCTCGGACAAGATTATTATTCTACCCAATAACAAGAATGTCATCCCTGCTGCCAGACAGGTGCGTTCCCTGACCGACAAGACCGTTAAGGTACTGGCGACAACAACAATCCCGCAGGGAATAGCCGCTCTGCTGGCTTTCAATACTGAGGTGGACCTGGATTCAAACGTTGCCGCCATGAAAAAGGCACAGTCGGCGGTAAGGTCTATCGCGATTACTCAAGCGGCTCGCTCGGTTCGGTTAGCCAGTCTGCAGATTAAAAAGAAGCAGTTCATCGGATTCCTGGATGGGGATCTGGTTGCCGCTGGCGATAGTGCTACCAGGGCCTTGAATGAAGTACTGGCCAAGCTGGATTTGAGCGATGTCGAGATAGTCACCATCTACTACCGCGGTGACGAAGAGCGTGTTGAACTTGGTTCGTTTACCACCGAGTTCCGCGAGCAGTATCCTAACCTGCAGGTCGAACTGGTGCGGGGCGGGCAACCGCACTACCACTATATTGCTTCCGTTGAATGATGGCAGCGGTTGACGTCCGGATATATCGGGCCAATCCGGGGGTATAACCCTAAGCTGGTGCTTTGAACCTCAGCTGCTCCTGTGAGGAAGCTGAAGCAGTTTGTTTAATCGTTCCGGGCTGCTGCTCTTCATCAATGCTTCCTCTTTGGTAATGATGCCTGCTCTCAGTAGACTGGCCAGGGCGCTATCCAGGGTCTGCATACCATCCTTGCTGTTGAGCTGCATAATACTGTGTAACTCAAAGGTCTTCTGCTCCCGGATGAGGTTTCTCACGGCGGGTGTGGCCAGCATAATCTCAAAAGCCCCTATCCGCCCTCCCCCGATGCGGGGCAACAGGGTTTGCGATAGTATCGCCTCCATTACCTGTGACAACTGTAGCCTGATCTGTTGCTGCTGCCCGTGAGGAAAGATGTCGATTATACGGTCGACGGTTTGAGGTGCATCGGTAGTGTGCAAGGTGCCCAGCACCAGATGGCCGGTCTCGGCGGCTCTGATGGCGGTAGTGATAGTCTCCAGGTCGCGCATCTCGCCGACGACAATAACATCCGGGTCGTGACGCAGTGCGTGTACCAGGGCAATATGGAAAGACCTGGTGTCGTCTCCGAGGTCTCTTTGGGCAATCAGGCATTTTTTATTGCCGTGCAGGTACTCGATCGGGTCTTCGATAGTAATGACATTCCGGCTTTCGTTCTCGTTGAGGTGATTGACCATCGCGGCCATAGTCGTTGACTTGCCGCTACCGGTGGGGCCGGTTACCAGGATAAGTCCTCTCGGCTTGAGAATAAGCTCTTTGCAGATCTGGGGCAGCCCCAGTTCATCAATGGTGAGGACCCTGAACGGCACTACACGGAAGGCAATGCTTATCGTATTTCTCTGTTTCATAACGCTGACACGGAACCGGGCCAACCCGGCAATACTGTAGGCGAAGTCCAGTTCCAGCTCGTTGAGAAAGGTATTTCTCTGCTCCGGAGTGGTAATGTGTTCAAACACCTTTTCAACATCTTCGACGGTAACAGGCGGCAGGTCCTCCTGGGGTACCAGTGCACCGTCGATACGAAGCACGGGGGGGCTCGGCACCCTGAGGTGGAGGTCCGAGGCTTTCTTGTCTACGGTTAGTTTAAGCAGTTTGGTTACTTGCTCTTCTATCATATCGGTATCTCCCCAGCCGTCCCTTTTCTATTTTCGATCGTGTCGTGAGATACTCTACTATATATTCGCCGTTCGGTAAATCCCCTATTGGTATCCTGTGCTTTGACTTATCCGAAGGCTTGAAGATCATCCTATCTCCAGTCTTGTTGACGGAGTTGACTCTATCACCTTGCAGAAAACTTCTACCAGTTTGGCATCGAATTGGGTCCCGGCGCAGCGCTTCAGCTCGCTGAGTGCTTCCGGTACGGATAGCTGCTTGCGGTATGGTCTCGGTGAGGTAATGGCGTCGAATGCATCGGCAATTGCCAGAATGCGGGATTCCAGGGGGATGCTGTCTCCCTTTAGGCCGTTGGGATAGCCGGAGCCGTCATAGCGTTCGTGATGATGCAGGATAATCGGGATGCAGTTGACCAGGTCGATGACGTGTCTCAGTATCTCGATGCCGAGCTTGGGATGCGCCTGAATTAATTCCCATTCATCATTATTCAGAGGCCCGCTCTTATTCAGCGTGGAGTCCGGGACGGCAATTTTGCCCACATCGTGCAGCAGGCCGGCAGCACGGATAGTGTCGATTACCTCTTTGGATAGTCCCAGTGCTTCTGCCAGGGCTACTGCGTAGTCGCTGACCTTTTTCGAGTGTCCGTAGGTGTAGTGGTCCTTGGCATCGACGGTAGCTGCCAGAGCGTATATTATGCTCAGGGCTCTTGATTGCGTCTCATGCTCCGCAGCCGCCGGAAACGTTTCCGTTTTAGCCACCTCTGACGAAAGGCAGGTTCGGTTTCTACCTGTTTGCTTGGCCCGGTACAGCGCTGCATCGGCGCGAGTGATGATTTCCGTTTTGGTTACGCCGTCAACCGGCCAGCTGGCAATTCCGAGGCTGGTCGTAATCGGGGTGGCCCGGGAGCTCGTTTTCGAGGCTATTGTCTTGCGGATTCTCTCTGCCACCTTGTAGGCGTCGGCAAGCTGAGCCTCGGGTAAGATGATGGCAAACTCTTCTCCTCCGTAGCGGAAAGCGGTGTCCAGGCTTCGAATGGACGTCCTGATGGCCAGCGCAATTCTGCGCAGGATTTCGTCACCGGCCAGGTGCCCGTGGATGTCGTTATAGGCCTTGAAAAGGTCCACGTCCAGCATTATCAGGGAGAAGGTGGTTCCGAAACGCGACCCGCGGGCGATCTCCTGGTCGACGCGTTCATGAAACTGGCGGTGATTGTATAGCTCGGTCAGCCCGTCGGTATTTGCCATCACCATAGCTCGTGAATACAGCTGGGCATTATTGATAATAGCACCGGCCTGGCTGGCCATATTCATTGCCAGTTCCAGGTCTTCATGGGAGTAGATGGAGCCGGACCGTTTTTTGCCCAGGGCTAGTATGCCGACCAGCCGGCCCTGGGTTTTAATGGGGCACAGCATTCCCAGATTTGATGCCGTTATCTGCTGTTTTTCTGCTTCCCATAAGCCCTTAAACTTGGGCATATTGTCGATCGGCTCCAGGTTAAGCGGCTGATTCTCTTTATGCAGCCAGGTAACGACGGGGTTGTCGACGTTAAAAATGATGTCGCCGTCCGGTTCCCCCTCCGCTTTGGGATAGGTAAACTGCGTCGTGAAATCACCACTGCCGAGGTCTTGTATCATCAGTTTTGCCTGTGTCAGATGCAGTGCTTTGGTTATTGTGCTTAGCATTTCCTCGGCGAGTTCGTCCAGGTTAATGACGCTGCTCATTCTCTTGCTGAAGTCGAGGAGGGCACGACGCGGCTCATAATTTTTCCGGTGGAACAAATGGTCCAGTCTGGTTTCGATTCTGTGCATCAGCGGTCGTGCCATCAGAGCCAGCATGAGGACCAGTGCGGTGGTACGCAGAGCAATGTTATAGGTCGTTTGAGCAGGCAGGACACTCTGCCACAGTAATATCGCACCGATGTATATTCCGCCGAGGCAGGCGGCTGCCAGAGCATATCCCAGTGTCCTCTTGGCTAGGAACCTTATGTTAAGTAGCTGGTATCTCATGATGGCGTAGGTGATGATTGAGGCGTTGGTCAGGTTGCCGATGTGGTCGATGGAAAGGCCGGCAATGGCTGGCGTCAGGTTGGTGATATAGCTTGAGCTTATTACCACTGCCGAGCCTATTATTAGATATATTGTCCGGTTGCGGTCGGTGGGATCCAGGGAGCCGCGGTAGCGCTGAGTCAGCAGGAACATGGAGAAAATCAGGAAGGCGGCGCTGATGCCGCCTATAATATAGAGGGAAATTCCGAGGTCGTGGTACAGGATGCCGTTGCTGACGTAGGCGTACTTGATTATGTATCCGTTTAAGGAAAGCAACAGAACGGTCACTACGGCAGCGTAGCCGAGGTAGGTTCCTATCCCGCTGGACCTGTTGTTGTAGGCCATGACGAAGTGGTAGTAGCTGACTACCGTCCACAGCAATGCGGCGACCAGCAGCTCGTTCCAGAGGAGGGCAAGCTGTGGATAGACGTTCAGGTGCAGCATAAAGGAGGTAAAGCTCCAGGTACCGGAGGCGATAAGGAACCAGGCGAAGGCCCGGTTTACCCGTGTCCTGCGCTGACGCAGGGTAAGCACGGCCAGAACGGTAAACACCGAAAAGCTTACCAGCGGTATTGCCGTCCAGATATTCATCAACAAGTCGCTCCCCGATACCAAGAAGAAGGCGGGACAATCCTTACCGTTATTCAGTAGAGATTATGCCTTATGGTACCAGGCTTGTCAATGAAGGGACGTCGGCTCCGGGATGTACGGCCTGTCTGCGGTCGGCGTGGCGCTTATCCGTCATAGCGGCGAAAGATAAGTGTCGAGTTATGCCCACCGAAGCCAAAGGAGTTGGATACGGCGGTTTTGACTTTCATCTGCCGTGCCTCGTTAGGTACATAGTCCAGGTCGCACTCGGGGTCGGGGTGGGTGAGATTTATCGTCGGCGGTATCACCCCGTGATTGATAGCCAGCACGCAAATTACGGCTTCGACACTGCCTGATGCCCCCAGCAGGTGGCCGGTCATTGATTTGCTGCCCGAGATAGGTATACGATAGGCATAGTTCCCCAGAACGCTTTTCATAGCGCGGGTTTCAGCCCGGTCGTTAAGCAGCGTTGCCGTGCCGTGGGCATTGATATAGTCGATATCGGCGGGGGTAACGGCGGCATCCTTCATCGCCATCCTCATTGCTCTGGCGGCACCTTCTCCATCAGGTGAAGGTTGAGTAAGGTGGAAGGCGTCGCTGGTGGCGCTGTAGCCGATGATTTCAGCCAGGATGGGGGCTCCCCGCTTCCGGGCATAGCTCTCCTCTTCCAGAATCATAACGGCGGCACCTTCGCCGAGGACAAAACCGTCCCGCTCGGCGTCGAACGGGCAGCAGGATGTTTCCACACCGTTGTTCTTGGTCGATAGCGCCCGGCAGGAGTTGAAGGCGGCCAGTATAATAGGCATTATCGGGGCTTCGGCGCCGCCGGCTATCATGACTCGAGCGTCTCCCCTCCGGATTAGCTGAAATGCCTGACCGATGGCATCGCTGCCGCTGGAGCACGCTGAGGAGGGAGAGTAGTTGATTCCCCTTGTCCCCAACGTCAGGGATACCTGTACCGGGGCGGCATCGCCCGACATTGTCGGGGCAAGGACCGGGCTGACCCGGTCCGGTCCCGATTCAGCCAGTACCTTGAACTGGGTACAGATTTGAAGCAGTCCGCAGATGCTGTCGCCGATGATGACGCCGGTCTCCTCGGCATCCCCGTTGTCCAGCCGCAGGCGGGCCGCTTCGGCTGCCTGCAAACTGGCGGCCACGGCGAACTGGGTGAAGCGGTCCATACGCCCGGCTTCTTTCGGGCCGACGTAATCGTGCGGATCAAAGTCCTTCACTTCGGCGGCGTATCGAGTCTTAAAGGCGGCGGTATCAAAACTGGAAATGTAATCAATGCCTGACTTTCCTGAGACGAGGCCGGACCACGCTTCGGAAACAGTCAGTCCCACCGGGCAGATTATTCCCAGTCCGGTAACCACTACACGCTTATTGTTGTTGGCGCCGTTGTTGTTAGACATTTTGAATTACCTCTCTTAGATTACTGCCTATTTTGATATCTCAGTGACCGGTATATTCCATCCCCTATCATTTGTTTGTTTTGGTGGCTGCCGGCTGGCGCTGGCGTCTCCTGCGGTTCATCTGGTAGCGTTTAACCGTCTCTTCGTAGTCCTCTTCCTGCGCTACCGGTTCTGCCAGAGGTCCGTTGATCAGGGAGTCTATGATGCTGTCAGAGAGGTTGACATGCGGCGGCTTGAGGTGGGCCAGGTCGGCACCGGCAGCTTGCTGCCGGATCATATAGCTTCTGAAGGTATTCTCGGGTAGCAGCGTGACCTCCAGCGGTCTCAGTCCGATGAACGTTTCCAGGTCGGCGTATGGAGCGTCCAGTTCTTTGAGCTTCTCGTGGACGGAGACGGCAACCTCTTCTTCGGTAACGTGTCCGTTCTCCTTAAGCTCCAGGTAGAGGTGCAGTACCGGTTTGGCTCTCAGTTCCTTGCGTACTGTCCAGTCCTCGTAGTCCAGGCCGGTATTCTCTATCGCCTGCGAGATAACCCTTTCCGTTAACCGGGTAAATCCGGCGATGTCGATCATATTATCAATGCGTGCGTAGTATTCCATCTGGGGGATGTCGATATTGAGCCGTTCGTTACGCAGCGCGGTGATCCGGATCATATCGCCCAGCTTATATCTGACAAAGGGACCGCCGTGGAAGCTGGTAATTACCAGCTCGTAGTTCTCCCCTGCCTCGACCTCATCCAGCAGCACCGTCTTCGGCTGGTAGAGGGGATCGGCTTTGGCTTTCAGGCTCTCGTCCTCGGGAATGAACTCGAGGAAGTTGGTGTGGGGAACGAAGCTCAATCCCTGATAGTCCCAGGTCTGGGTCGCCATAATAATGCCCTCGGTGCCTCCGTAGACATCCAGGGGATATCTGCCCCACATCTCCTTTATTTTTTCCCGGAATACGGAGCTGTCGGAACCGGTCCCGATCAAGCCTTTCAATTTCCAGACATCCCGGGGCAGCATCGGCCGGCGGGCTAACTTGCTTTTCATAACGCCCTTGAGCAGCCTGAGCAGGGTCTTCGGTTTGCCCAGCAGTGTTCTCAGATCAAGGTCGCCGTTTCCCTGGCTGAATCGGTCGCCGAGGGCTACTATTACGCTGGATAGGGCGAAGAAAAGGTCTACTCCATCCGATAGCGCCATCTGGAAACCGAGGCGTATGCGGTCCTCGAAGGACATGCCCTCCACTGCCTTGACCGGAGGCAGGAAGTCAAAGACCTCGTTGGGGGCGTAGTGTATCAGCGAGCCGGTGGTGTAGGGCGGCGGGGCGAGCGCATAGAGAAACTTGTCCTTTCTGCGGTAGGCTATCTCACCTTTTTCCTTGCAGCTGGAGAAGGCCAGACAGCCGAACAGCAGCGCCTGTATTTCTTCGAACTGCCGGGTGGTGACGGGCGCCCACTTGAAGGGGTATTCACCGGACCTGCCCGAAGTGTGCTGCCAGAAGAGCGTTTTCGCCGGCAAGGCGCTCTCATTCCGGGTGAGGAGAAACGGCTCATAATCGGAATAGGTGGTCAGCGGTACCTGCTGGCGGAACTCATCCACGGTCTCGGGGTTTGCCCGGCGCATGATGCTCCTGCCCAGCTTGCACTTTTTCAGCAGTCCTATCTGTTCCAGCAGCAGTCGCCGCTGGATGCTCATGCATTCCGCCAGGCTCAGGTCGATGAAACCGCAGCACCGCTGCCATAGCTCTTCGTTCTTACCCTGAACGATAAGTTCTGCTTCTTTGCTCATTGTGTAACCTCCGTGATTGCTTATTGGTTCATTTTTTCGCAGGGATTGCAGGAAAGTGTGCAGGCTGCTCCGAGTTGGGAGCAGCATCGGCGTCTGCCGCCGGTAGCTTTCGTATTCGTCGAACATTCTGCCGAAGACGAATTTGTCCTGAATAATCACCAGCAGGATGTCCAGCGCAATGAAAACCGGTGCGGCCAGCAGCAGCAGCCTCGAGCCCGCTACCGGTATCAGGGCCAGCATCAGGATGGTGAACCAGATAACCCCCGGGTGACGGGTAAGGGAATACATTCCGGTTGTTATCAGCCGGTCGCCGACGCCGGTGGTGAGGTATGTTTTGCGGAAGGGGAGGCCGACGAAAAGCGATTGTATTAACAGGGGCAGGGATAGTGCCAGCATTCCCCAGCCCAGCCAGGTCAGCCAGGGCGGTAGTAGCAGCTTCTCCGGGGCCAGACATATCATCACCAGCGAGTAGACCAGCAGACCGCTGCCCGCTGCCCAGATGACAGGTTTGGCCCGGGGAATCCTCTTCAGCGAGACAAGGTCGAAGAGGTGTATCACCGTAAAACCGACTATTCCCAGGATGATATAGAGCATGATACCTTCCCTCTTCAATAACTATTCGCCAATAACTATTGCAGAGAATCGCCGATATGGGAAGGTATCTTGTTCTAGAACAATGTTCTATTCCCCGGCGGTAAAAAAGATGGTAATAAAAAAGCCTCTCTCCTTACTAATAAGAGAGAGGCCGCAGCCGGCTTGTCCCGAGCCGGGAGCTTGCTAACGGGCTACTTCCACTTGATGGTTGCCTTCTTCTCGTTATCGTTATCAGAGTTCAGGTCATTTTCCAGTCCCTGCAGTTTGCCGATAAGCTCTTCAAACTCGGCCCGGGGTGATTGTTTACCGATCTCCAGTCCGTAATTAACGAAGAAGTCGATGAAACTCCGTAGCAGCTTCTTGATGTCCTGCTCTATGGAGCGCAGCTCCTCTTTAGTGACATAGCTTTCCGCTTTGCCGGTATGCCTGGCTTCCTTGCTTTCCTCCTTCAGCTGGCCGCTGATGAGGAACTCGATAAATTCCGCCCGGCCCACGTCGCCACGGTTTTCGTCGATCTTATCAACGAGCTCCGCCGGCAGTATCAGCATTCTTTTTTCAGACATAGATTAGCTCCTTCGTTTGATGTTACTGGAAGTCATCCTTTTCCTTAAACTCGAGTATCTCCAGGATGTTGTCGATATGCCGCAGCAGCTTCAATCCTTTCCTGGTTACCCTGTAGGTGACCACCGGGTTGCCGATCATTACCCTATCGATTAGCTTCAGCTCCAGCAGGAACTTGAGGTACTTCTGCAGCTGGAAGTAGCTCATGTTGGCGCTGTACATTATTTCCGTCTTGCCGGCTTCACCGAGACGGAGCATATCGGCTATTACTTCGATACTGGACCTTCGCCGTTCCATTACTAGATTACCCCAACGTATTGGCTCATACTATTGAGCTAGTACTATTATACTACACCCTGTCAAGGGGGTATTTCAGCGGTCGGTGAATTGCACTTTATTCACTGCTTGCTATGTTGAGAGGCAGAGAGGCTGTGGAGAGAAGGATAATGATTGGATATGGAATACGAGAGACTAGAATAGACCCAGGTACCAGTTGAGGATGCTGCCTCCCCAGAGCAGGGTAACGATGGTTGCTATGGAGAGGATGGGGCCGAAGGGGATGCCTTCCCTGCGCTTCTTTTTTTTGGTGATTAGCAGGACCAGGGCTACCACACCGCCGATTATTGCGCTCAGGATCAGGGTAAAGAATATCATCGGGTATCCGATAACAAGGCCCATCAGGGCTGCCATCTTGACGTCGCCGAAGCCCATGCCGCCCCGCGACAAGACGGCCACCAGCAGCGCCAGCCCGAAGCCGATGCCGCCGCCGATGGCGGCATACTTGATACCGGGTACGACGGCCAGCCCGGGTAGGAAAACGCTGACGATCACAGCGGCTATCATGGCGGGGTAGACGATACGGTTGGGGATCAGGCCCTGTTCGAGGTCAATTACCATAATCACGATAAACAGGCAGCAGTAAGAGGCGATTACGGCCAACTCGGCAGAGGCGCCGTACTGGCTGTAGAGGTAGCCGAAGAGAGCGGCGTTGGCAATCTCCAGCCAGAGGATGCGCCGGGGAATAGCCGCCCGGCAGTAGCGGCAGCGGCCGCGCAGCGCAAGGTAGCTCAGTATAGGGACGAGGTCTTTTACCGCCAGGCGGTGCCGGCAGAACGGACAGTGGGACGGGGGAGAGATTATCGACTGCCGGGCGGGCAGGCGGTCGATGCAGACGTTGAGGAAGCTGGCGATGACAGCCCCCAGTACTGTAAAGATGGCGATGCCGATAGCGTCCATATCGCTCTATATTCTGGATGTTTCGGACGATATAGTCAAATGGATAACTCGGATGATTGGTCGCCGGTTTGCTCCGGCTGCTGTCATGAATTAGCCCGGTTTTTACGCTTTTTGTTGTATGATTTGTGCTTTTGTGGTATAATGTGCGGTTTAGTATAGGATAGTAGTCTATTTCAGTAGTTGGAGCATTCCGGGACTACTTGGTGAGCTTTTATATCTGTTTATATAGCAGGAAGTACCGGATTGAAGCACTCGTAGAAATGATACGATATTACTATCCCTAACGAGTGATTGACTTGTACCTCTATTTTTGATATGCTAAGCTAGTTTTAAGTGACCTTAGTTATACAAACTTCATCATAAAGTTAATATAATATATAATAATTGAAAATCGTAAGGAGGTAATAAAAGATGAAGGGATTGATAAAGCGGATAGGGGGGTTCGAGCTGAGCTTTACTAAGAAGCTCCACCGCGGTCAGAAGGGCTTTACCCTGATGGAGCTGCTGATAGTAGTGGCTATCCTGGGCGTCCTGGCGGCGGTGGTCATACCCCGGTTCACCGGCTTGATTGGCAGGGGGCAGACTGAGGCGGCCACAACTGAGCTTTCCATTGTACAGACGGCGATGGTTGCCGCTATGACTGATGCAAAAACTGCTACGGTAACTGCACAATCGGCTATACAGCTCACTCCTAGTAGCCAGATACCTACAGAAGCCTGGATTGGCCCGTACCTGCAGACCAACACAAATTGGACATATTCCTGGGATTCTAGCGGTACCGTGACGCAGGGAGCTGAAGCCTAAAGCGTCTGAGTTAGCTTAATTAATAAATGAAGTAATAAAGGAAAGCCCATCGGAAGATTGCTTGAATTCTTCCGGTGGGCTGTTTTATCTTTAAAGGCTTTGCCCTATCAAGCTGGCCTTAGTAAAGACCTATATGCTGTATTTTTCATAAGTCGTCTTTTGCCAGTTCGTCAAGCTCTCTGAGCCACCGGTTCGCTCCAGGACTATGGGAGAGCTTAGTCCGCCAGGCGGGAGCTAAATCGGCGAGCAGGGTCTCAAAGTGCCGGCTTTCCCTGGCCAGGTCGAGTGCAACGCTAAAAATATTGCCGGCCTCATCTTCTGGGACGAGATGCATAGCGGTATCAAATTCAACGATGCTGTGCTCTGGGTGGCCGGAGAAGAAACAGGTGATTCCCTGTATGGCATGAGGCGCCCATTCGTGGGGATTATTGCACTTGTATTCTTGAACGGCATTGTGAACCGGAACTACGAGGTCGTATAGATACAGAGTGAAGCAGGTATCTGCGAGCTTGCTCAGCCTCTCCGGGTGCTGTTCTATGATAGTAACCAGGCTATCGGCAGCCGCGTAATTCTCTCCTTCCCTGAGTATCAGGAGGCTGGTAATAAAGCCGGTTTCCACCCATTCCGGGTAGGTCATCGCCGATTGCTCGAGCTTGTTTCGAGCAGCACCGAGGTCTCCCTTGAGGATCAGCGCTAATGCCCACTTATTCAGAATAACCGGGTTCCAGGGTGAAAGCTGAGCTGCTCTGTCGTACAGTTCAAGCGCCCTGGGCCATTTATCCGCTGAGCCGCAGTATGCCCGGTAGCAGTACATATCTGCTACGGAATAGTTGCGGAAGGCCAGGTAAGGCTCCCTAGCCAGCGCCTGCTGATAGGTTTCAATACTGAAGTCAACCAGTCTATCTCTTACGGCGTCGGTTGGAGCGGCGACAGCATTATTAAAAATGTATGCGCCCATATTGCTCCAGTATTCGGGGTACCTGGGCTCCAGTCGTACGGTCTGATTGTAGGCGAAAATCGTGAGCTCGCTGTTAACCATCTCGAACTTTTTCGCCTTCTGAAATTCCATATCTGCCAGGAAGGGCCTGATGGTCACCCCGGCGGCGATAAAAACCAGCAAGGCAATCGATACTATCGAGATGACTCTGCTGTATTTAACCCGGATCCCTATGCCGGTACCATTTTGCTGTTGAGGGATTTCTTCACCGTTGTGCGCGACTGACCGCTGCTGATTTCTCGATACCATTCTCCCCATCAGCGGTGTCAGTCCCAGCAGCAGCCAGAAAAGGAGTTCGGTCGTTATTGAAACGGTGTTAAATATGTTGTTGATTGTATACTGAACCATCGCGGCGATCAGGGCAATAATGATTAGCCGCTCGTTATCGCGGGCGGTCTGCGCTAGAAAGTGGAACATGTTGTGAAAATAGATGACCAGGATGGCAATAAACGCAGCCAGCCCCAATACTCCGATGGTGGTGGCCAGGTACAAATAGTGGTTGTGGGGCCGGTCGATAGACAGGGCGCCGGTCCTTTGCGAGATATAGTGATTAATCGTTTCCTGAAAAGGGTACTGCTGGGCTACCAGGATGAATGTTTCCGGACCGTAGCCAATAAATCTTCTTATCGTGGCCGGACTGTTTCCGGTAAACGGAACTTCAGGGGTTCGGTATACGATATCGGCTGCTGCACGCCAGTATTCGGCACGGTATTTGATAGTGGTAAGTCCCAGATCATCGGATATTAGTACATTGCTATCATAACCGGGCGATGTCTCATCGTTCCCGGTTACCAATAGCGGCCCTGCCACAACTATAGCCATTACAGTAATGCCGATGAGGGCGGTACTGCCAGTTATGAGAAGGGGTTTTCTCCTTTCCACAAAGCCCAGAAGGGCGATAAAGCTGACAGCACCGATAATAAACGCCAGGATGGTAACCGAATACTGGGCCAGCAAGAGACACCAGAATTGAAGGGCGAGCAGAACACTTAATGCTACTGACGGCGCATTGTTTCCTGGAGACCTCTGCCCCCTCTGTCGAAACGCATAGATTTGCAGTGCCAGATTAAGCGGTATGGTCATGGCAAGAAAGTTGCTCAGGAACAACGGGTTACCAATGGTGGCAAAGACCCTGGTTGTGGCCGGCCACCCAAACAGAGCGCTTATCGCCGGAACATAGTGTTGCATTATCCCAACTACTGATACTACCGCCGAAGCAAGAAGCAGCGTGTATAGAATTCTCATTAACTGAGTGCGGGATCGGATTTGATGAGTCAGGATGAAGCAGAATGTTATCCAGCATAACAGGGTAGATAGCCCGCCGCTACCCCTTTGCCAGGTTCCCCAGAAGCTTATTTCGGGGGTAATAGAGGCCGCGGTCGAGATAATAAACATGAGTCCGAATACCAGGATGGATATTTTGAGGGGTGAATCGATAAGAGCCTTCCAGTTGATATGCTGGTGGTAAGATTGACATTTTATTCGGTTGGCCAGCCAGAGTCCGAACATAGTAATGACGAGCGCTTGAAGAAGCAGGGTTTTGACGAAGTCAAACTGCTGGTGACCCAGAGGGTTAAAGAAGACGGGAACAAGGAAGATGATCACCAGCCAGCATACCTCTATTGCTCCCCGGTAACCACTGGTGCCGCTATTAAAGCGGCTCTCATCAGTACCGTCTGTTCCGAGACACGCGATCAGGTTGTGCCAGGTATGTTTCATGGTTTGTTAATGAATATAGCCCGGATGGATTATGTTGTCAATACGAATAATGTTGGGGTATAAGAATAAGCTAGGGGTATGAATAGTTTCAGAAGCGGTTACTTGCTACCGGTCTCTTCAAGCAGACGCTTTACCTCGTGTTCGTTATGGCAGAATTCGAACAGGTGCTTCTTATTGATTTTTCCATGACGGTATAGGTTGATCAGAGATTCATCCATTGATACCATTCCGATGTCCTGGTGGGTACAGATGACGCTGGGGAGCTGATAAGACTTACCTTCTCGAATCAGGTTGCGTACCGCTGAGTTGGCCAGCATAATCTCTATGGCGACTATCCTGCCCGGTCGATCAGAGCGTGGCACAAGCTGCTGGCAGATTACTGCCAGCAGCAGAGAGGCCAGCCGTTTCTGCGCCATGTCACGTTCGTGGGGTGGGAAGAGGTCGATCAGCCTTTCTACCGCCTGACTGGCGTTTGGGGCATGATCGGTGGTCACTATCATGTGGCCTGTCTCGGCGACAGACAGTACAGCCGCTGCTGTCTCCAGGTCTCTTACTTCGCCCACCAGGATGATGTCCGGGTCTTGCCTGAGGATGTGGCGCAGCGCAGCGGGGAACGAATAGGTGTCGCTGCCCAGTTGCCGCTGGGTAATGGCACATTTGATGTTGGAGTGAGCATATTCAATAGGGTCCTCGATAGTAACCACATGGCGGCGTTCGGTCAGGTTCAAATGGTGTATCATCGCTGCCTGTGAGGTGGTCTTGCCGCTACCGGTAGCGCCGGTAACGATCAGCAGCCCCCTGGTGTGCATTATAAGCTCCTTATATATTGCGGGCAGCCCCAGTTCTTCAACAGTGGGAATTTCCGGAGGCAGCAGGCGTAGAACCAGACAAATAGCTCCGCGCTCCTGAGCGGCATTACAGCGAAAGCTGCCGACATCAGGCAGACTGTAGCCGAAATCAAGCTCAAGGTGCTGCTGGAAATGCTTCTGCTGTTCTTGCGTGGTTATCTGGATGAATATTTGTCTGGTATCATCAGGGCTAAGGGGCTTGATATCGTCCATGGGCGTTAAATAGCCATGGACCCGGACTAGCGGCGGGCTAAAGGCAACCAGATGCAGGTCTGAGGCAGCCATTGACCTTGCCTTCTTTAATATGGATAAGATATCCACAACTTCACTCCACCGCCATGCTGGTCAATAGCAACACAAAGTTGTAGACCACCTCGGTTTCCAGATCTTCCCAGTCTTCCAGTATCAACTTATAGCTAAGTGACGAGATATTCACTTCAGAGTATCTGCCGCTGCTTCTCAGGTTTTTGGCATACTTAAGGATTTCTTTTTCCGGTGCGGTACCGGTTACGGTGATCTGGGAGCCATTATGACTGATACTGACAAGGTCGACGTCATCAGGCATCAGACCGACAATCCCGCTCAAGTCCCGGTTGATCCGGTTGCGGTTGGTATCAAGGTCAGCAAAGGTACCGGAGAAGATATCGACCCTGGCTTTAAGAGGGGCAATCTGGGGCTCTATCGCGGCAATATCTTCATTGAGCGCGGCTATTTCTTCACGCTGCTGGGTGATCAGGCTCTGGTTGATATCTACCTGGGAGCGTAATGCCTCGTTTTTAGTCCTGATATCCTGGACTTGAAGCCAGAGCCAGAAGATCAGCCCGATGCCGATGATGATGCCGACCGGAGTCAAAATCCGGGCTAACGATATCCCCTGGGGTTTCTCCGACTCGGGCAGGGCGTTGAAGTTAACTATCGAGAAGTTGCCTTCTTTCTCCAGCGGCAGGTTCTTTAAGGAAAGCCCGATGTTAACCATAAACTGGCTGGCGTCAAAGTCTTCGGGGGACTGCATCGGCGACGGCAGTTTAGCAACAGGGGTATCTTCCGTCCTGGCAAGTAACGGCCAGCTTTCCGGTGCCTCGGCAAGATCGCCGGAGACGAAGACCGGCGTCGCTGTCGGCAGGGGCTTATCCAGGTGTCCGGAATTATAGAAAGCAATCGTTCTTTCCATTTCTTCCGAGATGGTCTGCATGCGCTCGGCCAGGGATTCAGCCTCGCCGGGTAGAGAGAAGCTGCGGATTACCCGGGGGACACGGTCTACCATTATGGCGATATCAAGACCGGCAGAGCGGGCGTCGATGATGATAGCTTCCGGAGCATCTACAGTTCGGCAGAGAGCTAACGGGGCCAGGTCTACAGCGGTAGCCTTGATACCGGCCTTTTTTAGTGTTCTGAACAGGGCATCGGCGGTGTTTCGGGGAAAGGCGGTCAGAAAAACGCCGGTCTCACCGGGTGGGGCAGGAATGGTCTGGTAGGACAGGTAGAACTGCTCGAGGGGTGCTGGTACGATCCGGCTGGCTTCCTGCTCTACGGCTTCAGGTAGTATTGCCTCGGGTAATTCAGGTAAGGAGGTCAGCCGGTAGATAGAATTCAGGCCGCTTAAGCCGGCGGTTACCTTTTTTGATCCTATCTTCTGCTGCCGGAAAAGTTCCCTGAGCTTTTCGGCAACCTGAGCTTCATCAAGGATAATCCCGTCACCGACCAGACCTGGCTCCAGGGGGACACTGCCCCACTTTTCCACCCTGTGTCCTTTGGTGGCCATAACCTTGATGGCGGTATCTTCAATAAATAGACTTACTTCAGCCATAGTTACTCACTACCTTCGTAGCTGTATATGACAAGATTAATAATCGCCTTTGCCGGTACGGCTTCCATTGATGTTGTGTCTTCCGTTATTGTCTCTTCCTCTTCTCCGATTTCGGCTCGTTCCAGTGCGGCACAGGTCGGGATGGTGATAGCCAAGGACTGTTCCTTACATGGTTCCGGAATGTTGATATCTACAGAAGCTACGTTCGCCGTAGTGAAGTCCTTACCGGTCGCGATTGAATTAAAGTAGCTCAGTATGTCGTCTACGGTCTGATAGATATAGTCGCGGAACTCATTCGTTTCTTCCGGGGCAGGTTCTACCGGCTGGCCCTCGACCACTATGTTGAAGTTGGTAACGGTGTAGGTGACGGTGTAGGTAACACTCTTTGCCTGCGGGTCGGCCGGTTGAACGGTAACCTCTACCTTTTGTGAAGCTGGCTCGGATACGGTAAGGATGATGATATCCAGGTCCCGCTGGTGGGCGATGTCGAACAGTATTTCATCGTATTCGATGCTCTGGATATCGTGAGGGAATTCCGCCCGGCTCTCCTCAAGCGATGCGGCGGCTTCAGCCAGCTCGCTCTCAAGCAGGACAATACGTTCCTGCAGGTCCGCTTTTTCAGCGGCGAGCTTGGGCAGTATGGTCTGAACCAGCTGGATCTGTACGTTCAGGGAACGTTGCTCGCTCTCCGCTTCCTCTTTCATCTGGTTGATAACAAAAAAGGCGACGATAAAAGCGCCCACTATCAGTACAATCCGGGCTGTTCTACCCAGTTTCATTTAATATTCCTCAATTTAGCTGGTCTCCCAGGTGCGGATTTTCATCTCTCCGAAAGTAGAACCCGGCAATTTTATCAAACTACTATCATCAGGGTTGTAAGTGAACGTAGAATCCTTGTCTGATTGAATACTCTGTGCAACTATCATTCCGGTTACGGTGGCATCCTTATCGAAGCTAACGGTACCATTAGGTGCGTATATCACTGCTCCAATAGTAGCCTCCTTCTTGAAGGTGATATCACCGTTCAGAGACATTATGATGCTGGATTCACTCCCATAGTCAGATAATTTGGCTAAATAAATATCACCTACGGCAACTATGCTCCCTACCCCAGTGATTTCAGCACCCTTATCAACATCAATGCTGCCTTCAACGAAGATAGTTCCGGTAAGGTTTATCGTACAGTCTTTGAGTATATTAAGATTACCGGTAATGTAAAGGGGGCCCAGATCCATAGTAGTGCCCATAGGTATGGGATAGTCTCCAGGATAGGTGCCCCCGGCCTGTGCTTCTTCCCGATATGTTTGAGCGAAAGCCTCATTTTCTTCTTGCGACGGAAATTCTACTTCTTCGCCTTCAAATAGGTCTCCGTCATGAATGAAACCGCCGCCGGTGGTGAGGGTTCCCCCGCATGTAATATTACCTGTTACTGAGCAGTTTTTACCTAGAGTGATATCATACTTGCTCACTAAAGCACCATCAAAAATGGGGATGCTAGTAACAATGACGTAGGACTCGATGGCGGTATCGCCGCTGTCATCGCTGGCAGTAGAATCGATTTTATAGATATCGTTTCCCTCGGCATCCTTTCCCGTGTACTCTATGGTCACGGTAATGCTTTTACCGTTCAGGTCTTCGATCGTATACGGCCACTGGTCGCCTTGCTCACTGGGAAACTCGGGGAGGCGCTGTTCCCGGGTTATTTGCCAGAGGGCGTTCTCCACTCCGGCGTCGGCGGTATAGTACTGGTCGGTTTTCTTCTCGTATGTCTGACCGGCCTTCAGCCCGGTGCTCATATGGGACAGCATCGGCGCAATTGTGAGCCCGCCCACTGCCAGGAGAATGAGGACGACAATCAGAACAACACCCCGCTCCTTATTTAGCTTATTGAATATTCTCCTTATCATTTCCTTACCCTCCTGACTCGCCATCAAGTGCCGTCAGGCCTGCGGACAATCTGATATACCCTGGTTTCGCTCTGCTCCTGCATCGAGCCGCCGCCCACGGTAGCGGTTACCGTAAATGTTAACACGGGATTAGCAAAAGTACAACTGGTCTTCAGCGGATCGGGATCAATGTATTTGGCGACATAGCTGGTGCCATCGGGATCCGGGTTGTCGGCTCTGTTGGTGTAGTGCTCCCGTTTCAGGTTGATCACTCCGTCAATTTCCTCCAGGGAATAGACCACCTGGTATTCGTTAATACCCTCAAAATCCTGCCAGGTCAGGGTAAGGGGCAGGCCGTCCGCATCCTCTTCGACTACTACGGTTTGGGCAGTCTGGGTGTCACGGGTTATCCGGAATCCGGCGTTCTGTACCTGTCTCACCGCAATCTCATGGTTATTGTTGCGGACGGTTTCCAGCATTACCTGACGGGTTGCCATACTGCCTACCACGGCGATAGCACTGCCGATGGCGACCACGATCAGTATTTCGATCAGGGTAAACCCTCGCTGGTCTTTGCGCAGCAGCCCCGAAATACGCGTAATCATCGGTCCACCTTGTAACCCTCCAGGGTAAATACGGCGTATTTGTCATGGTGGTCAATCGTTACCGTTATCTTCTGTATGCCGTCATCACCGTCAAAAATCCCGTCACTATCGCTGTAGGGGGTTGCGGTATCCGGGTCGAAGGGAATCACATCGAGGTTGATAATATAGCCGTCGGGGGTGCTTATTATTTCATACGTATCGTGCGGGTCATCGGAATAATAAATATAAGTCTGGTTCTTGATACTCTCCAACTGGCTTCTGGCCAGGCTCTCCGCGGTAACCCGCTCGTCGCTTACGAAGACTGACTTGGCGCCCGTAGAGATGCCGCCGGCGAAGATGACGGCTATCAGACCCAGTATGGCGATGGCGACCAGCACCATGATCAGGGTAAAGCCCTTTTCGCTTTTCATCTCATGATTATTCCTGTTACTAAAACTGGTCGTATATCGAGTACATTGCGGTAATCAAGGCGACGGCGACGAAAGCGACTATCAGCCCGACGATGATCGTCATTACCGGCTGAATCATGCCGACGGCGGCACTGGTTCTGTCGGCCGACTCGGTTTCGTAGCTATCGGCGACGGTAGCCAGTGTTTTATCGAGATTACCGGTCTCTTCACCGACACTGGTCATCTGTACCATCAGGGGTAGGAAGACCTTTCTTTTCGACATCGGCCGGGACAGGCCTTCGCCCCTGAGTAGATCACCCTGCACCCCGCTTAAAGCTTCTTCTATTATCTTGTTGGTGGTACTGTAGATGGTAACGCTGATAATTTCAGGCAGGGGCACGCCGACCCGGAAGAGCAGAGAAATTGTCCGGCAGCAGCGGGAGAGCTGATTGAGCAGGTTGATGCGTCCGATAAGCGGTACATTAAGCATAAACTTATCCCAGCGGTACTTGCCCGTGGCGGTCCTGATATAGACAGTGATACCGCCGAAGGCCCCGATGATACCGATCAAAACATAGAGCCCGTACTTTTGTGCCCAGTCGCTGAAGCCGATGAGCATCCTGGGTAAAATGGGCAGGTCCGAGCCCATAGCGCGGTAGAGGTCGCTGAAATGGGGTAATACCAGGGTAACCAGCATGGATACCACAGCGATGGCTACAATGATAACAACCAGGGGATACATCAGGGCTCCCCTTACCTTCTTTTCTGTTAACGCTGCTCTCTCAATATGGTCGGCCATCTGTCGTAGAACCACTTCCAGGTTGCCGCCCTGCTCGCCGGCCGCCATAGCCCGGTAGTATAGCTGTGAGAAAGCACGAGGGTGTTTGCTTATCGCTGCCGATAGCGAGCTGCCGCCGCGAATATCGGAGATAACTTGAGCAATAATCTTCTTGAGGCTCGAGTTGGTTACCTGGTCTTGCAGCAGTTCCAGCGAGGTGACGATATCGGTGCCGGACTCAAGCAGCAAGGCCAGCTGGCGGGAGAACATCACCATCTCCGACGGCTTGATCCGGCTGAAGCGGGCAAACATCTGCTCACGGTCAAAGAAGGGAACTACCTCTTTCAGACTGAGCACCTGGTAGCCGCCGTAACCCAGCAGATTGGCGGCGGCTTCTTCGCTGTTGGCCTCCAGCTGGCCCTTAACCATTTTTTTGTTTTTGGTGTAGGCTACATAAGCATATTTCATTTTTTCAACCTAAAGGCTTTAAATCGGGAGAGTAGGCGCTGCGCAGCACCTCGGCGGGAGTGGTGATGCCCTCCTTTACCTTGCGCATGCCGTCACCCATCATCGGGATCATACCTTCGGCAATCGCCTGGGCACGAATCTCGCTGCTCGAGGCCTGTTTAATAACGAGTGTCCTGATACTGTCGCTGATCAGCAGTATCTCGAATATTCCGGTACGGCCGAGGTAGCCGGTATAGGAGCAGGAGGCACAGCCGGTGCCGTAGTAGAATTCCTTCCTGCTATCTGACATCTCCCTCTGGTATGCCGCCTGCTCTACCATCGGTGCTTCAATCAGGTGAGCGCAGTCAGGGCATATGCGGCGTACCATCCGCTGTGCAACGACGCCGATAACCGACGATGCGATCAAGAATGGCTCCACATCCAGGTCGATGAGACGGGTAAGCACGCCGGCGGCATCGCTGGCATGGATGGAAGAGAGCATCAGGTGTCCGGTAAGAGCCGACTGGACGGCGATGTTGGTCGTCTCGATATCACGTATCTCGCCGACCATAATGATATCGGGGTCAAGACGGAGTATTGCCCGCAGCCCCCTGGCAAAGGTGATGCCAGCCTGGGGGTTGACCTGAATCTGGTTGATGTCATGAAAACGGTACTCGGCAGGGTCTTCAATAGTGACTATGTTTCTGCCTATCGTGTCCAGTGAGTTGATGGAGGCATAGAGCGTGGTCGTCTTTCCGGCTCCGGTAGGACCGCTGATTAGTATCATCCCGTAGGGGACCTTGAGCAGGTTCTCGTATTTCTCCAGGCTGTCAGGTAGGAAGCCCAGCTCGGACAGCCCGAGGACAGCCTGCGATTTGTCCAGGAGGCGCAGCACTGCCATCTCGCCGAGAACGGTGGGAACGGTAGCCACCCGGATATCAATATCACGCCCTTTGGCCTTGGTGGAAAACTGACCGTCCTGAGAGTGGTGATGGTCGGCGATGTTCATATCGGCCAGTATCTTAATGCGGGATATAATGGCCCGGTGGATGTTAAGCGGAAGGGACATCATATCATGCAGTGTGCCGTCAATGCGGTAGCGTATTCTTACCCGGTCCTCTTGCGGCTCGATGTGGATATCGGATGAGCGGGAGCGAACGGCTTCTTCGATGATAAGGTTAAGCGCCTGTGCCAGCGGTGCATCGACAACGGCATCGATGGCAAGCCTTTCGTCAAGAGCGTCGGAAGGAATAGCAATGCTGGAAATCTGTTTTTCGATCTCGCCATAGTTCTTGTAGTTGAAGTCGATGGCGCTCCTGATGTCCTTGGCATCGGCAGGTACCGGCTTGATTCTCTTCTTGCTGTTCGCCGAGAATGCCTCCAGGGCGAAGATGTCGGTCGGATTTGCCATGGCGACCTTCAGGGTATGGCCGGATACGCTGATGGGGATGGCGTTGTACCGCCTTGCCATGACCTCGGGAATAAGCTGTAACACCTCAGCGGGAATAACCTGTCTTAGCTGCTGGGCCGGAGTATCGCGCGTCGTTTCATCTTCCGGCCGCAGCTGTGATCTCTCCTTCGATTGCTCCCCGGTGAAGTCTTTCGATTTGCTGAAATCAAGAGTATCGGCGTTATCCCCGGCTTTCTTTCTATTATTGTCCATCTTCTTTGTTCTTAAACCGCCTGGCTGATTACCCTGGCAGCCGTCATTTGGATTTTATTAGAGCCGTTTATTGAGACGGCTCTTGTTTCCTGCTTTCCGGTGAAATCAGGCTGCTGCGTATGGCGAGGGCGACCGCGTGTGCCCTGTCGTTGGCATTCAGCTTTCGCAGAATAGCACTGACATGGCTTTTAATAGTCTGCTCACTGATGCCCAGAGCCAGCCCGATTTCCTTGTTGGTGTTGCCGTCGGCGATGTATCTCATAATCTGCGTCTCCCGGTTGGTGAGAGGAGCGATTATTGACTCCATTGTTTTTGATATCGGCGAGGTGCTCTGAAATTGCTCCAGAACGCGGCCGGCGATTCGGGGCCGGTTTAGGACGCTATCGTTTATCGGGTATTCACCCCGGCAGGCCCGTCTGATGGTGCTGATCAGCTCTGTTGTATTAGCATTCTTGCTCAGGCAGGCGACGGCCGCGGTCTTGATAACCTCAAAAAGCTCTTCATCGTTGGGGTTGGGGCTCAACATTATTACCCTGGTGTTCGGGTAGTAGCGGGCAATTCTTCGGCCCAGTTCCAGACCGCTGTGTGCACCAAGGTCCGAGCCGAGCAGGACTATGTTGGGCATGTTGGCTTCGATCATTCCTAACGGGTCCTGAATCGGGTCGCAGTCCAGTATCTTGAAGTCAGACTCCTGGGACAATACCTGACGAACGCCGGTCCGGAAAAAGGGCTGTTCATCAATTATCATTACGATTATCTTATTCACTCAAGCTACCTCTTCAGTCAGGTATTTTATGGATATAGAGATACTAATGTTGTATTATATCACTATTATATATATCTATACATTATATTATGTTTAACAAATAATCTACTGCCATTCTCAGGCACCGGGTCCATCCGGTGAGAATGTCCGGCTCAACAGCCTGCTCGATTCTTATTTTGGCGGAGAAAATGCTCGATATCTTTGCGGTCGAACCGGCGGTCACCCCGGGCGCCGATGCGATAGGTCTTAATTATCCCCTGGTTGCTCCAGCGCCTTACTGTGTTGATGTGGACGTTGAGCAGGCGGGCTACGTCGCTTGTGGTCAGCATAGGGTTGATCTTGCTATTGGTCATTTCTCCCTTTCCCTCCTCCCTTAAACTGTCCTAACCTTATCCTTCCCTATGCTACCTTACTCTCGTGCCGGGTACAATCCCCCGAATGGGCTAGTAGTAAATGATAGCAAAGCCTGTCACGATAGTCCAGTATTGACGGCCTGAAAAGTGAATAACGACCGGTGGGACCCGGCTACACAGTTCTCCCTCTCCTTATTTGGTATATCAGGAAGAAAACCAGCACACCGATTACTATCCATAGGTATTTGGTCCAGGCTGATGATGGCGTTGCCGAGGATACGATATAGAATGAGCCGGGAGCAGTCCAGCCGCTCTCGTTGAAGGCGCCGTCTATTGCCTTCACCCTCCAGTAGTATGGTGTATCCTGACCTCGTGGTTTGAGCTCCTCTTTTCCAGCAAGGGTGTATTCCGATCCGGTCAGCCCCTCCTTCTCTAACAGTATGGTACTGAAGTCGCTGTCAGCCCCGATCTGGAGGGAATAGGTCACTCCGCTGGGGTCGGTAACATCCTGCCAGTCAAAGCGCGTCCTTGCCGGTGCGGTGGCGGTAACCTGAGGTATTAGAGTTACCGGGATTGGCGGCGGCTTCGATTCCATAGTAAAGGGTGAGCTTATGCTGCCGTCACTGCCGGCTGCCGTTACCTGGTGGATGCCGGCCGTACTGGCGGGGACGACAAAAGTCACTGAAAAATCCCCGAGGTTATCAGCATAGACAGTTGTGATATGAGTGCTAATGCTGCCGTTATAGGCGATGGTAACGCTGCTGCCGGGTGTGAAGTGGTTACCGGTAACGGTAAGCTCCATTCCGACGTAGCCGGGTGAGGCCAGGCTAGTAGACGGCTCGAGGATTATCCCGGCAGGGATAGGTAAAACGGTTAAATCTGCTGAAGCCGAGTTGGCGTTGGTGTCATGGGCGGTAACCTTGCTGGGCTTGCCGCCCACATGGATGGAGTAGTAGGGTACGGTGATGCTTCCCGTAAAGCTGCCGTAATGGTTGGTGCGCAGGGATACCGGAGTGACCGTAATCCTGTCTCCGTCGATAGTAACGGTGATATCGGAGCGGTAAGCAAAGCCGCTGCCGCTAACTTTTACCGATCCGTCGATTGTCTGAGCCGACTTGTCCAGCGTTATT
This sequence comes from Dehalococcoidia bacterium UBA5760, assembly GCA_002418895.1. Taxonomy (GTDB): domain Bacteria; phylum Chloroflexota; class Dehalococcoidia; order Dehalococcoidales; family UBA5760; genus UBA5760. Next base: position 77,400 of record DIFA01000019.1, on the reverse strand, counting down.
TCGGGTTTTACCGTAAAATCGGTCCCGGGCTTATTGCCCGACTCGTCGGTAGCGGTTATGGTGTGGCAGCCGGCGGTGCTCTCCGGAATAATGATGGTACAGAGGAACTCGCCGTTGCTATCGGTGACGGAATCGCCGCTCGTTATGTCAACCTTGCTATCATCGTACTTGATGGTGATTTTTTGGTCGGGGCGCATATCATTACCGCTGATGCTGACTTCACTGCCGACGGCACCTTCCTCCGGCGTCAGCTCGATTTCGCCGCTGGCAACGGTGAATTTTACCGATGCCACAATATACTGTTCACTACGATAGGTGGCGTAAAAGTAGTAGGTCCCGCTCCATACCTCTTCACTATCCCTGCCGTCGTTGAGTTCTTCAGGGATTTTAAAGGAGTGCGGAGAGATGAAATCGCCACGTTCGTCAACCGAAACCAGCCCTGCCATTTCGTAGCTGGTAAGCTCGCTGGATAAGCGGTCATCTACACTGGCCTTATCTCGGGAAAAGTATATGTTTAGCTTGGTATTGGCATCGAAATCATAACCGTCGATCTCAACGATATCACCTATCTCACCCTGGTCTACGTCCAGGGTCAGCGTACCCTTATCCGCAGCATAAGAGGGTGCAACGAAAAGTGCTGTCATCAGACAGGACAGGATAGCGCCTGATGCCAGTGAGGAGAAAATGCCGTATCGTTTCATCACCCTTCTCTATTCCCGGGCCGTAACTGTAATAAGAATAAACTGTAGCCTGGGACGCTTTTCCGGAAAGAATCATAACGCGTGCCAGGTTATACGTCAACCTGTTTCGAGGGAATCGCTTGAAATGTTATGGGGAAGGAGCCTTGCGGAGGACTGGAAGTATTGGGGGCAACATGTACTCCACATAACTAAATGGCGACCCCGGGGGGATTCGAACCCCCGATCTCCACCGTGACAGGGTGGCATGTTAGACCGCTACACCACGGGGCCATTGCAGATTACCTGCTAAAGTCTATCAATACCGGTGTGTTGTGTCAAGCTGGCCAGCGTGTTTTGATACGTATTGTTTGTCCAGTCTGTTGTATGATATAATAGCTTACTAAATTTTTTGGGGAATAAATGGCAGTTAAGAAAATAGCGGAAAAGGTTTTAGCGACAGAAGACATACCACAGCGCGGCTACGAGTTAGTAATGGTTATCAGCCCGGAGGTTGCCGACGAGCAGTTAGAAGCCAAAGTCGACGAGGTAAGCAGATTTATCACGGAAAGGGGCGGCGTTATTGCTTCCGTGGAACACTGGGGCAAACGGAGGCTGGCCTACCCGATAAGAAGCTTTACGGAAGGCAACTATGTACTGAGCAGGTTTGAGTCTAAGCCTTCATTGTGCAAACAGTTGGAAGCCAGCCTGCAGATTTCCGAGGATGTGTTGAGATATCTGCTGATAAGGTCTGGCGACTAAATATCGGGTGGATCTGTATTCGAAGGATCTGGAGAGGGAAAGGAGTATTGAGGGAATGGCGAGCGTAAACAAAATGATAATCATTGGTAATCTTGGCAGCGAACCTGAGATGCGCTTTACCCCGAACGGCAATCCGGTGACTTCATTTCGTGTTGCGACTAATTGGAGATATACTACCAGTCAAGGTGAACGCAGGGAGGAGACGGAGTGGTTCACTGTGGTCGCCTGGAACAAGCTGGCGGAGCAGTGTAATCAGTTCCTGGCTAAAGGAAGGCTGATCTATGTTGAGGGAAGGTTGCGCACACGCACCTGGGATAGTCAGGATGGCGAAAAGCGTTTCCGCAATGAAATTGTGGCTGACCACGTAACATTCTTACCCAGTGTAGCGGCAGCCTCTCTTCCCGAGGAGGGAATGAGTGGTATTGAAGGCGATGACGTCAGCCCGGAAGATATTCCGTTTTAATGGGAAAATAGTTAGAGAGGAATTTATAGGTAGTGGCCGAACGACAATTTAATAGATTCGATAGTGGGGAGAGACGAAAGTGGAGCGGGTCGAAATTTGCACCCAAGCGAAAGGTCTGTTCATTCTGCGTCGCTAAGGCTAAAACAATCGATTATAAGAACCCGTCAAAGCTGCAGCAGTTTATTACCGACAGAGGGAAAATTACGCCGCGGCGTAAGACCGGTGTTTGCGCCAGGCATCAGCGGACTCTGGCGATAGCTATTAAAAGAGCGAGACACCTGGCCCTTCTGCCCTACGTACCAGCCCATGTTCATCATGTTACCGGTTAGGTATTGGCTCTTATCAGGTTTGTGGCGAGGGCAATCAGTCTTTAACTTCGGTTGATAGGCTATCATAGATTCTCGGTCCTTCGTGCCCCTTTTCTTTTTATCAGGAGAGGGGCATTATCTATCTCCCCAACTGGTATCAGCCGATCATGCTTAAGGGCTATTGACCACCGTGGTAAAATAGATGTATATCGATCGGGAGCTTTCCCCGGTGATCTCAGGGTAAGGTTGGTTGAGCAAGAACACCTGAGGTTTTATGCTATGTGCCTGAGTTTGTCTAATTTACTACCGGGAAGTTGGGGGGCATTTACCGGGAGGTTTGGTGAATAAGCTATGATAAGCGTTGAAGAAGCGCTGGATAAGGTCCTTGGTTATGTCGATGTGCTCGGCGTGGAGGAGCGGCCCATTCTGGACTGCTTGGGCCAGGTTCTGGCCGAGGACATTTATTCCGGTATTAACATCCCGCCGCGGGATAACTCGGCTATGGATGGTTATGCGGTCAGATCTGAGGACAGCAAAGGGGCCAGCGGGCAAACGCCGCGGTTTTTGCGTGTTATCGATACGTTGGCGGCCGGTGATATCCCCGGGTGCAGACTTGAGGAGGATACCGCTATCCGTATTATGACCGGCGCCCCGGTGCCCGAAGGTGCCGACAGTATCGTCAGGTTTGAGGATACCGATGAGGCTTTAAGAGCCGGATCTACCGATGAGATAGGTATTCTTAAAGAGGTTGAGGCCGGATCGGATATTCGCCGGTCGGGCGAGGATGTTCGCCGGGGGGCAAAGGTATTAAGCAGAGGGCTGGTAATCAGACCGCCGGAGGTTGGCGTCCTGGCTTCCCTGGGGTGTAGTACGGTCAAGGTTATCCGCCGCCCCGAGGTGGCTATTCTAGCTACCGGCGATGAGCTGGTGGACGTTAGCGAGCCTCTACCCGCTGGTAGAATATACAATAGTAATAGTTATAGTCTGGCAGCTTTGGTGCGTCGTTACGGGGGGATTCCTAAGATGCTGGGTATAGCTCGTGATAGTGAGGATTCGGTAGTGGCCAGCCTTCGCAATATACTGGAAGCTGACATGCTGATAACCAGCGGCGGTGTCTCTCTGGGGGATTATGATGTCGTTAAAGATGTCTTAGTCAAACAGGGCGAGATTGCCTTCTGGACAGTTAGAATGAAGCCGGGTAAGCCGCTTGCCTTCGGTATGATTAATGTGGTTGGGAGTACCGGTGCGGTGGAGAAAATACCTCATCTTGGCTTACCTGGAAATCCGGTCAGCGTCATGGTTACTTTCGAGCTGTTTGTACGCCCTGCCATTCTGAAGATGATGGGTAAGCAGAATTTGACTAAACCCAGTGTTCAAGCGGTGATCAGGGATTCCGTAGTTAATGATGATGGTCGGCGTATCTACGTTCGGGTTGTGGTAGAAGAACGTGACGGTCAATACTTTGCCAGTCTAACCGGCCCTCAGGGCTCGGGGATTCTGAGCTCTATGAGTTTAGCTAACGGACTGGCGATTGTTCCTGAGGACAGGCCGGGGGTGTCGGCGGGTGATACCGTAAAGGTGTTGATGCTTGACTGGGAGAGGGAGTAAGCATTGATAGTTAAGGATTCCGAGTTTGTTTTTGAACCACCGCCGGTGGTATCCAGGGCGAGGCGTGTTTTGATTAAACCCAGTGCCGGCTATTCAAGACCATATCCGGTAACCACCAGCCGGGAGATACTGTCGGTGATAATAGATGGCATTAGACGGGTTAGTCAGGCTGATATCCTGCTGCTGGAAGGTTTGCCGGGAGGGGCAGCGGTCAAGCCGGTATACCATGATCTGGGCTACAAGTTTCCTCGTGTCATAATGCTGGATGTCAAGGACTGTATCTGGGTTGAGGTGGACAATCCTTTGCCTAAGCCTCTGGCAGTACCGACCTTCTGGATACCTAATGTCATCCTGTCCAGTGACTATCTGATAACGGTTGCGCCGTTAAGGGTTACTCATGGAAGCGGTGTTCTCAGTCTGGCCAACCTGCTGTCATTGCTGCCCAGTACCAAGTATGGTGGTGGAGAGTTGGGGGGATGGCCGGATCTGTATGAGCTGGGGATCGACAGAGTATTGACTGACCTCTATTTTACCCTACCATTCGACCTGGGTATTATCGAGGCCAGTCAGAAGTTTGTCAGTGGAGATGATCCCACTAAAGGTGATATTGAAGACTTCGGTAAGATATTTGTCGGTGAGCCCTATGAGGTTGATGTTGAAGCCTCTGAGATGGGCGGGATTCGCACAGAGTACCTCGATTTGATTAAGGTAGCTAAAGTGGGGTTCGAGTCCTGATGGTTTCTGGCTAGTGTTTGATGCTAAAGCTCGGGTAAACCCCGGCATAAGATGACCATCTGGTGACTATTTCGGTTACTCTTGCTGCCGGTGGCCCTATCTCAAGCCGGCTGACCAGCTTTTCCAGATGGTCTTTTTCTCCTTCCGCTATGACTTCTACCCCGGCATGTTGGGGCAGGTTACGCACATAGCCGGTAAGTTCCAGTTCTACCGCACACCTTAAAGTAAAGTCACGGAAGAAGACACCCTGGACATGGCCATATACAGTCACCTGGACCGAGGCTAAATCGCTGACCATTTGCTTCCCACTTTCTAACAGGATCCGGTAGACCTGATGCCCGAGGGTATGCTATCAGTTTGGCTGGGATGCCGGCTATGGAATCCGTATCTACTATTCCTCCGCCTCCTCTTTCTTTCCCTTTTTGATTACTTCCACTACTGTTGAAGCCGGTAGTACCTCGCTGTCAGCCAGTATCTTCCTGGGCTCCTTCTTGGCTTTTTTAGGTTCCCTTTGTCGGTAGTCTCGTTTTCCCATAGCAGCACCTCTGTTTGAGTATTAGACAGGATATGCTCCTTGCATTGAAGTTTAGCAAAGGGAGGCCATTGTGTAAAGTGTCTGGAGTTTGCCCGAGCTAAGTGGATTGTGGCGGCGATTGGCCGAGCAGTTTATCAAGCGCGTAACGGGCTGCCTCGGTTTCGGCCAGCTTCTTGCTTTTGCCGGTGCCGTTGCTCAGGATAGCGTTGCCGCTTCGTACCTCGACGGTGAAGCTATGGTTGTGGGCTGGTCCCTCTGTCCTGGTAACATAGTAGACAGGCGTCTCGCCTCCTCTCTCCTGGATGAATTTTTGGAGCCGTGACTTATAGTTGATTTCAATACCCTGGTTGATCACTCTATGCAGTTCTGTTTGAAACAATCTAAGCGTGCATTCTCGGGCGGCGGCGAAACCCTGGTCAAGGAAGACAGCTGCTATTACTGCTTCCAGTGCTCCGGCGAGGTTGGTTGTCTTGTCTCTTCCCCCGTTTGCTTCTTCTCCTCTTCCCAGTTGGAGGTGGTCCCCAATCCCGATGGCCCTGGCTACCCGCGCCAGGGTATCTCCTCTAACCAGTGCGGCGCGAAGGTCGGTCAATTCACCTTCGCTGGCGTCAGGGACGCTCCGGTACAGCTTCTCGGCGATTATCAGCCCCAGGATGGCATCGCCGAGAAATTCCGGTCTCTCGTTAGATTTTGGTGCCCGTGCGGGGTTTTCATTGACAAATGAGCTATGAACCAGTGCCTGCTTAAGGAATAGGGCGTTATCAAAGGAAATGCCCAGGGTTTTCTCCAGAGCGGTTAGGTCAGCCAAAATATCCCTCCCCTTTCTGGCGGATTCGTTTACTCTGCATAAAGATGAACTATCATTATGTCAAGCTAATTCTCGTTGTCCAGGCTCTCACCGGTTCCGTTCGGCATATTTCTCTACCTAGAGAAAAAAGAAAAGGTAGAAAGCATAAAACCCGTAAAAGAGGTAGAGCTTCGGGTTACGAAATTTCACACCGAGCAGACCCAGGAATCCAAGATAACCTAAATAGCCCAGATTGTTCATTTTTGACTTATCACATTCCAGCCGCTATAATTTTAGCACGCTGGGGAATAGTCTAGTGGTAGGACAGCGGACTCTGGATCCGTGAGCGAAGGTTCGAATCCTTCTTCCCCAGCCAATCTAAGCCTCATATTGAGCTCTGGTTGATGCTGGTTCGTATCGCTGCCAGGGACTCTTTAATCTTTCCTGGTGAGTTAAACACTGCTGCTCCGGCTACCAATACCACTGCCCCTGCTTTCACTACCCTTGGGGCTGTCTCGACATTGATACCCCCATCCACCTCCAGTTCTGCCGTCAATTCTCTACGGTCAAGCTCGTTCCGCAAGCGTGCTATCTTGTCCAGTGTACTCTTGATGAAGGTCTGTCCACCGAAGCCGGGGTTGACTGTCATCACCAGGACAAGGTCGAGCTCGGGCAGAATTTCGTCAAGCATATCCAGTGGTGTAGCCGGATTAAGAGATACCCCGGCCCTAACCCCCAGCCCCTTGATTGTTTCTACGATACTGTGGATATGGGGGCAGGTCTCGATGTGAACCGTGATAATGTCCGCTCCGGCGTCGGCGAAGTGTTTAATCTGCCGCTCGGGTGCCTCGATCATGAGATGAACGTCCAGTGGGAGTTTGGTCCAGGGGCGGATAGCGGCTACCACCGGAGCACCGATAGTCAGATTAGGTACGAAGTGCCCGTCCATTACGTCAACATGGATATAATCGGCCCCGGCAGCGGAGGCTTCGGCTACCTGTTCACCAAGCCGGCCGAAATCGGCGGAGAGGATAGACGGAGCAAGCTTGACTTTAGAAAAGTCTTTCAATCCTCAGCCTCGTTCAGTATCTTTTTCGCTGTGGTTAGTGCTTGTTCTACCTGTGCCGGAGCGGTACCACCGATGATATTTCTGGCTTTCAGCGAAGACATTATGCTAATAGATCGGACATCTTCTTCAAACAGTGGCGAAAACTCCTTGTATTCGTTTAAGTCAAGCTCACTGAAGGACTTACCCTTTCTTTCTGCATAGCCCACCAGTCTGGCTACTATACCGTGCGCCGAGCGGAAAGATTCCCCTTTCCTGACCAGGTAGTCAGCCAGGTCGGTCGCCAGGATATAGCCACGCTTAAGTGCCCGTTCGGTATCTTTCGTACTGATCTTAATAGCACTGATCATACCGGTAAATACCTTAAGGGTGGATAGCAGCGTATCGATAGTATCGAAAAGCCCCTCCTTATCCTCCTGCAAGTCCCTGTTGTAGGACAGGGGCAGTGCTTTCATAGTAACCAGCATGGCAGTAAGCCGGCCATACACCCGTCCCGTCTTCCCTCTGGCCAGTTCAGCAATATCCGGATTCTTCTTTTGCGGCATTATGCTCGAACCGGTAGCATAAGCCTCATCAAGTTCGATGAAGCCAAACTCCTGGGAGGACCACAGAACAATTTCCTCCGCCAGACGGGAAAGGTGCATCATACAGAGGCTGGCTGCTGATTCATAGTCCAGGACAAAGTCCCGGTCCGAAACAGCATCCATACTGTTCTGACTTATCCGACTGAAACCCAGCTCACGGGCTAAAAAATGACGGTCCAAATTATAGGTTACGCCGGCGACAGCGCCGCTCCCCAGAGGCATAACATCAACCCGCCTTAGACAGTCGCGAAACCGGTCGTTGTCCCGCTGAAGCATCTCAAAATAGGCCAGGAGGTGATGCGCTAACAACACCGGCTGCGCCGGTTGTAAATGAGTATACCCCGGCATCACTATGCTCTTATTGTCTTCGGCCAGTCCTACTATCGCCTGCTGCAAACCCTTCAGGCTTTCCATGGTCTCTGAGAGTTTTTCCCTGGTGAAGAGACGCAGGTCGAGGGCTACCTGATCATTTCGGGACCGGGCCGTGTGCAGTTTCCTGCCCACTTCGCCTATCTTATCGATGAGACGGGATTCAATATTCATATGAATATCTTCAAGTTCGGTCTTGAATTGGAATTTACCTTGCTCTATCTCCTCCCGGATAGCATCAAGGCCTTCCGTAATAGCCTCAGCCTCTCTTTCCGAGATTATCTGCTGGTGGGCCAGCATCCTGGCATGAGCAATGCTGCCGGCAATATCCTGCCGGTACAATCGCCAATCAAAATGGGTAGAGACGGTATACTCTGCTACCAGCTTATTGGCCGCTTTACGAAAACGGCTCCGAATAAGACTCATTTCTCTCCCCCCTGTTTGAATCTATAATGTTAACCGATACCGGTAATCTTCCGGCTATTTGGTATCCTGTACCTGCGCCTGAGTCCTGGCCGGAAGTCCCCAGAGGTGGATAAAACCGACGGCGGCACTGTGGTCAAACTCGTCACCTTTATCATAGGTGGCCAAACTATGCTTATATAGCGAGAACGGGGACTTTCGTCCGACCACGCGGCAGCACCCTTTGAACAGCTTCAATCTCACCGTGCCGCTGACAAACCGCTGGGAAGACCGGATATAGGCATCTAAGTCCTGGCGTAGTGCCGTAAACCAAAGGCCGTTATAGATAAGGTCGGCATAGTCTTGAGCTACCCTCTGTTTGAAGCGCAATTGGTCCCGGGATAGCGTCATTACTTCCAGAGCGAGGTGTGCCTGAAGCAGTACTACCGCGGCCGGTGCTTCGTATACTTCTCTTGATTTTATCCCCACCAGTCGGCTCTCCACATGGTCGATCCGGCCGATACCATGTTCCCCGGCCACTTCGTTCAATCGGTTGACCAGGCTGACGCCATCCATCTTCTTACCATCAATGGCGACCGGAATGCCACTTTCAAAACCAATCTCGACATAGTCCGCCACGTCGGGGGTTGCATCGGGTGATTTTGTCCAGGTAAATGCCTCCTCGGGGGGCTCGGCCCAGGGGTCATCAAGTACGCCACACTCGATAGCTTTGCCCCATAGGCTTTCATCGATTGAGTAAGGACTGGCTACGGTGATGGGCACCGGTATATCGTGACTTTGAGCATAGCTAATGGTCTGCTGGCGGGTCATCCCCCATTCCCGGGCCGGGGCAATTATCTTGAGTTCCGGTGCCAGAGCGTTAAAGCTTACATCGAATCTTACCTGGTCATTTCCCTTACCGGTACAGCCATGGGCCACTGCCCGGGCGTTTTCCTCACGGGCCACTTCTACCAGCAGCTTGGCCATCAGAGGACGGGCTAGAGCCGTAGCCAGGGGATACTGCCCTTCATAAATGGCGTTAGCCTGCAACGCAGGGAAAACATAGTCGCTGATGTATGATTTCTTAGCATCTATTACCGATACCTTGATAGCACCGATGTCAAGCGCTTTCTGTCGAATTAGTGAAAAGTCCCGCTCATTGCCGACGTCAATGCAGACAGCGATCACGTCCAGATCGTATTTCTCCTTGAGCCATCTGATGGCTACCGATGTATCCAACCCGCCGCTATAAGCTAATACTACTTTGCCTGACATCATAAACCTCCATTAAAAGTAGTGAAATCAACCCCGCTCCAGAAATGCTAGTACCTCTTCATTAAACTGGGCGGCTTTCTCGATATGGGGGCAATGGCCGCACTCGTTGAACACCTTCAGGCTGCTTTTGGGAATGAGACGATAAGCTTTTTGAGATAGATTGACAGGGTGGATCCTATCCTGCTCACAATGGATGAACAGAGTAGGTGATTTAATCAGGTGTAGTTTGTCTATCATGACTACCTCAGGCTTAAGGCCGTTAATCCCTACCCAGTTATGCATAATGTTCAGCATCACCCGTCTTGCCTCTTTCATCTGCATAAACCGATAGCTCATTCCGGCTATCTCACGGGCGACGAAATCCGGATTATAGAACTCCATCCTTACCCTGTGCTCCAGAGCAGACCTCACCGCAGGTTCCGTGCTATCGACGCTACCCATTACCGGCATACTGCACAGATTATGAAGCAGGGATATATCGTTACTCAAACCGAAGCAGGATTCCAGGACAAGCTTATCAACCTTCTCCGGGAAGCTCGCGGCAACACTTGCGGCAATGGCGCCGCCGAAAGAGTGCCCGATGATATTGGCATGGTTAATCCCGAAATTATCCATAAAACCGATCACAAAGTCAGTAAAAAAAGAGACCTTGTAATCAACGTATGGCTTGTCAGACAGGCCGTGCCCGGGCAGGTCTATGGCATATACCCGGCAGTGCTCACTCAAGAAGTGGAAATTGAAGTCCCAGGTCTCCAGAAATTCTCCGAAGCCATGAAGCAACAGAAGAGGAGGGCCATCGCCACTCACTGAGCAGCGTATATTCATACCGCCCACGGTAACATACTGCTCGCTGCCGTAACCTCTTCCCTCTTCTATCTCGTTGATGATCTTATCGATGTCCATAGGACAGCTCCGCTCTTAAGCAATACGACCGGCCAGTACCTGCTCCAGGATGCCCAGCGCTTCATCAACCTCACTTTTGCCGATGATTAGAGGAGGCATAAAACGCAGTGTGTTTGGCTTCAACCGGTTGACCAACAGCCCCTTGTCAAGACATGCCAGCAGCACCGGCTGGGCAATATCACTGTTAAACTCCATGGCTAATAGTAGCCCACGCCCCCGAACATTAGTAATAAAGGAAAACTTCTGTTTCAGCTTCTCCAGTCCGGACGCCAGATAGTTCCCCACCTCCCTGACGTTTCCGGCGATATCATTTTCGATAATAAACTTCAGTGTCGCGCAACCGGCGGCACAAGCAACCGGGTTGCCGCCAAAGGTAGAGCCATGCTCTCCGGGACTGAATACGGATACCTTATCTTTAGCCAGTGTGGCTCCGATGGGAATACCGCTGGCCAGTCCCTTGGCTAGTGTCATTATATCAGGTTCAATACCAAACTGCTCATAGGCAAAAAGCGTCCCTAGTCGGGCCACACCTGTCTGGACTTCATCCAGAATGAGAAGAATACCCTGCTTATCACACCAGGCTCGCACCGCAGTAAGGTAATCCTTATCGGGCAGATTTACTCCACCTTCACCCTGCACCAGTTCCAGCATCACAGCGCAAGTTTTTTCCGCAGTAGCCGCTTTTATCGCTTCGATGTCATTATACTCCACATGAGTGAAACCATCCGGTAGGGGGAGGTAGGGTTGCTGGTGCTTTTCCTGGCCGGTAGCAGCCACCATAGCCAGCGTACGGCCATGAAACGAGCTGCTGGCGGTAATTACTTCATAGGCCCCGTCTCGATAGCGTTTCCCGTAGCGTCGGGCCAGTTTCACCGCGCCTTCATTAGCCTCGGCTCCGCTATTGCTGAAGAAGACCTTGTCCAGACAACTATGCTGAACGAGGATCTCCGCCAGTTGTACCTGGGGAATAGTATAGAACTGGTTCGAGGTATGGATAAGTGTCTGTACCTGTTCAATCACTGCTTTGGTTACTGCCGGATGACAGTGCCCCAGACTGTCAACTGCCCAACCGGCGACGAAATCGAGGTACTTCCGGCCGTTCTCATCCCAGACCCATGCCCCTTTCCCCTTGATCAAGGTCAGGGGTGTCCGTTCTACGGTATGCATAAAGTACCTGTTTTCAAGCTCCTGCCAGTGGCTCATTTCAGTATTCATCTTAACTAAACAACCTTTATCGTGGTGCTGCTACTACCACCGTTGATTTGCTTGAGCAGAGCGTGCGGCTTTCTGCCATCCATAATAATACAGGTAGTCGAACTATTGGACAAAGCCCTCAAGCAGGCTTTAATCTTGGGAATCATTCCTCCTGAAGCTATCCCTGAAGTCAGTAAAGCCTCGGCTTCATGCGGTGACAGCGCCGGGATAAATCTGCCCGAACTGTCGTTGATACCGGCAACATCGGTGAGAAAAATAAGCCTTTCCGCACCAATGGCAGCAGAAATTTCACCGGCTACGGTATCGCCATTAACATTAAGCATTAACGGGGTATTCTCAGGTCTGTCAAACGAGTGTAGGCTGAGAGGTGAGACCACCGGAACGAATCCGGATTCAAGCAGGGCATCCAGGAGAGCTGTGTTTACCTTGACCACATTACCGACGTACCCCATCTCTTTGTTCCTGATTCTGCCCTGGATTAGTGCTCCGTCGATACCGCTGATACCGACTGCCTTTCCACCCTGGCTATTAATTGCAGCGACAATCTCCTTATTGACCAGGCCGCCGAGTACGGCAGCTACCATTTTGAGGGCTGTTTCATCGGTTACTCGTTCGCCGCGGATAAAACTGGTGGTCACTCCCTGTTGCTTCAGCCAATCGGTTACCACATTAGCACCACCATGCACGATAACCAATGATATGCCCTGTTTCTGAAGCTCAATGATATCAGTCAGGGCAGTATCATGACTGCCTAAGGTAGACCCGCCAATCTTTATTACGGTAACTCTGCTCAATAGATACCCCTTATTTCTGTCTTGAGTAACTAAAACTCAAGTCGTGTATTCGCTGTTAATGGCGACATATTCCTTGGACAGGTCACAACCCCAAGCAGTGGCTTCAGATCTACCCAGGTTAAGATCCAGGTTTATCACTACCTCGCTGTTGCCCATTATCTTGGCTACTTCCGCTTCATCAAAGGATACCGGGCAGCCTGCTTTTACCAGACAGATATTCCCGATAGATAGGCCGATCCTCGATTCTACTATCTCAACGCCGCTACGACCGGCCGCGGCCAGGATTCTGCCCCAGTTAGGGTCTTTGCCGTGTACCGCTGTTTTCACTAAAGACGATGTTGCTATTGTCCTGGCTACCTGTCTGGCGTCGGTAAAGCTGGCCGCTCCGCTAACATTGATTTCAATAAGCCGGTTTGCTCCCTCACCGTCGCGGGCGATGCTCTTTGCCAGGTGGATACAGATTCGGTTAAGGGCTTCTTGAAAAATCTCGGATTGGTGATCCCCTGGCGAAATGGTGCCTGTGACGTCCGCCATTCCGTCAGCCATAATCAGTGCCATATCATTGGTGCTGGTGTCCCCATCAATAGAAACCATATTGAAAGAAACGTCAGCCGCTTTTTGCAGAGCGTGTTTGAGTAATTCCGGCTCTACGGGAGCATCGGTAGTCAAAAAACAAAGGAAAGTAGCCAGGTTAGGGTGAAGCATTCCCGAGCCCTTGACCGCACCACCGATAACAAAATTGCCGTTGTCACTGCTGACCGCTACGGCTGCTTCCTTGGGAACGGTATCGGTAGTCATTATCGCCCGTGCCAGCTCATGCCCGCCGTCTCTGGAGACCTTAATACGCTTGATGCCAGCTTTGATAAGATCCATCGGTAGTCGTCTACCGATTACACCGGTACTGGCAACTAAAACAGTATCCGGGGATACCCCGAGATTCCGGGCAGCCAAATCTGCCATCTCGGCGGCATCCCTAATGCCTTCCTCACCAACACAGGCGTTGGCGCAGCCGCTGTTTACTACTACCGCCCCTACTTTGCCTGACTGTAGACGCTGCCGGGATAGAACCACCGGGGCTGCTTTGACTCTGTTAGTAGTGAATAGAGCCGCTCCAGTGCAGGGACATTCCGCAGAGAGAATAGCCAGATCGAGGATATCTTTTACCTGCTTCTTTTTCAGTCCGGCATAGGTAGCCCCGGCTAGGAAGCCTTGGGGCGTGGTAACCGTACCCGATGTTATGAAAGAAATCTCACCGTCCATCAGATAAATATACCATAGTCGATATAGTCAGGCAACGGGGATATGATAGAATAATAGGGTAACTGCGGCACATTAGAAAGGGGGGTGCAACCGGGTAATGGAATTAAGGGCCGTATATTTTGAGCATCCTGGCAGCGAGACTACCGAGGCGACTCTCTGTATCGCTCGCAAGCGAGCGGAGGAGATGGATATTAAGAAAATCCTGGTAGCATCGACAAGCGGTGCTACTGCGGTACGGGCTATGGATGTCATCACGGAGGTAGAGGTTATCGTAGTCAGCCACGTTACCGGACTGCGGGAAGCTGACAGTCAGGAATTCAAGGAAGAGAACAGGCAGATCATTGAGAGTAAGAAAGGTGTCATACTGACTACGGCCCATGCCTTCGGCGGGCTGAGTGCTGCGATGCGTAATAAGTATAATACCTATGTCCTGGGGATGATAATCGCCGATACTCTGCGCGTATTTGGACAGGGAGTGAAGGTTGCCTGTGAAATAGCCCTGATGGCGGCTGATAGCGGATTGGTACGTACCGATGAGGATGTCATCTCTATCGGCGGCACAGGCCATGGTGCCGATACTGCTATCTTGTTAAGGCCGGTGAATTCCCATAATTTCTTCAACCTTAAGGTCAAGGAAATCCTCTGCAAGCCGCACCTGTCCTAAATCGGCTTATTATGCTGTATTCGGCAATTGCTGGGAGAGTCTTTGCCGGTACTGGAAGGGTTTGAAATCCAAAAGAAAGGTTGGTAAACTCAACGTTAAAATGAAAATCATCCGTTTTGCTACCGGCAGGAAGCCTGAATACGGAATACTGAAAGAGAAGGTTGTCCAAGCTGTCTCCGGTAATCCTTATGACGGTTTTGAGCCGTCTGACCGCTACTATAACATCAATGATGTCCGACTTCTGGCACCCTGCTCGCCATCCAAGGTAGTGGCAATAGGGCTTAACTACTACAGCCATGCCAGGGAGCTGGCAATGCCCGTCCCGGCTAACCCGCTGCTTTTTATGAAGCCGTCGACATCAGTAATCGGTCCCGAGGGTAAAATCGTCTACCCTCGTTCTTCAAAGAGGGTTGATTACGAAGGGGAACTCGGCGTAGTGATGAAAGCCGCAGCAAGTCAGGTAGCGGCGGCAAAGGCCCTGGAATATGTATTGGGTTATACCTGTTTTAACGATGTCACCGCGCGTGATCTTCAAAAACAGGACGGGCAGTGGACCCGGGCTAAAGGTTTTGATACCTTTGCTGCTGTTGGTCCCTGCATCGAGACCGAGCTCGATCCCGGCAATATCTGCATTGAGACCTATCTTAACGGTCAGTCAAAGCAAAGAGGCAGTACCAGCGATTTAATTTTCTCCGTCCCGGAGTTGGTGAGTTTTATATCCGGTATTATGACCCTGCTACCCGGGGATGTTATTGCCACCGGTACTCCCAGCGGCATCGGGCCGATGAGCCCCGGTGATGTGATAGAGATACGTATAGCCGAGGTTGGGATCCTGAGAAACTACGTAGTCGAAAGCGTAGACTAGGCCCGGTTTTCGCTGCTACCGTTTACTTTGCTGCGATGCCGCCATCGATGATAAAGTCCGCCCCGGTAACGAATTTAGATTCATCGGAAGCGAGATAAAGGACAGCATAGGCGATGTCCATCGGTTCCCCGACATGACCTATGGGGCAGTATTTTTCGGCTAGCTGTGCCATGTACTGTGCGCTGGTCAGTCCGTAGTCTCTGGCCTCCCCGTCAAGCATCGGGGTGTAGATGTAGCCCGGGTAGATGGTATTGACCCTGATGTTATACCCGGCTTCACAACAGTGAATCGCTGCCGTTCTGGTAATGCTCCTCACTGCACCCTTAGCGGCATTATAGGCGAAAAAGTCAGGCTCGTTGATATGTACCTCAACGGATGATATGTTCACTATCGAGCAAGCTTCGCCACTATCCTTCATCGTCTCAATTCCGTATTTAGTCCCCAGGAAGACTCCGGTCGAATTAATGTCCATTACCGCATTCCAATCGGATAGGGAGGTTTCTTCAACATTCTTCACCACGGAAATCCCGGCATTATTGACGATAATATTGAGTTTACCGTATTTCTTGACTACTTCATTCATTACCCTTTTCCAATCATCCTCTTTCGATACATCAAGCTGAAGAAAAGTAGCCTCTCCTCCTGCCTTTCTTATCTCTTCAACCACCGCCTGTCCTTGCTCCACCTTCTTTCTGGTCGTAATGATAACACTGGCTCCTTCATTAGCCAGCAAACGGGCATCAGCTTCTCCGAGGCCGGTGGCGCCACCGGTCACCAGGGCAACCTTATCATCTACTCTTCCCATCTTTTCATATCCCTTTCTATATTTTCAGTTTATTAATACTATGCCATTATGTACTAACAACAGACAGCACCGGGTAGCTATTAGATTCCCGCTGCTTCCTTACCGGAGCCTATCTATTTTGGTAATAGCCTGCCGCACTACCCTTCCCGCGCCTTCTTCTGCAATTCGTAAAGCTTATTGATTGCCTCCAGCGGTGTCAGAGAATTTATGTCAAGCCTTTCCAGTTCTTCTGCCACCGGCGATTTTGGCCCGAAGAACGATGTCTGCCGGGCTGTCTCTTTCTTTCGCCCAGGTCTTTCTCGTGCTGTTGTCTTATTGCTGCTGCCTTCTTCCATTTCCTTCAGTATCTCATTAGCCCGTTGCACTACCGGCTTGGGCAAGCCGGCCAGTTGTGCAACATGGATACCATAGCTTTTGTCAACCCCACCCGGTACAATCTTGTATAAGAAGATCACCCTGCCGCCTTCCTCGGTTACCGCTACGTTGAAGTTTTTTACCCGGGGAAGAACACTGGCTAATTCTACCAGTTCATGGTAATGGGTGGCGAAGATGGTTTTAGCTCCCAACCGGGAATTATTATGGATATACTCACAAACCGCCCGGGCAATCGAAAGTCCATCATAGGTACTGGTACCACGCCCGATTTCATCCAGAATAATCAACGAGCGCTGTGTGGCGTTATTAAGGATGTTGGCTGTCTCCACCATTTCTACCATAAAGGTTGACTGACCGGCGGCGATATCTTCTCCGGCGCCGATGCGGGTAAATATACGGTCAACCAGACCGACGGTAGCGGATTCGGCAGGAATAAAGCTTCCTATCTGCGCTAACAGAACGCTTAAGGCAACCTGTCTCAAATAGGTTGACTTACCGGACATGTTGGGTCCGGTAAGGACGATAAGCTGGTTATCACTATTGGAGAGATAGGTATCATTTGGTACAAAGCTGTTTGTCGATACTCCTCTCTCTACTACCGGGTGACGTCCCCCCTTAATAACTATTTCTCTGTCCATGGTCAACCTTGGTCGGACATAACTGTGATTTACTGCCACCTCGGCCAGACTGGAGAAGACATCAAGATTAGCCAGGACGCTGGCGACGGCTAGAATACGCTCGCTGGCTGTAGATACCTGGCAGCATATTCGGTGAAAGATACCCGCTTCAAGTTCACTAATCCTGTCACGAGTATTCAGAATCAGGGACTCGTATTCCTTTAGTTCGGGGGTGAAAAAACGTTCACCACCGACCAGGGTCTGCTTTCTAATGTAATGCTGTGGCACCTGATTGAGGTTAGCTTTAGAAACCTCAATGTAGTAGCCAAAAACCTTATTGAATCCGACCTTAAGCGACTTGATCCCGGTCTTCTCCCGTTCTTGGTGCTCTAGATTAGCCAGATACTGCTTGGCATTCTTAGCTACCAGACGCAGGCTATCCAGTTCCTCTGAGAATCCCTTTCGTACTACGCCTCCGGCGCTTAAGGAAGATGGTGGTAGATCTTCTATTGCCTCTGTAATTAAATCAATAACATCCTGGCGGGGCCTGAGCTCTTTTCTGAGTAATCCGATGGCGCTATCTTCATTATCAGCATCGATTACTTCGATCAGCTGGGGAATAATCTCCAGACCTTGCTTCAGGCTGATTAACTCACGGGGAGTAGTTACATCACTCCTGATCCGGTTAATCAACCGTTCCAGGTCACCCACCTTATCGAGCCAGGAAGTTATCTGATTGCGAGTCAATGTGTTATCGAAGAACCAGGTTATTAAGTCTTGCCTCTTAGTTAGCTCTGTTATGTCAAGTAGAGGCTGCCCTAACCAGCTCTTTAGCAGTCGGCTCCCCATCGGTGTTCTGGTCAGGTCGATCACCGAGAGTAGAGAGCCGCCGGTTCGCTGCTCTCGGCCAGAGTGAAACAGCTCCAGATTTCTCTGGGTCTGTGCATCGAGTGCCATGAACGAATCTGTCGAATAGGTAGTAAGCCGGGTTAGCTGTCCCAGAACTCCCTTCTGCGTTTCCCGAATGTAGCTAATAATGGCTCCGGCAGCTCTCACTGCCAGGGGGAGGTGACTGCATCCATAGCCGTCAAGAGAGGCTACTCCAAAGTGCTTAAGTAATGTTTGTCGGGCCTCATTAATTTCAAACCAATAATCTTCAAGGCGGCTTAACGGGAATGATAGTTCTAGACCGGATAGCTGAGAACTGTTCGCTGTAATAATCTCTGAAGCCTTGAGTCGCTCCAGTTCGGCGTTAACCCGCTCAAGAGATGTTTGGGTGACCGCAAAATCACTGGTGGTGATATCAACATAGGCAATACCCGCTGCTTCATCATCCAGAACAAGGCTAACCAGATAGTTATTGGTTCGGCTATTGAGAAGGCCTGGTTCAGTGACTGTTCCCGGTGTTACCACCCGCACCACATCACGTTCAACAATGCCTTTACTATCGCCGGGTTTGGTAATCTGCTCACATATAGCAACCTTATAGCCACGATTAATAAGCCTCGCCAGATAATTATCCAGGGCGTGATGAGGAATACCGGCCATGGGTATCCGGTGCCCCTTACCCATCTCCCTTGAAGTCAGGACAATATCCAGCTCACGGGAGGTAAGCTCGGCGTCGCTGTCAAAGGTCTCATAGAAATCTCCCAGCCGGAAGAGGACAATAGCCTGGGGGTAATCGTGCTTTATCTTTAGGTACTGCCGCCGGATAGGAGTTAGTCCTTCTTTTGCCATCAAACCCTATTCTACTAGAATTTTCGACGAAAAAGAAGGGTGATTTTGCCTCTCTTAACCCATTTTACCCGGCTTACTTTCCCGGTCAGGAAGATGAATTGAATATGACCCGCAGGACATTTATTTCTTGGTGTACTCCGGTTTTCTCACCAGGATAGGTAACTCCGAATGCCTCAGTACAAAGTCTGCTACGCTACCAAAGACCAGTCGCCCCAATCCGCTCTGCCCATGGGTACCCATAGCGATAAGGTCTATATCATTCTGGGCAGCATAGCTGACAATAGTCTTACCGGGGTCTCCGGGTAGAGTGACACACTCAACGTGAAGCCGCTTCCTGCGCAGTCTCCTTGCCACACGTTTTAGATATTCTCCAGCTAATTCCTCGTCTCTCTGAATCCTTTCCAGCGGGGTGGCATGGTAGTAACCGATTAACGGCTGGACGATAGCACCCGGTGGAATAGTCACCGCGAGAAGCACAACCTTACTGCCAGAAAGCTGGGCTACCTCGGCAGCATAGGGTAAAATCTGCTCCGCGAGATCGGAGCCGTTGAGACAAACCAGAATTTTTTTTAACATTAACCCTCCTTTCTCGAAAGCCGATCCCACCGGGGTTAATTCTGTTTAACAGGTCATTATGCTATGGTATTGTAAAGGTGAAGCTATGTCAAGAACAGTTGCGTAATCGTCGGTAAAAGTATAAGATATTAAGCACTATAGAGATATACACGACTTAATTTCTGAGGTGTTTACAATGATTATGGAGCCGGTTCATATTGGGTTTGGCAATATCATAGCCATGAACAGAGTTATTGCCATAGTTTCGCCGAACTCAGCACCTACCAAACGTACTGTTCAGGAAGGTAGAAACAAGGGGCTACTGATTGATATGACCAACGGCAGGAGAACTAAGGCCGTCATCATCACCGATAACGGCCATATTATTCTGGCAGCCCTGGCTCCGGAAACCATTGCTGGTCGGCTACAAGCCAGTCGAGAAAACCCTGCGCTAAAGCTAGATCCGGGCGATGAAAAATGTGAGCCGTGAAAATCAGCCTCCTTTTGATCCGCAAGCAAAACCTTTACTGATCGTCCTTTCCGGTCCGTCAGGTGTAGGTAAAGATGCTCTTCTGAGCAGGATAAGACAGTCCGGCTATCCCCTGCAGTATGTCACCACGGTGACTACACGATGTAAGCGGCCTAACGAAAGAGATAATGAGCATTATCACTTTGTCTCCCCGAGAGAATTCCAGGAAATGGTCAGGAAAGAAGAATTACTGGAGTGGGCTAATGTTTACGGAAACTGGTACGGAGTGCCTCGGGGACCGGTTCAAAAAGCCTTGGGGAACGGGCAGGATACAATAGTAAAGGTTGATATCCAGGGAGCAGCAACCATCAAAAAAATCCTGCCGGAGGCAGTATCTATCATCATTATGCCGCCGTCTATGGAAGAGCTTGTCAGCCGGCTGGATCGACGCAGCACGGAAACCCCATTTGATCTGGCCCTGCGTGTAAAAACTGCTCGGGGAGAGGTAAAGCAGCTACCTCAGTTTGATTATGTGGTGATAAACAAAGAGGGTGCGGTTGACCTGGCTGTATCTGAGATCAAGGCAATCATTACTGCGGAAAAGTGCCGGGTAAAACAGCGTGAGATTATCCTTTAGGTCCGGTGGTTAGAATAACGGCTGCATTAGCTTGGCGATTAAATAACCCAGCCCGGCGCAGACGGGAAAGGTGATGACCCAGGCAGCGACAATGCGGCGTGCTACCCCCCAACGTACTGCCGAGAGTCTCTTTGTAGCTCCGACACCCATGATAGCCGCACTGTTACAGTGGGTGGTACTTACCGGGATACCCAGTTGCGAGGCTGCCTCAATTACCCCTGCCGCGGCAATATTAGCCGTAAAGGCATGAATTGGCTCCAGAGCAGTAACCTTCATCCCCACTGTCTTGATAACCCGCCATCCGCCGGTTAGTGTCCCTATACTGATAGCGGCGGCTGATGTTCCTACTACCCACCAGGGAATATTGTCCCACAGTCCGGTCTGCCCGGTATGAATTACCAGAGCCATCGTGATGATGCCAATTGGCATTTGGCCGTCATTCTTACCGTGACTATAAGCAAGAAAGGCGGTAGTAAGCCACTGCAAACGGCTGAAGACAGTTCGCAGTTTGGCCGGAGCGCTATAGCGTAATGCCCATAGTAGAGCAACCATCAGACCGAACCCGCCGGCAAAGCCCAGAGCCGGGGCAGCTGCTACCGAGACCAGAATCCGTTGCATAACACTCCATACCACCGCCGTGCTGCCGGCTACTGCTACTCCAGCGGCAGCCAGCCCGGCAATAAATCCATGGGTAAGACTTATCGGTACACCATGGTAGGTAGCAATTGCTCCCCAGATAACAACCGCAATCAGGGCGGCAATAACGGGGAGATAAGAAGTCATCGCCTCCGGGACGAGAATCCCCTTGCCGATGGTCTTGGCAACTGCCGTGCCGGAAGCGGCACCAGCCATATTAAAACAGGCAGCCACTATGATGGCATTTCGGGGGGAAAGAGCGCGAGAACCAACTGAAGCAGCTACGGCATTGGCGGCATCATTGAAACCGTTAACCACACCAAAACCGAGTGCCAGAGCAATAATCAGGATCAGAAACGGATCAGGCATGCTTAAGGGCTACCCCTTCAAGGACGTTAGCCACATCCTCGCACCGGTCGGTTGCTGTTTCCATGTATTCGTATATCTCACGCCATTTGATGACCTGGGCGATGTCTATGTTATCATCAAAAAGTTCGGCCATCGCCGAGCGGAATATCCGGTCGGCGACGTTCTCCAAACGGTTAATCTCCACACACCGCTCAAGCACCTGCTTCAACTCGGCACGACGCCTCAGTTTAGGCAACACCTTCTCTACTTCAATCGATGCCTGGACGATAACTTCGGCCAGCTCCTTAGCCCTCTGTGTAGGACACTCTATTTTATAAATAAGGATGGCATCGGCTGCCGAGTCAATGAAGTCAGTCACGTCATCCAGAGCATGGGCCAGTAGTGCTATATCCTCTCTATCAAACGGGGTGACGAAGGTGCGGTGTAGCTGAGCCATAATCTGATGGGTAATAGTGTCGCCCTGGTGTTCGAGCTCGGCTATTTCGGCCGCACTTTTCACAAAGTCGCCGCATTTGTCAAGCATGCTGTTTAACTCCTCAGCTGCCTTGACCATATTCCGGGCGCTCTGCTCAAAAAGTCCAAAAAAGCTCTCTTCTTTAGGTATAAAGGGGAACCTGACCATTAATATTTCTCCTCCGTCGCCAAAGAACGTATAAATACCTTCATCTGAATGATAACTATGATTAGGATGCCAAAAGCCTAGGCATAAAATCTGCACTTTGAGTTTAGATGAGGACTGTGTAATTGTCAAGCAGAGGTCTTGTTGACAGAAGTCAGGTAAGCGGGTAAAATTCTCCGAACCGTGGGGAAATAATTCAAGCGGGACGGTAGAGAGAAGGGGACTCACTTGACCATTTCCTAAATCGGTGCCATTATTATGGCTGTGATTTAGAAGTCTGGACCAGATGGAGGTCAATGGATACCAAAGGTACACTACAGAACGACAAAGAAGATTTTGTTGAGGAATTACCCACCATTCGTCCCGGTGATCGGGTACTGCGCAGGCGGAAAAAGTCTCAAGGAAAATGGAACGCTATCTCGCAAAGTATTGCAAGATTCTTGAGATTGCCTGCCAGTAAGAAGGGTTGAATAGATGTACATTATTATAGCCGGCGCCGGAGTAGTTGGTTTCAACATAGCCTCCTTGCTTGTCCAGGAAAACCACCAGGTAGTGGTAATAGATCGGTCTGAGAAGGCGATAGAGAACGTCCGCCGTCAGCTCGATGTGGCAACCATTCTGAATAATGCGGCAATACCCAAGACCATAATAGAGGCTGAGATTCATCGAGCCGACTTAATCATTGCTGTCACCGATAGCGATGAAACCAACATGATAATCTGCCTTATTGCTAAGGAGCTGGGTGCCCGTATGACAATAGCCCGGGTTCGTAGTCCCGAGTATTCAAGCTATTTTATCAGCCCGGCTACTGATCCATCTGCCCCCAGAAAGGTGATCCGGCCGAAGACTTTCGGGGTAGATCTCTTTATCAACCCGGTGGTTGAAGCCTCTAAAGAAATAATTGATATACTCTCCAGTTTTTATCCCTCGCCGGTGGATAACTTTGCCAATGGTATCGTTCAGATAAGGGAATTCAGAACCGAGAAGGGGATGGCAATAGACAAACCATTAAACAAGCTCAACTTTCCCAGACCGTGTGTGATAGCCGCTATTCTTCGTGCTGAAGGTATCTTTATCCCGGCCGCTGATGAAATCATCAAAGAGGGTGACCGTGTTTACCTGATTGCTGCTGCTGAGTTTATGGATCAGTTAGGGGAGTTGTTTGTCCAACCAAAACGTCCGGCCAGTAGTGTTGTTATACTGGGTGGAGGTCGTGTCGGATGCCTTGTTGCCGAAGGGCTGCGGGAACGTAGGATCCCTGTCAAAATCATTGAGAAGAACGAAGACCGAAGCCAGGAGATTGCTGGCAGACTGGAGGGAACGGCAGTAGTCCAGGGTGATGGTACTGACCGGGATTTCCTTATCGAACAGGGAGTCCCGCTGGCTGATGCCTTTGTTGCCAGTACCGAAAGCGACGAAGTGAATATCCTTTCCGGATTGTTAGCTAAGAGCCTGGGAATCTCACGTAATCTAGTGCTGGTGAATAATCCATGGAATATTCCTCTGGCTGAAGCGGTTGGTGTTGATGTGGCGGCGTCGCCGCCTTTACTGACAGCACGTAGAATCGCCCGCTTCGCACTTCACGGCGGGGCCATTTCGGTAGCTATGCTCGGTGGCGAACAGATACAGGCTATTGAGTTTGTGACCGGCCCGACAGCACCGATAGCACAGCGAAGCATTAAAGAAGCAGGCCTGCCTAAGGGAGCAATCTGTGGAGCTGTTGTTCGCAACAATACCGTAATCATTCCGCCCGATGACAGTACGGTACAACCGGGTGACCACCTTATTGTAATATCACCGCTTGCGCTCATCCCGGCTGTGGAAAAGTTATTCACCTAAACAATAGATATGAGAATTAGGGTTGTTCTCCACTATCTAGGACTGCTGATAATAGGGCTCGGTATAGCCATGCTCTTTCCTATGAGTTGGAGTGGCTACTACGGGGAACCGGTGTCCCAGTCATTTGCCATTTCAGCAGGCATCACCGCTTGCTCAGGTCTACTGCTCTGGCGTTTGACCCCGGGTGGTGGGGGGAGATTCAGCCGACGGGAAGCGCTACTCTTCGTCACCTGCGGGTGGCTACTGGCTTCAGCCTTCAGCGCGATACCTTATCAACTGGCCGGAGTTTTTCCTGGCTACCTTGACGCTTATTTCGAGGCTATGTCAGGCTATACCACTACTGGAGCTACAGTGCTTAGTTCTATTGAAAGCCAACCCCAAGGCATCCTCTTGTGGCGCAACTTCACTCAGTGGCTGGGGGGAATGGGAATAATAACACTATTTGTTGCCTTATTCCCTCTGTTCGGCATAGGAGCTGCTCACCTGGTCGAAGCTGAAATACCGGGACCTCAGGCAGAAAAGTTGACCGCCCGCATTCAGGATACGGTAAAGTCACTATGGTACCTCTACGTCGGATTCTCAATTGTGGAGTTTATCCTGCTCTGGCAGGCGGGGAACATATCCGCATTCGACGCTATAACGATTACCTTCGGTACAATGCCCACCGGAGGTTTTGCCGCCAGAAGCCTGAGCATCGGTGCCTATAACAGTGTAATCGTGGAAGGCATCGTTATTACCTTTATGATAATCGCCGGAGTTAATTTCGGATTACACTATCTATGCTTGTGGAAACGTCAACCCGGGCGTCTCTTCGTTAACCCGGAATTTAGGTTCTACATCGGTCTGCTTGTCGGCGCTTCCATTCTTATTGCTTTGAATTTAATAAACAGCACGGGAATGTCTGTCGGTAGTGCCTTCAGACATAGCGTCTTTCAGGTTGTTTCGGTCATGACGACAACCGGTTTCAGTACCGTTAATTTTAACAGCTGGCCGGCATTCGCCAAGGCGACTCTGCTTATTCTGATGATAGTCGGTGCCTCGGCCGGCTCAACGGGAGGAGCACTGAAGGTGAGCAGGATACTGGTATTGTTAAAGTATACCTATCGCCGGATTGCACTCTCCTTTAATCCCCAGGCGGTCATCCCTCTAAAGGTGGGGAATAACGTGCTGTCGGAGCAGGTTGTCTCCGGTGTCATCGGTATGACCGTTCTGTACTTTACTACCATGATTGTCAGCTTTTTGATAATGAGTTCTTTCGGGCTTAGCCAGATAACCGCCCTGTCTTCCGTTATTGCTACCCTGGGGAATGTTGGCCCCGGCCTGGGTATGGTAGGACCGGTACTGGACTACGCCTTCGTTCCCGCTGCTGGGAAGGTTACCCTGATAGTATGCATGCTGGCAGGGCGTCTTGAGCTGCTCACGGTGTTTGCTCTAGTTGCTCCATCGTTTTGGAAGTGGCGCTAGCTAATATGAAGTTTTAGCTGGCGAATTGCAGTATGGTTGTAGTATCTTGACCGGGGGAGTATAATTATCGGTGCTCAGTAACAAGGTGAGATGGAAGTAATTAGATTTAGCCAAATTTTGTTGCCTGTAATTGGCAGTCAGGCCGATGAAGAAGCGATTCTGTTCGCTTGTAGATTGGGTAAGCAGGACAAGTGCCAGGTCCGTGTTATTTATGTTATCACGCTGAAACGTGACCTGCCGCTGGACGCCGAGATCAAACCCGAAATTCAGAAAGCTGAAGAGATACTGAATCGCATAGAGAGAATTGCTGCGGAGCATAATTACAAGATAGACACCGAGGTGCTCCAGGCCCGTGAAGTTGGACCGGCCATTGTTAATGAAGCCGTTGGGAGTGATGTTGATCTGATCGTGATGGGTTTTGCCTACAAGAGGCGCTTCGGAGAGTTTAGCCTGGGTGAAGTTGTCCCTTACGTGCTTGAAAATGCCCCCTGTCGCGTCATACTATATCATCTGGGTCCTATCTCAAATACCTAACTAAAGGATTTGGTTTATGAAAGTAGTAATCATGGGTTGCGGTAGGGTTGGAGCCAGGCTAGCCGGACTGCTGGATGGCGATGGCCATTCAGTAACTATTCTGGATACGGATACCTATAGTTTCCGGAGACTGCCGCCTACTTTCAAAGGTAATGCCCTGGTTGGTAATGGTCTTGATCAGGAAGTGCTCAAAAGATCAGGGATAGAGGGTGCGGATGCCTTCGTCGCCACCACCCAGGGTGATAATCGTAATATTATGGCGTCTCAAATCGCCAAGAACATTTTCAATGTGCCCAAAGTGGTCAGCCGTATTTATGACCCCCTTCGCCAGGAGTTGTACAGTACCATGGGGATTGAGGCTATAAGCCCGACCACAATATTTGCCCAGATATTGAGAGAAAGGGTGGAAAGCTGAAGCGGAAATATGTATATCATAATCATCGGCGGTGGTAGAGTAGGTTACTATCTGACTAAAGCTTTATTGAGCGAAGGTCATGAGGTAGTCATTATAGAAAAGGATGCCGGGGTATGCAAAATCATTAACGATGAGCTGGGTGGCGTTTGCATTCGTGGCGACGGCTGCGAAGCGGCTACTCTGGCTGAGCAAGGCACCAGCCGGGCTGACATACTTATTGCAGTAACCGGGGACGATGAAGATAACCTGGTTGCATGCCAGGTTGCCAAATACAGGTTTAATGTTGCCCGAACCATAGCCCGGATTAGAAATCCCCAGAACGAAATTGTCTTTAGAAAACTGGGGATTGATATTACGGTAGACAGTACCAACGTTATTCTGGAGCACATCAAGGGCGAACTGCCAACATACCCTCTGACACATCTGAAAGACCTCGGCGAGGTGGGTCTGGAGATTGTGGAAGTCAGAATTCTGCCAGATTCGAAAGCAGTCGGTAAAAAGGTAAAGGAGCTTCCCCTGCCACCGGGAAGCAGGCTGTCTCTAATTATCCACCAGTCACAAAAGCCTCACATTCCTTCTGCTGACACAACAATCAGGGACGGGGACAGGATAATAGCAATCACTACTCCGGAGCAGGAAGAAACGCTGCGTACCGCACTCAGCGGTACTTAAACAAGAGTGGGACGGTAGTTCCCCTCTATCCATTCATACCCCCGCTTCTTCACTTTCCCTGGATAGCCTTCAGCAGGAGGCTTTCTATCAATACGGCAGCGGATTATTGGATTTAATATCTGCACTCGCGTTTGACATCGTCCGGGTTCCTATTATACTGTTGCCCTAACCATCCGGATGCCAATTATGCTTGGTAGATTACCTTATATATCTATGTCTATCTGTATTTTATGTAAATCCGGACCAGGAGGGCTGATATGGAAAACAGACGCTGGACGCCACTTGCCATTTCGCTACTGGCTATTGTTGTCACGGCGGGTATCTTAGTCTGGTCACGATATAGCGGTAAGCAGGCTACGGAGATTATCATCTCCAGCCCTCCCCCCGTAGAGCAAATGGGAGAGGTCTACATCGGAGGAGCGGTTAACAACCCCGGCTTGTACCCGTTAAGAGCCGACGACAGCGTAGCAATACTGGTTCAGGCTGCCGGGGGCACGACTACCGGAATTGAATGTGATAACGTCAGACTCTACATTGCTGAGGCAGGAGAGAAAGACTCTCCACAAAAGGTTGACATTAACCGGGCTGAAGCATGGTTGCTTGAGGCTTTACCCGGGATTGGTAGTGATAGGGCGAATGCTATCGTAGAATATCGTAACCAGCATGGCCCCTTCCGCAATAACGGTGAACTGACTAAGGTAAGCGGTATCGGGACTACTATCTTCCGGCAGATTGAGCCACTGGTTACTGTAGCCGAATAAATCCAGGATGACGTACATTGGCACTTATTTATCTTAGCTGTGCTTGGCTAGCCGGCATCTTTTTGGGCGGATGGCTGGAATTTAGCCCACCACCGATCATTCTTCTCACCGGGCTTATTCCTCTCCTTCTGGTTCTTCGGCTCCGCCATCGTAAGAAAGCAATTATCTTAGTCGGCCTCTGTCTTGTCGCTTTTTTGGGGGGTGTCATCAGGTTTGAGGCAAGTCAGCCCGCTATTGATGAAAATCAACTGTGCTTCTACAATAACCAGGAAACGGTTACGGTCAAGGGAATCGTTGGCGCTGATCCGGATGTCAGGGATAAAACTACTCAAATACGCTTGTCGGTCGAAGGAGTGAGATCTGGCGAAAAATGGCACAAGGTATCAGGTACCGCGTTGCTGTTTGTACCGCGATATCCCGCCTATAAGTATGGTGATGTACTCCTGATTACAGGGAAGCTTGAGACACCCCTCCCGGTTAATGACTTTGATTACCGGTCTTACCTTGCCCACCAGGGGGTTTATTCATTGATGTCCTACCCTGAAATAGAAATTCTAGCGAGAGAAAAGGGGCTTAAACCACTGGCCCGGGTTTATTCGATAAGAAACCGGATGTCCCAAACCTTGATTCAGGTTTTGCCTGAGCCCCAGGCGTCAATGGCTCAGGCTGTCACTCTGGGCATCAGGGGGAATATTCCCCTATCGATCAAGGATGATTTCTCCCGTACCAGCACTACCCACCTGCTGGCTATTTCCGGCCTTCATCTCAGTATTCTAGCCGGTGTCCTGCTCGGCGCCGGTATTTGGCTCTGGGGGAGAAGGTACTATCTCTACATCTGGCTGGCGCTGGTTGCAATCTGGTTTTATACCCTAATCAGCGGGATGCACCCGCCAATAGTCCGGGCGGCAATTATGGCCAGCCTGTTTCTTGCTGCCGATATTATCGGCAGGCAGCGCAGCGCCATCATTGCTCTTACCTTCGCTGCTGCTATTATGGTAGCCATCGAACCACAAATCATGTGGACGGCCTCCTTCCAGATGAGCTTTGCGGCTATGTCTGGCCTGATCCTGATTGCTCCTTTCCTCCAAACTTTAGGTAGAAAAGCCATCAGAGCCACCATGGGTGAAGACAGACCGATAGTAACGGCGGCTAATTTTATCAGCGATGGCGTTAGTATAAGCCTGGGGGCTATTATCGGAGTTGGTCCGCTAATCGCTTACTACTTCGGTATTGTCTCATTTGTAACTATCCCGGCTACCTTGCTTGCCCTCCCCGCCCTGCCCGGTGCTATTACCGGCAGCGCTATATCCGGTGTTCTGGGGTTCTTTGTCCTCCCCGTAGCTCAGGTTATCGGGTGGTTAACCTGGCTTTTTTTATCCTACCTCTTGCTGGTGATCAGAGCCTTCGCCGCTATCCCATTGTCCTCCCTGGATATTTCCCTTAACTTAAGTGCGGTCTGGATTTACTATCTAGCCTTAGCACTGGCTATCTTCTTTAGTAGCAACCGCCGTAAAGTAACTACCCTCGCCGTCAAATTTCTGAAACCGGGACAGGATCGGGATGAACAAGTTATCTGATTTCATTCCCAAAACATATATCAAGTGGGTGCTATTATCCCTGGCAGTCGTAGCTATGTTGTTATGGCTTTTTGGGGTTACTGCACCGGATGACAAGCTCCGCGTCAGTTTTCTTGACGTCGGACAGGGTGACGCTATCCTTATTCAGAGAGGTAATCAGCAAGTGCTGATTGATGGCGGCCCCAGCCCGCAGGCAATCGGTTTGGAGTTGGGCAAAAAAATGCCCTTTTGGGACAGGACTATCGAAATGGTAGTGTTGACTCACCCTAGCGCCGATCATGTTACCGGCCTGGTGGAAGTATTAAATAGATACAATGTCGAGCAGGTGCTCTACTCTGATTTAGCCTACGTGTCCGGGATATATAATGAGTGGCTCCGGTTAGTCGGGCAGAAGGGGAATAGATGCAGTTTTGCCCGAGCCGGACAGCAAATTGACCTGGGTGGTGGAGTATTACTGGAGGTACTCAATCCTCCCCGGCCTCTTTTGACTGGCACTGAATCCGACATTGATAACAATGGCATGGTATTACGTCTGAGCATGGATGAGATAAGCTTCCTGCTTACGGCTGATACAATGTGGGAAGTCGAACTTGAGCTGATACACGGCCGGGCCAAGCTAAACAGCACGGTACTCAAAGTTGGTCATCACGGCTCTGCCACTTCTACTACACCCCAGTTCCTGGCTGTGGTTAATCCCCGAATAGCTGTCATATCAGTAGGCGCTGATAATGAATATGGTCATCCTGCCGATAAGGTAATAACCAGTCTGGCAGAAAAGACAGGTATGGGAAATATATACCGTACCAGTGATGACGGCACAATCGAATTTATCACCGATGGTGAGAGGATGTGGATAAAGAAGGAGAAATAGAATCTCGTTTGACCCGTGATTATACAATGTTGGTGGTAGTACCGGGAGTACGGAATAGCGGGACTATTGTGGCGGTCCTTCTGATATAGAATACTTGTGGTGGAGCCAAGGCAAGAAAAACAACGCAATACGCTCAAGGTGCAGGATTTCAGCCCTGTCTCTCTTTGAGCAGTTGCCTCATAATTTTCCCGGAGCCGGTCCTGGGTATATTGTCCACGAACTCAAACTTCTTGGGTAATTTGAAGTCAGCCAGGTTCTGGCGGCAGAAAGCGGCCATTGCTGCTTCGCTGGCAACCTGTCCTTCCTTGAGGACGATAAAGGCAGTAGGAATAAGTTCATCGGAGACACAGCCAACCCCAACATAGGCTGCTTCAGCGACAGCGGGATGACTTAAGAGCACATCCTCGACATCCCATGGGGATATTTTTAATCCTGACTGGGTTACTATTATGAATGATTTCTTTTCTACATATTCAAGGTAGTCATCTTCATCCACACGGACCAAATCTCCGGTATAAAACCAGCCGTCTCTAATGACCTGAGTCGTGAGTTCGGGGGCATTATAGTATTCCTTCATCATCCAGGGGGCCTTGAAAACAGCCTCTCCTACCTCACCGGGAGCAACCTCCTCTCCGTTATCGGCAACTATCCTGAGATCGCAGATCGGTTTGCCCACGGTACCCAGTTTGTGGTTATCAAAAGTGCTCATAGAAACAACGGAAAGTTCCGAAAGACCGTACGTTTCGCAGAAAGTCAGATTGAGCTTGTTCTCCAGTATCCCCATGAGATGTGGTGATGACTTCGCCCCGGCTGAAGAGGCAACTCTCAACGAACTAAGGTCGTAATCACTGATGACCTTATCCGGCAGCATGGCTAAAGCATTGTACATTGCCGGAACTCCGAAGAGGATACTACCTTTTTCCCGCTCTACGGCCTCTAGAACGGACCTGGGAGTGAAACGGGGGATTATTACTACAGTAGACCCTTTTATGATCGATCCGAAAAGGAGTTCGCTTAATCCCAGGAGGTAGAAAAAGGGAACCGGGTCGATAACCACGTCGTCTCTGACTCTATGAAGTCCTGCGGATACTATGTCAGGTGTTCCCATAAGAGAAGCATGGGTATGTACTACCCCTTTTTGCCTGCCCAATACTCCTGACGTATATATAATAGTAGCCGTATCATCGTTATTAATGTTGACGTCTGGAGATACCACAGAGACTTTCGCTAGCATTGATTTGTAAGTTTCACTGTCGACATCTAGGACATGCTGTAGCCGTGGGATATCGGGTCGGAAGGTAGTAAGCATCCGGGATAGTCTTCTTTCCGTGATCAGTACCCCGGCATCAGAATCACGTAGCAGGGAAGCAAGCTCGGGCGCTTTCAGCATAGGACTTAGCAGTATGGCTACGCCGCCAGTTTTGATAATGCCGAAGTAGCTAATAACCCAATCGGGGTTATGGGACATTAAGATAGCAACATGGTCACTTTTCTTTACCCCTAATCCAATCAACGTATTGGCTACCCTGTTAGCAGCCGTGTCTAACTCTCGGTAGGAAATTTTCTGCGGGCCAAAAACGAGGGCAGTTCGTTGCGGTACCTCACGGGCGGTAACCTCCAGTACTTCCTTAAGATTCACGGCAAATCCTCACAAATCAGTAAATAATTGATTTACGTATTGACAAACTGTTTCTCTCAATATAATATATTACAAGGCTAGTTATTGTGCAATAACGCTACTTCTAGTTATAAGGTGCATTCTGTAACGCTGGCCTGTTGGTATTTTTGAAAGTGAGCATTTTGGGTCTTGACAAAATGTTGTTCTATATGTAGTATCTTTAGAACAGCTTTTACCGTCAACCTCAAAGTGAAATAGATATGCAGTTATTATTGCCAACGAACTGGGATAGGGATCTGATACCCCTTCTGAGTGAGACGAAGGCAGATATTCAATTATATGGCGTTTTGCCTACCTCAATGATCGGGAGCGGAGGCTCCGGTCCTGATATTCCCCAGATGACGGTAAGTTGTGCCGAAGAATATATCAGGCTGGTGCATTCCGCCGGTTTCAAGTTCAATTATCTTCTTAATGCTCCTTGCCTCAACAATATGGAGTGGCATGAAGACACTCACCGTGAGTTACTGCAGCACCTGGGGTGGTTGAGTGATATCGGGGTGGATAGCGTTACCGTCGCTATCCCGTACTTGATAGAGCTTATCAAGCGTCAGTTTCCCAACCTTAAGGTAGAGGCGTCAACCATAACCCACGTAAACAGCGTTGCCCGGGCGAATTTCCTTGAGTCCCTGGGGGTTGATGCCATTATGCTGGACTCTAATGTTAACCGTGATTTCAGGCTTCTTAAAGCGATTAGAAGCTCGGTAAAATGTGAGCTTGGAGTGTTGACCAACAGCCTTTGTCTTTACCAGTGTCCCTACGAGTATTATCATAACAATACCCTGGGGCATGCCAGCCAAGGACAAAACCCGCTCCATGGTTTCTATATGGATTATTGCGTGCTTCATTGTGCACTGAGTAGCCTTACCGATAAGTCCCAGCTTATTAAGTCTCGCTGGATAAGGCCGGAAGATATACATATCTACCAGGAGATGGGTATTGATTTCTTCAAAATCGGTGGCAGAGCGATGTCAACAAAGTGGATTTTGAATGCTGCCAAGGCATATGCTTCTTTGAGTTATCCGGGTAATCTGTACGATATATTAAGTGCGCTCACCTCTAAGTTAAGGAGCGCAGATTCGAATCTGCCCGGGGTCAGAACAAACGCAATCGCTTCACCGCCGAGGGTGTATATTGATAACCAGTCCCTGGACGGTTTCATTGAATTTTTTAAGAAAAAGGATTGTCTCTCTGGATGCAATAACTGTAATTATTGTCAGGAAGTAGCCGATAAAGTTGTTACGATTGATCATGACGAAGAGGATAAATATATATCCGTGCTCAAAAGTCTGCTGGGTGAGTTGACCAGCAGCAGCATGTTTAGAGCCAGGGAATTTTATGCCGCCAGTAATGCTGGCACAAGAATATAATATCGGGCCGATCTAATTGCCCGATATTAATACAAGTCAGTTAAATTACAGTATATACTGCGTAACCATGTTGTACTGTCCATTCATAGCTGCGGAGAGCTTTTCTATTAATCCCTTCTAGCAAACTCTAGCCATAAGATATTGCATATCGGTTTGCCGTAGCTCAGAGTGAGATAAATATGTAGACTCCTCCTCTCACCTCGAGCACCCCTGTAGACTATCTCTGGTTCGGTTCCACAGATAGGCATACCTCTCCCTATCAGACATAATGAACCACCGTAACCGAAACAGAATCCTTTTCAAGTAGTAGATTGCTTCTACGATCATAATACTGGCTTGCCTCCCGGTTCCTACAATGTATAACGCCGGGTATGGTAAAAGGTTAGCATGAAACATCTGGATTGCGTAGAAAGATGGGGTAGTCCGGGTTGTGTTACTATAAATGACGATATAATGCCGGGGTAAAGATTAACATGACAGCGAGTAAAAAATGAGAAGAATAACTCTGGTTGTTGTCTCGTTAAGCTTTTTCTTAGCAGCATTTATGGGTTCTGCAGTTAACATAGCTCTGCCCTCGATTGGCAGAGAACTCCACATGGATGCCGTTTCGTTGGGCTGGGTCACTACCTCTTTCATTCTGGCCTCAGTAATGTCCTTGGTGCCGTTTGGACGCCTCTCTGATATACGGGGACGAAAGAAGATTCTTACCTATGGTGTAATCATCTATACCATTTCATCTCTCCTCTTGTCGTTTGTCCATTCTGCTAATCTGCTGATTTCATTACGTTTTGTCCAGGGTATCGGCAGCGCTATGATATTCGCTACCGGGTTGGCTATCGTGACTTCGGTGTTTCCATCAGGGGAGAGGGGTAAGGCACTGGGTATAAGCGTCGCTATGACATACTCAGGACTTTCGCTCGGCCCTGTACTTGGTGGACTGTTGACTCAGCACTTCGGCTGGAGAAGTATCTTCCTGGCTACGATACCTCTGGGCATAATAATAATTATCCTGATTCTATGGAAAATGAAGGGGGAATGGGCTGAGGCAAAAGAAGAGAAATTCGATCATGGTGGTGCCGTAATCTATGGGCTTACTCTGGTAGGCATAATATATGGTTTTTCCCGGCTACCCGATGCCCTGGGCATCGGGCTACTGGCAGCAGGCATATCCGGAGCCTTTTATTTTGTCCGGCGAGGAATAAAGGTCAAGCATCCGCTTCTGGATATTGGCCTCTTTAGAAAGAACAGAGTCTTTGCTTTCTCTAACCTGGCAACCTTGCTTAATTACAGCGCTCTATTCGCTGTTGGTTTCCTGTTAAGCTTGTATTTGCAGTACATTAAAGGGCTTGATCCGCAAAATGCGGGTCTCATTCTGGTGGCTATGCCTGTGGTACAGGCTGCTTTATCACCGCTCGCCGGCAGACTTTCCGATCGGATTGAACCTAGGATACTCGCCTCGATCGGTATGGGGATTAATGCTATAGGGCTATCCGTACTTATTTTTGTCAATGGAAATAGTAGTCTGGGTTTTATCATCGGTATTCTGGTCCTTATGGGCGCTGGTTTTGCTCTTTTTACTTCTCCCAATACCAATGCCATAATGAGCTCTGTGAAACAAAGGTTCTACGGGGTAGGTTCAGCAACAATGGCAACTATGCGGCAGATTGGGATGAGTTTCAGCATGGGAATTACGATGCTGCTATTTACCATATATATCGGCAGAGTAGAAATTACGCCGGAACACTACCCGTTATTTTTGAGCAGCACCAAAATAGCATTCATAGTTTTCACTGCCCTGTGTACTGCCGGTATCTTTGCCTCGCTGGCAAGAGGCGACACGAGAAACACAAGGTAGGACGTTTATATCGTGGAATACTGGTAGCGTGCTGCTTCTGGCATCGGCCATAAGGCGTCAGGTGGATTTTGCACCGTTAAACGCGTTACGCTATACTTAACTAATCCTATCGGTTGGCAAGGTGGGTGGTGAGTTACAGTCAGCTAAAAGCCAAGGTTGAGGAATATCTTCCGGCGGAGAAGCTAGCTCTGATCGAGAGTGCCTATGACTTTGCACGGAAAGCCCACGAGGGGCAGTTACGCATATCAGGTGAACCCTATCTGGAGCACCCGATACAGACTGCGTTAATCTTGGCAGAACTCCAACTTGATGCTAACTCTATTGCTGCTGCCTTACTGCATGATGTCCTGGAGAACTGTGATATACCGCTTTCCGATATTGAGATTACCTTCGGATCCGAAATAGCCAGGCTGGTCGATGGTGTTACCAAGCTGAGCAAACTTTCTTTTTCAGGAGCAGGAGATGGCGTTTCCGTATCCAGAACAAGTGAACAGCAGACGGAAAATCTGAGGAAAATGCTGGTAGCCATGGCGGAGGACCTCCGCGTAGTGTTCATAAAACTGGCCGATAGATTGCACAATATGCGCACTCTGGGTGTATTGCCCTCGGAGAAGCAGCGCCGGATTGCGCGGGAAACCCTGGAGATATATGCTCCACTGTCCCACCGCCTGGGTATATGGGAGTTGAAATGGCAGATGGAGGACCTCTCCTTCCGATATCTGGAGCCAGAGAAATACCGAAAAGTGGCCAGGCTGGTTGCCGCCCGGCGTGCCCGGCGGGAGAGCGTAATAGCCCAGGTAATTCAAATCCTGGAGGCTGAGTTTGATCGTATAGGTCTGAAAGTCGAGATATCGGGTCGGCCCAAGCACATTTACAGTATAAATCAGAAAATGGATAACTATGCCGCCCAGGGGAAAACCTTTGACAATATACATGACTTGCTTGCCATACGAGTACTGGTTGATACCGTACCTTGTTGTTACACTGCTATAGGTGTTATCCATAACTTGTGGCGTCCTTTACCCGGTGATTTCGATGACTATATTGCTAATCCCAAACCGAACGGGTATCAATCCTTGCACACAGTGGTAATGTATGGCGGTACTCCTCTGGAGATACAGATTCGTACTTATGATATGCACCGTGTTGCCGAGTTCGGTGTAGCGGCTCACTGGCGCTATAAGGAAGGGAAGAAGAAAGACCTGCACTTTGAGGAGAAAATAGGTTGGCTTCGTCAGCTGATTGAGTGGCGGCGTGAGCTAAGTGGTGCTGAAGAGTTTCTGGAGTCGGTCAAGACTGATATATTCATTGACCAGGTTTTTGCTTATACCCCTAAGGGCGAAATTAAGGACCTGCCCAAGGGAGCTACCCCACTTGATTTTGCCTATCGTATCCATACCGAGCTGGGACACCGCTGTATAGGGGCTAGAGTTAACGGTAGGCTGGTACCGCTTAATTATCAAATTCAGAATGGCGACATCGTAGACATTATGACTACCAAGGGTGATAAGAAACCAAGTCTGGACTGGTTGAATCCCCAATTGGGTTACGTCCAAACATCTCATGCCAGAGAGAAAATACGACAGTGGTTCAGAAAACAGGAGCGAACGGAGAATATTGAGCGTGGTCGTGAGCTACTTGATAAAGAGATTAGGCGACTGGGGATAAAACTTAGCAGCCGGGAGGAGCTGGCCAAACTGCTCAACTACGACGATATGGACGAGTTTCTGGCAGCTATTGGCTACGGTGGTATTTCTACCCATCAGATTGCCGTCAAATTATCTGCTCAACAGGAACAGCAGAAAGAAACAACGGGAGTAATGCCGGTCAAGCGAACGGTACCGACTGTTAATGTACTGGGTTCAGGAGATATGCTGACCCATTTGGCCCAGTGTTGTCATCCCGTGCCCGGAGATAGTATTATCGGCTATGTCACACGTAGTCGCGGAGTATCAATCCATCGTCAGGACTGTTATAATATAATCCACGAGGACGAACAAGAAAGGCTGATTTCGGTGGATTGGGGAAGCACCGCTGCGCTGTACCCAGTCAATATCCGTGTTGATGCTTGGGATAGGGTTGGAGTGATGCGTGACATTACTACAATCGTGGCTGAAGAGAAGGTCAACATAGCCGCTGCTAGTTCTGTTCGACATGATGACAATACTGTCACTGAATATTTTACTTTGGAGACAAACGGTCTGGCTCAGCTGAGCCGGATATTAGGAAAAATCGAGGGGATCAGGGGGGTAATAAACGTTGCCCGTGTGGGAAGCGAACCCACTGCAAAAACCAACTCCTCGACTCAAGCTAATCTAAACAATTAGGGAGGTAGATGTTGCCACACAGTAAATCAGCTCAAAAAGAGGTGCGGGCTTCCAAAAGGAGACAGTTCCGCAATAAATCCATTCGCAGTTTATGCAAGACCAAGATAAGCAAAGCCGAGAAGCTCATCTTATCCGGAGAGCTTAATCTGGGTCGGGAGGCGGTGGTAGACGCGGTCAGTGTTCTGGATAAAGCGTCTGAGAAAGGGATCATACACGCTAATAATGCTGCCCGACGTAAATCGCGCCTGACGAAGAAGCTCAATCAGGCACAGGCCATGTCTGCAACGGAAGGTTAGCCAAATATAGAACTTCTTAAGAATCATAGCCGTTGGTATTGACAACAGGCTACGTTTGGTATTATGGTGGTGTAGAACTGATGTTCGTTTTATGCGGATTTCCTGGAAGGGTATATGGTAAAGGAACTATCATCTAAACCACAACAGATTATCGACTTTATTTATCGTTTTGTGGGAGATAGGGGCTATCCACCTACTATCAGGGATATTGCCAGTGGATGTGCAATCAGTTCGACATCAGTGGTCAAATATAACCTGGATATTCTGGAAAGGAACGGGTACATTCATCGTCACGGCGAAATAGCTCGTGGTATTGGGCTGGTTGCTCATTCCACGCATTTCAAATATCGGTTGTTGGTACCCGTTATCGGTCAAATAGCGGCAGGGAAGCCGATACCGGTACCTACCTCCGATACCTGGGATACGGCTGCTTTTGCAGAAACTATAGAGGTGACCAGAGACTTGACCCGGGGGCGCGATGGGATTTATGCTCTAAGAGTGAGGGGGTGGTCAATGGTGGATGCTCTGGTCAGCGATGGTGATATTGTGCTGATGGAGTATGTCAATGCCGTGGATAACGGCGAGGTGGCTGCTGTTTGGCTTAAGGCAGAGAGAGAAGCAACTTTAAAGAAATTCTATGCTGAAGCCGGGAAAATACGGCTGCAGCCAGCCAATACCAGGATGAAGCCAATATATGTCGAACCTGATAACGTGGAAGTTCAGGGTAGAGTAATTACCGTTATCAGGCAGCTTGGTCCGGGCAGATAGTCTGATTTGATGTCTATCGCTAAGTAGGTATAAACTAGTAGGTGGCTGGTATACACTAAAGTGGTACGGTCTGACAATATCGTAAGGTCGGCACCGGAAGAGAGAAAGGGTGATATGCTCCTAGGCCAGTTTCAAAGTACAGGTCGTGACCTTTGTAGTCGCGGTCTGGTCTGCTCCAACAGCGGGAACCTGAGTGTCAGAATGGGAGACCGCCTCGTGATTACACGCCGTGGAGGTATGCTTGGCTGTCTGGAGGAAAACGATCTGATAGAGACTGGAATAGACAAAAACGATCGTTTTACACCGCTTGCATCGAGCGAACTGCCCGTCCACCGGGCTATCTATCGCGCAACCTCGGCATTAGCCATTGTTCATGCCCATCCGCCGCATGCTGTTGCTATGTCGTTAATGGAAACCGAGATTACCCCCAATTGTAGCGAGGTATCTCCATTAATGGAGCGTGTTCCTGTTCTCGGTTGGAATATGGAAGTAAAACCGGGTGGATTAGCTGATATCATTGCTGAAGCACTTATGCAATATCATATTGTTATGGTTCGTGGTCACGGTAGCTTTGCTATCGGTCAGTTGCTGGAAGAAGCCCATAACTACACCACTCTTTTTGAGGCAAGCTGCCAGGTCCTTTGCCTGTTGCGGTCGTTGAAGGTGAGCGAGGTCAGGGAATAGCCTGTCGGCCTTTTGTTGCCGGCCCGTTTTTATAGACCGGGGTGCACCACTCACAGTATCTGTGGTTTTGCCCTTTTATTACGTTAGAGTAGGCTTTTTGCAATTTATTGGTTATCTCACCTGCCTTGCCGCTGCCTATCTTACGCCCATCTATCTCAACCACCGGGGTGATATTGGCTGCTGTTCCGGTCAAAAAGCATTCGCTGGCGGTGTAGAGTTCACTACGATTGATATGCCGTTCTGTGGTCTCTATACCCAGTTCGTTGCGTGCCATCTTCATTACAGCGTCACGGGTAATTCCTACTACCATAAGATCATCGACGCCCGGCGTCACCAGTTCGCCGTTTTGGACCAGAAAGATGTTCTCACCACTCCCCTCGGAGACATAGCCGCTGGCAGTAAGCATAATCGCCTCGTGATAATCATTCTTGACAGCTTCGGTCTTAGCCAGAGCATTGTTTACGTAAAGGCCGGTAATTTTAGCCTGTGGTGTCTCACTGGGGCGACGCCAGGAAGAAACTATACACTTCACCCCGTTCGTATCCAAATATGGTCCCCAGGGGAAGGCAAAGACCATGAAGGCATCATCCAGATTATGCAACCGAACACCCAGTGCCTCTGAGCTCTTATAGGCTAAAGGACGGACGTATATGTCCTCCTCAAAACCACACTTTTCTATCAACTCCACAGTGATCTGACAGAGCTTGTCAATAGTATGGAACAGATCGATATTAAGCACACGGCAGCCGTTAAGCAGTCTTTGGTAGTGTTCGTTGAGACGGAAGATATAAAGCTGCCGCTCATCACTATTCCAATTACCGCGAATGCCCTCGAAAACACCGGTGCCATAGTGCAGGCAATGAGTCATAACTCCTAGTCTGGCTTCAGCCATAGGAACAAATTGCTTGTTAAAATAGGCATATAGCGGCATCTTAGACTACTCCTCTCAATAGGACTGATTTGACCTATTATATCCATTACTAAGATGGAAACACAAGCAGGCGATTTGTCTAAAATCAGGTTAAGTGTTATATTAGATGCCGCGTAAGTTGATTGGTTAATGATGTTATCAGCGGATGAGATAATAAGGGCTCTGGGTTTGAAACCTCTTCCGGAAGAGGGCGGTTTTTATCGGGAAACCTACCGCTCGGTAGAAAATGTTTCTCTTGATGCGCTACCGGACAGGTATACTAACGGAAAATCTTTCGCCACCGCAATATACTATCTGCTGATACCGGATACCTGTTCCCGGCTCCACCGGCTGCCTACTGATGAGACCTATCACTTTTACTGCGGCGATCCTGTCATTATGCTTAATCTATACCCCGATGGCATGTCACGTTTGATAGTCCTGGGGACAGCGATAGATAATGGGGAACAGGTTCAGTTTACTGTACCCAGGGGAGTATGGCAGGGTTCCTTCTTAAAGAGAGGGGGGAGTTTTGCCCTGTTGGGTACTACTATGGCACCCGCCTTCGATTCTACCGACTACGAAGCTGGTGAGCGCAATCGGCTGGTACAGGAATATCCTGACCGTAAAGAGATGATAGCCCAGCTTACCCCTCCCCATGCCGGTGTGTTTTAGGTCTCTTACTGCGATAGAATCGGCGTATGAAGGGGTGCCTTTTCCTGAGAAACAATACCTTGAGTTTGTCATGTTGATCATTGACCAAAGGGGGTTAGTAAGGTGTTACAGTGGAAACTGGATAAAGGGTCTATTCTGTTGCCCAGTGTCGTTCACCTGGGGGTCGCCGTAAAAAATGCCGAGAAAAGTACCAGGTTCATTTCTTCTATATGGGATATCGGTACTCCCGATGTTATCGACTACGAAGCCAGATCTGGAGAGTTGGTTGTTGGTAAACCATTTAAGGTCAGGCTCGTTTTTATTAGGTTGGGTGCACACTCGATAGAATTGCTTCAGCCACTCGATGAACAATCGATCTGGGCCGATTTCATTAGAGATAAGGGCGAGGGGATACATCACATCGCTTATGGTGTATCTAATTATGATGAAATAGTAACAAAACTGCAGAAGCAGGGGCAAACATTGCTCTTGGCGGCTGTATTTGAGGGATGTCGCTGGTGCTATTTCGATACCAGTCCCGGGGGTATGGTTATCGAAATTCGTGAAGAATGCAGGAGGATGTAGGCATTTGGCTGGTTCTACCAGATCTCTCTACCAGTCGGTTTTAACCCGGCTTTTGTACGAGTATAGCGGTGAGTCATCAGTCTCCCCGGGAAATAAAGGCTACTACCCTGTGCTCGAAGATACTGCGTTTAAGGAGGATTTGACGCTGGCACTTAAGGCACCTGACTCCGATGTCAGCTCCGAGTCTGACTACCTGCCACTCGTAGCTGCCACAGGGGTGCTTTTTCTTGAGGCGAACCACATCGCCCAGTTTTATTTCGATAGTCATTACGCCTGTTCTGGGAAATCAAGGCAGACAGGAATTAATCTGTTCGCGCAGTGATGAGGCCGCCCGCCGGGCTGCCTCCGCAAAATCGTCATTCGCTGAGGCATATAGTATCTGCCGTGATGAATTGATAATAATCCTCTCGCTCTGGGCGTCGATCCCGTAACGGATTGCCAGGGCGAGGTCCCCGCCCTGGGCGCCAATGCCTGGCACAAGGAGAGGCATATCGGGGTGGGCCTCACGGATGATCTTCAGTTCCTCAGGATAAGTAGCGCCGATTACCAGCCCGATATTACCGTACTTGTTCCATATTGCGGCCTTTCGGGCAACCAGTTCAAACAGAGCATGGCTCCCTGTTTCCGTCTCATCACAGCGCAGTGACTGGAAGTCCAGAGCACCGGTATTTGATGTCCGGCACAGGATGAATACGCCTTTGTCTCGGTAGTTAATAAACGGCTCTATCGAGTCAAAGCCAAGATAGGGATTTACGGTGGCGGCATCACAGTTGAGGTTATCGAAGATAGCCCTGGCATAGGCCCTTGCCGTATTACCGATATCACTGCGCTTAGCATCACCGATAACCGGTATGCCATCAGGGATATACCTGATGGTACGTTTCAGGGTGTCGAACCCCCCGTCAGCCATAGCTTCATAGAAAGCGAAATTGACCTTGTAGGCGCAAACCAGATCAGCAGTAGCTTCGATAATTGCCCGGTTAAATTCGAAGACACTCCTGTTCCGGGGCATCAACTGCGAGTCAGGGTCAAGCCCGATACAGACAAGGCTCTTGTTCCTGTGAGCAGCTTCGGTCAACCTTTCAATAAAGTTCATTTCATTCCTTAATAAGCGGTTCAACCGCGTAAGGTGATAGTACCAGTAGCCGTTGCTTAGCGTCAAGTGCTATAATGGCGGTAAACTTGGTGGATAACCTCTTAGACTCCTTTCGTCGGATTATAATGGACTATCAACAGGCACTGGACTACCTTTATAGTCATATTGACTATGAGAAGATACCGATGCCGCATGCCCTGGCTCATTATGACCTGAGACGTGTTGAAGAACTGCTGGCACGACTAGGCAACCCGCATTTATCAGCCCGGTCAGTCCATGTTGGTGGTACCAACGGCAAAGGGAGTACCTCTGCGATGATTGCCTCGGCCCTTACCACCTCGGGTTATCGGACAGGATTCTATAGCTCCCCGCACCTTAATACGATAAGGGAACGCTTCAGGGTTGACGGTACGTTGATCACCGAAGATGAGCTCACCTCCATAGTAAATGAGATGAAACCAGAGGTCGAGCGTGTAAATCAGCAAGCTGACCATGGCCAACTGACTACCTTTGAGTTGCTGACCGCTCTCGCTTTTACCTATTTCAAGCTCAAGGGGGTTGATTTTCAGGTGCTGGAGGTGGGGATGGGGGGCAAGTTCGATGCTACCAACGTGATTCTGCCGGAGGTCAGTGTTATTACTTCAATCAGTCTTGATCACATGGCAGTGCTGGGGAACTCACTGGCCAAAATTGCCCAGGAAAAGGCGGGTATCATCAAGCCTGACGGCACGCTGGTACTTGCCCCACAGTTCGATCAGGTGGCACCGGTAATAGTAGCAGCGTGCCGAGATCAGAAAGCGGAGCTGGTTATGGTAGGCAAAGATATTACCTGGCGAAACCTTGGTTTTGATGGCAATAGACAGCTACTCCGTGTCGAGGGGAGACTGGACAGCTACGAACTAGCCATTTCTCTTCTCGGCCAGTACCAGTTAGAGAATGCCGCTACGGC
This sequence comes from Dehalococcoidia bacterium UBA5760, assembly GCA_002418895.1. GTDB lineage: Bacteria > Chloroflexota > Dehalococcoidia > Dehalococcoidales > UBA5760 > UBA5760. The sequence continues at coordinate 34,007 of DIFA01000019.1, read as the reverse complement.
ATTAGCTTCCTTGGAGGTGTTATCGGTAAAGGGTTTCAGTCTTTCCCGGGATAGTATTACCAGGGGACTGGCAGCGACAAGCTGGGCAGGGCGGCTTCAGATACTGAATCGCCAGCCGCTGCTGGTCGTTGACGGAGCCCATAACCCTGATGCTGCCCGAAGGTTAAGGCAGTCACTAAAAGTATACTTCGACTTCAAACGAAGTGTCCTGGTTATGGGAGCTTCTTCGGACAAGGATGTTGCCGGTGTTGTCTCTGAGTTGGCGCCCGCTTTCGACAGGGTGATCGTTACTCGTTCTGCCCATCCCCGGGCGATGGAGCCGGATCGCCTGAAAGCTGAGTTCAGAAAATACGGCGTAGAAGCACGATCAACAGAGTCAATTCCCGAAGCGTTATCGCTAGTGGTAAAAATGGCCGGGCCAGAAGATCTCGTCTGTGCTACCGGCTCCCTGTTCGTGGTGGCCGAGGTAATCAAGCAAACCGAATCAGGGACCGGCTTGATAAGCAAAAGAGAGCAACCCAGAGCTTAGCTTAACCCAGGTTAACGGGCTCCTGAGTGATCCTGGCTTCCTCGGGTAGCATATTGCCCAGAATCTTCTCCAGTGCCATGGTATGACTACAAAGCCCCCAGCTTGAAAAGAAGTGGCAGGAGCAATGCCATTTGCCATCCTTATATCCCGTAGTGTAGCTGTCATTCTCTCCGCGGAATTCTACTGAGAAATCGGAGAAGCTGATTCGGTCGGTTTCCTGGGCATAGCGCTTGGCCTTTTCGATTTTCCCAATCAGACTTGACTGCATAACTACACCTCCTTATAAATGCGAAGAGCACCGACTATCAATTAGCCCGGTGCCTTCTTTATCCGATAATCTTTCGCTGATAATACGGTCATAACTACATATACTTATCCACTCCGCTAACCGCTTAAATTTTACACCTTTTTCACCCCGAAGTCTAGGGGGAATCAATTTAATTTTGGCGCCTATTTCGGTCTACTGATCATTGATACCGATGCCGCATCGCCTGAATTTGCCTTTATGGCGATTATTTGTGTAAAATAGCCAGTGAGACAGTGATACAAGTATCCGTGAGGTGATGTGGATGCCCACCTATGAATATAAGTGTGATAAATGCAGCTTCCGTTTTGAAAAAAGGCAGCGGTTTGATGAAGAACCGATAGCTATATGTCCTCAGTGCGAGGGAAAAGTTCGTCGTGTTTTTCACTCTGCACCCATCATTTTCAAGGGGAGCGGTTTTTATGTTACCGACAGCCGTAATACTGATGTTAGCTCAGGAGCGGCGAAGAAACCTGCTAAGAAACAGTAAACGGGAAAGTAGTTGTGAAGGCACTCCTGCAACGGGTTACCAGTGCCGCGGTCAGTGTCAACAATGAGATAGTGGGTAAAATCGGGCAGGGGCTGGTAGCCTTTATCGGTATTGCTAATAGTGATACTGGAAAGGATGCGCAGTACCTGGCGCAGAAGGCAGTGAATCTGCGTATTTTTGCTGACGAGGCGGGCAGGTTCGGCCGTTCCGTTCTGGATATTAACGGAGAAATACTGATAATCAGCCAGTTCACTCTTCTGTCAGATACCAGGAGGGGGCGCCGCCCCAGTTTTACCGAGGCAGCACCGCCATCCCGGGCTGAAGGACTCTTCGAATACTTTGTCAAGGAAGTTCGTGATACCGGACTCAGTTTAGCCACCGGGCGTTTTCAGCAATATATGCAGGTGGAGATTCATAATGACGGTCCGGTAACCATTATTCTAGACAGCGGTGATAAACGTTAATGACCCATCTGTATAATTGCTCTTGCATTGTTTGTTGCCATGAATTAATCTCTTGTTTATAATTTGTTCATAGTTAGTCTATCAAGCAGGGTAAAGTCGAATGAGTCAAACTACAGCAATAGGTCGTAAACTGGGTGAGTTAGGATACCGACTGACACCACAGCGTATAATGATACTAACAGCTGTAGAGGAAACGGATGGTCATATCAGTGCTGAGGAGATATATGCTCAGATCTGTGACCATTATCCCCAGATGAATATCTCTACTGTCTATCGTACTATGGAGCTACTGAAGGAACTGGGACTGGTTACCGAGACTGACCTGGGCGATGGGCGGGTACGCTACCACAGTATTGGGAAAGGCCATCATCATCACCTTGTCTGTGGGAAGTGTGGAAAAACTGTCGATGTCGAAGAGTCGATATTGAACCCGTTGTGGACCGAAATTAGAGAGAAATACGGCTTCAGGGTCAATATGAAGCACCTTGCTTTCTTTGGTCTATGCCCGAAGTGCCAGAAGTAGTGCCGCTTGCCATCAGTATTAATCATCAGTGTCTCTTTAAGCCAGGGAAGATAAAGGCCGGATATCGCATGTCAAGAAGGTCGGCACGGGCTATTTCGTATGAACTGGCTGGATGGTCCCGGGTTCAAGCTCCAGACTGATGTCCAAAGCCTTTACTGAATGGGTGAGCGCGCCGATTGAGATAGTATTCACTCCGGACATCGCTATGGCACGTACGTTCATCAGGGTAATACCTCCCGAGGCCTCTGTCTTGACATGTCCCGGGATTAGTCCCACGGCTCGGCGTATTTCATCCGGACTCATATTATCGAGCAGGATCGTATCGGCTCCACCTTGAACTGCCTCCAGGGCTTCTGAAACAGTATCGGCCTCGACCTCCACCGTCAGACCTTCGGGGGCATTTCGTCTCGCTTGAGCCACGATATCCTTTATGCTCATTCCCTGGGTGCGTAGTGCTGCGAGGTGGTTGTCTTTGATCAAGATGCTGTCACCGAGATGAAAACGGTGATTCTTGCCACCGCCGGCACTCACGGCGTATTTCTCCAGTATCCTGAGTCCGGGGGTAGTCTTACGGGTGTCACAGATACTGACTCCAAGCCCCGTAGTCTCGGCAACATAGCGGGCAGTAAGCGAAGCAATACCGCTTAGCCTTTGTAAGAAATTGAGAGCCACCCGTTCTGCCTTGAGGATATCTATTACCCGTCCGTAAATGGTAGCTATGATATCTCCGGGATGAATCAAAATACCATCTTCTATCAATAGCTCCACCTTAAGTGATGGGGATACCTTGAGAAAAACCTGTCTGGCTACTTCTCCACCGGCCAGAGTTCCTTCTTCCTTAGCCAGCACGATTGCCTTGCCCTGAAGTTTGGCTGGTATCAAGGCTTCGCTGGTGATATCACCCTGACTAATATCCTCTGCCAGGGCGAGGTTAATAATGCCATCAATTTGTTCATTAGACGGTCTGAATTTATTCACCAGGCTCACACTCCTGTGCTCCTTTTTCTTCACCCTACCGCAATCATTCTCTCAACAGCCTGCTTTGCCTTCAGCCTTATCTCCTCGGGAACAGTTACCCTGTTCCTTCTCATCTCCATCGTCTCGGCTAACGTCGCCAGGGTTGTCTTTTTCATGTCGGTACAGACCTGGCTGTTTGATAGCATATGGAAGGATTTACCGGGGTTCTCTTTACGTAGCGGATGCAGCAGTCCCTCCTCGGTACCAATGATAAAGCTCTTTTGCGAACTTGTTTTGACATAGCGGAGCATCTGCGAGGTGCTGAGGACAGCATCAGCCAGGGCTACTACTTCCGGTCGGCATTCTGGATGGACGATGAGCGTGGCATCGGGATAAAGCTCCCTTGCCATCTTCACCTGCGCCGGCTTAATCCGGTGGTGCACATAACAGTAGCCGGGGTAAAGAATCATCCTTTTTCTGGTCTGAGTGGATATAAAGTGACCCAGATTCTGGTCAGGGACAAAGAGAATCTCGTCGTTGGGTACCGCATCTACTATCTTGACTCCATTAGCCGATGTACAACAGCTATAACTCTCTGCCTTGACTCCGGCTGTTGAATTTACGTAGCAGACTACCGACGCCCGGGGGTATCTCAACTTCCAACCCTTAAGCTCATCGGCACTAATCATATCAGCCATAGGGCAACCGGCACTTCCTTCAGCCAGTAAGACGGTACGTTCAGGACTAAGTATGGCCGCTGTCTCTGCCATGAAATGTACGCCACAGAATATGATGGTTTCAGCATCCACCCCGGTGCATCTGCGGGCTAACTCCAGGGAGTCGCCAGTAAAATCGGCGATATCCTGTATCTCGGGACTCTGATAATTGTGGGCGACAATGACTGCCCTTAGCTTTTCTTTCAGCTCCGCTATCTTCGTTTTAAGGTTATCAACACTATCCATTGCTATCTCTATCAGGTTACCGGTTGCCGGTACGTCTCTGCCTCATTGGAATAAGGGAAAGATGCCGGATCGTACTTATTATTATGCTTTACTGGCGATACTGCTTTTAGCCACTCTCATTGTGGCCCCTGATTCTATTTTCAGGACGACGCTGTCCTGACCGACATCTTCCACCCGCCCATATATGCCGCCGGCGGTGATCACACTGTCCCCTTGTTTCAACTGATTTATCAGTTCATCGTGCTCCTGCTGTCTCCTTCGTTGTGGTCTGATCATGAAGAAATAGAATACTAAACCAAGCACACAAAGAAAGGCGATTATGTATATTATGTTGGTGTCCATTATCCCTCCTTGCTTTAATCAGTCCGATTGGTGTTAATACTACCCTGCAGCGCCCATGGACTTGTCTTCTCAATATCTATTTTGACCAGTCGTCCCAGGCAGTTGCAACTGCTATCGAAAAAGACCAGTCTACCGCTTCGAGACCGGCCCCACCACCGCCCCTTTTTCTTACCTTCTACCAGTACCTCAGCTGTCTTACCCAATAGCCGGGCATTAATTGCAGCCGCTATTTCTTCCTGAAGCTTTTCTACCCTTTTCAATCGCTCTCTTTTCACAGCCAGCGGAACATTATCGGGAAATCTCTCGGCAGCAGTAGTCCCCGGTCTCACTGAATATGCAGCGACATGGACTACGTCAAACTTTAGCTCGGAGATCAGGTCAAATGTTTTCTGAAACTGCTCTTCCGTTTCGTAGGGAAAGCCGACAATGACGTCGGTGCTTAAGGCTACTCCCGGCACTCTGCTGCGTATTTCTTCTATGAGCCGGCGATAGTGCTCTGCAGTGTAACCTCGTCCCATTGCTTTCAGAATATCATCACTGCCCGACTGCACAGGGAGGCTTATCTCTTCGCAGATCTTATCCAGACAGGCTATCTTATTAATGAGCCTGAGGCTCATATCCTTGGGATGGTTGGTCAGGAAGCGGATGCGGACCAGCCCATCCACAGTATTAAGCTCACCAAGTAGATCGGATAACTGCGGTTTTTCCGGAAGATCCTGCCCGTATGAGTCCACGTTCTGTCCTAGCAGGACCACCTCTTTTGTACCATGGCGCACCAGCTCTTTCACTTCAGCTACTATTGCTTCAAGTGGGCGACTTCTCTCCCGTCCACGACGATAAGGAACGATGCAGTAGGAACAGAAATTATTACAGCCTTGAATGATGGAGACGAAAGTGACTGTTGATGGGTGTCGGGGTAATATCGGACCGGGTTTTGGATCCTCCAGCCATGGCGGATATTCTCCAGGCTTAAAGAAATAATCAACGAAAGGAAAGCTCTTTTTGAGTTCGTCCGTCTTTGAGTTTACCAAACAGCCGGTAACCGCTAGTTTAAGGTCAGGGCATGACTTTTTCAGTGTCTTAAGAGCGTTCAGCCTGCCGATAACCCGGTTTTCCGCACTCTGCCTTACCACACAGCTATTAAGTACAATCAGTTGAGCCTTTTCGGCGGCGGTCGCCCTTTGATACCCGTGCTGTTCCAAGCAACTGCCGAGTCGCTCGGATTCAGCCTTGTTCATCTGACAACCGATAGTCCAGATATAATATCGAGGCATAGCCTTACACCGGTTATTAAAATATATGCCCCTTGCTAAGGGGCATTTTATCTGGCGGAGGGAGTGGGATTCGAACCCACGACCCCGGTTACCCAAGGTAAGCGCTTAGCAGGCGCCCGCACTAGACCACTATGCGATCCCTCCCGACTGCGAAACAGAGTTCCAATCCATTCCTTGTACATTTTATCACACCCGTCCAAATATTATAAGCAACCGCATCAGCCGTAATATTTCCCTCTGATAGAAGCAGGAGGGTAGCTATTGACAAATGATTGATATTATGTTAACATCCTATCCAATTGAATATTGTAAAGGCTGTGAACAAGAGTAGTAGCCTTCAAGCGAGGTTCAGAGAGCCGGGTGAGGTGTGAGCCGGTGCTGGCGCAGAGGGTGAATGGATTTGGGAGCCGCAGGCTGAAAATTGCTGATTCAGCAATAAGTAGGTCTTGACGCAGGGAAAGCGTTATTGTATTCCAGGGTATTGAGGTAGATTCTTGCTTCTGTACCTGATAGAGATAGTCCTTAGTCTCTGATTATGGATTGAGGGCTAAGAAGGGTGGCACCGTGGAAGTTGAACTCCCGCCCCTTTGTAGGGGTTGGGAGTTTTTTTATTGGGAGATAATATGTACTATCCTGCACTGGATGAGGCTAGAGAACTGGCCAGGTATGGTAATCTGATACCGGTATATTGTGAGATTATGGCTGATCTGGAAACGCCGGTATCTGCCTATCTTAAGGTGGCTCGCGGGGATTACTCTTTCCTACTCGAGAGTGTAGAGGGTGGCGAGCAACTAGCCCGCTACAGCTTTATCGGTACCGAGCCCGCCTTGGTTCTGAGAACCGAGACCAATAATGCTGTTGATCCCCTACCCCTTATCGAAAAGGAGCTCGCTCGTTTCAGACTGGCGACTGACAGCGGCTTGCCCCGTTTTCATGGAGGGATGGTCGGCTACTTGGGCTATGAAGTCGCCCGCTACTTTGAAGAGCTACCTTCCCCTCAGCCTGATCCACTGGGCCTCCCAGAATCAGTATTCATGCTGGCGGACACCCTGCTCATTTTCGATCATCTCACCCATAAGATCAAGGTGGTCTCGCATGCTCATGTAAACGGCGATGTTGAGGCGGCCTATCGGAACGCAACCAATAAAATTGATGTCCTGGTGGCGAGGTTAAGGCAACCGATTAGCCCTCAATACCATTTATCTAGTTCACATGAACAATCCCTGGTTCCAGCCTCCTCAAACCTTTCCCGAACAGAGTTTGAGGAAAGAGTGCGTCGAGCTAAGGAGTACATCTGTGCCGGTGATATTATCCAGGTAGTCCTGTCTCAGAGGTTGGCCAGACCGACCACCGCCAGTCCCTTTACACTGTATCGGGCGCTACGCTCTCTCAACCCATCGCCTTATATGTACTATCTCAAAATGGGTGATTGCCACATTGTGGGGGCATCTCCTGAGTTACTGGTAAGGGTGGAAGGCGGAATAGTATCCAACCACCCTATTGCTGGTACCCGCCCCCGGGGTAGAGATGTTGCCCAGGATTTGGCCCTGGAAGAAGACCTCAAGAGTGATGAGAAGGAATGTGCCGAGCATATTATGCTGGTGGACCTTGGTCGTAATGATATCGGGCGGGTCAGCGAACCGGGTACAGTCAAGGTGACTCAGCTTATGGGTATTGAACGCTATTCTCACGTTATGCATCTGGTATCGCATGTCGAAGGCAGACTGAAGAGCGGCCTTTCCCAGTTCGATGCCCTGCGTGCCTGTTTCCCGGCCGGGACAGTGTCGGGGGCACCTAAGGTTCGGGCGATGGAGATTATCGCTGAGCTGGAACCTGACAAGAGGGGTCCCTATGCCGGTGCAGTGGGATACTTCGGTTTCTCCGGCAATATGGATACTGCCATAAACATCCGTACCAGTATTATCAAGGATGGTGTTGCTTATACTCAGGCTGGCGCGGGTATCGTCGCCGATAGTATTCCCGAGCGTGAATACCAGGAAAGTTTAAACAAAGCCCAGGCATTAATAACAGCGATAGAACAGGCGGAGATGGTCAGCCATGCTGCTTTTGATAGATAATTACGACAGCTTTACCTACAACCTCTACCAGTACTTGAGCGAGCTGGGAGAAGAGGTATGGGTAGTCCGTAACGACAGAGTAAAACTGGGGGAAATTGATGCCAGGTTACCCCGGCGTATCGTTATCTCACCGGGGCCGGGCACTCCGGAGCAGGCCGGCATATCCAATGAGGTTATCCGTGAATTCGGTAGCAAGCTCCCTATCCTGGGTGTCTGTTTGGGGCACCAGTGTATCGGTTACAGCTACGGAGCTAAGATCGGCCGCGCCGCTGAAATCAAACACGGTAAGTCCTCGCTTATCTATCACGACGGAAGGGGTATCTTCAAGGGTCTGCCCAATCCCTTTCCTGCTATTCGCTATCACTCCCTGGCGGTAATGAGTGATTGTCTGCCCGACTGTCTTGAGGTCAGCGCCCGGACGGCGGATGGTATCATTATGGGGCTGCGTCATCGCCGGTTCTCGGTAGAGGGTGTCCAGTTCCACCCGGAGTCTATTATGACTGATGTAGGTAAGGATCTGCTGAAAAACTTTCTGGACTACGTGAGGCAGTAAGAAAAATGATCAGAGATGCTATCGGAACGGTTGCGGATGGCTGTTCGCTCACTTTTGAACAGGCCTCAGCAGTAATGAGTGAAATAATGAATGGTGATGCGACGCCTTCGCAGATTGCCGCCCTGGTCGTGGCACTGCGGGTTAAAGGAGAGACCGTAGATGAGATAGCCGGATTGGCCAGTATTATGCGTGATAGGGCGATACCGGTCAGGACGGTCCTCCCGGTAGTTGATACCTGCGGCATGGGAGGCGATGAGTTTGGAAGCGCCAATATCTCTACGATAGCTGCTCTGATAGCAGCCGGAGCCGGGATTAAGGTGGCTAAACACGGGAACCGGGCAATGAGCAGTCGTTGTGGTAGTGCCGATGTTCTGGAAGCACTGGGGGTTAAAATCAACCTCGGGGCAGAGGCGGTAGCCGAGTGTCTGGAGAGAATAGGCCTGTGTTTTATGCTGGCGACTATCTTCCACCCCTCAATGAGGGTTACTGCTGCTACCCGTCGGGAGATTGGCATCCGTACCGTATTCAATATCCTGGGTCCATTGACTAACCCGGCCCGAGCCGAATTCCAGGTTGTCGGCGTACCCACTTTAGAATTGAGTGAGAAAACAGCCCGTGTCCTGCATACCCTGGGTAGCAAGCATGCTCTGGTAGTGCATGGTAATGACGGCATGGATGAAATATCTATAAGCAGTGCTACCCTGATCCGGGAGGTCACTCCGGAAGGGGTACTATCTCCCTATGAAGTCTCTCCGAATGATTTTGGCTTTGAAGAGGCGGGTTCCGAGGAGATTAAGGGGGGTACCGCTAAGGATAATGCTGAAATAATACGTCGTATCCTGGGTGGAGGGCGTGGAGCGGGACGTAATATTGCCGTTATGAATGCAGCAGCGGCCATGGTTGTCGGCAAAAAGTCTTCAGACCTAGTGGCAGGAGCACGCCTCGCGGAAGAGGTAATCGACAGCGGTATGGCTCTGGAAAAGCTTAATGCCCTGGTACAATTAAGCCAGAGTCTGGACAGGGATGTTATCAATGGTAAATAACGTGCTTAACATGATTGTTGCCGATAAAAGAGAGGAGCTTGAGGCAAGAAAGCTGGAAATGCCCCTATTCGCTTTGGAAGAACGGATTGCTCAACGACGGGTGCCACTTGATTTTGGCTCGGCCATCAATCAGAGCCGGATGCAGTTGATTGCCGAGGTCAAGCAATCATCACCATCACGCGGGGTACTCTGCAATGATTTCAGCCCGGTTAGATTGGCCAACGAGTACGCTGCTGGTGGGGCGGCAGCCATCTCGGTACTCACCGAGTCAAACTACTTTGGGGGTAGCATCGACCACCTGTCTGCTATCAGGATGGAGGTCAACCTACCACTGCTGCGAAAGGATTTTATCTTCGACCCCTACCAGATATACGAGTCAGCAGCTTATGGCGCTGATGCCCTGTTGTTAATAGTAGGTGTCTTGAGCCAGCAGCAGCTTGATGAGTTGCTTGCCTTAAGCCACAGCTTTGGTATGGGATGTCTGGTTGAGGTCCATAATGAGGTCGAGATAAGCCGGGCCCTTCGGGCCAAGGCTCGGGTTATCGGCATCAACAATCGGGATTTGAGTAACTTTACTGTTGATATTAATACCGCCTGCCGGCTGCGGCCGTTACTGCCTGAACCGACCATCGTAGTTAGTGAGAGCGGAATCAACAGCCGGCTTGATGTGGTAAGGCTGGAGAAGTGTGGTATCGATGCAGTACTGGTCGGAGAGGCTCTGGTTACCACTAATGATGTTGAAGGCAAGATAAGGGAGCTGATGTTATGACCCGGATCAAGATTTGCGGCATCACTGACAAATCGCATGCCCTGGCGGCTATCGAGTCCGGCAGTGATTTTGTCGGGCTGGTTTTTGCTCACAGCCGGCGGCAGGTAAGTATATCCCAGGCACAGGAGATAGTAAGTGTAGTCAAGGAGTGTAGCAATACGGTCGAGGTGGTGGGAGTCTTCGTTAATGTACCTGCTCCTGTCGTGAACAGGACTACTGCCGCCTGCAATCTGGACTTTATCCAGCTGAGCGGTGATGAGTCCTGGGCGTACTGCTGTGAGATTAACCGGCCATTGATTAAGGCGGTGAGGGTAGCCCAGGGACAGGATCCTGCGGTAATATGTGATGCTTTAGCCAGTGCAGACAGCTTGCTATCCAGTCAGCGGCACCTTTACCTTCTTGACTCCCTGGCTAAAGACAGCTATGGGGGAACAGGTATAACCTCCGATTGGAAACTCTTTCGAGAGGTAGCCCGGCAGTTTCCTGTAATTATCGCTGGAGGGCTCACTCCGAAAAATGTGGCCCGGGCTATTGAGATGATATCACCATGGGGTGTCGATGTCTCCTCCGGGGTGGAATCAGCCGGAATAAAGGATGTAGCTAAAATTAAAGCCTTTGTCGATGCGGTAAGGAGGGCCGATGGGAGAGAATAACAGGCAGTTGCCTAACCAACGGGGATACTTCGGCGAGTTCGGTGGGAAATTTGTCCCCGAGACACTGATGCCGGCGCTTGGGGAACTGGAGCAGGCCTACCTAAGCGCCCGGGCCGACCCTGCCTTCGAGCGTCGGTTTGAGCAGCTATGTCGGCATTATGTCGGTAGGCCTACCCCATTGTACCCGGCCGAGCAGCTGTCAGCGGAGATGGGCGGCGCTGTCATCTTGCTGAAACGGGAAGACCTGGCTCACACCGGTGCACACAAGATTAACAATGCCCTGGGTCAGGGATTGCTGGCGAAACGGATGGGGAAAACACGAATTATTGCCGAGACCGGTGCCGGTCAGCATGGGGTAGCTACCGCTACGGTATGCGCGATGTTGAGCCTCAAATGTATCATCTATATGGGTGAAGATGATATCAAGCGCCAGTCACCTAATGTCTTCCGTATGAAACTGCTGGGTGCCGAGGTGCGCTCCGTAGAATCAGGCAGTCGTACTCTGAAGGATGCCATCAATGAGGCCATCCGGGATTGGGTCACCAATGTCGAAACCACCTACTACCTCTTCGGTACTGTGGCCGGTCCGCACCCATATCCGATGATTGTCCGTGACTTCCAGTCGGTAATCGGTAGGGAAGCAAAAGCCCAGATCAGGGCTATGTATAACCGGCTTCCCGACTATCTGGTTGCCTGTGTTGGTGGGGGAAGCAACGCTATGGGACTGTTCTCGCCCTTTTATAACAATAAAGAGGTTAAATTCATTGGCGTAGAAGCCGCCGGGGCCGGACTGAAGAGTGGCCGCCACGCCGCTTCGCTGTCTGCGGGCAGGAGTGGTGTGCTGCACGGTACCAGGTCGTACCTGCTTCAGGATAGTAGCGGTCAGATAGTAGAGACTCACAGCATTGCCCCTGGTCTGGACTATCCGGGGGTTGGCCCTGAGCACAGCTACTATAAAGATACCGGCCGGGCCAGCTATGTGGCGGTTACTGATGTCGAGGCGCTAGAAGGTTTTCGGCTTCTCTGTCATACCGAGGGTATCATTCCGGCGCTGGAATCAGCCCATGCCATATACTACGGGGCTAGACTGGCCGCCGGTTTGACACGAGACCAGCTTGTCGTAGTGAATCTTTCCGGTCGTGGTGACAAGGATTTGGCTATTGTCGTTGAGACAATGGGGATGGAGTTATGAGTCGTATTCAGAATATCTTTAGACCGGGATATAGGGTGCTGATTGCCTACCTCACTTTGGGCTATCCCTCATTGGAAGCAACTATTGAGGCAGCAGTCCTGCTTGCCGGAAGCGGCTGCGATCTTATCGAACTGGGTATCCCTTTCTCCGATCCGCTGGCTGACGGCGCTACTATCCAGAAAGCAAGCTATCAGGCCCTCAAGCGGGGGGTTACGTTACAGGTCTGCCTTGAAACAGCGCAGGAGATAAAAAGGAGGATAGCAACGCCGCTGGTCTTTATGGGATACTATAACCCGATACTAAACTTTGGACTGGAGGCATTCTGCCACTCGGCAAACCGGGCCGGTGTTGATGGTTTGATAGTCCCGGACCTGCCGCCGGAAGAAGGAGAAGAACTGGAGGCGAATATGAAAAAACACGGGCTGGATCCTATCTACCTGCTCAGCCCTGCCAGTTCCGAGGAACGTATCTTGCTGGTGGCGCAAAGGTCCCGGGGGTTTATCTATCTGGTTTCTCTGACCGGTGTCACCGGAGCCAGGCAAAGCCTGTCCCAGGGGTTGGAGGGTTTTGTCCAGCGAGTCAGGGAAAAAACAGAACTCCCCCTCTGCGTTGGCTTCGGCATATCCAGTTCGGAGCAGGCCGGTAGAGTAGCCAGAATAGCCGATGGTGTTATTGTCGGCAGCCGCCTCATTCAGCTAATCGAAGAAGATAGCTCTCTCTCTTCTCTGAAGTCTTTTGTCCGGAGCTTGAGAGAGACTCTTGATCAATATCACTGAAGGAGAAAGGAGGAGACCGGATGGAAGAAAGGTTGCTATGATTGTAATGTTACTATTAGTATTAAGGTATACCCTTATGTCATAAGGGTAAAGATGCCCCAATAAATGCAAGAATTACAGGAGGTAAAATTGGAAAGAACGGTTTATTCTTGATGAAGAAAAGATGCCGACCAGATGGTATAACATCCTGCCCGATCTCCCCGAACCGCTGCCGCCGGTCTTGCACCCGGGAACCAAGCAGCCGGTTACCCCCGACGATTTAGCACCTCTGTTTCCAATGGGTCTTATCATGCAGGAATTCAGTCCTGAGCGCTACATCGAGATTCCGGAAGAAGTACAGGTAATTTATCGTACCTGGAGGCCGACTATTCTGTATCGGGCACACAGGTTGGAGAAGCACCTGGACACGCCGGCTAAGATTTTCTACAAGTATGAGGGAACCAGTCAGGCTGGTAGTCATAAACTCAACACCGCAGTCGCACAGGCGTATTACAATAAGATGGAAGGGACCAGACGGATAGCGACCGAAACCGGAGCCGGGCAGTGGGGCAGTGCCCTGGCAATGGGCTGCAGGTTCTTTGATATTGAACTCAAGGTATATATGGTCAGGATCAGCTATAACCAGAAGCCATACCGCCGCGTTATGATGGAGGCCTGGGGTGCCCATTGTGTCCCCAGTCCCAGCCCTGACACTAAGGCAGGACGGGATATGCTGGCGAAGGACCCCGACTGTCCCGGTAGCCTGGGGCTGGCTATCAGTGAAGCAGTCGAGGATGCTGCCCTCCGTGATGACACCCATTATTCGCTGGGCAGCGTGCTCAACCATGTTCTGTTGCATCAGACTATCATTGGTGAAGAGACTAGACTGCAAATGGAGATAGCTGATGCCTATCCTGATATTATCGTGGGCTGTATGGGAGGCGGCTCAAATTTCGCCGGGCAGTTCATACCCTGGATGAGGGATAAGCTAAGCGGAGCCAAGCCTGACCTGCAAATCATCGGTGTTGAACCGGCAAGCTGTCCCACTCTGACCCGGGGGCCATACGCCTATGATTTCGGTGATGTAGCGGGGCTGACCCCTTTGCTTAAGATGTATACCCTGGGCCATGGTTTTATCCCGCCACCGGTTCATGCCGGAGGACTGCGCTACCACGGTATGGCGCCTATTATATGTCACCTTCATAAGCTGGGATTGGTGGAAGCCAGGGCCGAGCACCAGCTGGCTACCTTCAAGGCAGGGATAACCTTTGCCCGTACTGAAGGCATTCTTAGTGCCCCGGAACCGATGCATGCTATTAAGGTAGTTATTGATGAAGCCCTTAAGTGTCGGGAGTCTGGTGAAGCTAAAACTATCCTTCTTGCCCATAGTGGACACGGGCATGTTGATCTGGGTGCCTATGAGGCTTACCTATCCGGTAAACTTGAGGATTATGCGTTTCCCGAAGATAAACTAAAAGAGTCATTGGCCGAACTGCCTGAGGTGTGAGGCGAGACCGAGCCATAAATTGACTCTGGAAAGCGTTATTTCTGAATAAATACCCCTGCCATTCTATAGCAGGGGTATTTATTACCGGGGTATTTGCTTGTACTAGTGCTAACATTATGTTAACCAATTGCTGTTTCAGAGATGAATAGCTTATCAGACAGGTCTTTAAGGGGCTATTGACAGAACCTATCGGTCGGATTAAAGTTTCTATTATCTGTGTTTGGTTATGATAATAGTAGTACCGATACACCTCGCCTGTTCGGAAAATGGATGGTAGGAGCGTATGCCGCAAACACCAGTTAATAAAACTGTACCGTTGAGGCCAATCAAATGGTATCAGATGCTTGCCACCACCAAGGGGCGGCAGGAAGCCGGGGTATTTCTTATTGAGGGAGACAGGGCAATCAGGCAGATCATCGAGATCTGTCCGGATGAGATAACCGAGATTATGACAAAGGAGGAACTGGCTCCTGTGTATTCTGATTATCCCCGGCGCGAGGTTACCGAGGGCCAGTTTCGCAGGATTTGTCTTACTAAAACACCCCAGGGGCCTATTGCCGTTGTCCGTATCCCCCGGGGTATCTATTCCGACCTGCTGCCCAAAAGCAGCGGCGGGAGGGTTCTTTTGCTGGAAGATATCCAGGACCCCGGTAATGTGGGTACTCTTATCCGTAGCGCTGCCGCCTTTGATTATGCCGGGGTCGTACTCAGTGAAAAGTGTGCCGATCCCCTATCACCAAAGTGTATCCAGTCGACAGCCGGTAGTATTCTATCGCTATG
This sequence comes from Dehalococcoidia bacterium UBA5760, assembly GCA_002418895.1. Taxonomy (GTDB): domain Bacteria; phylum Chloroflexota; class Dehalococcoidia; order Dehalococcoidales; family UBA5760; genus UBA5760. The sequence goes on along the minus strand of DIFA01000019.1, from coordinate 18,832 downwards.
GATAAGACGAACTCCCCATTACCTTGAGCTGGTGAAGAAGCTAAAGGAAAGTGGCTACTCACTGATTGTTGCGGCACTTGAAGGCACCGATAAACCATCAGTTCTGCATAGTAAGGATAGCCTTTTACTGGCGTTGGGTAATGAAGCTGCCGGTCCCTCGCCGGGATTGATGGATATGGCAGACTATAAAGTCAGAATTGCCATTACACAGAGTAAAGCAGAATCACTGAACGTAGCCATCTGCGGGGCAATCTGTATTTATTTAAGCGCCCGGCAGTAGCCTTCTATCGTCCCAACTCCGGTCCGTAATGACAAATCGGGGTCGGTGCATGTTATATGAGTAAATTACTCGTAATTGCTTTAAATAAGTGTGCGTGTTACAATGTTGGCGAGTGAAAATGACTAAGCTGAAATACATACTAGTTGGATTTCTCCTCTCCTCCTTTGTTGTGCTCGGTAGCGGCTGTACCTGGATAGATATGATCGGTAACTGGCTGACGCAGGAACCTGAGGTGCAAGAACCGCCGGCAGCTTCTACTCCCACACAACCTGCAGCTACTCCTATCGACCCCGCCTGGCAGCCAACGCCCTGCGATGGCAACAAGCCGCCTCTTCCCGATTTTGTTGATGTTGTGGCTAAGGTCAAGCCCTCGGTAGTATCGATACAGACAGAGGTAGGTGCCGGCTCAGGCTGGATTATTGAGGAGGATGGGATTATCGTGACCAATAATCATGTGGTTAGCGGTGCCAGAGAGATTGCCATACTTTTAGATGATGGCAGGACGTTCCCGGCTCAAGAGGTACGTACTGATCCGCTTACCGACCTGGCCGTGGTCACTATTGGTGTTCAGGGCCTGCCCGCAGCCGACATCGGAGATTCTTCAAAGCTTCAGCTTGGAGAGCCGGTGGCAGTGATCGGGAATGCCCTGGGGGAGGGGATAAGTATGACCGGAGGCTGGGTCAGTCAACTCGAGGTTACTCTACCGGTATCAGCTGGGCAGACGCTAGATGACCTTATCCGTACTGATGCTGCCATCAACCCTGGTAACAGCGGCGGACCGCTGGTTAATATGTCGGGAGAGGTGATCGGCATCACCAGCGTCAAGATTGCCCAGGTTGGTGTCGAGGGTTTCGGTTATGCTATCAGCATCAATACTGCTAAAGATGTCATCGATCAGTTGATTGTGAGAGGTTACGTGCTCCGTACCTACCTGGGAGTCCGACTTTCCGACGTGAATCCGGTAGTGGCCTTCTTTAACAATCTATCCGTAGATAAAGGGGCTATGGTAACCTTTGTTTCTCCGGATAGTCCGGCGGATAAAGTCGGTCTTAAAGAGGGGGATGTTATCGTGGGCCTGGATGATGAGGAAATAGCCAGTGGACGGGAATTGATCGAGGGGATACACTCTCGCCAGATTGGGCAGGAGGTTAAGATAGTCTACTGGCGTGGCAATACTGAATATACCGCCTATGCTACTCTGGTGGAAAGCCCGCCACCATACTAGTCCAGCCGGCTCACTCCCAGTACCATATCGTGTCCCCCCAGTCTGTAGCTGTCTGTAAAGGCGTCTCCCGGGGGGGCGCTTTCGATGAGCTCTTGAGATAGTGTTTCCTGCTTGATGTAGCCGGCAAAGTCACTCATTACCTGCCGTACATAAACCCCACCCTGATAATAGGTTGTAATATGGTCGGTAATATCGAATCCGGCGGAGCGGCGCATCGTCTGTAGTCGGTGTATTATCTCACGTGCCATCCCCTCGGCAAGAAGTTCCGCTGAAATTTCAGTGGGGACAGCAATCGAATAGTCACCCTCCGCACTGATAACGTAGCCTTTTTCTTCCAGAGCGGTCATATTATCAATAACCTGGAGTTCTTTTATGTTAAGCTCTTCCATTACCTCGGGCTTAACTCTCTCCAGTGCCTGATGCTCTGATGTTGAAACCAAACCAACGTAATTGATTGCCAGTGGCTGGCGGACCTTTATACCCGCTTTGCTGCGGGCTGCCCGCCCCAGGCTTGATATCTTCATCGCCAGGCGGGTATCGCTAGACAACTGGTTATCGATCAAGGTCACATCAGACAAAGGAAAGTCGGCCAGATGGACGCTTAGGGGAGCCTGGGGAAATACCGTGCCGACCAGGTTCCGGTACAGTTCCTCGGCCAGGAAGGGTGTAAACGGGGCCAGCAGCTTGGAGAGTGTAGCCAAACACTGATAAAGGGTCTGGTATGCCGCGAGCTTATCGGCATCATCCTCACTCTTCCAGAACCGCCGGCGGCTGCGGCGTACATACCAGTTAGAGAGAACGTCCACAAAGTCTTCTATCTTACGACCTGCCTCGGTAGGATTGTAAGCTTCCAGTGCCTGATCAACATCAATGATTAGTTGATTAAGCTCGGAGATAACCCACTTATCGATTCCCGATGGTTCCGACATTCCTCCCGTTCCGGGAGTGAAATGGTCGATATTGGCATAGGTTACAAAGAAAGAATAGACATTCCACAGTGTGAGCAGGAAGCGGCGGCTTATCTCGGAGACCAGCTTTTCTGAGAAGCGGCGCACGTTGCCCGGTGGTGAAGCAGTAAGGCAGTACCAGCGTAGCGCATCGGCACCATGTCTATCTATCATCGCCATCGGTGCGACCACATTTCCTTTCGCCTTACTCATCTTTTCACCCTTATCGTCCAGGATATGTCCCAGACAGATGACATTCCTGAAACCGGGCTGATCAAACAATAGTGTAGAGATAGCATGCAGGCTGTAAAACCAGCCCCGTGTCTGATCGACTGCTTCACAGATGTAATCGGCCGGGAAGCGGCCGTCCTTTATGAGACTTCCGTTTTCAAACGGGTAGTGCCATTGAGCAATAGGCATTGCGCCGGAATCAAACCAGCAATCAATTACTTCGGGTTCCCGCTTCATCTGTGCTCCACACTGGCAGCAGCGGAATGTTATTTCATCAACAAAGGGACGGTGCATGTCTAGGGGTTCCTTAAATCCGTTTGCACCGGGTTTATTCTTCAACTCGTTGATGCCACCGATACACTCGAAGTTGCCGCAGGATTGGCATCGCCACACCGGCAGCGGCGTACCCCAGTAGCGCTCACGGGAGAAAGCCCAGTCGATGTTGTTCTTCAGCCAGTCACCGAAACGACCGTACTTGATATGCTCGGGGTACCAGTTTATCTCTTGGTTTCCGTTAATAAGCTCCTCTTTTACCGCAGTGGTCCGGATATACCAGGTCTGCTTGGCATAATAGAGCAAAGGTGCTTCACAACGCCAGCAGAAGGGGTATGTATGGTGAATTGTCTCGCTACGGAATAACAGTCCCCTTGCCTTGAGATCATCTAGAATGAGAGGATCAGCCTCCTTGACAAATCTGCCTGAGAATGGGTAACTACCGGTAATCTTACCCTCCAGGTTAACCGGGTGGACGAAATCAAGAACATTATCCAGCCCTGCCTGGTAGTCGGCCTCACCGTACGCGGGAGCAATGTGAACGACGCCGGTACCGTCTTCCATGGTAACGAACCCGGTAGTAATCACCGGGTATTTTAGATATCCCCCTTGCTTCCATATAATGTCTGCCGAAGGCCTTCCTTTCTTATTCAGTAGTGTCATTGTCTGGACAGTTATTCCATAATCATTCGGGTTAAATAGAGGCTCATACCTCAAATCGACCAAATCGATACCCTTCACCTTGGCAATAGCAGACATATTATCTAATCCGGCCTGCCCCATCCGGGCAGAAGATAGAATAAGGTATTCATTATCAAGTTCTACAATGGAATATTCAGCATCGGCGGACACTGCCAGAGCCGTATTGCCCGGTAGTGTCCACGGTGTGGTTGTCCAGGCTAGCAAGTAAACTGGTTTGCTTCCCACCAGCTCAATAAGCCACCTGGCAAAATCTGCTGTCCTGTTGCCATAACCATCGCGCAGTTGCTCGAGGAATCCCGGCTTTTTATATAGCGACTTTGCAATTGCAAACTTTATGTAAACCGACGGGTCCTCAGTATCATCCTGATAGCCCTGGGCAACCTCGTGAGAGCTTAAGGACGTACCGCAGCGGGGGCAGTGCGGGGTAACCCGATGGCCCTGATATACCAGTCCCTTATCCCACATCTGCTTGATCGCCCACCAGACAGTCTCAATATAGTTATTGTCCATGGTGATATAGGGGTGCTCTAGATCAACCCAAAAACCGATACGCTCGGTCATCGTGTTCCATTCCTTGAGGTATCCCAGAACACTCTTACGGCAGAGGGAATTAAAACGGTCGATGCCGTATTCCTCAATCTGGGCTTTGTTGGAGAAACTCAGCTTCCTTTCCACTTCCAGCTCTACCGGCAGCCCGTGGGTATCCCACCCGGCGATACGGGGGGCATAATAGCCTTTCATTGTCTTGTAGCGTGGGATAATGTCCTTAAAAACACGGGCCAGCACGTGGTGTATACCGGGGCTGCCGTTGGCGGTGGGCGGGCCTTCATAGAAGACGAAGCGACGTCCCCCTTTCCGGTTATCAACGCTTCGCTCAAAGATGCGGTTTTGTTGCCACCAGGTTAATATAGACTGCTCCATCTCCGGGAAAGAAACCCGGCTGGCTACGGCGCGGAACATAAACAGACCTTTCTAGCAAAATAGTGTTCGATATAAAAATCCCGTCCTCCCGGACGGAACTGAGACGATGCGGTAACTACTGACCTGTCCGACCGGATAACTACCACACTAACAGTATAATACCGGAAGAACTTTTATTGCTTCGGGCGAATAACTACCTTACGAGCCTCACCCAGGCCGATGCTTTCAGTGGTAACATCAGGGTGGTCAGCCAGGGCCAGATGGATAACACGTCGCTCATATGCCGGCATCGGCTCCAGGGTAAATGGCTTTCTCCTGTCCTTGACCTGTTGGGCCAAACGACATGCTAAAGCCTGCAACTTTTCAAAGCGGCCTTGCTTGTAACCCTCGACGTCAATAACGATGGGCAGCCAGGTTTTCGTTTGATGGCCTACGATAAGCCTGAGGATAAATTGCAGGCAGGCCAGGGTCTGTCCACGCCGCCCGATCAAAATCCCCAGGTCATCGCCCTCAATATCAAAGACAACCGGAGCGGGGGAATCTTCTTCGCCAACATCTTCGTTAGACTGCAGTACCACTGAAGCATCCAAGCCAATCTTTTCTATCAATGCTTCCAGGACACTTCTGGCTACTTCAGTAATATTGGTCTCCTCTTCGCTGATAGGCACTGATGACTCCTCCCTAATCTAGTTTGCTTTCCCTGCACACTAACCCCGTTTTACCTCCCCCTAGAACGATGGCCTTTGCTTCGTTTCGACTGATGCCTGATCGTTTTCGCGCCTCCCGGGTAGCTTATGCCACGGAGTTTATCCGGAGATGACTCGTCACCCGTTTTCTCTTCAGGAGTGCTGGCTGGTATCACAATATCAGCCTCCATAGCCGTAATACTGGCTGACTGCTCCGCCTGGGCGATACGTTTCTTAAGATCACCGCCACCCTTACCGACACTGGTTTTGATCGTTGTCTTACCGTCTTTAGAGCGGGACAGACCTCCCCATCCGCCGGTAATAAAGTATTGCATTATGATTGTAATGACATTAGATGCCACCCAGTAGAGAGCCAGACCGCTGGGGAAGCTCATTGCCAGAAAACCAAACATAAGTGGCATCATCCACAGCATCAACTGACTCTGCGAGCGTTGCTGTGGGTCGGTGGTGTCAGGCGTTACCATCTTCTGTTGGAGCCACATGGTAACGCCAACCAGAACGGCCAGAGGTGTGTCGGGATTTTGCAAGCTGAACCAGAGAAAGCTGTTGTCTAAAGGGACCATCGTATAGACTACTGGCCATGACCAAAGGGATTTGGATAGGGTCAGTAGGTCCTCGGGAGTTACGGCTAAAAGCCGGATAATCGACTGGTAGAGGGCTATCCAGATAGGCATCTGGATTAGCATGGGTATCCCGCAACCAGCCGGGCTTATACCCGACTCCCGATATAGCTTCATCTGTTCTTCAGCTAACCGCTGCTTATCCCTGGCATATTTTTTCTGCAGCTCGGCGATCTTAGGCTGAAGATCCTGCATCGCCTTAGTAGAACGAAGTTGCTTTACGGTAAGGGGATACATAGCGAAGCGAATAATAATGGTCAAAATAATGATAGTCAGTCCCAGGCTGCCGAACAGGTAGCTGGACAACGCGACCAGCGAGTTTAGCATCAATGCTACTGGACCTGCATACCACCATTCCATTAACTAAAGCTACCTCACTTACCTAACTTAGAGAGACGGGTACCCATATCTCTCTCCCCGTCTCGACATCAACCGCGTAAAGGGTATCGTTCTTCGAGGTCTGAGCATGAATATAGATGACTCCCTCACTGGCAACCAGGGGAGCGAATATCCCTTCATCGTCGTTCTTTACCTTAAATATTGGGGTGTTGACCCGATTGCTGCCGGTATCCAGGGAAAACACCCTGCCCTCCTGAGAAGCAATAACAACCTTATCGCCAACCACTACCGGCGATGAGGTTATCGGGCTGTTCAGCTCGATGGGGGCAGCTAATTCGTAGCCGTTTTCGGCATTCAGTACATAGACCTTACCGTCAAGATTTGGTGCATAGATGATATTATCACTGGCCGCCGGTTGTGCCCAGAACCATTTGCCAGCTTCAATCTCAGAACGCCATCTCAGACTGCCGTCAGCAGCATCAACGGCATAAACATGCCTGTCAAAGGAGCCGAAATATACCGTATTGTTATAGACAAGGGGTGTCGAGGCAATGGCACCATCAGCTTCAAAGTGCCACTTTTCAGTGCCGTCGGCAGCATTCAGAGCGTAGACCTTTTTGTCAAAAGAGCTGATGTATATTGTCTCCCCGCTGATCACCGGAATTGACCAGATCTTATCTCCGGTCGAGAATTCCCACTCCTTACGGAGTTCAGCTGTATTGATGGCATAGACCTTACCGTCATTACAGCCAAAATAGACCTTCTCCCCGGATAAAAGCAGGCCGCCGATTATAGGCTCAAGATTCCCATCAGGAGGATATACCCACCCCCGATATCCCGTGGTAGAACTGACAGTGTATACTCTGCCATCATAGCCGCCGATATAGACCAGATCCCCTTCCGCTGCCGGGATACCGTAGAAAGCCGTTGTCCCTTTCGATGTCTCCAGAGAGCAATCTGGCCATAAGCGGTTACCGTCCGATTTATTCAGGCCGACCAGTTCTCCTTCGAGAGAAGCGACAAAAAGAGCGTCATTTGTTACTGTCACCCCTGACCAGCCTATCGGCTTTGACTTTACAGTGCAGCCGGAAAGTAGTAAGCCACCGAGAACCAGTATCACTGCGAACAGGAGTAATAGCTTGCCCGGTAGTACCTTATCTTTAATCCGCACTTATCTACTCACACCCCACGACAATATCATTTATTGGGCACCGGATCATAACCACCCGGGTATAGAGGATGACATCGGGCTATTCTCTTTGCTCCCAGCCAGATTCCCTTGAAAACCCCGAACCTCTCAATAGCTTCGTAAGTATATTGAGAGCAGGTCGGGTAATAGCGGCAGGATGGTGCCCGGGCCGGCGAGATGTATTCCTGGTAAAATCTGATCAATGCTAAAGCTAACTTCTTCATGCTCCTCTAGATCAGGGTGGCTAAGTACTAGCCTGCTTCTTTATCTTCATCCCCGGCAACATATCTTGTTGACGTAATTTTCTCTTTAGCCGTCCTCAGTAGACCGGCTCTCAATAATAAACCTCTTGTTGCTTTGCTGAGACTATTATAATCGATGGTGACATTTGCTGACCGAACGATGATAACAACATCCCACCCTGTTTCAATTGACTCTGCGCGTGATATTTCACGTAGCAGGCGTTTTACCCGGTTTCTGGTGACTGCTTTACCTACCCTTCGACTGATCGAAAAGCCATAACGTGATAAAGTAAGTCCGTTAGGTATAACCTTTAGCACCAATAGCTTGTTCGCCCACGACCTCCCCTCTCCGTAAACCTCAGCAAACTGTGCTGACTTTCTAAGCCATCCTTCACCCCTCATATCCCCGCTCCTCAATTTGCCAGGAAAGAGGCTATTCACAAGATAATGCCGAACCCCTGTCCTCTAAAAACCATTCCTTATCTGCGCTTTTAGGGAAGTTATGGCAAGCTCAGGTTTCCCGGATAGCGCTATTACCCCAAAGGCAATATTTTTTAAGTTAAGAGCAATAATGAGGATGTGTTACAAGAAGAGGAACTAAAGGCATCTTGAGAAGTAATACATGTAGTATCATACTACAGTCAATCTCTTACGACCCTTAAGGCGCCTTGCTTTTAAAACAGCTCGCCCCCCCCGCGTGCTCATTCTCGCCAGAAAACCATGCTCACGCTTCCTCGGGATTTTCTTTGGCTGATAAGTCCTTTTTGGCACTTCGACTCCTACAGTAAGTTGAAGTAATTATACTTATCTTGCTCATTGCCTGTCAACTATGCACTATAAGCAGGGGCATTATTCCGGCATTTAATGAAACGGCTAACCTGCATTTTGCTACGATTTTCCCTTGACAAAGAAGTGCTGAAAATGGTAAATTTAGCAGTAATTAGCAATCTCGAGTCTAGACTGCTAATCGAAGTGGAAGAATACCAATGTTATCAATAAGAACAGAGACGATTCTCAAGTCTATAGTAGGTCAATATATTATGAGGGCAATACCGGTGGCTTCACAAAGTATTGTCAGTGATCACGAGTTGAGGGTGAGTCCGGCTACCATTCGTAATGAAATGGCAAATCTGGAGCAGGAAGGCTACATCAAGCGTCAACACCATTCTGCAGGAAGCATTCCTTCCGATAAGGGCTACCGCTACTATGTAGAATCACTGGGTGAGATTGAGCTTCCTTTAACCGAGCAGCGAATGATAAGTCATCTCTTTCACCAGGTGGAAGGGGAACTGGAGGAGTGGTTGAAGCTAACTGCTAAACTTATCGCTCAACTGGTGCAGAATATGGCTATTGTCACACGACCCAGACCGGTGAACTGCCGATTCCAGTATCTGGAGATAGTTGCTCTCCATGAGTTGCTGGCACTAGTCGTCCTGGTCTTGCGCGGCGCTAAAATAAAGCAACAGCTGGTAACCTTCGATCAGGCTATGTCTCAGTCCGAGCTTAGTGCTATTGCCAGGAAAATGAATACGGAGTATTCTGGCCTGACCTGCGCACAGATTCAGGCTAAAGAGATAGAGCTTTCCCCTGTTGAAAAGCAACTGACCAGTTGCCTGGTGAAGATCATGCAAACTGAGTGCCAGCAAGACTATGAAGAGCCATACCTTGACGGCCTGCATCTGATGATCAACCAGCCGGAATTCGCCGACAGCCAGCGGCTGCGGTCCTTGATGGAACTCATTGACCAGAGAAGCATCCTCAAAAGTATTATCCCGGAGGGATTGGCTAACCAGGGAATACGGGTAATTATCGGCAGGGAAAATAAGGCGGCTGAGATTCAGGACTACAGTATAGTAATCAGCCGGTATGGTTTACCAAATGAAGCGACGGGTGCTATCGGTATTATCGGGCCCACCCGAATGCCATACGCCCGTGCTATTTCTACCATAAGCTATCTTTCTTCGGTATTGAGTAGCCTGGCCAACGAGTTATACGGAGAGGAGTACTTCCACTCCGATGATAATTGACAGAGAGGTAATTGATAATGGATCAGCAAGAGTCAGCAGACCTGAACAGTGAAATGACAACGGAGTTTGCTGAAGTAGAGGATATAGAGTCATTAAAGCAGGCCCTGACTGAAGAAAGAGATAAATCGGCAGCTAATCTGGCTGGCTGGCAGAGGGCTCAGGCAGATCTGACTAACTATAAACGTCGTGTTGAGCAGGAAAAGGAGGAGATTGGTAGATTTGGTAATACTGCTATTATACTCGGTCTCTTGCCTATTCTGGACGATTTTGAGCGTGCTATTGCCTCTATCCCCGATGATCTGTTAAAACATAGCTGGGTAGATGGCATTATGCTGATCGAACGTAAACTCCAATCAAATCTAAAAGCACAGGGGCTTTGCCAGATCAATGCGCTCGGCGAGTTATTCGACCCCAACCTTCACGAAGCAGTAATGCAGGGTAAAGGGAAGGAGGGAATAGTGGTTGAAGAGATAGAAAAAGGCTACAAGCTAAACGGTAGACTCATTCGCCCATCCAAAGTAGTTGTGGGCGGTGGAGAAGAAAAGGAGGAATAAATACCATGGGAAAGGTTATCGGAATTGACTTAGGTACAACTTTTTCTTGCGTTGCGGTAATGGAAGGAGGAGAACCGAAGGTCATCCCTAATTCCGAGGGGGGACGTACTACTCCTTCAGTAGTGGCAGTAAGTAAGTCCGGTGAACGACTGGTAGGACAGGTAGCCAGGCGACAGGCTATCACTAACTCGGAAAACACGGTCTTCAGTATCAAACGATTGATGGGACGCCGGTTTGATGAACCCAGCGTAGAGTATGATAAGAAGTTGTTGCCGTATAAGATAACTAAAGCAGCCAACGGTGATGCTAATGTCAAGATGGGTGATAAAGATTATAGCCCGGCAGAAATTTCGGCGATGATTCTGCAAAAACTCAAGGTTGATGCGGAAGCCTATCTTGGCGAAAAGGTTACGGAAGCAGTAATCACGGTACCAGCCTATTTCAACGACAGCCAGCGTCAGGCAACCAAGGATGCCGGTAAGATAGCCGGACTGGATGTGCTCAGGATAATTAATGAGCCAACTGCGGCTGCTCTGGCCTATGGAATGGATAAGAAGGAAGATGAGACCATAGCCGTCTACGATCTTGGAGGCGGTACCTTTGATATATCCATCCTGGAATTGGGTGAAGGTACTTTCCACGTCAAGTCTACTAATGGTGATACCCACCTCGGTGGTGACGACTTCGACCAGAGGATTATCGACTGGTTGTGCAATGAATTCAAGCGCGAGCAGGGGGTAGATCTCAAGCAGGATAAAATGGCTCTTCAGCGGTTGAAGGAGGCTGCTGAAAAGGCTAAGTGTGAGCTATCTACTCTCCAGCAGACTGAGGTAAACCTTCCCTTCATCACCGCCGATGCCAGTGGTCCCAAGCACCTTAGCATTAATCTTACCAGGGCTAAACTGGAGCAACTGGTCATGGATCTGGTAGATAAGACTATGGGCCCCTGCCGTCAGGCCCTTCAGGATGCCGAAAAGACCGTATCCCAGATTGATGAAGTTGTTATGGTCGGTGGGCAGACTAGAATGCCTCTGGTCAACGATAAGGTGAAGCAGTTCTTTGGTAAGGAACCACATAAAGGGGTTAATCCTGATGAGGTAGTAGCTATCGGCGCCGCTATCCAGGCCGGAGTCCTTAAGGGTGAGGTCAAAGATGTGTTGCTGCTTGATGTTACTCCGCTTACCCTTGGTATTGAGACTCTGGGTTCTGTAGCTACTCCGCTCATCCCGCGTAATACTACCATCCCGACTTCAAAGAGCCAGGTTTTCTCTACGGCGGCTGACAACCAGTCTACGGTTGAGATTCATGTGCTCCAGGGAGAACGTCCGATGGCGAGCGACAATAGAACCCTGGGGCGTTTTATTCTTGATGGTATTCTCCCGGCGCCAAGGGGAATACCCCAGATTGAGGTTACCTTTGATATCGATGCTAATGGTATCCTCAATGTCAAAGCTCATGATAAGGGCACTGGTCGTGAACAGAAGATTACTATTACCGCCTCCAGCGGGCTTTCGAAGGGAGACGTAGAGCGGATGCAGAGGGATGCCGAAACACATGCCGCTGAAGACACCCGGCGGCGGGAAGAGATAGAGGCACGCAACAGCGCTGACACGCTGGCCTATACTGCCGAAAAAACGTTGCGGGAGCATAAGGATAAGATCCCTTCCGATCTGAATCAGGAGGGAGAAGGCAAAATAGCCGCTGTTCGCTCAGCACTGCAGGGAACCGATATCGAGGCTATACGTCAGGCGACACAGGAATTAAATAATGTAATGCAGAAGATAGGGTCTGCCGTCTATCAACAGCAACCACCGCCACCGACGGGTGCTCAGTCGCCCCCGCCCGACAGCGAGGCACCGCAGGGTAAAGGTGAAGATGAAGGTACTGTAGAAGGGGAATTCCGCGAAGTCTAACGTAGTCTAATATATTAATATATGGTTCCCCCATTTTCTTACTAAGAAAATGGGGGAACGAGGTTTAGATTGTAATATGTCAACAAAGCGGGACTACTATGAAGTCCTTGGTGTTAATAGGGATGCTACCGATGAAGAGATACGAAAGGCTTTTCGTAAACTGGCCTTCAAGTATCACCCTGATCATAACCATAGTGACAGCGGCACCGGTGATAAGTTCAAGGAGATAAATGAGGCCTATGAAGTCCTCTCAGATCGTGAGAAACGCGCTGCCTATAACCGTTTCGGGCACGGTGCTACCGAGGGGTTCTTCGGGCGTGGCTTTGAGGGATTTGGTTTCAACGGTTTCGGGGATATCTTTGATGCATTCTTTAGCGGAGCTACCACAACTACCCGTCAGGGACCCCAGCGCGGTGCTGATCTGAGCTACAATATTCCCATCACTTTCGAAGAAGCTGCCTTTGGTTGTGAAAAGGATATTAGCATTATGCGCACTGAGAGCTGCTCTCAGTGCCAGGGTACCGGTTGCAGGACAGGTAGCCAGCCCGCCAGATGCCCCAATTGTAATGGCAGCGGTCAAGTTCGGCGTACCCAGCAAAGTATCTTTGGCAGTTTTACCAATATTGCTCCCTGTCCTCAATGTCATGGTGAGGGTAGAATCATTACCGATCCCTGTCCCCAGTGCCGGGGGCAGGGTAAGGAAAAACGGCAGCGTAATATCATGGTCAAGGTCCCGGCTGGGGTTGATAACGGAACTCAAATACGTTTGAGCGGTGAAGGTGAGGTCGGGGAGAGGGGTGGCCGCCCCGGTGATCTTTACGTTACTCTAGCAGTTAGTCGTCATGAGTTCTTTATTCGTGATGGTAATGATCTGAAGTATGAGTTGCCGATCAATTTTGCTCATGCGGCTCTGGGTGCTGAAGTGGAGGTGCCTACCCTTGAGGGTAAGGTAACCATTAAGATACCGGCCGGTAGCCAGACAGGCCAGGTCTTTAAGCTTAAGAACAAAGGTATACCACACCTTCAACGAAGAGGACGCGGTGATCAGTTCGTCGAACTGAAAGTGGTTACCCCTGATACATTAACTAAGAGGCAACGTCAACTATTCGAAGAGCTGGCGGAAACGTTTAAACCTCTTCCCGACAGACAGTAAGTAAGGATACTCCCTTGGTATATAGAATTGTTTTGGCTGGTATCCCCGGCGAGCGGTCAAACATCAGGTATGGTTACGGTGGTTGGAAAAGGAAAAGAGCTCCCAGTTATGCCCGTCTAACTCATGACTGGCTTGAACCGATACCACTTCGGCTACAATTTGATGGGGAGCAGCCCCTTCAAATAAGACCTGGTAGATCTTTTCTGTAACCGGCATCCCCAAGCCGAGCTGCCGGGCCAGATTCCTGGCACCGATAGTAGTGTTTACCCCCTCTGCCACAGCCGTCATCGATCTGGTTATCTCATCGAGTGAGTGCCCCTTAGCCAGTTCGACTCCGACATGGTGGTTACGGCTTAGTGTACTGGTGCAGGTTGCTATCAAATCTCCCAGACCGGCTAAGCCGGAAAACGTAAGCGGATTGGCGCCGAGAGCAACACCGAGGGCTGCTATCTCGGTAAGCCCCCGGGTGATAAAAGCTGCCCGGGTATTATCGCCAAAACCCAATCCGTCAACCATACCCGCGCCCAGAGCTATGATGTTCTTTAGTGCGCCGCCTAGTTCGACACCGGTAACATCGGTGTTGGTATAAACACAAAAACCGGGGCTGGTAAGCAGCCGGCGTGCTCTTGCGGCAATGGCCTCGCTTTCGGCAGCTACTACGGTGGCTGCCGGTAGGTTGCGGATAACCTCACAGGACAGATTTGGCCCGGATAGTACACAGATATTAGGCCGTAAATTATTAGCTATCTCCTCGGCAATTACCTGCGACATACGCTTGTTGGTGATCAGCTCCAGCCCCTTAGCAGCACTCACCACCAGCATTGAACTGCTAAGATATTTTCCGGCCAGCCGGATATTATCTCTCATTGTTTGAGATGGTACGGCTAGTATTACTGCTTCTGTTTCAGTCAAGGCCTTACCGAGAATACTGGTAATGAATACCCGGTCGGGAAAGCTGCCACCGGGAAACAGGTTCGGGTTGGGTCCCTCATTCCGGAGCTTAATGGCCTCCTGCTCGGTCCGAGCCCATAGACTGACCTCCAGTCCATTATTAGCCAGAATTACACACAGCGTTTTTCCCCAGGTGGTGGTACCGATAATAGCAATCCGGGACATATGCTTACCCCTTGATTATTTCTACCAAAAGAAAAGCTCTTATATGATACCGCTAAGGCAATTCCTTTATCTTAAGCCTTATCGCCCAGCTTGCGTTCCTTGCCTGCCAGCAAGCGGCTTATGTTACCCCGGTGCATCGCAATAATGACTATGGTGCCGGCTAAGACATAAATGAGATACTCGATAGGGAATTTATTGATGATGGTCAAGGGAATAAATACGCAATAGGTACTAACCGCAGCAGCAATGGAAGCCAGAGAAACAAACCTGGTTAGTCCGGCACCAATAATGAAGACTTCGCCACCGATGAGTGCCGCCGGTGGAAAAAGGGCAACCAGCCCGCCGAAAAAGGTGGCGACGCCACGCCCTCCGCCACGAAATTTAAGAAATACCGACCAGCTATGCCCAACCATAGCTGATAATGCGGCAATGACCTGGGCGACCAGCATCCCCCAGGCAAAATTACCTATCACCAGATAGTCCCGACCGAATATCAGGCCGGCAATTATTACTGCCATTGAGCCTTTCAGCAGGTCAAGGCAGAAAACAATGGCTGCTGCCTTGCGACCGGCGGTCCGCAGGACGTTGGTCGCTCCCAGTTTGCCGCTACCCCTGTTTCTGACGTCAACGCCGGTCATCTTTCTGGTCACCAGCAAACCAAACGGAATCGACCCCAGAAGATAACCGACTACCGCTACTATAATAAACTTGGTAATTATCATTATGCCCCTCTTGCTTTAAAAACAAAGCGGATCGGCGTGCCCATGAAGCCGAATGACTGACGTAACCTATTTTCAAGATAGCGTTGATATGAGAAATGTATCAGGTGAGGGTCGTTAACGAAAAAGACAAAGGTCGGCGGATTCACCTCCGCCTGAGTCACGTAGAGAACCTTTAGCTGGAGATTACCCTTACGGGGTAAGCTATGGGCGGCGACTGCCCGCTGGATAATACTGTTAACGACAGCGGTGGGTAATCTCTTCAGCCTCTCCTGATATATCCCAAGCAATTGTGGCATTATCTTATCTACACCCCATCCCAGCCGGGCTGAAGTATGAAGCAATGGCGCATAATCCACAAACTTGAAACAGCCTTTCACATACCGGCTGAAATCAGCGGTGCTCCCGCCTTCAATCCTGTCCCATTTATTAACCAGCAGCATAATCCCCTTGTAAGCCTGGCGGATATATCCTGCAATATGCATATCCTGAGCTGTTACCAGTTCCGTGGCGTCAAGGACCAGCAGGGCAATATCGGCACGGTCAATAGCACGCAGAGCGCGGATTACGCTGTAGCGCTCTACCCCTCCCTCTATCCGGCCCCGACGCCTGATACCACCTGTATCAATAAGTAGCACACTTGCCCCGTCTAAGTCAACCAGAGTGTCGATAGCGTCACGGGTGGTACCCGGAGTATCATCCACAATAGCCCGCGCACTCCCCAGAATGGTATTAAGTAGTGTCGATTTGCCCACATTGGGGCGGCCGACAATAGCTACCTTAATCGCTTCCGGCTCAGGCTCAATCGGTGACGGTGTCGGTAACAACCGGATAATCCTATCCAGTAAATCGGCTATGCCCCGGCCATGATAGGCGCTAATTGCCATTGGTTCGCCCAAACCGAGTTGGTAGAACTCTGCAACCATGATCTCGGATTTGGCATTGTCTGCCTTATTGGCCGCTAGTATTACCGGGTTACCTGTCTTTCGAAGGCTATCCGCTATCTCCAGATCGGTAGAGATAACGCCGTCCCTGCAATCCAGCAGCATAATGATAACATCAGCCTCTTTAATAGCTGTTGCGACCTGTTCATTAACCTCCCTGGCCATAGCAGAATCAGGGTTTAGTTCCAGTCCGCCGGTATCAACCAGGATGAACTCGCCCCCTGGATAGGAGACATTGGCCAGTATCCGGTCACGTGTTGTCCCCGGGAAATCATCTACAATAGCTATCGGCCTACCCGCCAGGCGATTGAAGAGGGTAGACTTACCCACATTTTGCCTGCCCACAATAGCGACTACAGGCTTCCGAGCACTCAATTACCTCGTCTCTCCCTATTAATATTTTCCCCCTCCCTTACGATAAGAGAGGGGGACGCGTGAATGTTAATCGATAATGCCGTTATCACTCCGCTAAGGGCAGCTCTTTGGCGAACCTGACACTGGGAGGCTCAATTTCAGTCCGGGTAATCTTCTTGAGGTGACTGATATTATCCCGGAACTCCTGTGCAAAGGCATTATATTCCATAACAAATCGATTGTACTGCTCCGTTGTCTCGCGGGGCAGTACAACCTTCTCCGCTATCTCATAAAACTGCTCGGTAAATTCATTATAATGGTTATTCATCAGCCACAGCTCATTGAGATAGGTGTGCAGATAGGTTTCAAGTTGACCGCTTCGGACATCGCTTTCCACCCTATCCTGAAAGCTCTTGCACCAGGTGTTAAATATCCTCCGTGACATATCGCATGCCCGTGCCCAGTCCCATAACCGTGGGTTATCAACCCTGAACAGGCTATCGATAATAGCAAAGATGGAAAGTGAGGACTCACCCATAAACCGGCGGCTGAAGTAGCCTGCTATCTGCCTCAATTTCAATAAGGAAAGCTCCAGCTCCTTCTTTCTGGCCCCGCTGATGGATAGCGTCAGCCCGATAACCAGAAGAGTAATCAGCACTGGTGCCATAGCTGATATCGGCCAATCGTAACTGAGAGCAACCAGTGCCAGTACGGTGATGATAATAGGGCACCATATCCAGTTTGTTATGCTTTTAGGTACATTCATAATTATGTTGTCCTCTTAACGTCAACCGGGCAGCGGTATCTCCTGTGCCCCCAGCATCATCGCCAGCAGTGCCTTCTGCATATGCATCCTGTTCTCGGCCTGGTCGAAGATAACCGACCGGGGGCTATCCGGAATGCTTGCCGATACCTCCTCGTCCCGGTGTAGCGGTAGGGGGTGCATGAATATGGCATCCTCCTTAGCCAGCGAGAGCAGTTTATCGTCTACCTGATATCCTGAAAATGCTTTAAGACGCTGATCCGCCTCGTTCTCCTGTCCCATACTCGTCCAGACATCGGTATAAACAACGTCTGCCCCGCTTACCGCCTGCTGAGGCTCTTCGACACATAATACCTCTGCTCCGCTTTCGAGTGCATAGCCCTGGGCCAGGTATAGTATCTCTTCATTAATCCGGTAACCGGGTGGGGAAGCAATCCTGAATTTCATCCCTACCATCGCAGCAGCCAGCATCAGGCTCTGTGATACGTTATTACCATCACCGACAAAGGCCAGTGTCAAGCAGCCCAGCGTCCCCTTCTTTTCATAAATAGTAAGCAGGTCGGTCAGAGCCTGACAGGGGTGCTCCAGATCCGACAGGGCATTTATTACAGGTACGTCGGCGTAGCTGGCCATAACCTCGAGTGTCCGGTGAGTATAGGTACGGGCGGTAATAACATCTACATAGCGACAGAGCACACGAGCTACATCGGCTACGGACTCGCGTTTGCCCATACCAACCTCAGCCGGTGAGAGGTAGATAGAGGATCCGCCTAATTGCCGCATCGCCATTTCGAAACTGACCCTTGTTCTTAGGGAGGGCTTCTCAAAAACGAGAGCCTGTGTCTTCCCGTTAAGTGAAGTCAGCCGGCCCCTGTTTTTCATATCGATAGCATCATGAATCAGTGAATGAATATCTTCACTGCTAAGATCAGATACGGAAAGCAAATCTTTACCCTGCAAAATATCCTCCCATTTTCTATAATCCATAGTATACCACGAAATTAAGATATTTTTTAAGATTGTTAAGTTATGTATTGACAAAATCGCTTGATGCTGGTAATATCACAACGATAATTTATTTTATCTATCGTGAGATATCCTGATGCAAACACATTCATATGATTCGCCCAGCTGATAAAGGTGTTCGATAAGTAGACACGTCCTTCGATGTCTCTTCTGTTTGAAACTCTGTAGACCCGTCGAGTATAGTGGTTCTTGGTATAGCGGATATATTATCGAAAAACAATAAATGACCAAGTTAAGGAGGGTAAGAATGGTTTCCAAGCAAGAGTTAATCAAGAAGGACCAGGCACACTGGTTCCACCCGCTGGGGACACCGGCGGAAGCCCCCCACTTCATCTTCACCAAAGGGGAAGGTTGCTATCTGTGGGACATTGATGGCAACAAGTATCTCGACTTTTCCTCCGGTGGTGTTCACCTCTGCAACCTGGGCCACTGTCACCCCAAGCTGATTGAGGCTGCCACCAAGCAGATGAACGAGTTCTGCTACTACTCTTCGGGAGCGCCGGTAGCGAGCAACATACCGGCTATTGAGTACTGTGATGAGCTGGCGGGTGTTCTTCCCGCTGGTATGGATCATGTTTACCTGACCG
>DIFA01000016.1:2802-40652 GCA_002418895.1 Dehalococcoidia bacterium UBA5760 | reverse complement strand
TAGGTTTTGTGCTCTTTTTTTGTAAGAAGAAGGGGGTATTACTCCCCAGTGCGTGGGAGTGATACCCCCTCTCTTTATGCGTGGCTATGGGCAAATAAAGTTAGAGGAGGGTTATTGTGCCCATTAAGTGGAGCGCGCTACTGGTGAGTGAGGCGATGGATATGGTTGAAGGATATGTAAACGAGGCTTCCGACCCGCTGGAGCAGGCCAAGATAGTGGCTAACGAAGCCCGGAAGATACCTAACCTGCCCCAGTATCTCGACCAGCGTCTTATCCGCCTTGTTTGCGATATCGAGCGGATTGACTACATCAAGTCGGCAATTAAGGCCGTCCGTAGCGACTTACCCGACGGGGCTATTGAGGCAGAGAAACGGATAGCCAGCTACGGTCGGCAGCCGGTATTAGTCGGCTAGCAGAACAAAATATAGGTTAAAAACGACCAAATGAAGGAGGATTATTGTGCCAAAAACAGGGGATTCTATGGTAAGTGATATCGTGGGGATATTCACCGACCCGATACTGGTATTCCCGGGAGGTTGGGGTGATACCTTACCCGGCTGGATTAAGGGAGCCATCACTATGGACAGGCTGGAGATGGGTATCAGGACCTCAAAGGGTGAGGAGGAAACTGGAACGGATGCCGAAGCCTGCGCCTATCTCTACACCGCCGGACTGAGTTTCCCGATGGACCACGACTGGAGCCGGATATATCTCTACGTCTCCACCAAAACCTATACCCGGCATAAAGGTGGTGAGATGCCTGAGGATATCCGGGTAGAGAGCCTTGATGATTATCAGATGGGTGAGCTTAAGAGGCTTAAGGACTGGATATACCGCCAGCGGGCCAAGGCAAGACAGGAGAGAGGGAGAGCTGACAGGCGGTTAGAACGAGAGGAAGCCGAAGCACAAAACAAAGCTGAACAGCCGGAGCTATTCGATTTCTGAACTAAGGGTTAAGATATAGCGATAAAGCCTGGGGGAATTTCTTCCCCCAGGCTTTTTTGTTTTTCTATAATGCCCGTGCCTATTGACTTTGTTTCACGAGTAGTTTAAGCTCAGAGAAAATTACGGAAGGAGGTAATCCATGGAAGCATACTGCGTGAAATGTAAATCAAAGAAAGACATGAAGGATCCCAAGAGCATTACCATGAAGAATGGTAAACCCGCTACTCAAGGGATTTGCCCCAGCTGTGGTACCAAAATGTTTAGAATCGGAAAAAGCTAACCACCAATTGCAGTACAAGTAAATGAGTAAGCGTAAACGGGTAATATTGTGGGTGGTTGGTGGGGTTGCTGTTGGGCTTATTACCTATGGAATATGAATAAGCCCACATATATCTTTTTCATGAGCAGTTTTTCGATCTCTCATCGCCAATAGTCCAAGTTGATTATTGGAACCGGTATTAAGTATAAGGGTCAAGAGAAATCTTGGCCCTTATCTATTTATTTGACAGAGAATTGTCACTCTCCTCATAATAACATATAACGATATCGGGAGGCGTTATAATGTTGGACAGAGAATTCTTTTTGGGATTCATCAAGATACACATCCTCTATCATGCTTCGAAAGAGCCTATCTTTGGGGTCGAGATTACCGAAGAATTGGGAAGGCACGGCTACAATTTGAGCCCCGGAACTCTATACCCTGTGCTGCATCGTTTGGAAAAGGCCGGTTATTTGGAAAGCACTTCAGAGGTAGTAAATGGCCGGATGAGGAAATATTACGAGACTACCGGGGAGGGTAAGCACGCTTTGGAAGAATCGAAAAAAAGGATAAAGGAACTGGTAACCGAGGTCCTTGAGGACAAATAGATGGCAGAACGGCTGGAAGGCTCACGGCCAAGAACAATCTGGGGCTTCAACCCAAACGTATTCTACTTAGGTGTGGTGAGCTTTCTTACTGACGTATCCAGTGAGATGATTTTCACGCTCGTACCCCTTTTCCTGGCCAACGTCCTGGGATGCGGTACCATGGTAATCGGGTTGGTGGGGGGTATTTCAGAAAGTGCCGATGCTCTGCTTCGTATATTCAGTGGCTGGATAAGCGATCGGATAGGGAAACGAAAAATCTTGGCTGTAGTTGGCTACAGTATTTCTACGATTGCCAAACCATTTATGTATCTGGCCTCAACCTGGGGCCTTGTCCTTGGTGTGCGGTTTAGTGATCGTGTCGGCAAGGGCTTCCGGAGTTCGTCTCGTGATGCGCTAATCGCTGATTCCTCTTCCGCTTCAGAGAGAGGAAAGAGCTTCGGTTTTCACCGCATGATGGATACCTCAGGCGCTGTTGTTGGTCTTGTTATCGCGGCAATCGTCATCTTTATGTTTCAGGGTAGTGGTCTGGAGCTCAATCTAAACACCTACCGACAACTCGTGCTGATTGGGATTATTCCGGCGGCGGTGGCCGTCTTCGTACTGGTTAGGTTCGTCAGGGAACGCAGGAGCGACCAGACACCAGGCGTTGGACACCGCCCTAGCTTTAATCTGTTTCAAATGGTTCGTACCTTTGACACTCGATTCAAGATCTTTCTGGTGGTCATGGCAATCTTCACTTTGGGTAATTCCAGCGACTTCTTTGTCATTCTACGCGCTCAGGATATGGACTTTTCAGTGTTGCAGATCGTCATCATGCTAATTGTTTTCAACGCCGCTTATGCTGCGGTATCGTTGCCAGCAGGGAAATTGTCCGATCGGCTGGGACGTAAAAAGGTGATCGTACTTGGCTGGAGCATATATGCCGGGATTTACCTTGGTTTTGCTTTGACATCGGCAGTATGGCAGGTGTGGCTGCTTTTCGCAGGTTACGGGGTTTACTATGGGCTTGTGGAAGGTGTTGCTAGGGCCTTTGTGTCTGATATGGTTCCCGTTGAGAAACGAGGCACGGCTTATGGGTTATATCATGGGGTCGTGGGACTCACATTACTCCCGGCTAGTTTGATAGCAGGATGGTTGTGGATGGCGTATAGTCCTTCTGCTCCGTTCTTCTTTGGTGCAGGATTAGCGGTTTTTGCTGTAATAGGTTTGATGGTTTTCGTCAAGGAAGAAGCATGAGATAATGATTTCCCGTCAGACCTTTTAAAATGTGCTTTATAAGATATCGAGCGATGAATTAAGCTTCACATTTTTATTACCTGACTCAGTAAAAATGATGGCCTCAATGCTAGGCACGGGTTACCCCCCCCCCCCTATATTTCAATCTCTAACCAAGATTTAAAGAGAATTTAACCTTCGCATAACAATTTCTTAACACTATTCGAATATGTCTCTGTTATATTGGAACTAAAGAGGAAAGACTGATGAGCAGAATATCACGGCCTGGCACAGGAGGTATCTCATGAAAAAACTCGCTCTAGCTCTGATTGCCCACGACTCTAAGAAAGAAGACATGATCTCCCTAGTGAAAGCGCATCGGGAAGAGCTCACCGCCATTGAATTGTTCGCTACAAGGAACACCGGTCAAGTGATTCAATCAAATACCAAATTAACAGTCACTCTAATGCAGAGTGGGCCGAAGGGTGGTGACCAGCAGATTGGAGCACTGGTGGCAAACGGGGATGTAAAAGCCGTAATATTCCTGCGTGACCCCTTAATGGCGCAACCGCATGAGCCGGACATAACAGTCTTGTTGCGTGTATGCGACGTGCATGATGTCCCCCTGGCCACCAACATCGTCACGGCTGAGGCAGTGCTTCACCTGATATTCGAAAACCCCGAAGCTCTGGGCGGTCACCATATCGTAGCGCAATACCTGGAAGATATGGCAGCAGTTCACAACTAGATTAACCGAAATGAATCAGGAGTAAAACATGACAACAGAAACCGGGATTCTTCGACCTACAATACAAAGCGTTGATTACAGGAAGTACGAAATCGATTGCAGGAGATTTAACCTTCAAATAGCTGATTTGGTTACGCCGGAGACAATTGTTGGCTGGCACTATGATAGTGGTCAACCGATTAAAGCCAATTGTTACGGCTATGTCGCTACAATCTACTTCAATCCGAGGCATGATTCGTTCATGGTCATGATACAGGCTAAGACTTCTGAATTAGACGAAAACTAGGAAAATGGTATCGCTAGTTATATAGTGAGGGAAATGGTAATGATGGTTACGGAGGAACAAATAAGAGCATTAGCTTACACCAGTTGGGAACAGGAAGGTCGTCCTCATGGCAAACATGAAGAACACTATCTTCGTGCAAAGCAGATACTAGAGGAAAAAGAAAAAACTAGTGGCGTCGATTTCAGGGAGCCTCCGTCAGTGATTAATCTCCCGGCTCCAAGCAAGCGTAGAGGTTGCACCAGACGGAAGAAAATGGAAGACAGTTAGAAGTCTTGGCCGTTACTCGGCATTGAACAAAGAGGCATTTTGATAGAATATGTATGGTGCGAATTCACCCCTGCCGCTTTCCGGATTAGTAGTAAAGTGTAGCGGAGGTCACGATGTATAACAGGATACCGGTACCACTGGACGGATCAAGGCTATCCGAAATACAAACACTGGAAATAATGAACAAAATATGGAAAATATTCATAACATTAAAGCGGTGTAAAAGTGATGTTGCTCACCCTATTGTTAATTTGTTATCATCTCTCTCGGGGGTTCACTAAATGGAAGACATGAAGATCACAGTTTTGTTTCTCTGTACTCATAACTCAGCAAGAAGCCAAATGGCAGAGGCGTTTCTTAATCAAATGGGTTCGGATAGATTTGAAGCCTACAGTGCAGGGCTGGAGCCGAAGGATATAAATCCATACACAAAACGGGTAATGAGTGAGATTGGAATAGATATCAGTAGCCAGTACCCCAAAGTCTTAAAAGATTTCATGGGTAGGAAACACTTCGGATATCTAATCACGGTTTGTACTCAAGCAGAAGAGAGATGTCCTTCTACATTTCCAGGCATTGGTAAGCGGTTGTTCTGGGATATTAAGGATCCCGATTCTTTGGTTGGTTCTGAAGAAGAAAAACTGAGTAAGTTTCGCGAAATCCGTGATCAGATTAGACATAAGATTGAGCAATGGCTCTCAGGGCAGACCGGGTGACTTGACCAAGCTAATCCTAGTACTTGGATGCCCCTATCTCCTCCATCACACCAGTGACTATAAAAACTACCCGCTCACAGATGTTGGTCACTCTATCGGCACTACGTTCCAAGTTGTGTGCCACCCAGATGAGACGCGTGGCTCGAGTAATGGTCTTTGGATCTTCGGCCATAAACGAGAGCAGTTCCCGGAACACCTGGTTATAGAGACGGTCTACGTCATCATCTTCAGCCACAATTTGCCTGGCAGAATCGGCGTCACGGTTAGTTAGTGCCTCCAGACTTCTTCTAAGCATCTCGCAAGTCTTATCCGCCATATGAGGGATGTCTATTAGTGGCTTGAGGGGAGGCTCGTCTCCAATCATTAACACAATCTTAGCGATACCCTCGGCATGATCACCGATGCGCTCCAGTTCAGTAATAATGCTCAGTACAGAAATAATAGTTCGCAGGTCACTGGCCATGGGTTGCTGAGTGGCGATAAGATCAACACAGGCCTCTTCAATCTCAAACCGCTTGTGGTTTATCGTCATATCATCCTCAATAACCTGCTTGGCCAGCTTGAGATCCCTCTGCTTTAAGGCCAATACCGCCCGGTCAATGGCCTTTTCCACCATACTGGCCATAGCCAAAACTTCGTTTCTGACTTCCTTTAATTTTTTATGGAAGACTGTTCTTATCTCCATATTCCCTCCGGTTTCTAACCAAATCGACCCGTAATATAATCTTCTGTTCTTTGATCGCGAGGACGGCCGAAAATCTCGCTGGTTTCGGAATACTCCACAAGTTCTCCTAACAACAAAAATCCAGTCCGGTCGGAAACCCGAGCCGCCTGCTGCATATTATGAGTCACTATAACAATGGTGTACTGTTTTTTCAAGTCCTGCATTAGCTCTTCTATTTTGAGCGTCGATATCGGGTCTAGAGCCGAGCATGGCTCATCCATAAGAATAACCTCCGGTTCAATCGCCAGAGTTCTGGCAATACAGAGCCGTTGCTGCTGGCCACCGGAAAGAGCCAACCCTGATTTATCCAGGTTGTCTTTGACCTCATCCCATATCGCCGCAACCTTAAGACTTCTCTCTACAATTTCCTCTAGGTAAAGTCTGTTTTTCTGTCCCATCATTCGAGGGCCGAAGGCAATATTCTCAAAGACAGTCTTGGGAAACGGGTTAGGTTGCTGAAATACCATTCCTACCCTTTTCCTTACCTCGACCACATCTACACCGGCCGCATAGATGTTCTCACCATCCAGCAATACGTCACCGTCAAGACGTATTTCAGGTATAACATCATTCATCCGGTTGAGAAGTCTCAGCAGGGTCGTTTTCCCGCAGCCAGATGGGCCAATCAACGCTGTAATCTGACGCTCTTTCATATCTAAAGAAACGTTCTTAAGCACCTGCTTCTTACCGTAGTAGAAATCAAGGTGCTTGGTCTGCATTTTGTTTTCCATGCTAGCCTCCTCTCATCTTAACCTGGAAGCGATGTGATAGCCAATTAGTGAGGGTGTTTATCACGATTATGATTATTATTAATACGGCACCGGTGCCCATCGCCTTGTCAAATGCTCTTGTCTCCATAGCTAGGTAGAAGAGATGTAGCGACAGAGTCCGTCCTCCAGAAAGGATAGATTTAGGCATAGCAGCGCTGCCCCCCATGGTAACGTAGAGGCAGGCAGTCTCTTCAACGACACGTCCGGCACAGAGTATGATGCCGGTGACAATGCCCGGCATAGCGGCGGGTAATACTACATGTCTTATTGTCTGCCATTTACTTGCACCAGTGGCCAGTGCAGCCTCACGGTAAGAACGGGGTACAGTTTTAAGCGCTTCCTCAGTAGTACGTATCAAAGTAGGCAAAAGCAGACAGACCAGAGACAATGCACCTGAAAGGATCGAGAAGTTGAATCGTAAGGCAGTTACGAAAAGAGTAAAACCAAATAAACCAAAAACGATTGACGGTACTCCAGCTAGTATTCCTACAGCATAACGGATAATTTGAGTGAACCTATTGTTGCGAGCATATTCAGCAAGATATATACCAGCTCCGATTCCTGGGCCAATAACTATGGCCAAAGTAACTCCCAAAATATAAAGCGTTCCTATTATCGCGGTAGATATACCGCCCTCGCCAGTCAAGCCTCCCCGGGGAGGCGTAATCAGGAAATCAAGACTGAGCACAGGCACTCCCTGGATCAGAATGTATAGTATTATACCGAGGAGGATGGCCACCGTTATTGCGCCACCTCCCCAGATGAACACCTTGGCAATTCTCTGCGCTATCTTAGGCGACACCTTGAGTCCGAATCCCCCTTCTCAGAGCGATGGTAGCCAGGGTATTTAGAACTAATATTACTAAGAAAAGTATTACCCCGGTAGCAAACAGCGCGTCACGATGTAATCCAGCGGCATACATTATCTCGACGGCTATATTACCGGTTAAAGTTCTACCTGGACTCAAGGGAGAGTCCGGAATTACTACTGCATTGCCTATAACCATAATCATAGCCATAGTCTCTCCGATAGCTCTCCCCATGCCTAAAACGATCCCAGCTACGATTCCTGAACGTGCTGCCGGAATCTGCACATGCCATATCATTTGCCACTGGTTGGCCCCCATTGCTAGCGCCGCTTCTTTGTATCCCTTTGGAACAGCTCTGAGTGAATCTTCACTAATACTGATTATAGTGGGTAAAACCATGGCCATCAGCACCAATGAAGCCGCTAAGATACTAAAACCGGTCCCACCGATCTGGCGTACAGTCGGTACTATGAGCATTAATCCCACCAGACCATATACTACTGATGGAATACCGACTAGTAGTTCCACCGTTGGCCTCAAAAACTGGCGTATACGGTATGGGGCAATCTCAGCAAGTAGAATGGCACAAGCAAGACCGATTGGTATAGCAAAAACCATAGCACCCAATGTAACAAGTAGTGAGCCAAGTCCCATGGGTAAAATGCCAAACATTTCTTGACCAGGACGCCATTCCGTTCCGAAAAGAAAGTTGATAAATCCGATTTGCTGGAAGGCTGGTAAACCCTCACGAAGTGTAAAAATGAATATCGCTCCCAGTATTACAAAGGACGCTGAAGCACAAATAATGACTACATGCTTTGCCGTTCGGTCAATAATTACGTGGTTCACAACTGCGTATAACTTTCAATAAACCTGCATAATTTATAAGTTCTTGTTATTATAGACGGGTTGGGATGCTCGTCTCAAGCCATCCCAACCCTATCCAAAAAGTAAGGAGGAGTTATACATAAACAAAATTATGTTTACTTCGTAATATACCCCTCACCCTTAGCAATAGCTTGGCCCGCAGAACTGAGGCAGAAACTGATGAATGTTTTCATTATACCGCTTGGTTCTTCTTTGGTCAGGAAATAGAGTGGACGGGCAATGCTGTAACTCTCATTAAGAACATTGGTGACGGTAGCATCAATGCCATCAATTGCCAAAGTCTTTACTGAAGCGTCAAGGTAACCAAAAGAGATGAAGCCGATTGAGTTAGGCGTGGTAGATATGGTAGTTCTGATGCCGCCGTTTGAAGGCTGCAGGATAGCCATATTGGTAATTAATGACTCGCCCATCACCATTTCTTCAAAAGCTCCTCTGGTTCCGGACCCTTCTTCTCGAGCAACCACGATAATATCTCCAGCGGACGCACCGACTTGACTCCAGTTGGTGATCTCTCCAGCGAATATTTGTCTCACTTGATCTTTACTAAGATCACTGACAGTGCCAGACGGATTGGTCACGATGGCAATACCATCACGGCAAAGGACATGCTTAACCAGAGCTGGTTCACTAGACTTGAGCTCTCTTGAGGCCATACCGATATCCACTATACCTTCATCAGCTGACTTAACCCCTACACTG
The DNA here is from genome assembly GCA_002418895.1 of Dehalococcoidia bacterium UBA5760. Classification (GTDB taxonomy): domain Bacteria; phylum Chloroflexota; class Dehalococcoidia; order Dehalococcoidales; family UBA5760; genus UBA5760. The sequence continues at coordinate 31,718 of DIFA01000016.1, read as the reverse complement.
GATCCACCACCCTGAACAGTTACAGTTACTTGGGGGAACATTCCTGAAAATGCGTTAGCAAACTTCTCCGCTAACGGTTGTACCGTGGTGGAACCAGCTGTAGTTATCGTCCCCGAAAGTCCATCAGGTTCTGGGGTTGGAGATGGAGTGGGTTCTGGAATTGGTGTTGGACTTGGCGAAGGTGATGGAGTCGGTGATGTCTGAGCACAACCAGCCAGGACCAACGCCCCGGCAATGACTACTACGGATAACAACGTGACAAACTTCTTCAATGATATATTTCCTCCTTATTTATCTCCTATTTCTAAAGATCTGTTGTTTAAGACTACGCCTGGATTCAACTATTTACCGGCAAATCGCAATCACTTTCTATGGATCCATACCACATTTTAATATGCATATGTCAATGTTTGTTTAACGTTTTGTTAAATCTCTGTTAAATCTGCTCGATATGCCCATCAATCTGTAAAGTGCCTTACCCCAGAGGGACACAAAATCAACTTACCCATAAAGTTTGTGACAAGGGATCACGGAGTAAATTGGTAACCGACCCCTCTGATAGTAACTAGTTTCTCAGGATTACCGGGGTCGGTTTCAATCTTCTTTCTCAACCCAAGAATAAGCGTGTCCACGGTCCGAGTCCCACCTTCATAATCATGGCCGCAGATCCTATCTAGTATTTGGTCTCTTGTGAGCACCCGCCCTTTGTTACTGGCGAGCAAACTCAGTAAGTCAAACTCCTTAGGGGTCAGTTGTAAGACCACACCCCCGAGAGTGACCCTGTGTTTTGGTACATTAATATGAAGGTCGCCTGCAGTGATATTTTCTTCCTGCTCGTCCTGCTCTGAAATCAAGAAGTCTTGCGAGCGTCTCAACAGTGATTTGACACGTGCCTGCAGTTCCCTCATGCTAAACGGCTTAGTAATGTAATCGTCGGCTCCCAGTTCGAGGCCGACTATCTTGTCGATCTCTTCGGCCTTAGCTGTAAGCATTATAATGGGCACATCCAGATTATTACGCAGGATACGGCAGACTTCCAAACCACTAATGCCTGGCAGCATGATATCCAGTATGATCAGGTCGGGCTTCTCTTCATAGGCCATTTCCAATGCCTGGGAGCCTGTAGTGCTCCCAATGAATTGATATCCCTCCTTCTCAAGATTGTAACGTAGGATCTCAAGTATACCCTTATCGTCATCAACAACCATGATTTTCGTTCTTAATTCCTTCATAGTTAAAACCATTGCACCCTTTCGCAGGGTAGCGGGTTGCTATAATCTTTGCGAGATTAATAGAGACTATCGTAGGTAATCTCGCCCAATCGATATGTTCAATATAATTATAAAAGGCCTTTATTAAAGAGATGTTAAATGGACGTTAATTTCTTGTTAAATCTTTATGTTAGGGTGGCATACTGCTGTGCTTTGAGACTAAGGGACTATTTGAAAACGGAGCTATGAGATAGACATAGAGAGCTAAACAAACAAGGCACTGTTTGAAACTCAATTCAGGTGTGCCATAAGACCTTTCACACAACATACTATATTCCTGAAGGTCAATAGCTCCGACTAATTTCTTTCTGTTCCTCACACCGGTGGGCAGACCCCAGCCTCTTTTCACCTGGCTCCCAACTTAGCGGTTAGATACGGGTTTATACGCCTAGCGGAGTCCCATCATACCTCATACGGGTTTGGCCAGGAGGGCAGGGGCACCATGTTGTGCACACGGGTTGGCTCAAATGAGCTCCCAAAACTGACAGCGGCGTCTCCCTGCCCACCCTGATGCAATCATAACACCTCCAATATTTCAGGCTGCTACCGGTATCCGCGCCGGTTTTACGTCCTAGTAATAGGTCTGATTCCTGACCAGAGCAAAGGCCAGGCGCAACAACCTGTTAAGTGCTGCCCCGACGATCTCCCTTCCACTGAAGAGGGTTGGCATGGGCCGGTCTGCCCGCCCCTGCTTTGCCCAGGCGCGGAAATCGAGGTTGAATCGCAGCATGGGTATCCCCGCCGTCCATGCGCAGTATCTCAGTAATGGACGGCCTTGCTTGCTCATGGGTGTTTTTGACTTCTTCTTGCCGGCTGATTCTGACTCAGTGGGATTGCTATTGGTCTTATTTCATATGGAATATGGATAGGATCAAATATATCGTTATGATATTCCAGCTATAGAACCTAATACTAATTGCGAGGCCGGGAGCAATCTCCCGGCCTTATTGTTTGTGATCATACTTTCTAAGCTAATGTCCAGTTAACTAGAATCAACTTCTGCATAGCTTCACGACATGCTATCCTATCAACTACCGATTTAATTGCCGGCGGAATTTACGGGCGCCTTTTTATTGACAGAATATAGCAACTTGTATATAATGTCCACAGTTTGTACTATAGGTAATAGGATAATTGGTAAATACTACAGTTGTATTGGACCCGCATGCCGAATCTCCGATTTATAAACAGATAGTGGAGCAGATTAAAAAGTCAATTGCTGCTGATCACCTTAAGCCAGGTGATCATTTGCCCACTATCAAGCAAATGGCGAGTGCTCTCGGCGTTAATCAAAACACGGTCGCAAGAGCATTTCTTGAGCTTGGACAGGAGGGGGTTATTATTACCCAGCGGCGTAGGGGTTCCATAGTTGCCATTGACTCAAATGACCCTTCTGTTTCGTTCACACGTCAGAAACGCCTCTCGGATATCATTGGCACCAGTATTATCAGGTTGTTAAGTCTGGGTTATGGCGCGGAAGAGATTGAAGCCGGGTTTCATTTACAACTTGCCCGCTGGCGCGAAGAAAGACAGAAAACCCCCGACAAGGTTATGAGAAGTTTAAGGGCAGACGCTCGACGAAGAATAATTTGTATCGCAGGGAGTCATGATCTTGCGTTGAATATCCTGACTAATACCTTGAAGAAGAGGGATAATAAAGCCGAGATACAGGTCACCAATGTCGGCAGTCTTGGAGGGCTAATCGCATTACAGGAAGGACACGCGCACCTGGCCGGAATTCATCTTTTGGACGAGGAAACGGGGGAGTACAACTTTCCGTATATCAAGCGTATTCTTCCCAATACGGAAATTGCTGTGGTACATCTCGTTGACCGCATCCAGGGATTGATGTTTTTATCCGGCAACCCCAAGCAGATTAAAGGCATTGCTGATTTGACGCGCCCGGACATCACCTTCATTAACCGCCAGAAAGGGGCAGGAACGAGGGTGCTTCTGGATATTAACCTGCGTCGGCTGGGTATTTCAGCATCTGGAATTAACGGTTACCAGCGAGAGGTGGATACACATCTGGCTGCCGGATTAAATGTAGTGCACGGAGAGTCAGATGTAACACTTGGTATCGAAGCCGCTGCCCGAAGTTGTAACCTTGATTTTTTACCCCTGTTCAGGGAGAGATATGACCTTGTAATACCGATGTGTAATTACAGGAGCAGACTATTAGCCCCGTTGTTGAATATAGTAATTAACGAAGAATTTCGAAGTGTAATTAATGAAGCAGGTGGCTACGATACCACGGAAACCGGAGCAGTCACCTTTTTATAAAAAAACGGCATTTTCTCCGAGCCCACTCTCCTAAAGGAATAACCCATGGAGACTGGCCGGTAGGGTGCCACTGGAAACGGTGGCGCCTTCCGTGTTTGAGAAGGAGAAAGACGTGACGACAAGCACGCAAAGTGGTTGGTCAAGCTTTAGTTTGCGCTACAGCTTACCTCACAAGAGTCCCCTTTTAAGCATATCATACAGAAATGCTTTCTTTGCTGTCATATTTTCGTCAATCCTTATATCATCATCATTAGTGCAGACCAATCCTGTACTGGCCGCTACCGGTACTTTGGAGCCCGCGTCCGGTTACGCGGGCACAGTCATAACAGTCAAGTGTACCGGACTCATTAAAAATGTCTCCGGCTGGGTCTGGTTCGATTCCAATATTAATGGTATTCGGGATGATGACGAGCCACAGATAGCTGTCACATCGACTGGTTTCGGTACGCTACCCGCTGGTACAACCCTTGTAACGCCATCACTGCTTCCGGGAGATTACCCGGTGCGGGTCGATGTTCCGGAGGGCGCGCCGATAGAAGCGTCCCCCCTTTTTACGATTCTGCCTCCAAGCATAACTCTAAGTCCCAGCTCAGGTATCAGCGGCACAGAGATAACCGTTACCGGAGGGGGGGTTGCCCCTGATACTGCGGGCTGGGTCTGGTTCGATTCCAACGACGATGGCGTTCGGGATGCCGGTGAACCACAATTATCAATTAGTACTACAACGGACGGCAATATTCCTGCGGGCACTTCACTGACAGCACCGGCGGTAGCGCCGGATGTATATTCGGTAATGGTTGACATACCGGCCGGTGGTGATATTGAAGCTTCGAAGAGCTTCACCGTCTTGCCTGCAGCGATTTCGTTAAACCCACCCTCCGGATTCATGGACTCTGTAATAACCATTACTGTAACCGGAGGGAGTTTTGCTGCGGATAACACGGGATACATCTGGTTCGACACCAATAATAATAGCGTAAGAGATCCTGACGAACCTCAAGTGTCGGTGATGACAACCGAGATTGGTACTATCCCAGAAGGAACCACTCTTGATTCACCGTTGTTACCTCCGAATGTCAGTTATCAAGTGCGAGCGGACATCCCCGAGGGCGGCACCATTGAGGCCTCCGCGACTTTTACCACGACCCTGACCACAACATCGCTGAGAATAACCAAGCATGACCCGTACGGTTCCATACTGAGCGAGGAGACCATAGATTACCAGTCTATGAGAGACTACCTGACCGTACATGGTGATGGAACAACCCACCAATACCTCCAGGGTCCTACCTTTGATCCTGAGAATCTCTGGGATCCCGAAGAGGTAGTGAATATCAAGGATTGGGGCGCCAACAAAGGCACCGACCTGAAAGACCTTTGCGAACTGGTTGGAGGAATGTCTGATGGGGATACCGTTCGTATTATCTCATCAGACGGACTACACAGAACTTATGACTATCCGAACGTATACCATCCAGACCCGAGGCAGGGAAAAATCGTGGTGGCCTGGTGGAATAACGGCTCTTATGTGCCAGCCTTTAACGATGGTTTGCGTTTGCTTTTCTTCGCCGAAACGACCAACCCAGACGGTTATTATGTGTTCGGGAACTGGGATCAACACGAGTGCTTCCCCCAGAGCCGGTGGTATTTTTTCGGAGGCGAGTATCCGACTACCACGGGTCATTCAGTCAAATATATCTATGATATCGAAATCCGCCAACCTAATCTTGTTTCCTGTGATGCGTATGGAGGTCCAAAGAGTGAATTTAAACCCGGTGATACAGTTTACGTAAAGGGTTTGGGGCTCGCTGCTGCCGTCAGTTATGACCTCTGGATACAGTCAGAACCCATTCTTGAAGGCGCTAGCCTCAGCACGGGTAACGACCCATCCGGCTCACAGGAGACGGTAACCACGGACGGAAACGGCGATTTCGGCCCGACGGCAATATGGACTATCCCCTCCGGAGCACCAGAGGCGGACTACGACATCGTGGCCGACAACCAGGCTTCGGGAACGGTCGGCAGTTATGATGCCAGTGATGCCATTGACTCTCCCGGCTGGGCAGGGTTTTCCGTTACGACTCCACCTGCCGAACATATCTCTTTCACGGTAACCGACTACGGCAATGACGGCATCATCTTTGGCAGCCTCGACCCGGGTATGATTGACCAGCCAGCCGACGGGCAGCCCGGGCAGGGCACGGTCACGCTCACCGTCGGTGAGGAGACCAACGTGGACGTCGCCGTCCAGTTGAAAGGAGACGATTTCACCGGCCCGGCCACGATAGATATCGGCAGCGTCAAGTATGACAGCGACAGCGACCCGGACGGAGCGGCGACCCTTACGGACAGTTACGTGACCTGGTATACCGTCAGCCAGCCTCTTTCCGGAGACGATGTCAGGGAGGTCTACCACTGGATTTCCATTCCCGGCGGCAAGCCAGCCGGTACCTATACCAGCACCTTTTACTATCAGGCGGTGAAATCGCCATGAGGGACGGTATTTAACATTGAGCAGAAGAACGAAGTTCGCAATCATAGTTATTGCCGCCGTATCCTGTTTGCTTGTCTCGATGGGCATGCAGAGGGGTCTGGCGATGGCCTCTGATGAGTCATCGGTAAATGCCGACGTTACCGTGGTATCGCCGGCCAATGAGAGCTACGGCGACAGGGTGGTTGATGCGGATGAAACGTTGCTTTCCTGGCTGGCCCTGGAGGAGCCCGATTATCTCTGTGCCGCCATCTTTCGCAACGGTGGTATGGAAATCGAGCTTGAGGCTGAGGTACCCGACGCTGAAACGGTCAGCATCTGGGCGGCCGATGTCGGCCTGTGGCATTCCAACGTCAAGGTGTACGTATCCGAGAACGGCAGGCGCTGGCAGAAGATAGCCAGCCTTAAGGTTAAGAGCACGGAAAACCAGCGATACGATATTTACGGAAGCTTCGGCGACGTCAGGTATATCAAGGTCGAACGCAGCGGCACGCCGCTTTCTTTTCTGATGCTTGACGCAGTACGGGCAAAGGGAGGTGATTGAGATGTAGAACTCGTCTGTGTGTAACCGCCTATCACTTTGAGGCAAATGGTGACCCTAATATTTAAGGAGGAAACAAGGTAAATGAAAAAGAAACTATTTATCAGCATGGGGATAGCCGCGGCGCTGGTAATAACCATGGCGCTGCCGGCGATGGCGGATGTCTCACAAAACGTTGGCGCTAGTGTAGAGGTTACAGGTTATTCTTCAGTAACCATTACGGCTAACCCGATTACCTTCGGTAGTGTTACTCCTGGAGCAATTCAATCTGCCGCTGCTAATAATCCCGCGGTTAATGTAGAGGCTGCTAGCGAGAACAACCAGGACATAACTGTTCAGCTTAGCGGAACAGATTTCAGTGATGGAGGATCAAATTCCTTTGCCATTGCTAACGCTTTCTGGTGCGATTCTGCCGGCGGTACAAAAGATGCCATGGAAAAGACTGGCGTTGGTACTGATGTAGTAGCTACTCTTTCAGCCGGCGAGAGTGTTGATGTTTACCACTGGCTGACCGTTCCTAATGAAACACCAGCTGCTAGCTACACGAGCACCTTTACCTATGCTACCAATGCTACGGCAGGATAATAATACATAATATTAAAGGAATCTTAGAGATGAAGAAGTATTGCCTGCTGGGGCTGGTGGCGCTGGTGGTGCTCGCCCTGCCGCTGGCGGCCTATGCCGAGGAAGAGGCGGCCAAGTACAACTTTGCCAGCGCCCAGGGTGCCAAGGAGCTCCGGGTTCCGCCCGGCGAGACTACTGAAGGGACTGTTTACTTCTACAACATCGACGGCAACCGCATTACCCACATTACTCTTGCCGTGAGTCAGGCGCCTTCGGGCTGGGGAGTGACCATCGAGCCGCCGATTTCGGAAACCGAGGTGCTGGTCAGCGGCATGCCGGTAATGGTGGAGGAAAACCTCTATATAGAGCCCGGGGAGTTGTTTACCGAAGAGCCCGAGGCTGTGCCCGACGGTATGGTATCGGTCAAGGTGCCGGGGCGGGGCTATGCCCTGGGCAAGGCTGCCCGCGTTCTGATTACGGTGCCACAGTCGGCGGCCCTGGGCACTACCGGTGAGATAGTGGTGTCCGCCGAAGCGTCCTGGCTGGGGCAGTCCGGTTCAGCCGCGGTCAAGCAGGCAAGGGACTTCGACTTCACGGTGACGGTGGTCTCCGCATCCACGGAGTACACCGAGACCATCGTCGGTGCGAACGGCGGTGCGGGAGATGCTTCATCCGGAGGAGTAAAGTGGTGGCCAGCAATTGTTGGCGGGGCTATCTTGATTCCCATAATTGGCTGGCGAAGGAAGCGCAAGATGAAGTGATCTTCAACGGGGTGTTAACTACGATTATGTGGGGAATGAACACCTAATGACCTCGATTCAATACCTGCAAAATAAAAAAGAACAAAATTTAGGAAAGGATGGGTAATCGTGAAGAAGTCAAAATTCCTCGGGATAGTTTTATCCATGGCACTGATGACTGGTCTGCTGCCTGGTTTGACATTACCGCAGCCGGTCGCAGCCGCATCAACCGAAACAATAACCGTCACGAAATATGACACCGATGGAGCGACCATACTTAATCAGGTAAATCTGACCTATGCTGAAATGGAGGCATATCTACCAGTGCAGGGTGACGGCGAAACCCTTTACTACATGCAGGGGCCTACCTTTCAACCCGATAATCTCTGGGACCCGGATGAAACCGTGAACCTGAAAAACAAGGGGGCAATTAAAGGTACGGATGTCAAAGATCTCTGCGAGCTGGTTGGAGGTGCCGAAGCAGGTGATCAGATACAAATAAAGGCTGACGACGGCTATAACCAGCGGTTCTACTACGATAACATATACAACCCTACCCCACAACAGGGTAAATTCGTCCTCGCCTGGTATACCAAAAATGCCGGTGATACCTACCCACTGCTTTACCCGGATGGAGCCTATGTTCCTGAATTCGCGTCTGGCATGCAACTGGTTTTCCTGGTTGAGAATACCAATGACGCGGGCCAATACGTGTTCGGGCACCAAGACATGCGCGACTCCCTGCCGGAGGACAACTGGCACTTTTACTATGACGGCACAGTCGAATATCCTTCTGCAAACGGACTGTCGATTAAGAATATCAGTGAAGTAAACATTTACTCTCAGCCAGCACCTGCATGGTCTATTGATGTCACTGGTGCCGTTACCCAGCCGGTGAGCCAGAGCTGGTTCGAAAATGCGCTGGCGTGTCATGAAACGGCGTATTGGACTGACGGCTCGGGCAACGTCTGGAGCGGACTCCCCCTATGGTGGCTCGTTGGTCTTGCTGATGACCAGAATATTCATGGTCCTTTTGCTTTCAATGACCCCCTAGCCGCAGCGGGCTATGACATCGAAGTGAGAGCTGTTGATAATTATGCGAAGGTTTTCGCCAGTCAAGACGTCGCTCGATCTTCAGACTATATCATTGCCAACCAGAAAAATGGGGCTCCTCTATCAGAGGCAGACGGCTATCCGCTAAAACTCGTTGGTAATGCCGTAGCCCACAGCGGTAGCCTCAGAGTGGGTAAGATCGCCAGTATCAACCTGCTGAACATTCCTACCATCGAGACTTGGACCCTGGCGCTTTCCGGCGCCATTAACTATGATATGATGCAGGTTGAGTTTGAGGGGGCGGTTAACTGCAATACGATTGATCATAAGGCTACATATACCGATACCAATGGAGATACCTGGACAGGATTACCCCTGTGGTTGCTGGTTGGATGGGTGGACGATGATATAATGCACGGCCCCGGGTCTTTTAACGATGCGCTGGCAACAGCAGGATACCAGGTAAGGGTAACTGCCACTGACGGTTACTACTACACCTTTGATAGTGTCGATGTCGCCAGGAATGACGGCATAATTGTGGTTAATAAAGTAAATGGCCAAGACCTTGCCGAAGGCAGCTATCCGCTCCGGCTTAACGGTGATGGCTTTGCCGGCGGCAGCGGATGGAAGGTCAGAGAGATTGTCAGGATAGAACTGCTTAACCTGCCCGTTGTTGCCGATTGGGAACTGGAGCTCAGCGGCATGACCAGCAGCACTCTTGCCGCCGCTGATTTCGCAAATGAAGCTGCGGCGAATCCGGCATCCTGGGTAGATGGATCAGGCAATAACTGGAGCGGCGTCGCCCTCTGGAGACTGGTGGGCAAGGTCGATGACGGGGACCCGGCTACTTTTAACGACGACTTTGCTTCCCGTAATTACAGTATCACGGTTATCGCTTCAGACGGCTTCAGCCGCTCCTTTGACAGCACGCTGATCGCCCGCAATGACAGTATCATTATTGCCAACCAGCTTAACGGCCAGCCTCTGCCCGAAAACAGGTATCCGCTCCGGTTAGTTGGCACCGGTTTGAGTAGCGGTCAGATGGTATCCAAAGTCGTCAGGATAGAATTCACCGTACCCTGGGACCTAGAACTGGTAGGTTTTTCGAGCTACACGATGCCAAACACAGAGTTTGCCACCGAGGCAGCAGCCAATCCCGAATCCTACGTTGACGGCTCGGACTTCTGGAGTGGCCTGGCTCTCTGGAGACTGGTCGCAAGGGTCGATGATGGCGACCCGACTACCCTGAACAGCATGCTGGCTGAATTGGGTTATCAGATAAAGATCATCGCCGCAGACGGCTACAGCAAGACATTCGACTCTTCCAGTGTCGCCTTTAATGACGACATAATAGTAGCCAACCTGCTTAATGGTGACCCGTTACCCCCTAACCGGTGGCCACTCAGGATCAACGGGCCGGGCCTTTCCGGTGGTCAGAAAGTTTCTCAGATTGCCAAAATAGAGCTCCTTAACCTGCCTCTCCTGATGGATGAGTATTCTGTCCAAAACATGACTATCAACTTCACGCACCGGCTCCCGATGCGCGACGATGTTATCATCGGTACAGGAACATTCGCTTTGCCCGATGGTACCAGCTTTAACCCGGCTACCGATGAAGTCATCTTTAATATTGATGGAGTTGAAGTGGTGGTTCCAGCGGGCTCTTTTCGAAAGCTTGGTAATCAGAATGTCTATACTTACAGAAGCCGGGGCAATGAAAGACCGATGGTTAGCATTACTCTTGATTTCAGGCGTGGTACTTGGGATTTCAAAGCGCGCAACATCGACGCAAGCGCCATTAACGGCTTTGATGGCGTCTCCGTCACTATGGTTATCGGCGGTGTCATAGGCACAGAAAACATCAACATGCTTATTGATAGTCTGTCTTACCGACCATAAAAGTAAACAATCATTGGGGATGGGCTAGCCCATCCCCAATGATTCAGCAAAAGAGGAAACCACTATTGAAATCGACCGGACAACATGTTGAAATTCTAGGAATCATAACGGAAGCATAGGAGCAGATAAAATGTTCATCAGATTAATGAGAATCCTATTTTTACTGGGCGTACTGTTTACCGTAATGTATGCCTTTTCGTCTGATGTAGTAGCAGCCGGAACGACCTCGATACATATAGTAAAATATGATGCCGACGGAGTAACTATTTTGGATGAGGTCACGATTGACTATACAGATATGGAAGACCTATTACCCATTCAAGGCAATGGTAATACACATTATTTCCATCAAGGGCCTACCTTTGACACCGCTAATCTCTGGGATCCTGATGAAACCGTAAACCTGAAGGATAAAGGTGCTCTTAAAGGCACCGACCTTAAAGACCTTTGTGAACTTGTAGGCGGAATGTCTGAAGGTGACGCGGTAAGAGTGACCGCATCAGACGGATTCAACAAGACATTTGAATATGGTAACGTGTACAACCCCGCACCCCGCCAGGGTAGGATTGTAATTAACTGGTATTGTGATGGATACGGTTATGTGTCGGAATGGAACGACGGTATGATGCTTGTTTGCTTTGCTCAGACTACCAATGCGGCGGGTCAGTACGTCTTTGGTAACTGGGATATGCATGAGACGTTTCCTGAGTATAAGTGGCACTATTATGACATTTATCCTTCATCAAATGGATATACGATAAAAAATATTAACAGGATATCAATATATTCCGGCGGAGTTGAAGAAAGTGGAGAGGGAAACTATGCGGTAATTAATGTAACAGCAAATGTTGTGCTATCAACGGTAGGAATTTCTCTGAGCAGGAGTGAGATTGATTACGAAGATCTTGAACCCGGTGAAAATTCGGCAATCGTGGATGTAGGAATAACCAATACCGGCACTAAAGATGTCTATGTAACGCTGGAAGTGCTTGGAGACGGTGATATTGCTCAGGACTTCTATGAGCAATCGCTTTATATCGATGACGTTATCTATGATAGTTCAAGAACAATAGCTACGGTAAACAAAAGTCAGACAGAGACTGTGGATACCCAGTTGAAAGTGCCTGATGATTGGGATGAAGGCGGCAGGCAGAATGCCCTGTTTACCTTTTGGGCAGAGGCGATAGATTGATTTCCGGCGTGAAAACGGCCATCACTTGCATATTAATGGTGCTGGTTACTCTGTCTACTGGCGCGGGCGTCAGGGCCAGTACATATACCGCTACGCCTTTATGGGGCCCCTATCTTACCGGGACAACTGGAACCTATACCGTTATCAACTGGAAAACGGGAGAACCAACATGGGGAATTGTACAATACGCCACTGAACAATCTTATCAGCTTCGCCAAGGTTATACGGATTACGTTATTGATCCTGTTCCAAGCCAACTGCACCACGTAGAGCTTGGCAACCTGGAACCCGGCAATACATACCGTTATCGTGTTTGGCTACTTAGTTCCGGTGTAAGTTTGGATTCATTTAGCGGCGATATAGATACAGAGTTGGGCCAGTGGCTGCGGGATAACGGAAGGCCAACCGGCGATTTTAAATTCAGGACATTGGATAATGAAGCCTTTACTTTTATTGTTTATGGTGATACCCAAGAGCAATACCCATGGTTCATCCAGATGGAGAGGCACAAGCTTATAGCCGATTATATCGCCATGGAAGAGGATGCGACCTTCGTTATACACCTCGGCGATTTTACTTACGACGCAGATGATATAGCGGGATGGGACATGTTTTTTGAAGCCGGGAGAGAGATGCTGGCTAATAATACTGTTTATCCTGTAATGGGCAACCATGAAAATAACTCACCTAATTACTACGAGATATTTGGTATGCCACAGTATTATTCCTTCCAGTGTGGCGACGCACAATTCATTATGCTCGACACGAATAGCTGGACAGACTTCCAAGAACAGACACAATGGCTTGTGGGGGAATTTACCGATAGTAAGTGGAAGTTTGTGTCCTTCCACCATCCGTCTTATAGTTCCGACGTAAGGAACTATGGTGGTTGGCAACAGTCGCGCGATTACTGGGAAGATATTTTAGTTGAAAAGGGTGTAAGCGCTGTATTCAGCGGACATGTACATGCTTATGAGAGGTATCTGGTACGAGATATTCAATATTTGGTATTGGGGACCGGCGGGGGAGCATTGGCTACACTAAGCCCGGAAATTCCGCCTAACTGCCAGAACCGTTTATCGAAAACTCTCGGTTACGCAAGGGTAACCGTGAATCGTCAAGAGGTGACTATTGATATTATTAAAGTGGCCAGCATCTCTGATGATAATCGCGAAGTCATAGAAATCCACCCTTTTAACAGCATTTTTGAAACGTTTCAAATTAGACAGAACATAGTTAAGAGCGAACCAGATCTCCCCGAGGTGGATTTTCAGGTATCACCCGCTTCACTGAAAATCAATGTGGAGAGTAATGGCAGCAGTCGATTCAACGTTAGAATCACCTCCAGCCATGATGCACAAATCACAATAGATACGGAGCTATTGCCGTTTAAGGTTAAACCGGAAGTTGTAAGAGTTTATGCTTCCGAAAAACCGCAGAGGGTTGAACTTGAAATCTTGGGCAGCCGGGAAATCCCTAATGGTGATTATAAAGGGAAACTGCTATTTAGATGTGATACTGGAGATAATGTCGCTCTCGGTATCAAGATAAACACTATCGTCTCGCAGGTAGATGGTAAACCAAGTCTCATCAGGGATAATATCATTCTCATAACGGTCGCACTTATCGTTGTGGCTACCAACATTGCGCTATATGTCACTTATCGTAGATACAGGGCTCGGTTATTAACAGCAAGGGGCGTCAAAGAAGATGAAACTGTTTTATAAAATGCTGCTTATGTTGGCTGGATTATTTCTGGTTACTTGCACTGCTGCCGCGCCGGCATTAGCGGCAGGATCAACTGATCAAATTCATATTCTTAAGTATGCTGTAGATCGGACCACCGTAATTTCTGAAAATACCGTATCGTACCAGTGGATGAAGGATAATCTGTCGGTATACGGTAACGGCGTGACACATTATTATCATCAGGGTCCGGTGTTTGAAGGGGATATGTGGGATCCGTCTGAAACTCAAAACCTTAAAGACAAAGGAGCTGTCATGGGTACTAATACCCGTGATTTGTGCGATCTCGTCGGTGGGATGGTCACCGGCGATGAAGTGCGTCTCGTGGCGGTTGATGGGTGGTACACTGAATTCGCCTACGAGAACATCTATGAACCCATGGAAAGACAGGGACCGATCATCTTGTGCTGGTTCAACGGAGATGATGCAACAACCGGCGAAAAATATGGAACCGGCTACCCTGGCATTGAAGGATATCATACCGCGATGCAGATTGTTTTCATGGCTAACACTACTAATACTGACGGCAAGTATGTTTTCGGTAACGACGACATGCGCGTTTGCCTGCCTCAAGAAAAATACCAGCATTTCTACCAGGGACTACCCAGCACTAACGGACTCTCGGGAAAGTGGATTAGTCGACTGATCATTTATTCTCAGGAAAGTGTGCCTGTTGTTACAGCCCCAACACAACCCGACTCCGATGAACAAGGCTTGACCCCTCCTGTGATACCAGACAGTTCTAACCACCCTGCATCCGGAGTATTCGATTTCATGAAGCCTGTGTTGTGGGTAGTTATTGCATGTGGAGCTACCGGAATAGTATTTGTATCACTGGCTATACGTCGCTTAAGGAGGAATGTAGACTGAAGCGCCTTTTTAACGGTAAGTCAAAGGGTACGTTATTCTTGTTAATAGCCGGGCTGGCATTACTGGTTAGTGCAGTATTTTTATCTCAGTGTATATTTCCAGACAAGCATCAAACCGAAATTACGGAATGGAACCTTGCCCTTATAGGCCGAGATGGGCAGCAAGTGGTTTTAAACGGTGATGATGTACTTTCTTTACCAAGTGTGAAAACTCGCGGCGGCTATTTTTCCTCCGTCGGTGTGATCTACGGGCCCTATATCGTCAAAGGAGTACGCATTGAAACACTATGTGACATGGTCGGGGGAATTACTGCCTCTGACATCCTGCTTGTGGCTGCAAGGGACGGCTATTCTGCAGTGTACGATTACGAACAGTTGAAAGGGGGAGTTGACGTTTTTGATCCAGTTACTCTAAAAATTATCCCCCGCGCGGATGTTGATTTTTTGCTAATATTTGAACAAAACGGCGAGCCCCTTTCTGATGAAGATGGTAAGCCGTTCCGGCTAGCTATTACCAATCCTGATGACCTAATTACCGAGGGTCACTGGTGGGTAAAGTGGGTTAATCGTATTGAAATAAGGGAGCCTCGCACTACTACCCAAGACTGAGGGATGAGCGCATGCATTCGTTGGTACGTAAACTAATCATAATTGGCGTCGCTTTTGTTATCGTGGTTCTAGGTATCAGTCTGCTGTCATGCCAGCGCAATGCAGAGGAGAAGACTCAGCTAAGGGTGATATGCGCTGGTAGCTTGATGGTGCCGTTCATGGAAATTGAAAAGGCTTACGAGGCACTTTATCCGCATGTAGATGTGCTTACCCAAGGGCATGGCAGTATCCAAGTGATACGTCGCGTCACCGAATTGGGGCATGAAGCTGATATAGTAGCCGTGGCGGATCATTCCCTTATCCCACCTATGATGTATGACGTACAGATGCCTGATAGCGATGATAGCTATGCTAACTGGTATATCAGATTTGCATCGAATACGCTGGGCTTGGCCTATACCCCAAGCAGCAACTATGCTGATGAGATTAACGCCGATAATTGGTATGAAATACTCTCCCGCCCTGATGTCAGACTGGGCATGTCTGACCCGCGATTCGATGCCTGCGGTTACCGCGCCATTATGGCCTGTTGGCTGGCCGAACTGCTTTATGATGACGATAACATATTTGATAATGTGCTTGGTAACTTTGAATATCCCATTACTTCACAGATGGACAACGGGCGGTGCACGATACTCGTACCGGAAGTGGTCAGGCCACATGACATAAGCATACGGGGCTCAAGCGTTGTCCTGCTGGGCGTACTGAAATCGGGAGATATTGATTACGCTTTTGAATATGAGAGTGTCGCCCGTCAGCATAATTTGCTCTTTCTGGAGTTTCCGCCAGAAATAAATCTCGGTTCTAACGACTTTGAAAAGCTGGGGTATGACCTCAGTGTCAAGCTTGATTACCAGAGATTTGCATCGATAATCCCGGAATTTACCTGCCAGACGATATACTATGGAGTCACCATACCTGAGAATAGCCCTCAATACGAAGAAGCTGTAAGGTATCTTGAGTTCATGCTCGGACCAGCTGGGGCACAGATATTCTCTCACTATTACCAGCCGTACATATCTCTGGTAGCGAACAACCATGATCGCCTTCCCAAAGAACTGAAAATCATGGTATCGCCATGGGAGTAACATGAACCGCATTTTGCGTATTGTCAGGTATATTGTAAGCAACAAACTTACCTTCACCTTTTTTCTCTTAGGACTTGTCATCTTCTTCTTCATTGTCGTGCCTCTGGGTAAAATGCTGATATCATCTGCGGAAGAGCCAGCATTATTCTGGACGACTGTGCTGGACAGGGAAGTTGCAGCTGCTATCTGGCTGACGCTCTATACCGCTCTTATCGCCACGATTGTAGGATTCATCTTCGGCATTCCACTGGCATACTTTCTGGCCAGGCACGAATTCTTTGGTAAAAAGCTGGTTGAGGGACTGATCAATGTCCCCATTGTAATTCCCCATACCGCTGCCGGTATTGCGCTACTCTTTGTTTTCGGTCGTTCTTTTGCTGTTGGAAGAGCTTTTGGCAGTATTGGCATTTCATTTGTTGACTCGACTGCCGGTATTGTCATTGCGATGCTTTTCGTGAGCGTCCCTTTCTTGATTGACTCAGCCAAAGAGGGATTCAAGAAGGTAGATGTAAGGTTGGAAAGAGTGGCCCGTACGCTGGGGGCTTCTCCCTGGCAGGTATTTACTCACATATCATTCCCTCTGGCCAAGCAAAGCATTGTTGCTGGAAACATTATGATGTGGGCGCGAGGCATCAGCGAATTCGGCGCCGTGATTATTCTCGCCTATCACCCAATGACAGCACCTATTCTTCTCTTCCAGCGTTTTGAGGCGTTTGGTCTTGACCATGCGCGACCGATAGCTGCTATTCTAATAATCGTCAGCGTACTCATTTTTGTCATATTGCGTATGCTGGTCAGTCGGAGATAGCGGGCATGATAGAAATCCGGAGTTTATCTGTTGAGCTCGGAGCTTTTACGCTGCATAATATTTGTCTCAACATAAATAGGAGTGAATATTTCATCGTTCTTGGACCCACCGGCGCCGGGAAAACTGTTCTCCTCGAGTCGATTGCCGGCGTTCAGCCAATTAAAACAGGCCAAATATGGTTGGAAGGGGAAGACATAACCGGAATGAAACCGGAGGAACGTAAGGTGAGCATCGTCTACCAGGATTACATGCTCTTTCCTCACTATTCGGTAAGAAATAACATTTTATTCGGGTTAAAAATGCGTGGCTATAATCCCCAAGATATGGCTATCTCCCTAAGCAAAGTGGTTCAACTTCTCAGTATAGAACAACTTCTTTCTAGAAAGCCGAATACCTTAAGCGGTGGTGAAAAACAGAAGGTAGCCCTGGCTAGAGCTATCGTGACCAATCCTGAAGTACTACTGCTAGATGAACCTCTCGGTGCACTTGACCCGCAGACACGCGAAAACGTGGGACAGGAAATTTTGAAACTCCACGAGGAGCTGGGCATTACCGTTCTGCACGTCACCCACGATTTTGAGGAGGCAATTACCATGGGAGACCGCATAGCCGTTATTGGCGAAGGCGAAATAAAACAGATTGGTACAACAACCGATATATTCCGTAAACCCAACTCGGAGTTCGTAGCCCGTTTTACTATGACCGGAAACATATTTTCTGGATTAGCGATGAAAGAGAGGCATGGGAAAACCGCTTTCAATTTAAATGGGACAAAGCTTATAGCCGATACAAATTTAGAAGGACCTTGTCATGCTTCGATCCGCCCCGAAGACATCTTAATCTCAAGCGACACTATAGCAAACGATGGGGATAACCACTTCATGGGAGTTATTACTCGGTTTGTTAATAAGGGTGCAATAATCAACGTTACGGTTAACTTACCGCCGCCCGTGACATGTCTACTTACACGGCGCACTTTTGAAGAGATGCGGTTAAGCATAGGCCAACAAGTGCATTTAACATTCTCGCCGTCATCGCTACACCTATTTTAAAAACCCGATATAGCTGATTAAACGCCGATTATTTTTCTCAGTCAACCCCTATCATAACGTTAGATGCCTTAATTATGGCAAAAACCTCTTTACCATTGGTCAGTCCTAGGCTCTCGGCCGATTCCTTAGTAATTACAGATACTACGGTCATTCCCCCTGGCATTTCGACTTCAACCTCTGTATTCACAACACCGGACTTAATGTTTTTCACTTTGCCCTTAAGTATGTTACGTGCGCTGATTTTCATTTTTGTCCTCCTTAGGAGCCTTTGATAATTCAACTATACCACTTTATCGTTCGTCATGAACAGGGGAAAATCCCTGTAATTCAAATCTATATTTCTTTCCGTGAGGGGACTACACATTAGTCAGCTTTGTGTAATACAACGATGTCGTAAGGCTAATCCAGAGTAATCGGCTCATTGAGACCGGCTCCTGTGTCGCTGTTTCCCCTCTCAAGGTACTTTCCCTGGTCATGTGGATACTACCGGCTATTTTTGATGAAGAATATCCACACTCTTCACGTGCGAATTGAAGGAGTTTCGGGTTTATTCTTAATTTGGTATTCATAACTCAGTTGAGTTCGGTCTTAGCTTCCTCAATCTTGAATTCCAAGACGGTCCAGATCACAATCACTCGCGATTTTATCTAATATCGCTTTGACGACATTCATAATGTGGCTATCTTTGGAATAATCGGCCGGAACGATAAAGTTTACCCGCCCGTCTTTGACCAATTTCGCCGCCTTTTCTTTTGCCCCTTTGGTTCTCGGTTTATAGACGACAACTGAATGCCCACCCAGACTTTTAACCAGACTAAAGCAGGGGATATCCGTGTTACCATCGCCGACAAATATCATTCGCTTGAAAGGAATGGGACGGTCTTCCATTTTTATAAATTCATTGATTCTTTTCTCATCAAAGATATCGAGTGCACCTTTATTAATGCGAAACAGATACTGAGTCTTTGTGGTAAAGTTGATAGCCAGCGCCGGCCATTCGGCAACCTCATTCTGGTCATATTTGAAGGACGAGGCGTAAATCCTTCTAAATTTTCCGGCAATGCTGGTGCCCTCAATCATCTCTCGGAGACCAGACGAGATTATAAAGTGCTCAACTTTGAGACCGAGTTTTTTACCATAATTGTTGATTCGGTTAAACCAGGTATCGACCCCCTCATAAAGCTCTATTGATTTTCCATGGTTCTTGAAGTCTTGCCGCCGCACTGGCACATTTGCTTCATCCGCTTTCTCCAGCATCAGATTCATATATGTCAGAACACTGTCCGCCTCATGCTTTTTAGACAATTGTTCCGCTAACTTCCAGAATTCGCGCGGTGTCATCCCTATATCGAGAATAAAGCTGTGTTCCTGCATATTCCCCGGGGAGAGTGTACCGTCGAAATCATATGCTATCGCCACTATGGGAAGCTTACGCATATCTGTCATCCCATGAGAGCACGGAGACAAACGTCAATAATCTTGTGGTTACCAGACTTTGCCCTCATTCATTTATCCTATTTCTTAAACGTTCCTTCTACCACCGCTATTTCCTCCGGGGTTAACTCATACAGTTTGTATACCATCTGGTCGATCTGGTGCTCAAGTTCTTTGACCTTGGCTTGCTTGGCAGGATTAGAAAGGTAGTCCTCGTCCTTGGTGATGGCAAGGATTTGGTCAACAATACTTATAACTGGTTTTTGCCGGTTTGGATTTTCAATCACACACTTCGGGATGGGAATTTGGGTTATGTAATAGTCAATAAAGTCCATCGTACGAATCGCTCTATTATAAACTAAATTATACGCATACCAGTTGCAGAAGGTGGATTGATAATAAGCCAACAAGAATTTCTTTTCTAATTCTTTGCCTTTGCCTAATACTTGAATTTCAACGCAAGTATCATTGATGAGCCTATTAGCATCGTCATAAGACATAGTAATTATTATGTGTGGATACGGATTCTGAACATGAGCAATGATTTTTTGAGATACAATTTTATGGCCGCGATAGATTTCTGAGTATTTTTTAGCTATCTTCCCTTTCAAGTATCTCACTTCAGGTTTAAAGCCGTATCTGATTACGTCGATACCCTTGACACAAGGGTAATTACCGACAGATTCGAACGTTAGATACTCAGTTATATTGGAAATGCCCATTTCGCCCTTCACTAAGCCACCTGTATCCAAAACGGACTTACTTCTAATCTTATCAAGGAGGCCTTTCGGGAAAATACCCCTATAGATTTGGGCGTTCTTCAACTCATCGGAAAAGATGTCCTCTAGCGGAAATGAACCGAAGACCTCTATCCTGTCTCCTGCTTGATTTAATGTACCTATGGTCACCATAACCGTATGAGCATCTTTAATAAGTGAGAAGGAAACTTGTTCAAGCAGAACTTCTTCAAATGCCTTGCTGGCATCCATTAAATAGGTGAGTCCGTTGCCAGTCCAAAACTTTCTTACGTTTCTCCAGGACTCTCCATAGAGGGCTTTTTTGGGAATGATGAACGTCAGATTGCCTTGTTTGCGTACTAGCTTCTGTAGGCTTATGATTATGAATAACTCAGCAACATCACCCGAAGGGAATTGGATGCCTTTTTGTTTTCGGAAGTAGTCCTTTTCATCTTTAGAAAGCACATTCCTAAAACCATAAGGCGGATTGGCAATTACCACATCAAATCCGCTCTTGCTGCCATTCATCTCATGAAATACCTCGGAAAAATAGACCTCAAAGTCAAATATCTCCTTATCATTCGTCAGGTTCTTGATTAGCTGGTCAATTTGTTGTTTGTATTCCTGCTTTTTCCCGGCATTGGTTTCTTCAAAATGTAACGGCTTCAATCTCTCAAGCTCAGCAAATAGTGGCCAGTTTTCAATTCTACGCTCAACACCCAGCAGCGAGTTCCCGCAGACGACCTTGTAGTCCAGGTTGGGCAGAGGTTGAATCTGCTTGATGTCTTCTTCATCCACCACCAGCGAAAGCCAGAGCCGGAGCTTGGCAATCTCAACCGCGCCGGGGTCAATATCCACACCGTAAAGGCAGTTCTGTATAGCGTGGCGCTTGAAATGATAGCTCGTTCTCCCCGTTTTATCCGGCAGGTAGGTGGTAAGCGTGTTTCGGGCGCGGACGATTTCCGTCATCAGGCCGACCGGGAAAGCTCCGGAGCCGATGGCGGGGTCGCACACCCGGATATTGGCCAGGGCGTCGTCGATGAAAGCGGCATTCTCTTGAACAGACCTCAATTTCAGCCGGTATTTGGTTGTCTTTTGTATCCCCTGCTCAATCTTATCCAGATTCTGCAAGGCGGTAGCGTCATGCTCGATAGCCAGTTCGCCCATCCGCACAAAGGCTTCGATATCCTCACGCGGTACCCTGTTGATGTTACCCGGTGTTTTCAATGCCTGCTGCTGAAAGGCAGGTGCCCCGAACAGCTTAAGATTGGTTAGCTTTTCAGTGACTAGCGCCACATCTCCGGCATTGAGAGCGGTATCCAGGTAGTTGATCAGGCTTTCCTGACACATATAGCGGACGATTTCACGCGGGGTGTAATAGGTCCCTTTGGACTTGCGGTCCTTAACGTCGAGCAGGTTTTCAAACACCTTGCCTAACATCTCCGGGTCGACGGCTACCTCTTTGTCCAGAGGCTCGTCTTCTTTGACGGTGAAGTTGTACCGGTCAAACACGTCAAGAATACCGGTGCCGGTGTCCCCTTCCTTCGTTTTCTCGTCGTTGGAAAACAGGTCGTTAGGAAGGAGAATATCCGTACGCACCCAGTCGTAGTTGTTGATAGGGTCGAACAGGCCGCCGTTTAAGAAGGGTATCTTGCAGTTGAAACGTGGATAATATGCCGGGTCTACTGTGCCTCGTTCTTGTTTGGCCAGAGCATTATAGAACAGATACTCCAGATACTCATTGAAAAAATTCTCTCGCCCCTCAGATGCTCTATCAAAAAGACTATGTAAGAATCGTCTATCGCCATCACCCCATTTCTTGTCCTCCGGCACACCCAGCCAGCCCTTCTTCTGCAGGAAGTACAGGAACACGATTTGTCCCAGCAGCTTCTTGGCGAAGTTGACCGGGTCGATGCTTTTCGCCTCAAAGTCCGCCTTTATCTTTGAGTCCTGCTCAATGATGCCTCCCAGGGCTTCCTTAACATCGTTGAACAAGTTGCGGTACTTAATAAAGAACTCCCTGGTGACCACCTCGATGTTGAAGGCTTTCTCAAAGTCAGATAAAATCGGCCTTCTTCCATCGTCCAGAAGAATGGGTAGCAACTGCACCTGGGCGGTGTGGCTGCTCTCATTCTCACCGACCAGGAAAGAATACCGGCGTGCCGGTGTGAGCTCTTTTTCCACCTTTGTCTTTCCTGTAAGCGATTGAACCAGGTCATAGTCCATCTTAACCAGGGAGAAGCGCCAGTCGGTGCCCTCCGGCGGGACAAAGGCAACCAGAGCAGCATCTTTGAGTATGTCGCCGCGGCTGCCGTTCAAATACCAGGCAACGAAATTCCTTTGCATGGTGCGGGCGCGTTCGAGTGAGTGCTCTTTCTTCAGCCGCACGATGAGGATATCTATCTTGTTATCGTCGGCGTCTTGGTACTTGCCGATACGCTCCAGAGATAGAATACTGTCCTTATAAGCATCAGGGATAATGTTACCCTGGTAAGTGAAATTCTTTGAGGTTTCGATATTCTTGACCAGATTCTTGCTCAGGTTGATGAACCACCCCTTGTCAAAAGGGCTTTCGAAGGTGTCCCGAATTAGCTTGACTGCCGACTGTTTATCCATAGTGTTTTGCTCTTGACAAATCACTGGTGCGGTGATATTCTAATCCTAGAATCACGATGAGAGGCTATCCAAAGGGTTCCGTCCCGCGGTAATGCCTCTTTTTTTATTCCCGTTTCTATACGTGCTCCAATTTATCTCTAAGATTATTCATGAACGCAATATGTGGCATCATCTTCCGGTAAAGTGAAGAAAATTTGTTCATATTTGGAACCAGAAGTTTTAGCAGCTTGTCGTTCTTTACCAGGTAATCTACCAGGCAATAGAAATCGCCGTCTCCAGTGACAATTAAAGCTTTATCGTAGTTCTGGTACTCAATCATCGCGTGCAGGACTAGCTCCGCATCAACATTCCCCTTAACACCACCTGTCGGTAAAATCAGTGTTGGCTTGAAAATAAGGATGTAGCCGTCTTTCTGGAGATTGGTGTACAGGTCTTGATTCTGCGGTACGTATCCGATGCAGATGAAGGCTTTGGCTATGCCGTACTTATCCTTTAGATAAATCCTGAACTTCAGAAAATCCAAAATCCACCCCTGCTCCCGGATGGAAAGGTTAAGATTCTGACTATCGATGAAGGCATAGTTATTTGTGGCTTTCGTCATATTACTTGCTCACCAGATATTCCGAGAGAATCACCTCGCGGGGACCTGAGGTCTGAGCGGCGCTTTCCGCGACCGGTTCCTTGAAAAACTCTGTGGCGATGTTCATTTTGAGCTTGGCCAGTATTTGCAGCGGTTTGGTCTCTCCTCCGAGTTCCTTAACCAGAGTCTTGGCGGTCTGTCGGGGTAAACCGCCTTCTTCTATCAGTTTTATCACATCTTTGATATAAAGCTCATCGTTGTCAGTATAGCCCTTGAAGTGTTTCACCTGATTCGACTTCAGTATCTTCAGTACGAATGTGGCGCTGTCCCGGCCGCCTTTCAGCTTCGTTTCCGGCACTTCCTCGGTGGTAGCTAGGGCAAATGCCCGCTTGTTTTTGTCCAGAAGCCCGTAGTATTTGTCGTCGATACCCAGCCGGGGGGTGTCTTCTTCTACTTCTAGATATCTGGCGGCCGATAGGAAATCCAGTTCTTGAGTTGCCTTGTCGTCGCAGCGATAGAACTTCTGCAGTTTGCCCTTGCGGAAGTAGGTCACCAGAGCGTCTATCGAATCTCCTTCTTGTTCTCTGCCTGACCGCGCTTTCTTGGGCAGGCGTTTGATCTTCTCGAACAGGTCCGGCCTGGCGTCACGTATATTCCTTATTACCTGCAGGTACTTCAGTTCACTCTCTTCTTCTCCGTCTTCGCCGGTGATGGTCTTCCTGGATGTCAGGCGGCTAAAGAGGTCGTGCGATTTGATTTCCTCACCCTCGGTCAATAGTCTGGCATCAGCGCCAAGCATCTCGATGAAAGTCCGTATCTTATATTCCGCCGCTTCCTTGAGCTTAATCTGGTCGTTCGACTGGACGGTCGGGAAGAAGTTGAAAGTGTAGATTTTGTCGAATCTGGTGTCAACCCTGTTTATACGGCCTGCTCTTTGCATCAGGCGGGTCGGGTTCCATGGTATGTCGTAGTTGATGACGACATTAGACCGATGCAGGTTGACGCCCTCCGACAGGACCTCGGTGGTTATCAGTATGCGGTAGTCGTC
Organism: Dehalococcoidia bacterium UBA5760; assembly: GCA_002418895.1. Classification (GTDB taxonomy): domain Bacteria; phylum Chloroflexota; class Dehalococcoidia; order Dehalococcoidales; family UBA5760; genus UBA5760. The sequence goes on along the minus strand of DIFA01000016.1, from coordinate 7,097 downwards.
TCGCGGGAATTTGGCTCTGGCGTCAAAGTTGGCGATGACTTTTTCCCGGGTCGGAGCGCCTGACGCACCGGAGAAAGAGAGCACCTTGTCTGGGAATACCTGGCTTAGCTTTTCGTCAAGATAATCGGCCGTCTCTTTCGACTCGGTGAAAATAATCAGCTTGTTCTTTCTAAGGGTCTCATTTTTCTTCAGGATATCTATAAACGTCAGCAGCTTCGGGTCTCTGTCTATGCTTTTCCAGAGATTAGCTATCTCTTTCAGAACAGCCATGTCATTTTCGAGATTTTCTTTGAAGCTGGCATTGAAGTCGGAGGCATCGTATCGGCGAGCTTTGTCCTCATCGACAAGCCGCTGAATAGATTCGTCATCATCACTCTCAAGGAACTCAAAGAGCTTGTTGGTGTATTGCTTACTGACATACACATTCCCCTTATTGAACTCCCGGAGAAACTGCTCGTAGGATGAGAGGAATCTCACCAGGCTTTTCTTAAAGGCATAGAAGCTGCTTTCCAGCCTCTTTACCAGTAGAATTTTCATGAACTTCCTCATGTTTTTCTGGGCTAGTTCTTCCGGCTGGTTTCTTTTCCCTTCGTAGTAGAGCATCGGGGTGTAACGTGAATAAGAAAAACCTGTCGTTATCAGTTCAATCGTCTTACTGAATACGCGGTCTTCGTTGTCATTCAACTGATAGAGTACTGCTTCCGGGTCGGCAACTTCAGGAAATTTAAGCTTCTGCTGTTTCAGGTCTTCGGCAAAATACTTGATAATCTCGGCGCGGGTCCGCCGGACAATCAGGTACTTGAGGACTTTTTCTCTTATTTCCTTTGCGTTCTCTTTCACCGTCTGAATGTATTCATCATAATCATTCTGCCTGTCGAGTTCCTTGAGTCGGTTATCAAGGCTGTTGAAGAAACCTTCTAGATTGGGTAGGTTGGGAATTGTGCTCCTTTTCGCTTTCTGAAACAGTTTAATCTGGCTGAGTATATCTTTTGGAGAGTTGTTCAAGGGAGTAGCACTGACCAAGATAACTCTCTTTCCGCGGCAGATTTGGGCCAGCATCTCGTAGGTTATGTTCATCTCCGTCCGGAAGCGGTGGGCTTCGTCGATGAAAATATTATTGTATTTGTCAGTGCCGTGCTTGACAAGGTGCTCGAGCTTTCCCAGAGACTCAAAATCAGCCGGTACCCTGAAGTCGGAGAAGACATTCGGCCATGAGCCGGGGTTATCTTTCAGCAATAGATTCGGTGGTGCGATAACAAGGTGTCTGCCATCGAGTTGACTGGCGAGCATTGCCGAAATGTATGTCTTGCCGAGCCCGACGACATCGGAGAGGAAGACCCCGCCATATTCATCGAGTTTGCTCCTGGCGTCTTTCACAGCCTCATTTTGATAAGCCAGGTCCATGAAATCTTCCGGCAGATACTTCTTATCTATCTCTTCCTTGTCGATATTGATTTTCTCTTTGAAATACTCGTACAAGAACTTCAGATAAAGCTCGTAGGGAGTGACGTTATTGTTAAGCCAGGTTCTGTTTTCAATCGTCTCAACGTATTTGTCTTTGACGTCGACAGCATTTTCCCAGAGCTCGTTGAACTTACCCAGGGCAAATTCGTAGTCGCTCCGGTCCTTGAGTTCGACATTGAATTCCAGGTTATCAATAAGTCCAGCTTCCGTGAAATTGCTGGAACCGGTGATTACTCTACCGACATCCTTGTCGCCCTCGACAAAGGTTATTATATAGAGCTTGGCGTGAATATTCTGCGACGGATAAGCTTTAATCTCCAGTTTCCCACTCCGGATCCACTCGATAAACTTAGCTACACCATTGTCTACATCGCTGCTATCTTCAGAATGCTCCATCTCATCTGCTACTGCTTCTGAAAACTTCTCTTTGGTTTCGGCGTGAGAGAATTCGAGAGTGCCTTGTACCGGGACTTCAGAACTGCGGATTAGGTCAAGGGTGTGCTTGCTCGTGCTAATGCCTATCAGGATCCTGATTTTCTCGGTCTTCTCCAGCGACTTCCAGAGTGCGTGAAAGCCGCTTGTGTAAAAGAAGCCTGCTAGAGCATCAAAAAAACGGGTGTCTCTAATCAAGACGCGGAACCTGTCTCGCAGGTTCCCTTCACCCTCGTTAGTAATAAATGTCGTGTCTGTACCTGTTATTGTGCTTTTCATCCCACCAGACGTGTTGGTTATGCCCATCACGTGTTACCAATTCATTACTCGTATGATATTCTTGATTAGTATAATAGTCAATCCTGACGGTGCCTACTATGCGGTAGTAGAACCCAAAACGTCAAACTGTTGGTTAGCATCCATACCAATCATAACACTCATATCCGAATACAAATAAGCTTGATAGGGTTGATGTACTCCCTATCAAGCTCACAATGACTCTACTACTTTGCCAATGTCTCTAGCGCACCATCCCAAAGTATTTAGCTATTTTGGGACCTGCCATCTGTTAATAGTATCAGTACAAACATATGCCTATATTCTACTCACACCGGTTTAATCGTTCCACGGCCAACGATACCAGCCGTTATTGTATTCGTCTAATGCTTCATAAAGTGCCTCACCTTGATTTTCATTGCTCCGGATATCATTTTTACCTATTACATTGCTACCTACCGGACCGTTAGCAGACTTCCATGCATCAACTTGATCAATGGTGCTCTGTATGCAATCAGAAGTGTCATTAGCCACATTGAGCATGGCAGTAAAAATTTATGTAGGCTTAATCAGGCATTGCTCCTGAGCCTAGCGCTAGAGATAACGGTGCCTTATAAAACCTCAAGCTATCATAAGAAGTAACTGACCTTGTATACCTCTGTAATATTTCTAGGTTTTCCCATGTGCGTGCCTAGTCTTTGCCACGTATGAAATTGTTGACAAGTCCTCAAGTGTAGATTACATTACTATTATGGGGCGAATTAAGACCGACTGATTCCTTACATGCCAGAATGAATACAGTAGTAGGGGAGGTATGAAATGGAGACAAAAGAGCTAGAAACTCGACGAGGCGCTGGGGAAGAGGCCAAGAAGCAAGCTGATAAAGTACTAAATGAGAGTTTGAAGCGGGCAAAAGACGTCTGTAAAGAGGCCAAGAAGCAAGCGGACATAGTCTACAAAGAGGCTAAGAAACTGGCCGTTGATAAAGCGGCTAAGAAGGAAGTTGATAAAGCCCATAAGGAGGCCCTAAAGGAAGCTGATAAAGTCCGTGATGCGATTATAGGGCAAGTCTGGGCGGTCTGGAATACTGCTTGGGACCAAAGAAGTGAAGACTATACGAAGGCTGTAACGGAATCAGAGGAACGCATTGAAGGAGCAGAAAAGGCCCATGAAGAGGCCAGGAAGCAAGCGGACATAGTCCACAAAGAGGCTAAGAAACTGGCCGTTGATAAAGCGGCTAAGAAGGAAGCTGATGAAGCCCATAAGAAGGCCCTAAAGGAAGCTGATAAAACCCGTAAGGAAGCCCAAAAGTGAGCCGGGAAAGACTATCAGAGACCATAACCAAATCAGGGCAGGGCAGAGAGAAATCCTCAAAAAAGGTTAGCTGAAAAACTGGTGCTAGACCTAATCAATATCGTCGCTTGATATAGAAGAGTTGGGCGACCTCTAATTCTATTCTGTCTTCATCCCACAAAATGTGCATTCACCTTCATGATAGGTTCTAGCCGAACATCCAACATTAAGCCAGAATGAGAGTGCTGAAAAACCCCACTTTTATCTGGTTTTGTCTTAAAAATCGTGCCTACAAAATGTCAGAATTCTTGATTTTTTAGGCTTTTTCAGCACTCTCAGAATGTGACTTACTTCAGAACTCAGTAGCTAGAGCGGCTTCACAAAAGTGTATTTGCATTCGAAGTTGTCATCGTGGCAATGAGGCACTGTCTTCACCCCATTTGTTAGCTCTTGGCATTTCGTCTACTCCGATATACAATATACTTAATAGTGAGAGGTGATACATGAATTCCAAGGGTTGTCCTTTACAAGGCACTAAATTCGCGTATTGTTCAAGTTGCGCTCAGAAGCAAACCTGTGTCTTTTTGCAAATACTAAAGAAACTGGAGAACATCGAGAAAAGGGTTAACTCACGTTCACAGCCGCCAGGTTAGCTACGAGATGGTTGAAGGATACTTTGAACCAGGCAGAGGTTCAGAAAGTGGCTGCAGTATGATTGGCAATGCTGAAAGGGGGTTTTAATGGAGCCGGGACGAGCAGACAAATGGCCAGAAAAGAAACCTGAGCGACTAGCCAAGGAGCAGATAAGAAGGAAGGCCTCGTTTGATAGG
>DIFA01000016.1:0-2658 GCA_002418895.1 Dehalococcoidia bacterium UBA5760 | reverse complement strand
ACAAAGCCAAGCGAGCGGAAAAAAGTGCAGCAGAGGAACCTGAGCGACTAGCTAAGGAGCAGACAAGAAGGAAGGCCTCGGTTGGTAGGGAGAAGGCGATAGCCGAGGCTGAGGAGGCGAGAAAACTCAAAGCTAGAAAGCAATCACCTGAGTAAGTAAAACGGCATTTGACAGTAAGACGAGTTAGTTTTCTGGACTGCACTGAAGAGCCAATACATCCCTGCCAAAATCTGGTGCAGAAAGTGACGTTCACGAATCTGGCAGCGGGTAGTAAATCAGCAAGTAATTAGGAGGTAAAATTATCATGAAGACCGATACGGAGCTACAACGGGATGTTATGGATGAGCTTCAATGGGAACCGAGTATTAAAGCGGCGGAGATCAGGGTCGGCGTCAAGGACGGTGTTGTGACGCTGAGCGGCTATGTAGACACCTTCGGCGAGAAGTGTATTGCCGAGCGTGCCGTCGTGCGAGTCTTTGGTGTCAGGGCGGTGGAGGGAGAACTCAAAGTCAGGTTGCCTAGTTCTGTTAAACGCCTGGATGAGGATATTGCCCAGGTGGCGGCAAACGCTCTCAAATGGAATGTCTGGATATCCCGCATGACCGACCGCATTAAAGTGGAGGTTAAGAATGGCTGGATTACTCTAAGTGGCGACGTAGATTGGTGGTACCAGAAGGATGCCGCCGGGGATACTGTGCGCAATCTGATAGGGGTGCAAGGGCTTAGCAACAACATAGCTATCAATCCGGTAACAGTGAAAGGGCAGGCTGTAAAGGATAAAATTGAAAGCGCATTCCAGCGCAACGCCATACTTGATGCGCGGCGAATCAAAGTCGAAACTCTCGCTGGTAAGGTGATTCTCAGAGGTAGTGTGCGCTCCTGGGCAGAAAGAGAACAAGTCGAGCGGGCAGCTTGTGCCGCACCAGGCGTGTCCGAAATCGAGAGTCATATCATAATTCATCCCTAAGGTGGACAATCGAAAATCCTGGTGACGTTTTGTCGGGTGCTGGGAATGACACTGTGCACGCTATTTTCACCTCCCAACCTTTAGGTTGAAGTAAAATGAGAGGAGCTTTATTACAGTTAAAAGCATGTGGATACGTGTGTACACAAAACCGATTATTAAAGCTGGGAATGGCTTGTCCCTTTTGCTGCTATATAAATATGTATATTGTGTTAAAAGGGACAACTTATAATAGGTGTATTGATTGAGGTAAGGCATAGGAACTACAATAGCTTACATCAATAAATGCTATGACTGTTTTGAATAAGGAGGTGGAGTAATGGCTGTAGAAAAGGTGGGCGAAAAGTACAGATGTAATGTATGTGGTAATGAGGTTGGGGTAACTGAAGTGGGTGGCGGCACACTGGTATGCTGTGGTAAAAATATGAAGAAAATGGAATTAAAAACCCCGGACGTGATTAACCTGCCTGATTCTGATATAAATGAGTAAATTATAATTCCGTTTTTGTATTATCAAGAGGACTTAGAACGTTGATTTACTCGATTCTTTACCATCCCACTACCACTTAGGTAAGTGCGGTTTTGCATTGTAGCGCTTGTTAATATGGGGCTAGGTGGAGAGTGTGAGGGTGAAACACCAGTAGCCCTCTAACAAAGGGCGGATTTGCGCCTACCCCAACTCCCGGTATCTTACCGATAGTCACCTGTTGAACTCTAAGTTGAGGCATTGAATATTATCTTATTATACTTAACTTTATATGTGCTAGGCAGAAGAACGCTTTCAGCGATAAGTCACTTTCCAGTCATCAATAACCACGTCAACCACAATATTACCGTCTACGATAGTGCTGAGATTATCCGGAACAGTAGCACCAACATCAACATGTAAACCATTTGTCCAATCGTAGTATTCTTGCCCATTTTTGCATTTGATGATGAAGTAGACTTCGCAGTAAGTTATTTTGATTGGAATGCCCCCCGTTAGAACTGGACTAGGGGATAAGCTATAGTTAGGCCACAGGAAATGAGGGGTCATTATGGATCGAAAGCTGTGGTCCAATGAGGAGAAGGCTTCCATCGTACTGGAGATAATACGTGGAGATGAATCGGCAGCGTCGATATGCAACAGGCACGGGGTGAGTGCGACACAGGCTTACAGATGGCTCGACCGGTTTCTAGAAGGAGGGCGGAGTGCTCTCATGGACAAACGGACCAAGAGAGGCCGAAATCTGCTGCTGGATGAGAACCGCCAATTGAAGGAGCTGGCGGGGCAACAGGCATTGATCATAGAAGCCCAAAAAAAGTTGGCCGGGATCCTGGGACGGTGATGAAGCGTCAACTAGTAGATGGATTGAAGATGGAAGGAAAGCCGTTGAAAACAGCTCTGGAAGCGGTGGGAATGGCTAAATCTAGTTATTACTACCAGCCGGTTAGAAAGAGGAAGCCTCGGTCTCTTGATGAAGCATTGGTCAAATCAATCAACGAAGCCCGCCAGGGGCATGCCGAGGTTTACGGTTACAGGAAGGTAACTATGGCGTTGAGGGCTGCAGGGTGGACAGTGAACGGCAAGAAAGTACTACGGCATCTCCGTGCCCTGGGGCTAACTCAACCGAGGAAGCTGAAAGCCCAAAAGTGGAGCAGACCAGCTGTCATCAGACCGTCAGTCTATAATTGTACTAGCCAGGACTTCATCT
>DIFA01000001.1 GCA_002418895.1 Dehalococcoidia bacterium UBA5760 | reverse complement strand
AATGTAGAAACAATACCCAGACTTTACGCTGAAGTTCGGCCGGAAGCAGACTACCGGCGCTCGATTAGAATTCTGGAACAAACCAAACTGTTTAACAACGAAATACTAACCAAATCGGGTTTCATGTTGGGATTGGGTGAATCGCGGCAAGAAGTAATTGAACTAATGGCTAATCTGAGAAAAGCCGGGTGCGATATATTAACTATAGGCCAATACCTACAGCCTTCACTAAAGCATCACAAGGTAATCAGCTTCATCCGACCTGAAGAGTTCGAAGATTATGCACGTATAGGCAAGCTATTGGGGTTTCGGAAAGTCATCGCCGGCCCCCTAGTTCGAAGCTCATTCAACGCGGCTGAATCCTATCTCGCAGCCAAGAGAGGTGACCTAACCCCAATAGTTTAGTACAAAATATCGGATCGTTACCGGTTTGAAAACAGCTTCGGACAACCTTAGCGTGGTACAAACTGGTATTGTTAAGAGTTGGGGGGGCGAAACATAAAAATGGACAATAAGACCACCAGCTATGGAAAAGAAATTTTGGCGCAAGTAGATTTGGATGGACACATAATACTTCCTCCTGAGCTGGCAGCACGCTATGGAATCAAACCAGGCGCTAGTATTTGTGTTAACGAGGTTACCAACGGCATTTACTTATGCCGCCCTCCGACACAGCTAGCCAAGTTATACCTGGAACCAACCAGTCTGTGCAATCTGAATTGCCGTACTTGCATCCGAAATATATGGAATGAGCCGATGGGCAACATGAGCGATGCCGTTTTTAACCGTGTGCTTGATGGATTGAAGGCTTTCAAACCACTGCCCAAGATCTTCTTTGGCGGATTAGGAGAACCTTTACTTCACCCTAAAATCAGAGAAATGGTAGCCCGAGTAAAAGCCCTGGGTGCCCCTGTGGAACTGATTACTAACGGTACGTTGCTTACTCCGGACGTAATGGACGAATTGCTTGCTATCGGCATTGATGTAATATGGGTTTCCATCGATGGGGCCAGGCCGGAGAGCTATGCTGATATTCGTCTGGGCGCAGAACTCCCGAAGGTGCTTGAGAACCTTACACACTTTCGTAAATCTCAATTCCGCCTTGACCCGCCTTTCTCGCGCCTTCCACGAACCCAACTCGGGATCGTATTTGTCGCTATGAAGCGTAATATCGCCGATCTGCCGGCAGTATATAAGATTGCTTTGAAAATGGGGGCAAAGCGTTTTATGGTAACGAATGTCTTACCGTATACCTCCGAGTTACGCGATGAGGTGCTCTTTTACTATAAACTAGGGGAAACATGCTTGTTTGATCCCGAGCTAGCTGGTTCTATGCGGCCATTCCTGTCAACACATATACACCTGCCCAGAATAGATATAGACGAAACTACTAGCGCTTACATCCGGGCCCTTGTTGATAAGAACGTAAACATTACCTGGGCTGATAGTATTTTCAGAAGCGCTCAAAATCGGTGTCCTTTTATAGAAAGCGGGGCTGGTGCTATCAGGTGGGACGGCAATTTTAGCCCATGTTTACCGCTGCTGCATAATCAGGTCAGCTTTCTTAACGACTGGGAGCGATCTTTACAAGGCTGGTCTATTGGCAACGTGCTAGAAAACAATTTAGTTGACTTATGGCATAATCCGGAGCATATCGCCTTCCGCGAGAGAGTACAGGTGTTTGACTTTCCACCATGTCAGATTTGCGGCGGTTGTTATATGCTGGATAGCAATCAGGAAGATTGCTTCAATAACCCCTTCCCTGCCTGCGGCGGATGTCTATGGGCGCAGGGTGTAATTCGATGTCCATGAAAACCGGAACTTCAACTACTCTAATGTAAACATTTGAAAATGGTGCTGAGCAACGGACATTCCGAATAGCCATTGCTGTTGAATAGTGCTGTGCATCTGAGCAATATCCTTAAAGCAAATCACAGCATATTCAGTTTTCCCTGACTATTTGACAACAGAAAAACCGCTATGCTAGTATAACTTACTATTATGATAATATTAATCTCCCGCCATAGAGACACAGGCCATTCCAGTGGCATTTAAAGAGCAGATTATCATCTTATCCCAGGATAAGGACAGGGAATGAATAGCAAACTGTTAAAAACCGCTTCGCTGGTTCTCCTTGTGCTGATAGCACCGCTAACAGCGATGCTGTTTACAGCAAAGCCGACTTATGGCTGAGGGGGAGGCTGCGGGTCGTCAGGTCCGACGACCGTACGCATCGAGATAGACGTCAATCCGAACGGTACCGGAACCGTCACGGTAAATGGCGATAGCGATACCCTGTCTTTCTATCCCGACACCTTTCCCATCGTGACCGGTAGAAAAGTCGTCCTCGAGGCAATCGCAGAACCCGGCTACCACTTCGTCAACTGGAGCGGAGAGCCGATCTGGGACGGAGAACCAACCACCATCGAGAACCCGATAGAGATACAGGTCACCAACGCACTGGATATCACCGCCCACTTCGCCTCCGACTCGAATGAGTTCATCTCCGAGGATAAGATAGTCAGTATTACTACTCCCGACGGGGCCACTGCCCTGGATGGAGGGGGTAAACCGCTTACCGATGTAAATTTTACCGTTGCTGAAGGTGTACCCGACCTGCCCGAGGGCGTAGGCATCATCGGACTGCCCTACCAGCTGGGCCCCGGCGGGGCTACCTTCGAACCGCCGGTCATCCTGACCTGGAACTACGACCCGGCCGACATCCCCGACGGGGTAAGAGAAGAGGATCTGGTCATCGCCTATTATGACGAGTACACCTCCGGATGGCAGGATTTAGAATCCATCGTTAATGCGGAAACGAATACCATTACCGCTCCGGTAGATCACTTCACCACCTTCGCCGTTACGGCAACACTTCCGCCGGCGCCGGCCGCCTTTATTATAGACCCGGAATCACTGAGCATCTCGCCAGCGGAAATCAGTGCCGGCGATTCGGTAACCATCGGTCTGCTGGTGACCAACGCCGGCGGGCAAGCAGGCAGTCATACGATTACACTGAAGATAAACGGGGAAATTGAAGCAACCGAAGAAATAAACCTGTCCGCAGATGTCAGCAAAACGGTTATCTTCACCACTTCTCAAAATGAAGCAGGTACCTACTCGATAGATATCAACGGTTTGAGCGGCTCTTTCACCGTTAAGGAGGAGGCTTCACCACCCCCGGCGCTGTCAGGCGAGTGGAACTGGTGGCATGCCGGCGGTATTATCGCCGCAGCAGCCGCCGCTATCGCTATACCGCTGGTGTATAGATGGCGGCAAAAAAACCGCAGTCGCGTTACCCCTCCGGCTTGACCAGAATTACGGCACCAGCCACGTCCGGGAAATAAACTAATCCCTTCCCCTACCTGTTAACCCTTAATCACACCTATCGGTACCGTCCGGGCTACCTTGCTTGAGATGCCCGCCCTATCGGTAATATCGACCACTTCACTGACATCCTTATAGGCCGGGGAAGCCTCTTCGGCCAGCGACGCCATACTACCCGCTTTAACCGTAATGCCACGGGCCGCCAGCTCCCTGGCCACCACGCTGCCTTGCAAGCTGCGTTTGGCAGCAGAGCGGCTCTGTACCCGCCCCGCCCCATGGCAGGTAGAGCCAAACGATTCCCGCATGGCTCTTTCCGTACCCACCGCAATGTAAGAGCAGCGCCCCATATCGCCGGGGATGAGGACCGGCTGCCCGATATCGCGGTAGATATCGGGGATATCGGGATGTCCCGCCGGAAAGGCCCTGGTCGCCCCTTTACGATGAACACAGAGGACTTCCTTCCTGCCGCCAACCGTGTGTTCCTCAAGCTTGGCGATATTATGACAGACATCATAAATCTGCTCCAGGCCTATCTCTTTTTCGCTCTTCTGCAGGACCCTGGCCAGGGACTCCCTGACCCAGTGGGTGATACACTGACGGTTGGCCCAGGCATAGTTGGCGGCACACGCCATAGCCGCCAGGTAGTCCCGCCCCTCCGCCGATTTTACCGGGGCACAGGCAAGCTGCCGGTCAGGCAGTCTGATGCCGTATTTCCTCACCGCCTCGCCGAGCAGCCTGACGTAGTCCCCGCAGACCTCATGTCCAAAGCCCCGGGAACCGGTATGAATCATCACCACTACCTGCCCCACATCGGCTATGCCCATCGCTCGAGCTGAAACCAGGTCGTAGATTTCATCCACCGCCTCCACCTCCAGAAAGTGATTGCCCGAACCCAGCGTCCCCAGCTGCGGTATTCCCCGCTTCTTAGCCTTACCGCTTACCTTATCCGGGTTAGCCCCCTTGATACAACCCGTCTCTTCAGTAACGACAACGTCAGCAGCGTTACCATAGCCCCTCTCCAGCGCCCACCGGCTGCCCTTTACCAGCACCTGGTCCAGCTCTTTTTCACTCACCCTGATCTTACCTTCCGAGCCGAGTCCGGAGGGCACACTGGTAAAAAGATCGGCGACCAACCGCTCGATCCGGGGTCTTACCTCTGCCGCGGTAAGATTGGTCCGCAAAAGCCTGACGCCGCAGTTAATGTCGAAGCCGACGCCGCCGGGCGATATCACCCCGTCGCTGACCCTGGTGGCGGCGACACCGCCGATGGGAAAGCCGTATCCCCAATGGATATCCGGCATCGCCAGCGAGTAGCCGACGATACCGGGCAGGAAAGCCACATTGGCCACCTGATCGAAAGCCTGCTCCTGCCAGATGTGGTCGAGCATAGCTTCACTGGTATAAACCAGACCGGGTACCAGCATACCCGGCTTATAACCCGTCGGGATTTCCCAGCGATAGTCGTCTATCCTGTTTACTACTTCTCTCCAGGATGATGCCATTAACTATACCCTCTTAAATATCCAGTATTACCTGTACCCGGCAGCCGTTGCCTTTCTCAACTCCCAGCATATGGTAGGTGGCTGCCTTAACCCCTGTCTTCAGCCGGTGTCTCGAGCCATCCACCTTCTCACCATAGCTCCGCGCCCTGAGACTTGATCCGGGGAGCACGGCAACATCAAAGCGCTTGAAAACAATATTCTCGGTATCGAAAAGATAAATAAGCTCATTCAGCCACGCCACCAGCAGGCTTTCTTCATCAACCGCGCTAAGCTCCGTGTCCCGGCAGACCACCTCGGCCACGGAATCAAGCTCGGTTATCAGGCTAAACAAAGCCCTGGCCGCATTACCAAAAGCCTGGCTGATATTGTCGCCGTAGGCAACAATGCCAACGTCAGCGGTATGGTCGATAATCTCAAAGTCTTTTTGCACCAATATCGATACACCCCGTACCTAAATTATATCACCGCCGGGAATACACACAAACCGGGAGCGGCAATTTAAGCTTTCCCCGGGATTTGATATAATTTCAGGTGTAGCCAAAGATCATAATCGGAGACTGAGATGGGTGAGATAAAGAGTGCCCGCGAGATAGCAATGGCAAAGCTGGCGCAACTCGGTGAGATAACCGAAGAGGAACGCCTGAGATGGAAATACGTCCCCGAGGGGGCAAGGCTGGCCGCCGGATATCTCGGGGGAGACTGCAACCTGATAGCCGAGCTGGGCAAGTACGATGAAAAGCAAAAAGAATATATTATAGAAGGGCTTAATGATACCCTGATCAGGAACATCAACCTGCCCGATAACGACCTGCTAAAGCAAAAGAACAAGCGGGCAATGGACGGATTGAAGGCGATAAAGAAAGACCGGGTCGGCCTGGAAAACATCTACAGCAAGATCAGGCATATCTTCGAACACTATCAGAACATGGGAGAGCAGCAGAAAAAACAGGCCTATCTGGCGCTGAAGACCGAGTTCGAAGCACAGGTCAGACAGGCGCTTAAGCAACAGCTGGGCTCGGCAGTCGGCATCAAGATCGATGTGGAGAAGCAGCCCCAGTTCCAGGCGGAATGGCGGCGGAGACTGACACAGCTTAATTCGGAATACCTCAAGCTGCTGGACGAACTAAGACAGGAGCTAAAAGCCATATCATGAGAGGCAAGTATTAAATATGGACCTGAATGACGAGAGAATTAGAGAGGCAGTCGAACATACCGAGATATTGAGGCCGCCCAAGCAGAGCCTGGCCACTTTCGGCACGACCAATATCTACTACTACCTGATTACCGAACCGGTCTACAAGGACCTGGTGGACAACGTCAGCGAGACCGTGATCAGAGAAGGCAGGGTCATTGCCCAGAAGCCGAAGGTGGTCACCCCCTACTACCTCTCCCGGCTGGAAGGGTTCAGCTCCGAGGCAAGAAGATACTTCGAGATGCTGACCAGCAAACACGGCCCCAATGTCGCCGGCCTATTCTACAGCTACCGCAACGAGCCCAAAGAGCTCAATATCGTATCCGACGGTCTGCCTGCGGTAGTGGACCGGCTGAACGCCGAGATCGATAAGCGCGGCGAACCGCTCACCTCCATCATCAAGGGTGAGGACGAACTCTGGGACGTCTCACTGATGCGGTTCATCTATGAGATAACCGGAAGCTCGGTGCAGAACAATATCAGGCAGATGGGGGCCAGGGGGCTCCTCAATATCGATTCCGGCGGCATCCCGGTCGACGCCAGGGTCAAGATCGAAGAGCTCTTCAGAATGACCCGTACCGGTGAATGCGAACCGCGCGAGCTGAAAGACGAGCTCGATCACTGGGGCCTGTTCGAGGACTACGAGGACAGGTTCCTGGCCCTCTTCAAAAAGCGTTAGTTCCGCCACAAGCCGGAGCAAACTGCCTCGTCACCCTTCCGGCACTAATGCTCATTGAGCATGCTACCGATTTCAGCTATAATGTTATCACCCGCAAGCCGAAAGGGTTAGTTAATGAGAATCTCATCAATCGAAGCCAGAGACCTTTCCGAGGCATGGTTCCTCTGCTTACGCGAGGTCCTGGCCAACGGCCGGGAATACACGATCGAGCGGGGCAGCTACACCAACGAACGCCGGAAAGAGCTCGAGTTCGTGGTAGTAAAGATCAAGTGCCCCGGCATAAAGCCGTTAACCCCTGACGTCCCGCAGGGAGTGCCCCCGCCGACCACGATGGATTACATCGAGAGCTATCTTCCCTACCTGATGACCGCCCATAGAGCCGAGGGAGAACAGTATACCTACGGCCAGTACCTGGAGAAGCAGATCGAAGAAGTAATCAGGATGTATAAGGAAGACGGCTATAATACCAATCAGGCCTTTATGACGGTAGGCGATGCCCAGTCCATTTTTCTGCCCGACCCGCCCTGTCTGAGATCGATAGATACCAGAATCTTAAACAACAGACTCAACTTTATCGTCTACTTCCGCTCCTGGGACCTGTGGGCCGGCTTCCCCTCCAACCTGGCCGCGATGCAGCTTCTCAAGGAATACATGGCCGGAGAAATAGGCGTCGAAGACGGCGAGATTATCGCCATCAGCAAGGGGATGCACCTTTACGAGTATTCCTGGGAGCTGGCTCGAACCACAGCGAGACTGGAATAGATAGTAAGGATACCCGCATTCCCTGCCCTTTGCCAGACTGAGAAACCTGAACCTGCTCCGATCCCATCCTCAATCTACCCAGACGGGGGCATATGGAATAAATTGAAAGCAAAGCTGATCCTCATCCTGGGCCTGCTGCTGGCCGGGTTGTGCATCGCCGGCTGCGGTACCAGCCAGAGTCTCGACGACCGCCTGGATTCAATCGCCAGGCCATACGGCTTCAGTGTTTTAGCCTGGGAGTGCCGGACGGCACCCGGGGAAATGGTGCAGTGGGCTAAAAGCTGGTTCGACAACCCCGAAGAAACCGATAAGGTGTTCCAGTATTTCGACACGGTCAGTCTGATTAACAGGCAGGAGCGGGAAATCCGGGCCGTAGAAAGCGGTACCAGGCAGGGCGACCTGGCCCTGCTGCAGGGTGAACTCGCCCTGCTCAAGAAGAGCAAGCTGGGCCTGGAGAATACCGTGGAGAGGATAATAGAAAAGCAGATCAAGGCAGTCCTGGCCGAAGAGGGGATCTTTAACCCTCTGACCAGCCTGAGAGTCAACTTTCCCCCGCTCAATTTCAGCCTGGAGAGACCGCCGCACATGCTGGTGATTTCACCCCGGGACAGGATCGAGAGCATCAGGAAGATCCTGCTCAAGCAGGACATCAGCACAGCGGAGATGGAAGCTATCGAGGAAGAGGCCGCTGAATTAGGGGTATCCGCACTGGTGGTGGAAATCGGCGGCCTGGGTTCGACCTACCCCAGCTTTGTCACCAATAAAGCGAGCCTGAGCTTCACCATCGACGCCGCGACCGAGGAATGGCTGCACCAATACCTGTTCTTCAAGCCGCTGGGGATCCTGTATACCCTGGACCTGACCGGGCTTTCCCCGAACTACGAAATCGCCACCATCAACGAGACGGTAGCCAGTATGACGAGCAAGGAAATCGGAGCTATCGTGTACCGGAAATACTACGCCCGGGTCGGAGAAAACGGCAGTCAGGATCCACCCGACGACTCGGGGTTCGACTTTAACCGGGAGATGAGGGAGATCAGGAGAACCGTCGATGAATACCTGAGCCGGGGCGAAATAGAGCCGGCGGAAGAATTCATGGAAGAGAAACGGCAGTATCTCGCCTCCATGGGCTATCACATCAGGAAGCTGAACCAGGCCTACTTCGCTTTTCACGGAGCCTATGCCGACAGCCCGACCTCAATCGACCCGATAGGGGCTGAAGTGGAAAAGCTGAGAGAGCAAAGCAGCTCGATAAAGGACTTCCTGGACAAAGCCGCTGCAATAACCAGCCGCCAGGACCTGACCGAAAGCCTGAAGTAGCCCTCAGCGTTCAGAACGCAGCTGCAGCCGGAAAAGACGCGCTTTATCTGCCGCAGCTTATAGTGCTAAAATTAGCCCGGGGGGTACTAGCTATCAGCTAATGGACAGCAACAGACGGGTAGAACCGGTAACCGACGAGGTGCGCCTCCGCCACCTCACTGTAGACGAGGCGCTGCTAAAGCTGGACCAATACCTTAACGACGCTATGCTGGCCGGTCTGTACCGGGTAAGGGTAATCCACGGCAAGGGCAGCGGAACGATACGCCAGGTAGCCAGGAGGCAGCTCGCCCATCATCCCCTGGTCAAATCCTACCGGCCCGGCGGGTACGGAGAGGGAGGAGCCGGGGTTACCATTGTTGAGCTTATCTGAAAGGCATTGCCATAGCGAAAACAGCCTGCATCATCCCGCACCACATTGCGGGGAGAAGAGGTTTTTAGCTATAATACTTATGTTCTTATGGTGAGTGTAGCCTAGCGGTTAGGGCGTCAGGTTGTGGCCCTGAAGATCGAGGGTTCGAATCCCTCCACTCACCCCAACAGCTCTGCGACTATACCCCAGCGGATAGAGCGCCGGCGTTCGAAACTGCCGACTCGACATCAGTCGGCACTCTTTTTGCTGTAGACCGAGCGGCAAGCAGGAGGTGAATAGACCAGCATGGTAAAACTTATCGATCTAAGACCGATCCAGGCGGAGCACCTGAAAACGCTGAGTGCATACCTCGATTCCCTGGGCATTGCTTCAATCGCCGACGCAGTCGACTTTGTTCAGGATACGAAAAACCCACCGGAAAACTGCCGGCAGAAGTGTATTAGATTAGAAAGCATGAACATCGATAAAATCATATATGCAGTGATGCAGCACGTAGGAACATCACGACCCCGGCAGGATACCATGAGTACGGAGAACAACTGGTCGGCTTTTTTCCTCTATGCCGTGGACTGCTATGTGGGCAAGGACAAGAAAAACTGGAAGAACTTGAACGCCAAGGCCCAGGTAAAATATAAAAAGGGAAATATCGTCGACTTCAAGTGGAGCGGCGGCAAGATTGCCGACATCCTGAATCATGACCCTTTGCTGAAGGAACCGCTCCTGGCCGACCTGACCAATACGCTCCGGGCGGGAGGCGAAGCCGAAATAGCCATCTGGCCGAAACTGGCGCTGTCCGACACCGATTTCAAAATGATGGCACAGCTAATCCGCGTCGAGGGTGCCGACACCAATCCGGAAAACGCCATCAAAACCCACGAACCGGTCAAGGAAGGGGTTCTGGTGATGGGCTGCGCTACTCGAGGATATGGGGATGAGATAAGGTCCTTAATTCTCCCCTCCAAAGAGGGCTTCATGGCATACGACAGGATAGCCAGTCACATACATGATTATGTCAACACAACTATAACCGGCATCTTATAGTACACCGGCATTTCATATTCACCGGCAGATAACGGAATGCCGGGGTCACAGGATATGCTCTAACAGAGGGTGCTCTCAACCTCAGAGGATATTGACAGCTCAGAAGCTCAAGAGTATATTAAAGTCACCAATTTGAACTATATTGTTTGCCTGGAGCTGAGGAGACTAATGAAGAACTTAATTATGATCATCGCTGTAGCGGCTATAACAAGCCTGATGGCAACTAGCTGCCTGCCCTTTACCAGTACTCTTGAACCGGCTCCAACTCCCGCTCCTTCACCAGCTCCATCGCCAAGTCCGGTTCCGGTCAACATCCCGCCGGTTGCTTATATCGACTCGATTATCCCAAGCCAGGCAGTCGAAGATCAATTAGTGTCTTTTCAAGGACATGGCACGGATAAGGACGGGACCGTGGTAGCCTACCGCTGGAGTTCGAGCCTGGACGGCGACCTGGGTACCACCGCCACTTTTGAGACGTCATCTTTGTCTGTAGGCGACCACAGCATCGGCCTGATAGTCCAGGACAATAACGGCGATTGGTCGGAGATGTCGACTACCACGTTCAAGGTGGTAGAAGAAGCACCGCCTGAAGAAATACCCCCAATCGAAGACATTCCCTGGGAACTGCAGGCATACGGTGATGCAGGGGACCTGAAGGCTCTGCTGGCAGGCACCACCGTCACTGCGGAATTCAAGAGCGATACCGGAAAGGTTGCGGGTTCCGGAGGGTGTAACAGCTACTCTGTGAATTATGAAATCGACGGCAATCAGCTGACCATAATACCCCCTATTACCTCCACGATGATGCTGTGCTTTCCAGCAGCAAGAATGACTCAGGAACATGATTTCTTTGAGCTGCTCAATACGGCAGAGACGTTCCGGGTCCATGCTGACAAGCTGATTGTCTCATGTGCTGACGATAAAGAGATGGTATTTGTCGAGCAGGTCGAGGAAGCACCGCCTGAAGAAATGCCTCCAATCGAAGACATCACCTGGGAACTGCAGGAATACGGTGATGCAGAGGCGCTGAGTTCTCTGCTGGCAGGCACCACCGTCACTGCGGAATTCAAGAGCGATACCGGAAAGGTTGTTGGTTCCGGAGGATGCAACAGCTATTCCGTCAACTACGAAATCGACGGCAATCAGCTGACCATAATACCCCCTGTTACCTCCACGATGATGCTATGCTTTCCCGCAGCAAGAATGACTCAGGAACATGATTTCTTTGCGCTGCTAAGTGCCGCTGAGACATACAATATTCAAGACGATGAGCTCTCCATCTATTGTTCTGGCGACGGATTACTGATTTTCACTCCGCAATGACAAGGAAGCAGCGCTGATACCCAGAGGATAGAGCTTACCGGCCCCGCTTGAAATAGCTGTCACCACGCCGATTTGGTATTCGCGATGAACGTGATGAATATTAAGCGGTGCGTCCTACAGTCTTGAATTAAACCAACTGAACATTCGTCAGTATTGTGCAACGCTGTTTCAGATCACCATACCAAGTTCCTAATCATAAACTTTAGAAGGTTCACTTATTGTATGCATTCTTCATGCAATGTATAATTTAGCCATACAGGTAGATCAGTCAGCTAAGTAGGAATTTTAGTCATGGCAACAACCGAACACACGATAAATGATGCCCTCGCTGGAGTTTTAATAGAAACCCGGAGCTTATGGCGCTTCAAGGGCGTTGTGAGATCTGAAAATATCGATGTCCTGAAGAGCAGCGGTAAAAGGCCAGATATTCTTATTACTGAACCGAATGTTTCCCCCGTTATTGTTGAGACGGAAATTCTACCAGCTATTTCTGTTGAGTCGGATGCCAGACAACGTCTTGGTGACCACCTGGCTCCTTCGGGCAGGCGAATATTGTCGTCGTTAGCAATCAGGCTGCCAGCAAGATTACGGGACTTTTCAGGGCAACCGTTGAAAGATGAAATCCTCAGCGCGGCTGACTTCGAGATGGCTCTTTACACCGGGGAAAGTCCGGAATCATTTGAGCGCTGGCCGCAAAGCGGATGGGTAAGCGGTAACGTCACCGCCTTGTCGATGCTTATTCAGTCGGCTACCGTACCTCCGGCGGTTATTGAAGAAGCAGCCAACATGTTGGTTGAAGGGGTCAGTGAGGCCGCCGCTCTTCTGAAGGATATGGTGATAGCTCATCCAGGGGCGATAAAAAAGATTTGCGAGGAACTCCGTCAGCATGATGGAGAACAAACGCGGAGAATGGCAACGACCATCTTGGCCAATGCGCTGGTATTCCATGAAAGTCTGGCTCGCGGCGATGGTGATTTGTATAATGTGCGGACGCTTGACGAACTACGAGGCAAACGCAGTGGTGTCACTAAAAATGAGATGCTTGAAGACTGGAGGAGGATTCTGAAAGTCAATTACTGGCCGATTTTCGATATTGCCCGGCGTATACTTGAAGTTATTCCGATGGATACGGCCAGACCGCTCCTCGAACGATTGGTGACGACAGCCGGTGACCTCGTAGCTAATCACATGATGCGCTCACATGATTTAACCGGCGCCGTCTTCCAGCGCCTGATAGCCGACCGCAAGTTCCTAGCGGCTTACTATACCAATCCAGCCTCGGCGGCGCTGCTGGTCGGACTGGCTATTGACACTGCCAAAACACCAGGCGGTGGCTCTTGGTCGAAAGAGAAGGATGTGATAGCCTTACGTATCGCCGACTTTGCCTGCGGTACCGGTACGCTTTTATCCGCTGGTTACCGCCGTATAAGCCAGTTACACGAAGCTTCAGGTGGTGATGCTGAAATGATTCACCCCGCAATGATGTCTACCGCATTGGTAGGTTGTGATGTATTACCAGCGGCAGCCCACCTTACGGCTTCAATGCTGGCCGGGGCTCATCCTACTATTAAATACAAAGGCAGTTCGATTTTAGCAGTCACGTACGGCAAGCAGGATGATGGCGGGGTTGCTCTTGGTTCTCTCGATTTACTTGATCCGATGAGGATGTTCGGAATTCTTTCGATAACGGCAAGGGCTATCGAAGGAATGGGCGAAAGTGAGCAAGAAGCATGGTCTACTTTACCTCATGCTTCGTTCGACATGATTATTATGAATCCTCCGTTCACACGAGATACTGACCATTCTGCCATTAAAGCAGAAGTACTTAACCCAATGTTTGCCGCTTTTGGCTCAAAAGCAGAAGAACAGCGGGAAATGGCGAAAGCCGCAAAGCGGCTTCTCCAGGGGACGAGCGCACACGGCAATGCCGGTGAGGCTAGTGCTTTCCTTGTTCTCGCCGACCGTAAATTGAAGTATAACGGAACCCTCGCTATGGTTATGCCGCTCAGTATGATGTCCGGAGACGCTTGGGAAGCTTCACGACAGTTATTGCGAAAATCATATGGTGAGCTTGTTTTGATATCTATTGCCGGTTCTAAGGATGATGAACTTTCTTTTTCTGCGGATACGGGAATGGGCGAATGTCTTGTTATCGGCCACAAGGGTAATAAAAACAATACCCGGGCAACATTCGTAGTGCTCAACGAGAGGCCATCTTCTACAATGACTGGCTCAAGCACCGCTGTCCAGATACAACAGTTGAAGGAAGGAAATCTTCGTAGACTAGAAGACGGACCGGTGGGCGGAAGTCTGTTTCATTTTGGTGATGATGTAATCGGATATGCTATTGATGCTCCTCTCCCTGAAAAAGGCCCGTGGAACCTGGCTCGCATCAAGGATGGTGCTCTCGCTCAGGTAGCCTACCAGATAGCCGACTGTGGCCTCATCTGGTTACCGGGTATTACTAAGAATAATGCCATATCAGTTCCTGTCACAACTGTATCGAAGATTGGTCGGGTTGGACCTGTTCATCGAGATATTAATGGCGATACGCCCGACGGACGAATTCGTGGGCCATTCCAAATAGAAGCTTTGAAAGCAAAGACTGCTCCTACCTATCCGATATTATGGTCGCATGATGCTGATAGAGAAAGGTGTATGGAATTCGAAGCCGACAGTGAGGGAGTAATACGTCAGGGGGCTAGTACTGCTGAAGATATGAACGTGAAAAATAAAGCTGACCGTATATGGTCAACGGCATCCCACTGTCATTTCAACGCCGATTTCAGGTTTAATAGCCAATCGACCGCCATGCAGTTTACAAGCAAGCGTACGATTGGTGGTTCGGCATGGCCATCAATCAGCCTCAACAACACGGATCAGGAGAAAGTGTTAACGCTCTGGGGAAACTCATCTCTTGGCCTCCTGCTTCACTGGTGGCACGCCAATAAGCAGCAATCAGGTAGAGGAAGAATTGGAGTATCTGCTCTGACTTCAATGCCAGTATTGGATGCCACCAAGCTATGTGATCGAGCATTTTCCAGGGCGGTTGCCATCTTCGATGATTTGAAACACCGGAAACTGCGGCCAGTCAACGAAATCGCTCAAGACACTGTGCGCCAAGAAGTTGACAATAGGCTGGCCACAGAAGTACTCAAATTCCCGCCGGAACTGGTGGCGCCGGACGGCCCTCTGGCATTGTTGAGACAGAAACTAGCGCTGGAACCATCTATTACTGGCAGTAAATCATTATCTTGATAACGCCATTCCTAAGTAATCACCTATCTAAGACTATCGCGCAATAACTGGGCTTCAAGTCCAACAGTGTCACAAAACGAGAGTGCCGAAAAAGGCAAAAATGTCAATAATTCTGACAATTTGTAGGCACGAATTTTAAGACAAGCCCGGCTAAAAATGGGGTTTTTCAGCACTCTCAAAACGGCAGAATGTGCAAATCGGATCCATTACCCTAAGGCATTGGTTCGAATCCAACCCCCGCTACTAATTGAATTGACTTAGGCCCGTCCGGGAACGTTGTTTTAGCCCTAAAGTCTTCAGTTGCTGTTATGAGCTTATTGCTAGATAGACCAAAACAATGGGCTCTCCATTCTTTAAGCTTTGATAACATGTCTTCTCTTGCACTCAATCGCGGCAAGTTCTATAATTCCCGTTAAGAGGTCGTCAAGTAAAATGCCATACCTGTTTAATGAAGAACCAATAAAGAGTATGGCCAACTTATTGAGTTGGTTACGTAAAGACGAGAGTAGGATACGCACCGCTCTGAGTCGGGCTCGCCACCCTAAGCCTCCGATTTGGTTCAGGGGCTTGAGAGACATTAGCCGTCCGTTATTACCTACTTTCTACAGAGAAGGATACAATGTACAAGATGAGGTGTACCTCATGAATCTTTTCAAACAGAATTCACACGAGTTTCTTACACAGGTTCCAAGCAGTGAGTGGGAATGGATGTTCCTCATGCGCCACCACGGCTTACCATCGCGCCTAATTGACTGGACAGAAAATCCACTGGTTGGCTTATACTTCGCAGTCCGTCCCCGAGAACATGATACAACAAATACAGATGGCGTTATTTGGTGTCTTCTCCCAACCCAACTTAACCATACCTCATTGGGTTGGCCTATTGATGATGATTCGCTCCCCATGTTTACTGGTGATACGGCTGAATACTCACGAGCTGAAAATGATTCGCTTCAACTATACCTACCTTCTGATTTGAGGGGCTCACCTAGTCCTGATGCCCGGCCGCCTGCGGCTGGAATATCACCACGCACAAACCGGCGAATGCAGATTCAGATGGGTGTATTCACCATTCATCACAGAGATAATAGCCCTGTTGAAGCCGTCGATAGTGGAGCTCATGTCTGGCGATATATGATACCTCAAGAACGAAAGCAATCGATATATCAAGAACTTAATAGAATTGGAATTACTGAACGAGTACTATTCCCAAGTCTTGATAACGTCGCACGTGAAGCTAAGCACTTGCTGGGAGGCCACTAATGCCGCGGTTTAAAATGACGCCTTTGAGAACAAATAACATACTTCAACTGTATCAGTGGAGGAATCAGATTAATCTTGACCCGCCATATCAGCGTCTATCGATTTGGGACCAGCAGAAGAAACAGTGCTTTATAGACTCAGTTCTCAATGGCTTTGATGTTCCGAAACTTTACTTCCATGAAATCTCACCGACTTTCGACAAGATCAATAAATACAAATACGCTGTTATCGATGGGAAGCAACGCCTAGTAGCGCTATTTGAATTCATGTCCAACAACCTGCCCTTAGCCGATGATTTTAGGTTTTTCGATGATGAGACTATACTTGCCACGGGAGCCACGTATGATGACCTCATGGCTAAGTTTCCGCGCTTGCGCGCCAGATTTGATAGCTTCGATGTTCCTGTTACTGTTGTTCAAACTGACGACGCCAATTTCATAGATGACCTTTTCGCGCGTTTAAATATCCAAGTGCCACTGAGTGCGCCGGAGCGGCGAAACGCGCTAGGAGGCCCTTTGCCTTTTCTTATAAGGAAAATCGGTCTTCATGGCTTCTTCACGCAGAGTGTTAGAATACGGAATGATCGCCTGCAACACTTCGATTTGGCCGCAAAATTTCTTTTCCTCACCCGCATCAATGCCATCGAATCCACAAAGAAAAGCATGCTGGATGATTTTGTTATAGAGTTACGAAAGTTCCGTGACGCTGGTCTCCCCGAAGCGTCTCCACAATCTTTAAAGGCACTCGAATCCACTACGGAATCAATCCTTGATGAGATGAAGAATTTCTTTACCTCAAATGACTCGCTACTTGTTAGTCAGGGAAGGGCGACTTTACTTTTTCACGTTTTCAGAATATATCACGGGGCTAATATATCGGTGCCTTTTACACGGCAAATCCTAGAGCAGTTTAATGAGGAGTTAATAGCAGCCCGCAAGAAATCGCAACGGATGGCTTCTGGTTCAGGAGAGTCACTTTCGACTTTGGAACAAACCCTTCTCGCTTTTGATACTGAGAAGCAGAGCCCTAATGACGCAGGCGCTCTTACTCGCCAGTACAATCACTTCCGAAGCTACTTATCCCTAACGTGCAATATCAATTTGTTGGGGCTTGACTGACTTGGCTACCATGTTTTAAGCTAGTTGGCTAAACGCCTCTTTTATTGATTTGACTACTGTTGTGGCCATCTGCACTGGAACAGCATTCCCTAACTGCTTGGTTACACTAGACCAAGTGCCATTAAATAGCCAAGAGTCTGGAAAAGTCTGCAGTCGAGCGCACTCCCTAACAGTGAAGTATCTCACCTTTCCGTTACGATATCGCAACATATTCTCGCCACCACCAATTCCATGTACACCCGCCTTAAGTGACTTGGCTGGCCAGTTCAGTGGGCTACCAGAGTGCCCTCTATATTTCCGCGCTCCGGGAATATGGAGGTGCTGCATAGCCTCGGCGTCCTTTCCCCCAAAGTCAGGCAAGTCGCTTATTGCTTCTTCGACTGTAATCCATGCCTTTGTTTTAGTCTCGTATTTTTCAAACTTCCCCTGCTTTATCAACAAGGCTTCTTTTGAATGTGTCGGCGTTGGGAAATTCCAGCTTGGCCTCAAACCTTGCCTAAACCCGACTATAAACACACGCTTTCGTATCTGTGGCACTCCGTAATCAGCTGCGTTAAGCACCTTAAAGCACACCCTATATTCGGCGTCCTCGGCTCTCTGGGTACGTAGTTGATCATAGTGCTCTTGCCATGTTTGCCCCTCGCCAAGCGCGCTAGAAGGATGTGATAATTGCAGGATGATGTATTCCATGTGGCTTGCCATCTTACCGTTAATCAGGCCATTCACGTTCTCCAAAAGAAAAGCCCTTGGCCTAATGGTCGCCAGCGCGCCAGCGAACACGGGAAACATGTTCCGATCATCTTCGACCCCACGCCGTCTACCACCATTACTGAATGGCTGGCAAGGTATGCCCGCAGCAAGCAAATCAATTTCTCTGTAGTCGTGGAGGTCGGTGGATTCAACCCAATCGTTAATGATAGGCCAAGAGGATACTCCCGGTATTGCCCCTTTTTTCTTGTTGTGAAGTAGGGTCTGGTATGCGTTGTCATCCGCTTCAACAAGTAATTGATGTTCAAATCCAGCCAGGTGAACGGCTAACGCAAGTCCACCAGCGCCGCTAAATAATTCAATTGACCTCATAACTCTCCCAAGAATCTTTTCACTTTCTCTTCAACTATTTTGATGTTTTTTAACTCACATTCCCAGATAACAAGGCTATCCCAACCCATCTGTCTAACCTTGTCTTGGTTCTCCAAATCCCTCCGTCTATTCTCTTCCAGTTTTGGAACCCAAAACTCTCGCCGGCCCTTTGGTAGCCTAGCCAACGCACAGTTCTCATGACGATGCCAGAAACACCCGTGTACCCAAATTGCCTTACGCCTACCAGGAAACGTAAAGTCTGGTCTGCCAGGTAATTTGCTGTACTGTAAACGATAACGGTAACCAAGCTTCTTCAAGATTCCACGAACCTGTAGCTCAGGCTTGGTGTCTCGCCCTTTGACAAGACCCATCCTTTTACTTCTCTCTTCAGGGTTGAGGGTGTCTATCGGACTTGGTACGTATCCCTTCTTATTCTTAGGCATTGGTGCCTTCGGCAGAGCGGACTAATCTATCGGTTGTATATCCATAACTCTGTAACCTTCAATAGTTAGGAAATAGTGCTTAATCTTACCGTTTCTATCGAACTTGTTTGTCCTGTACTTGAGTTTCTTCTCTTTTGATGGGTCATCATCAACCATGAAAGTCAACTCATACAGGTTTTTGACCGCGCTGATCAGATTAGCAGCGACTAATATACCCGTTGCTATCTCCATGTTAATCTCCTCCTTTCCTAGTCATCATTGACTCTGCCTGTCCCTTGGTCAAATTCAAATGCTAAAAATTCTTCAAGTTGTGTACTGCTTATTCGCCATAGTTTTCTACCTAAGTGGTGGCCATTCAACCTTCCGGAATTTAGCCAACGCCGTACGGTAACCACGTTAACCTGAAGTAATGACGCTATTTGCTCTGGTGTGAAGAATCTTTCCTCGATACTATGCATAGCTATATATTACTATATAGCATAATAGATGTCAATATAGTAATATTGAAGACTATAACTTATGCCTCCTCTATATCCTCCAGTCCGATATCCTTTAGATTCAGCCATGGGTTATCTTATAATATGAGAACGTAAAGCATAACCACCAACTCAAATGGCCTTCTCGAATCTGTCATCCGGCTATCCCCTATCAAAAGTGGTAACAGCTCCTGAACCTCCTTAAGCCCAAGCCCACCCCAGCGCTCCAAAAGCCTGGGCAAGTCATGACCAACTGGCTCAACAAGGTCAGACTGCGAAGGAACAACGAAAGCACTGTTTTAGCTTCGTTTGCTTAGGCCTAAGATGCAACCCTAGGAAATCAGGGGTAACGTTGAACGTTACATCATTTTGTGACTTGAGGTAGGATGGATTCAACGGACA
>DIFA01000026.1 GCA_002418895.1 Dehalococcoidia bacterium UBA5760 | reverse complement strand
AAGTAAATGCGGATTGGTAAGTCAGTTTCTTGGGTATATAAGTTTAGAATCCCTTTTGCTCACCTACACCCATTCCTCAATCTTGTAATTAAAAGTAATCTTATCCCCATCACGCGTGATAATCCACCTCTTCCCCAGATTATCCAGAGCGGTTACTATCTCTGGTTGTGATAGTCCCGTCTTCTCTTCCAAGCGTTCTATTGGTTCATCATAAGTTATTCTTCGCACCCTCTCCCCTGACCATCTTTGGTCGTCGGGATAACCAATAGTGTCCCGCATTATTCTGACAAGGACTTTTCTTTCCTCTCTTGTCAGTTCAATATCAGCAATCTTTTCAAGGACATCATTACCGATTGCTGAGTATCTCCCCACTGGTGTTCCGTCTGGATAAGACATACTCCCTTCATTATTCATATTCTGTATATCTCCTTATACGTAGTGATAATGCAAATTGTGTTTGTTTTCTTAGTGCGGTCTACCTCAATCAATCTTCTCCGCTCTAAACTCTTTAATTGATAATCTACGGTGCTTCTTATTATACGGGTTATTTTCTCTAAATATGATAAAGACAACTCAGCACACCGCTTGTTATTGAGTATCGTTCTTTCAAGGATTGCGTGATAAACCGCTTTTTCTTTATACGAAAGGGTGAAATCATCATATATGGTAACTTGGTATCTACACTTTGGTCGCTTCACTGTAACCTAACCTTTCTGAATACTAGTCTAGATTTTACCCAAATTATCTAAAGGACTATATTTTATATGAGCATTACCAGCATCGTTAGCGTTCAAACTCTGTAGATATCGTTGCGTCATCTGTAAGGTGGAATGACCAAGTGAATACTGAAGAGTAAACGCATCTCCACCATTACGCAAGTAACTAATAGCGTAGGTATGTCTGAGCTTGTGGGGATGAACCTTGACTCCCGTTTTTTGTCCTAATCTTTTTATTAGTATTTTTATACCTACAGCATCCAATGGGTCTCCATTTCTATTAATGAATACTCTATCGCTATCACTATTACGGTAGACTCTGATATATTTCCACAAAGCTTTTCGTGCTCTTGAACCCATATGCGCTACTCTCTGTTTCCCACCTTTTCCTTGTCTGATGAGTATTGAATGAGTCTCCCACGCAATGTCATTCAGATTAATACTCACTAGTTCGGATACACGCAACCCACTATCAAGTAGGATTGATATAATAGCTTTGTTACGCACGTCCAAAGCTGTCTTTGCCGAACACTGTTTTAGTAAGAATTTAATCTCATTCTCTGTTAGAGCTTCTATGACCTTATTGTCCGTTTTTGGTGGTTTGAGTTTATTGAACGGATTCTCTTGTTTGGAATTTTCACTTTCCATCCAGTTAAAGAAGGATTGTAACACACGGTAGTAATCGTTAACGGTTGTCCGACTTGCTGGTTTTCTCGCAGCTGGGTTGTTGCTTCCCCATCTATTAGGTTCAGAAAGATACAACAAGAACTGTCTAATATGCATCGCTTTTAACTCAGACGATTCAGGAAAACCATTTTGATGACAGTACCAGATGAAGTTCCTCAATACCGTCCCATAAATCGCAAGCGTATTACGGGATTTCCCCTCAACCGTACAGTTAAGTAGATAATCGTCTATTAGCTGTTCAATTCTTGTCGTCGTCAACGTGGTCATTTTCTTTTACCCGTTTACCCCTTTATGTGTAGGTAAACCCATCTATTTCCTTCATCTTGTGATACATCCCCACTTTAGTATATGCCAGAATCTTTGTCAAGTACTCAAATTAATATACTAATATCACGTTACTCTGCCATTTCTGGTATTAATACCCAAATATACTTAATATATGTGGTATTATTTCTAGGGGAATGGGTTGCATTCAGGTATTAATGCCAGATAGATGGTTGTTGTAGTGGTAATACAATATCTGTATAACGTGATATAGTCTTGATATGATACTTGACATTATAATATGCATATGATAATATGAATACAAAAGTCACATAAGCAGGTGCTTTATGAAAATAATGAAAAAGATTCCAATTGAAGAAGCTAAGGAAAAGAAGAGGGTAGTCAATAGGAAATCTGATAAGTTGGAGGAATATAAAAGTTATCTTAAATCACTAACATCATCGGAAGCTGGTGAATTCAGAATCAAAGATGAAAAAGAAGGTTTCGCACTGAGAGCTGGTTTAAAGCGTGCTGCTGAAGCTTTAAACTTGAAGGTTAAGATACAAAAGAGGGGTGACCACTTACAGTTTTGGATAGAGTAAGGTTCAGACGGAGCGTTGACATACTATTGTAGACCGCTTAACTATAGTAAAAAAGGAGGTGAAAAGGGTAAGATTTATGCGTGGGTAGTGCGTAATTTGAGAGCTTAATTGGGAAGCAAGCACTCTACCGCTGAGTTACACCCGCTCGCAGGTACACAGCGTTTACAGGTCAGTTACGGAATGAGTTTATCATATCAAGGCCGAAACGGACAAGCCCGGGACTATTACCGGCTGTCGATAGCAGACAACTTGACATAATTTTTACTACTGCCGGTGCGGGATATAAAAAGAGCCTGCACCTGTTACGGCACAGCATGACAGGATTCGGTTTAGGTAGTCTGAAGCTCTACAGGGCGCAACTATTCCGAGTCGCTTGGATCTAAATCAATAATAGGTGCGTTCTTATATATTATCTTCATGCAGTTCCAACACTGCCAGCCATCCTCATGGGTCACGATATATTTACTCTCATAACACTTGGGACATACCGTGGGTGGCTTGGGTAGATTTGTTTTTTTCAGTAGCGTGTCAGTTGTCATTTCCTAGTTGTGAAACCTCCCGTTAATCACACAAAAATAGAGCGCAACGAGTTACCTCCCGATAACTAGTCCATTACGCTCTAAGATATTATATGTCTATATAAGCTCGGTGCTAATTCTCGTGGAAACCGAATAGAGATTATAACCCTTTCCCAATTAATTGTCAATATCCAAAATGCGGGGGTGACGGGAAAGACTGTTAGAGTGTATCATATTATAGAGCGTTTGCTTGTACCTGTGCGCCTTGCGTTATTAAGAGATAGAGGAGGGCCGGGTAATGTCGAAGACAGATATAGTGGCTAAGGCGGTGATTCTAGTCGGCGGTCAGGGGACAAGGCTCCAGCCCCTTACCTTCTATCTGCCCAAACCGATGCTACCGGTATTGAATCACCCCTTCCTGGAGCATACCATCAGCTATCTTAAGGGATACGGAGTTAGTGATATTACCCTAGCGTTGAGCTACCTCCCTGAAGCCATTCGGGATTGTCTTGGTGACGGCAGCCGGCTGGGGGTATCGCTGAACTATGCGGTGGAGGATAACCCGCTGGGTACTGCCGGGGCGGTAAAGAATGCCGAGCGGTATCTGGATAGCACCTTTGCCGTCTTAAACGGAGATATTTTCACCGATCTTGACATCACTGCTATGTTTGCTTTCCACCGCCGCAGGGGAGCGAAGGTGACCATCGCCCTGTCCTGGGTGGATGACCCCTCCGCCTTCGGGGTGGTTGAGACCGACAGTGACGGCAGGGTCAAGTGCTTCACTGAGAAACCGAGTCCGGAGCGTATAACCAGCCACTGGATAAATGCCGGCACATATATTGTCGAACCGGAGGTCTTGGAGCATATTCCAGCTAACCGCCGCTATATGTTTGAGAGGGGACTCTTTCCTCTTCTCCTTGAGCTCAGTGAGCCGGTATACGGCTACCCCGATAGCGGCTACTGGCTTGATATGGGAACACCGGAGAAGTATTTACGCTTGAACTTCGATCTTTTGTTGAATAAGGTAAGCAGTTATCTTATCCCTGGTGTTGGTGGAGAGGGCATTTCCTGTGAGAAGAATGTGGTTATTTCCCCTTCGGCCGGGGTAACCGGACCGGTGGTAATCGGCAGCGGGGTCCGGATAGACCGGAGAGCATCTGTTACCGGGCCGGTTGTCATCGGCGCTGGGTGCTGCATCGGGGAGGGTGCCTTAGTCGAGCAGGCTGTCCTTTGGGATGGCGTCAACATCGGCGTTGGTGCCGGGCTGAGGCGTTGTATCATCGGCGCCGACTGCGCAATAGCGGATGGTGAGCAGGTCTCTGACTGTGTCGTAACCAAAGGCGAGAACGGGCAGCTCGGCAAAAGAGATCTGGCGGTTGATTGAGCAGGCCGGCGGTCCGGTTGATTTCATATCTGTTTTGAGGAGGTTCAGATGTCTGAAGAGCTTGGGCAGGTTAAGAAGCCATTAGTCGAGGAGTTCAAAGAGGGGAGAAAGCTGTACTTTGTTCCCCTCATTTACTGTGGCAAGGATTCCCCCGATGACTATCTCGATAAATTTAATCGGTACTGGAACCAGGTCGAGGACCAGTTGGGTGCCCTCGAGTTAAAGCTGGGTAAAATAACCAGAATATATCATGAGTTGGTACCGGCGGGCGGAGACGATGGAGTCAAGATGGTAAAGGACTTCAGCGATAAGAGCTATCAGGTGGTGAAGAATAGACTGGACAAAGGGGCGCAAATGGAAGCCGCTGAAGAGGACGGGCTTTTAACGGAGATGATGGACTGGAGCCGGTGTCTGGCCATCGGGCTGCAAAACCAGGGGGTATTCAACCGGGTTTACCAGTCTTACACCGAGGTGAGCAAGAAGAGGAATGAATATATCGCCGGTCATATTGACGAGACGCTTAAGGCGGATGAAATTGGAATACTGTTTATGAGGGAGGGACACCAGATTCAATTTCCCCGGGATATCCAGGTGTTCTATGTATCTCCCCCGGCGCTTGATGAGATTGGGCGCTGGCTTAGAGACCGCGAAACTCGCCTGGAGCAGGAAGCTGAGCCGGAGCAGGATAAAGAGAAAGAGCAAACACAAGAGCAGGGTAAGGAACAAACACAGGATAAAGACGATTAGCCGGGGTCGCTTTATATTCGGAACTCTGCCATATTCCATAAAAAAGTGGAGGGCACCTTTTTCAGCACCCTCCACTTTGTAGTTTCCGTATCTCCTAACTTCACCACCAAGTCAATCCTCAAACCCAACTCACTTGCGGTTACCTTCGCCGCAGCGGGGCCTCTCTTTGAGGCTAACCCATTTCACTAGCTCAAGCCAGGTCTGAGTTCCGCCCGCCCCGCGAAAGCGGGGCACTATTTGTCAACCTGCCAAACTCCGTATCTCCCATGAAGCCTCATAGCACACCTCCCTAGGTAAAATCCGTCAGGCTCTGCTTGGCCTCTACTTTCATATAATCAAATTATCCGTTGATTGTCAAGGGGGCGCTGCCGGCCGGTCTGGAGGTGAGTTTAAGCTTAATCAGTGTTATAATAGAAGACGAAAACTTGTTATCCTTGATGCTATAAAATTATCCCCTTTCTTAAATAAGGTATTTTTGTGTTTCCGTTTCTGTCCAGTGTCGCTCTGGTCTCAATATCCGGGGTTATGATGCCCGGCCCTGCGTTTGCCGTCACTGTGGCCAGGAGTTATCGATCCCAGTTTGTCGGCTTAAAGATAGCGCTGGGTCATGCCATCGTCGAAGTCCCCCTGATGCTGCTGATATACTTCGGCTTCGGGCGTTTCTTCGAAAGAGAGCCGGTTCAGATTACCCTGTACCTGGTGGGCGGGGCCATTCTGGTCTGGATGGGTATCAATATGTTCCGTAAGAGGGGCAGTGTGGTAGAAAGAGACAGGGAGGTTCATCACCGTTCGGTGATAGCTGGAGTGGCTACCAGCCTGCTAAATCCCCTTTTTTTCCTGTGGTGGGCAGCTGTGGGCAGTATGCTCATCATGAAGTCCCTGACTTTTGGGTTTATCGGGTTTGCCCTGCTGATTATCGTGCATCTGTTGTGTGATTTTGGTTGGCTCGCTTTTGTTTCCGTTCTTGTCTACCGGACCAAATCGCTCTGGGGGGGTAAGGTGCAGGCGGGCCTGCTTACTGCCTGCAGCGTGTTGCTTATCGGCTTCGGCGGCTGGTTTCTCTCATCGGGTTTGAGGTTGGTAGCTTAGACTTTACATTATTATATATAGGATGTCGTGTCAGATATCCGGAAATGGATTATTCGATGAAAGGTGGTAGTCATGAGTGTCGGTTATGTTTATGATCCTGTCTATCTGGAGCATGATACCGGACAGCATGTTGAAAACGCCCGGCGGCTGGTAGCAATTATGGCCTGCCTGGAAGAAAGTGGGCTTAAGGAACAGCTTGACTATATCAGACCGAGGGCGGCCACTGCCGACGAGGTGGCCCTGGTACATTCACCTGAGCTTATTGCCCGCATTCAGATTATGGCAAAGCAGGGTGGGGGTTGGCTGGACCCCGATACTGTGATGTCGGCGGAATCCCACCGGGCGGCTCTATATGCCGCCGGTGGTCTGATCAGGGCTACCGAGGTGGTCCTGGATAGTGGAGGCAGCATATTTGCTCTGGTCAGGCCTCCGGGACATCATGCCACATCCAATCAGGCGATGGGCTTTTGTCTCTTTAACAATGTGGCTATTGCCACCCGGTATGCTCAGAGCAGATATGGCTTAGAACGCATCGCTATTATCGATTTCGATGTACACCACGGTAACGGCACCCAGGACATCTTTTATGAAGAACCGCGGGTGCTCTATATCTCGGCTCACGAGTCTCCTCTCTATCCGGGAACAGGTACTATGGAAGAGACCGGCAGCGGGGATGGCAAGGGGACCACAATCAATATACCCCTGCTGGCCGGCAGCGGTGACCACGAGTACCTGCACGCTTTTGAGCAGGTAGTCGTTCCGGCGGTCAGGCGTTTTGCCCCCCAGCTTGTTCTGGTCTCGGCGGGCTATGACGCGCACTGGTCGGAGAGACTGGCTATGATGGGGGTGAGTGTCACCGGCTTTGCCCGTATGACAGGTGTCATCAAAGGGCTGGCTGATGAGTTGTGTGACGGCCGGATCGTCTTTGCCCTGGAAGGGGGCTATCCTCTTGATTCTCTGGCGGCTTCGGTCAGGGCTACCTTTGATGTGCTCCTGGGTAACCCCGATGTTAAAGACCCGCTGGGGCAGCCGCCACCCGGCTTTAAGATGCGCGGATTCAAGCCGCCGGATATTACCTCTCTCATTGCACAGATAAAACAGCTACATAACCTGTCGTAAAAAGTTTTTGAGAGGATAGCCTGGGGTTTTTAAGGCTAAATTGAAAGGGTTCCTTTGAAAGTTTTTCCTAGTTCTCTTTGGCCTTAGCGTTTTCCTATTCGGAACATCTTGGTGTTAAGTAATCACAGGACATATTATCAGATATCGGAATGATACCGTCAATACTTACCTTCTGTGGCTCGATGCGCACCTTTAAATCTAGAGCCTTCGCTAACAGTTTTCTGTCCTCATCGGTTAAGATGTCAATGTTGCGGCTTGTTAGTTCACAAAACTTCTCGATGCTGGCCATATTATCGACAGTTTGCGCAGCCTGAGCCATCTTGTCTTCCAGATCAGCTTTCCGCTGCATTAACGACGTGCGGCTTCCGTTGATTCTCTTATTATCGGCCTCGACCAGTTCTTCGGGGAAGCCTTTCTTAGCCTGCTGTAATAGGCTCAATTGTTCTTCGTCTAGCTTTCTTAAAGCTCTCTCAACCTCACGTAATTCCTGCCTATAGTAGCTTTCCTGTGACGCATTATCCCGAACAACCTCGACTCCGGCCAAGACGGCTTCTGGCTTCAGCAGGAAAGCCCGGAGTTGTTCCCAAACGATATTCTGTAAGTTATCCCGATTCCATCGGCGGTTGAGGCACATGTTTGGTGAAATCATTCTGTTACCGCACGGGCACTCGTAATAGTAAACATAGTGCGGATTGCTCTTACTTTTCACCAACTGAGATTTTGTTCTATAGCGCCTACCACATAAACCACAGACGACATGACTCTGTAGCCAGTAGAAGCCTATCGATGGGCGTCGGCGATTTGACCCGTTCTGAGCCAACTTTTCCTGGATGGCGCCAAATTCAACTTCACTAATGATTGCTGGTGTAGCTCCAGGAATTTCAACCCACTCCTCTTTTGGTTTGCGCACGAGCTTGCCACGACCATTCTTGGCGCTTTTATTACTTTCGTAAGCATAAACAAACGCGTAGGTTTTACCTGCAATAGCGGGGTTGGTTAATATGCCCCGAATGGTGCTTTCGCGCCATATTCCCTTACCCTTACAGGTAGAGACTGTTAAAGAACGCATACGCCGGGTTATTTCCTCGAGTCCCACCTCTTCATAGAGTAGCCAGTCTTTCCACTTCCGAATCCACTGGGCTTCATCCTCGTTGACATAGCGAATTCCTTGCCCCTCGCCTTTGCCAGGCACGTAGTAGAAGCCGAAAAGCTTTGCCCGGTTACCTGGTATCTTGCCCTTAGCCATTCTTGCCCTGCGCCCTCGCATGGTACGTTCTCTTATCTTTTCAGCTTCCAGTTTTGAGGCAAAGCCCCGAATGTAACTAATCAACTTGCCAAGCTCCGTGTTGTCCACATCTTCGATGACGGCTTCCAGCTTGACGCCATGCTTTTCAAGTTCCTGAGTAAGTATGACGCCGTGGGTCGGGTCTCGAGATAGCCGGTCAAGACAGTAAACCAAGACAATGTCGAACTGCTCATTCCTTACCATCTCTCTTAGCTCGTTCAACTTTGGCCGCTCCAATGTAAGCCCGGAGTATGCCTCACAAAATCGGTGAACTGAGTCATAACCCTTATCATGGCAATATTTGAGGCAGGCCTCCATCTGCGTCTGGAGGCTAGTGCCTTCCGCTTCCTGGTTGTCTGTGCTCACTCTACAATAGACAGCTGTGGCTTTCACTTCTTGCCCCCTTTTGGTCCGCTTTGTTTCCACTTAGGTTTGTTCCAGTATGGCGACTTACACTTAGGACACACTTTAGGCATTTTCGGCCTTCGTGGTATCCATTCATAGTTGCATCGCAAGCACTTCAATGTGGGTAACTCTATCAACCTGTCCATACCAATATAATATACCTATGGGTAAATGAAATCAACATGCTTTGTCTGCTCATGGGCCTTTATTAGCAGCTTCATACTGCTGCCCTCCCACACATCGACTGAGTTAGCCGCCCAGGTGCGATAATGACGGTTCTTACGGCGCGCGAAATGTTTTTCTGACAACGGGATACCTGATAATGACCACCTGTGGCTCCCACAAACGCTGCTGGAGACGAGAGCAGCAAGAAGTCACTTAGACGTGTCAGAAGAGGTGCTATCTTTCTTGGTTGAATGATTGTCCTCGGTTACCAGCTTCGCCCAAAATTCGCGCCAGGCCTGCTTGCGCGCGGCCGAAGTAGGTCCCGACACCAGCTGTATGGTAACGCACACCAGGTCGGATTGATTCTTTTCTCTTGACGACTTGTCTTGACTCTTCCCCTGTTCCATCTTCAGTGTGCTCACTCATCCGGTCTTATAACCTGGCAGGTGCTCAACTGCCTTCCGCCAATGCTTGGCCGCCGTTAATTCGGGACTGCTCCCTACACATATATATGCGGTTTTTTCCAAAAGTGGCGGGGTCAGAGCCGAACTACACCGTGGATTGCTAGCAACTATCTCGCGAGCTGTGTCTGCAAAAACCTCCGTTAGTACTCCGTTATTTACAGGGATGCCACCGCGAGATAGCCTATTTTTAAACCCCATTACTCACACCAAAGAAAGGGGGAGTGTGAGTAATGGGGTTAACTTATGGCGATGTCTTTGCGGACTGGGAAATTGCAATAGCAAAGAACACGGTCAACCATTTTCAGGCCAAATACCCCTGGCTGAGAGGGTTGGACTTCGAGGACCTTTTTCAGGAGTGCCTCACCCACTGGTACTTGAACCGAGCCAAGTTCCGCGAAAGCAAAGGGGCTTCTATTAAGACCTACATGGCGAAGATCCTAAGCACCCAGCTCCACTTGATACTCAGGCGGGAACTCTATGACAAGCGCAAGGCCAGTCACTTTGCAGAGTCCCTGGAAAAGCCCGTGGGCGTAGGGGAGGCAACGTTGGCTGACATTATCCCCGCCAATGAGCACACAACCGACGTGAGTCTGCGTATAGATGTTGAGTCTGCTCTCAGGACGCTGACGCCTCTCCAGCGGGAAATCTGCAAGCTGTTGTGGGACGGCTATCCGGTAAAGCGGATAGCCGAAATGGTCGGAAAGCCCAGGAGCACCATTCGAGATGAGATAAAGCGGATCAGGGAGCTGTTCTTAGAACGAGGCTTAAAAGATTACTGATGCGAGCCCGCCACTTTTGAAAAATATCGCATATATATGTGTAAGGGAGAAAAGGAGAATCACCAAATGAGCGCACTGTGTAAATTCAAGTTTGCCAAACCGGCAAGGCGAGATCTGATCGAGGCGAGCATCGCCTCAGCCATCTTCAACGCCGAATGCTGCTTCGGAAAGCCTAAGGTCAGGGTCAGCGGGGTCTCGTACTACCTGAGTGATCAGGGACGGCACCTGTTGATTGATGTCTCCAGCGAAGTGGGCGAGCACGTGGCTCAGATATTTACCGGCATAATGATCAAAGTTTTGGGTGAGGATAAGTTTCAGGTGAAAAGGATCGAAGGGGATCCCGTTTTGAATGCAGGGGACAAGCGCTTCTAGCGTGGTGTAGGGCTTAAAGATACTGTCGTCATAGTCCATCCCGGCGAGAATGAAACCGGTTATGACTGTTACTGATCTAAGTGTGAGTAGAGCGGCGGCATCTGGCCGGATGATGAGAATGACAGCGGCGTAAATATGGAGGCAAAGACCATGTCTGGAAATCCAGAGAACACACTGATGAGTGTCCTCTTTGGCATCTACCCCAGGGGCACTAAGGACACCGATTTTTATGATGAGGTCGAAGGGGAGACCCTGAGTGATGCTCTCTTTGGGCAAATTGAGAAAATTACCGAATCAGTTCGGGGAGCCCCCGGGTTCACACGCCGTATAAGAAGGGTTATTGAGCTTCGGTTTGGGTTTGAAGGCGGGCGAAGTCGCACTCTTGAGGAAATAGGAAATGAGTTTGGTGTCTCCAAAGAACGAGTCCGTCAGATTGAGACCAAGGCACTCAGAATACTGCGCCGTCCTAAATACGCCGCTAAGTTGAGGCTTTTCATTAAGGAGCAGAATCATGCCTAAAGTCAAGACTACGCCTGTAAAACGAAGCCTTTACCAGTGCTTCAACGCACGGGTAAAGGGAGACAAAATATACTGCGCTAAGGGCTGGCCTTTAGACGTACGTAAAGACGGCACCGCGGACCTTATCCGCCTGATCAGAGGCGAATCCCTGGAACTCTCCATATGCCAGGACTGTGTCGAATTTGATTCTATGGGCGGTCCGGTAGCCCCTGAGGATAGGGGGTGGATTAACAAAACTGAAGAGGTGTGAAAATGACAACAGATACTAAAACGACTCAAAAGGCGCTTGTGCCGAAGGAAGAGAAGGCCGTCGTAACCTGGCAGGGAAGGAAAATCACCATTACTTTTAATGACGTTAAGAATAGCATCTGTCCCCGGGCGACCGACCAGGAGGCTGTCGTGTTCCTGAAGATGGCTCACAGTCTCAACTTAAACCCTTGGGAGCGTGACATCTTCATGATCAAATACAAAGATGATGAGCCGGCAAGCTACATCGTAGCGAGCCAGGCGTATCAGAAGGCTGCCGAGAACTGCCCCGAATTTGACGGATACGAAGCCGGCGTTTTTATCGAGGTCGATGGTGAGTTGAAGCAAAGAGAGGGAACCTTCCTTTTGGACAGGGAGCAAAACAAGCTGGTAGGAGGCTGGGCAAAAGTATACCGCAAGGACCGGCAGCGCCCTTTTTACACCTCGGTCAACATTAAGGAGTGCGCGAAGTACACCAAGGATGGCAGGATGACGCGCTTCTGGTCCAGCATGCCGGCAACCATGATCAGGAAGGTGGCGCTTGCGAGATCTCTCCGGGAAGCGTTTCCGTCAAGGCTTGGGGGAATGGTAACCGATGCTGAATATGACGAGATACCCGAGAATACGCTGCCGCCGGCCTTTGAAAAGCCGAATGGAGAAAAAGCGTGGCGCAAATTCTGGGCAAGGGTGAGGTCTGAGCTGGGGCTTAACCCCGAGCAAGCCAGGGGGCTTCTCCGCGTGGACTCCATTAAAAAAGACGTGGTAGACCAGGGTGTCTCCATGGAACAGATATGGGACAGCCTGGTGAGCGCCCTGCAGGGACAGAAAGAGGCGGCCAGGGCAGAGCAGATAGTCGACATTCACACGGGCGAAATCATCATCCAAGATGAAGAAGATGCCGGCTCGGAACCTCTTCCAGTAACGGACACGGCTGACAGCATATTCGAGGAAGAGGGTACCGGGACTGCCGTCCCGATGGAAGCTCAGCAAGAGGAACCGACCGGCACGGCAGCCCCGGCCAAGCCAAAGCGAGACTCCGCCTCCATAAAGACAATAAATGACCTGCTCAAGGCATGCAATCAAGACTTCAAAATGCAGCCGCGAGACGTCTATAAGGAGTTGGGGTACAAGTCAGCCAGCGACATAAACGAAAAGCCGTCGGACTGCTATCAGACGATAGCCGCGACGAGACTTTGAGGAAATATGGGGTATCCAGAGCAGCCAGTGACCAGAAAGATGGTATACGGCAAGCTCCGCGCCTATAAATGTCGAAGGTGCGGCCAGAAATTCAAGGATTACTGGCTGCCGGAGCGGAAAAGGGTGTGCGCGAGGTGTTTGAGTGGCTGAAGATGTAGGGCTAATTAAATTGATGCAACGTGTCCGAAAGGAAGAAGAATTAGATCGCCAATTCCGGGCAATGGGCATTGACCCCAGTCAATTCAAGACGAAGAGGAAAGAGGCGGTTGGATTCATTTATTTTCTTCAGGATGGGCATAACAACATTAAGATAGGCTGGACAAAATATTTAGAGGACCGCCGGAAAGCATTAATGACGGGGAGCGCGTCTGACTTGCGGCTCTTGGGATACGTTCAAGGGACAAGAAAGGGCGAGGCAGCAATGCACTCTAAACTTAAAACTCTGCGAATCACAAAGGAATGGTATCGCGGAGATGCCAATCTATTGGAATACATCAGGCAAGTAAAGGAAGGTTGATTAGATGACAGAACTAGCACTATCTGTCGTTGAGAATCTAGACAAAGCGAAGGCTTTAGTCAAGGAAGCCAACTTGGCGCAAGCTAAAGAAATAATTAGCGAAGCCGAGGCTTTAAGAATATACGCAGAGCAATCTAGTAAGGGACTCGAAATACAAAATCACTGCGCCGAGCTAAGGATACGAGCGGAAAGAAGAGCTGGAGAACTCATTAGAAAGATGCCAAGAGCAACACCGCAGACGGCACGAATCATGTCCAACGTTGGACATGATTCTGCATATGGCGAGGCTTTAAAGAATATCAAGATAACCCGACAAGATGCAAACCGCTGGCAATTGGAAGCTACCATACCTGAAGAGACTTTTGAGCAATTCATTGCCGAAACGAAGGCAAAGTCTGAAGAGCTTACAAGCAAAGGGGCCCTTACTCTGGCAACAAGAATCAAAAGGCAACAGGGCATAAAGAAAGCCCCGCCATTCCCTGATGGGAAATACCAGGTGATCTACGCTGACCCGCCCTGGAAATATGACAATGCCATTTCCAGCTGGGGGCCGGCTTCTCTTCATTATGACTGCCTGCCGCTTGATGACATTATTGGGCTCAGAGACGGGCAAGGCACATTGGTAACAGATGTTTTCGCGGATAATTCGGTTCTTTTTATGTGGGTAACCAATCCATTCTTAAGAGACGCCTTCAGGATTATAGACGCATGGGGATTTGAATATAAGACCAATATAGTCTGGGTAAAAACTGACCTACGTCGCCCTGGAAGCGGCTTTTATGTCCGCGGCAGACATGAACTTCTATTTATCTGCACGCGGGGCAGCTTTTTACCTGAGCAAGCAGGCAAAGAGCCAATCGGCTCAGTCATCGAAGCCCCGGCGCGGGCACACAGCGAAAAGCCCGGCGAGGCTTACGAAATTATCGAGAGGATGTATCCCAATAGCAAGTATCTGGAACTTTTTGCCCGTAGTGAAAGGAAAAATTGGGTCTCCTGGGGAAATGAAACTCAAAACGGCACGGAAACACAATAGGGGCGTAGAGATAGCCAGGCAACTCTTCCCCGGCTTAATAATAGAGCCCCCTGGCACTTGGTGGGACAGGGCCGGCATTGATGGGTTTCTGGATGGGGAACCTGTCCAGATAAAGTTCGACGGGAGAATGGCGTTGTCTGGAAATATCTATCACGAGGTGTACGAAAAGTCAGCCTATCACCCGGAACAGCCCTGGCGCACAGCTCTTGGCAAAGTTACGCATTATATCTTCACCACGGAGGACACATTAGAAATCGTGGCAGTCTTATTATCCGTTGATAGTCTGGCGGTGGCTGAAAGAGGCAAGCCTTTGCAATGTATAAAACCAAACCTTGGGGCAGCAACGTCTCTGGGTTACCTGATTCCATGCGGTCAAATAAAACAAAACGCCCAAATAAAAAGAGAGGTTAAGAAAAGCGGGTAATCCAATAATAGAAGCAGAGCAACGTCGTTTTGACCATGGTAGAAACAATAAAACCAAGGCCATCGCTCCCCTGCTCCATCTGCGCCGCCATCGACTGGTGGTGGCGGCCGGCAAGCCAGTGGGGGCCCGGAGAGTGGTTATGTAACATTTGTCATCCCGACCCAAATAATGAGGAGGTTGAAATGCCAATAGATAAAGGATATTACCGGCACGGCGAGTTTCCATTACAGGACGGCTGCCCGCTGTGCATAGCGGAAGAAGCGCAAAAAAGAGGGGGAGACGAACCGGATGATTTGCCTGGCGGGATGCCGCCACACACGCCATATTACCTGGCGGACGGCGCCAATGTTCCTTCGGTGACAACCATCCTTAACGAACTGAACAAGGGCGAGGGGCTAACCTATTGGGCGTGGGACTGCGGCCGGCAGGGTATCGACTACAGAGACGTCAGGGACTCCACGGCCAGGGTCGGCTCCGCAGCGCATTGCCTTATCGCAGGCCACCTCAAAGGGCAAACGAGAGAGCAGGCATTCCAGCGCTGCAAATTCCGCGTTATGGCGCCTGAAGAGTTCGAGAGGGCTGAGCAATGCTTTACAAAGTACCTTGCCTGGGAGAAGGAGCGCTCTATCAGCCCGGTAATAATCGAAACCCCATTTGTCTCCGAGGAATATCGGTACGGCGGCACTCCGGACCTGCTGGCCGAGGTCGATGGCGAGTTTGTCCTGGTGGATTTCAAAACCGGTAGCCGGATTTTCGATAGCCATTATCACCAGCTCGCCGCCTACTGGAAGCTGCTCGAGGAGCAGGGCTGGCCGGTAGCCAAAGCGTGGGTATTAAGAATAAATCCGGATGATGATGATGTCGAGGTGGGCACCGAGTTCGACATCATCCGGGACTGGCAGATATTCCAATATGCCCTGGGGATATACCAGCTACGAGGAGGTCTGCAATGAAACGTAAGAAGTGGATGCCGTTAGGGATAGGGATTGCGGCGGCATCCTTTACTCTGAGCAGCGCCGGTAGAGTGCTGGCGGCAGGGAGTGCGGGAGAGCTGGCCAAAATTCTCGAGGCCGGGAGAGTAGCCGCCAGGCAGTCTGGGCGGAGCTTAACGTTAGTTCTCAGACCGATATAGTCGAAACACCGAAGGAGTGTTACGAGAGAATATCCGGCGCTTATGA
Source organism: Dehalococcoidia bacterium UBA5760 (assembly GCA_002418895.1). Lineage (GTDB taxonomy): Bacteria > Chloroflexota > Dehalococcoidia > Dehalococcoidales > UBA5760 > UBA5760. The sequence continues at coordinate 20,310 of DIFA01000026.1, read as the reverse complement.
GCCGATATCATAGGGGGCAAGTAATGCCGAGGAAAGGCGACGCAAGGGCGGTCACAGAAAGGGAGCATGTCCAGGTAAAGATTAGGGATGACTTTCCGGATAAGGTTAAGAGTAACCGGAAGGCGCTGTGCAAATCATGCGTCTTTTGGGACGGTCGTTGCATACACGGCCTTCTACCGGTGACTCTGAACGGTCAAGATTGCCCATATCATCGGGGAGGGTAGTTATGACGCTTACCAATGAACAACTCAAGTATATGCGAGAGCACGGTCTGAGCTGGCGGGATCTTTACGACTTCCCGATGTCCTGGGACTGGTGGCGCCACTACTCAGTATATAACACCGGCGCTGACCCTGGACCCGACCGAAGACCGGACATGGCGACAGATGCCGCCCCTCCGTCACCGAGGGAAGAGACCAGCCAACCGGGGCTGAAGGATATCAGGGAAGAAATCAACCAGCTCCGCCGGGGTTTACACTACACCCAGAAGCTCCAGCAGAAGCTGCAGCAAGAGCATCCCGGAAAGCGTAAGAGGCAACCGTTAAAGGGGGTGCCGTTGTGAACCTCCCACAGATTACGGCCACGGTAAGTGGATATATCTTCTCCTGGGAGAAGGAGCGCCTGATTGCAGAGATCAGTCGGATCCACAATCACAACGACGGGCGGGTGACCGGCGAGATCGCCATCAGTACCACCGCACCCGGGTACAGCCCCCACCTGCACCAGGCGCAATTCAATTTCAGCGCCAGCCGCAGCCGGAACGAGCTGGGTAGAATCCTGGATGAGAGGTACGGGAAGCTGGCCGACTGGTCCACCCTGCTGGAACAGCTCTGTTTCTACACTCTGGAGAGAATGAGGAGGGGTGAGCCGGTGGTGGTACTCCAGCCCGGTGATGAAATCAAACCACCGGAGTATCTCCTGGAGCCGCTTATTCTCAAGAATAACCCTGTCATTATTTTCGGCGATCCCGGCAGCGCAAAGTCGACCATGGCGCTTATCCTCTCGCAGATCATGGCGCACCCTGATGATAATTTCGGGCTCGACATCACCCCGCCGTCTCACGATGTGAAGTGCCTGTATCTGGACTATGAAACCGATGAAGACACCCTGAAATGGCTTTTAACCAAGCTACAGCGAGGGATGGGGCTCCCCCGGGCGGCGCTACCCTACCGGCGCTGCGCCATGCCGCTGGCCCAAGACCTGGATCAGATTCACCGGCACATTCATGATACTGGGGCTGAAGTAATCATCATAGACAGTCTTGGCCTGGCCTGCGCCGGAGATTTGAAGGATCCCCAGGTGGCGCTTGCCTTTTTCTCCGCCCTCCGCCAGATCAGGATAACAAGCCTGATTCTGGCTCATACCGCAAAGAACCCCGAGACAAAAAAGAAGACGATCTTTGGGTCGGTATTCTTCGAGGCCCAGGCCCGTTCCATCTGGGAGGTCTGGAAGAGGCAGGACGTTGGAGAGGACGAAATGGATATCGCTCTTTTCAACAGGAAGCCGCCGCCGTTTCAGAAGCTTTATCCGCCGGTAGGAATGCATATAGACTTTGGCCTGGATACTATCAGTGTGTCCCAGGCGCAGCCACGCACGATAAGCGAATTTCTTGCCGGCCTGAGTACCCAGATGCAAATTCAAGAAGTACTCAAGCACGGAGCGATGTCGACGAAGGAAATCACCGATGCCCTTGGAACAACACGAGGGGCAGCGGACTCCGCTATCAAGAGACTGAAAGATAAAGGGAAAATAGTAAAGGTTATTGATAAGTGGGGTCTCGTGGAAACTGAAACAAAGGAGGGTTTTTATTGATCTTTCACCCCTTATCTTTCAGGGGGTTATACTAACCCCCCTGAAGTGAAAGATAGGGGCTAGGGTGAAAGAAAGGCGAAAGAACTGAAAGATAACAAAGCTGAGCTTAGCCGTGAGGTGGTGAAAGAGAGTTGGCAGATGCGGACCTTTGGGAGTAACCGCGGCCAGGAGGGTGAAAGAAATCTTGGGGAGCTCGGCCGATGGGGGATTCCTTTCTCCGAAATCATCTTTCACCCCCTGAAAGATAAATGAAAGATGTGGAAGATGCTCAGGAACTTAACCGGATACTATATACGGCCATTCACTAAAAGAGAGATGGCAAAGATGTGAAAACGTTAGTTCTGAATTACAGGAGGAAAGGTTTATGGGTGTAATTGCATTGGGGTATAGAGAGCCGCCGAAAGGAATTAAGATAGCCAGGCAAGAACACATTTGCGGGAAGTGTGGCGCGACAATAAAGCCGGGGGACAGTTTTGCAATGTGTATAGATCGCCGCACTTTTACAAGTTTCCCCACGTGCCTCAAGTGCTATACGGAGTATAAGCCCGAGGAGTATCAATGACCGATAACTTTGATGACCTCTATAACGCCTGGGTTAACGACCTCACCAAGCTCAGTAAAAAATGGAGCGGAGACGTCCAGGGGGCTATGGAGGGCTACGTTGATTCGGTGATGAGGGATGCCTTTGATCCGCAGAAGTTTATGGACTTCATCCGGAGAAGCGGCGTGGACTTTACCGGCTTTCCGGGGGCTATGAAGGGGCAGGAACAGACGGCGGTTGACCCTTACAGGATTTTGGGACTAGACAGGTCGGCCTCCGATGAGGAGGTTAAGAAGCGGTACCGCGCTCTGGCACACAAGCTACATCCGGATACATCGGGAGAGAAGGGGACGGAGTGCTTTTTTCACATGGTGCAGGCTGCATACGAGCTCATAAGAAGAGAAAGGGGGCTGTAGTGAACGAAATTGAACTTATGCAGGAGTTAGAAAAGGTCGACAGGGATGCTTTGTCGCACAGCGAGTGGGTACTCAAAGCTTTAGGAGAGATTAAAGACCATCATCTAACAATAAAAAATATCATGCGTCATAACGCTTTCTGTGCAGTGGCTGATGATGATATTGAGAGTCTAGCTAGGTTGCTTTCGGTATTCGGGCGTTTAACGAAAAGAAAGGAGGGGAGGTGAACATGAAGGTGCGGCAATTAAGTTATAGGCAGTTTCTTGTAATATGCCAGGGAGCTCAACAGCGCGACACTCCCATCTACCGTGATGTCTTTGTGCGACTGTGCATAGCAGGCGTCATCCTTCCAGAGGGGGAGATGCCGGAGTTGACAATGGTGTCTTCACCACAACAAGTTACCCCTCTCGAGATGGTGGAAGATAGGTTGCAGCAGATGGAATTAAGGTTAGCCGAGCTGGAGCGAAGAGAAAAGCTGTGGGGAAAACCTGTTAAAAGAAAGGAGGGTAAGACCGATGTGGAACAGGTATGAAGTGGAACTAAAGATGACGGGACACTTTGCGGCGTCTCTGCCGCGGACAAGGGAGGAGATTGAGAAGATGCTGGAGAACCGTACGTCGGCAAAGCTGCCAGAAGACTTTATCTCCCTTGAGGAACTCGCCGACGAGATCGTGGAGAAGGTGGGGATTCAAGAAGGCGAGGATGAGCTTAAGTACGGCTGGGCTACATTCTGCAGGAGTGACGACGGCTTGTACTATGAGGGGCGCTGTGTCCGAGGGCACATTAAAGACTGCGCTCTTCAGGTAAAGGGAGCCATTAAACCGGAGATTAAAGCTCTCAAGGCAAAAGTGGCTAATAAAGTATACGTTATGACGGACATCATCCCCTTGATGGTTAACGGAGAGCAGGCCAAAGAGCCTGTCGGCACTGTGCAGCGCTTCATTCAGGTTATGACCATGAAGGGGCCCAGGTCGACGATGAAATTTGTGGACTATGTGGAGAAGCCGACGCTAACGTTCCAACTTAATGTCCTCGACGATGGTGTCATCACGGAAGATATTCTTAGCGCCATCTTCGAGTACGGCAGTGTTCATGGCATGGGCCAAGAGCGGTCTCAGGGATGGGGGCGTTATAGCTACGCCATACAGAAGGTCTGAAGCCAAAGCGAGATGTGCGTTGAAATACGGTGGTTTGAAGCCGAGACATGAAGTGTTTTGATATGTTCTGGAGCCGAGAGTTGATATCGATTGTGATGATTTGGATTGTGATGATTTGAAGCCGAGAAATGTGGTGACCTGCGATGTAATGGAGCCGAGGTGTTGTGCATTGAAGTCAAGTAGTGAATCGGGTCAAAAAGAAAGGGAGTCGAGATGTGGACCGAAGGGAAATGCGCTGGTTTGGAGTCGAGTGATGATGTGGGGTGGCTTGGAGCCGAGATTTGGATTGGGTAGATATGATTTGCACCGAAGCCGAGATATGGATCGAGATGTTGTGATGAGAGCTGAAGCCGCGAGGCGAAGTGATGTGAGGTGTCGTGTGCTCTGAAGTCGAGGAGTGATTAGGGGTGAAGTGTGCTGGAGCCGAGGTCTGAATGGAATTGGGCTGAGTGGTAGTGTGGTGAAGCCGAGATATGTGGTGAGTGGGGTGGAAGTGCGATGGAGCCGAGGAGTGATTAGGGGTGAACGGATGTGAGAAGAAACAGAGCCAAGGAGTGCGGGGGATAGTTTGTATCGAAGCCGAGAAGTGGAGGGCAATGAAGTGGAGTCGAGACTTGAGCTGGAGAGCATTGCTGTGGAGCCGAGGCGTGCATCGGATGGGGCTGAGATGAAGTCGAGATATGAGCTGTAATACCTTGGAGCCAAGAAAAGAAGGGAGGGAGTTATGAAAGAGGGCGATCTTGATCTGCTGCGGCAAATTGCCGAGCACGAGAAAACCATTGACTGGAGAAAGCCAGGCGCCGAGCTGGGCTGGGAGTGGAGTGCCGTCCGGATTCAGCCGGCAACCCTCACGCGGTTATTCTTGGAGGGACTGCTGGATAATCCCTACCGGAGTAACAACTGCACCGGCTACCAGCTTTCCGAGGAAGGCAGGCGCGTCCTTGAGGCCGGAGAGGAGCTGGCAGAGACGCCGTTTGAGAAGCGGGAGTTTGAGATACCTGATGACTTATTCAACGTTATCGAAGGCTACGAGGACATAAAAGACCTGGCTAAGACGGTTCTGCGGAATGAGAAGCCGGTCCATCTCCTCTTTACCGGAGTGCCGGCCTCCGCGAAGACGATGTTTCTTATGGAGCTGGCTCGGTTGGGAGCGCCTTATGTTTTGGGTTCTCAGTCAAGTCGGGCCGGCATAGCCCAGCTACTCTTTGAGACAGATCCCCAGGTGCTGCTGGTCGACGAGATAGACCGGATTGGACCCAGGGATCTCTCGGTGCTGCTTTCACTGATGGCCACGGGAATAGTTTCGGAGACCAAGCACGGCAAGCAGCGTTCGAGCAACCTGAATACCAGGGTATTCGCCGCCTCTAATACTCTCAGGCTGCCGCCGGAGTTAATTTCGCGGTTTATGGTGCTTGAGTTCAAGCCCTATGGGCTGAATGACTTTCTAACTGTGGCCACCAATGTCTTAGTGAGGCAGGAAGGGGTTGCTCCTGACCTGGCAGCATACATATCGCAGCGGACATGGCAGCTTTCTTCACGGTTTCCCGACCCACGGCAAGCGGTAAGGGTAGCCAGGCTGGCCAAAACCAGGGAGGAAGCGGACTCGGTCTTTGAGCTCCTGCGCCGCTACGGATCTGGTTTGACAAAATAGGTGGCATATGATAACAGGGAACTATAGGTGGTCGAGGGGGTGGTTACCCCCTGCCCTGAGTATAGACTGAGCTACTCAGGCTGAGTGGCTGGGGACGCTTGACTACTCAGGCGTAAAATAGCCAGTAGCTCAGGCACGAAGTGCCAGTAGCTGGGCGCTGGTATACAAAAGGAGGGGCTGATGGCAGACGAAAACAAGTGTGAAATCTGCGACAAGACTTTTAAGACGCCCCAGGCGTTGAATGGACATATGCGATTTAAGCACTCCGGACAGCCGCAGGATACATCGGCTCAGACGACCGCTGTTGCCACCAAAAAACAATCGCCGCTTGAGCAGCTTGTGCAGGAACTGAAGCTGCCAGTGATGGTAGATGGCCAGGCTGAGATTTTTGATTCGGGAGTCGAGTATGGTGTCAGGTCGGTGCTGGTTGGCGTCAGGGTGGCTCAAGAGCTCTCCGCTATGGGTGTTCAGCAGGCGGTGCCCATTATCAAGATGGCCCAGGAGATGAGGGAGTCCGAGGGGCAGGCGGCCAAGATAATCGCCGCCGAGCTTGCTGGGGCGACCCTGGAAGGTAACCGGGACTTGAAGGCCGCTCTTCAGCAACTTGGCAGCCAGATACAGACATCCGGACCGAATCCTATGGCCTCCATGATGGCCGGTGTAATGCAGCCGGTGCTTGGTCAAGCCATGCAGCAAATGATGGGTTCATTCATGGGGGGAGCTATGCCAGGCGCGATGCCACCTGTTAGTAATAGCCAGCCGCCGGATTCAGGACAGCCTCAGCCATCTTCCGAGCAACCTGCTGTTCAGGAGGGGGGTCCCGGCATTAGTTATCACAGCCTGGATGAGCTGGAGGAATGAGGAAGAGTGAGTAAACGACTCCAAAAGCAGCGGGTAGACATCACATCGGTAGTCTTCTCGGATAACTCGGCCCGGGTTATGGCCCGTATATTGGGGATAAAGCCAGAGCAAACCGATAAATTCCGAGCGGCTTTTAGTCTGCTGCCGCTAAGCCGGCTAAAAGAGTGTATCGATGTGGCTTATGAGCTCTCGAAGGACGGTGACGGTGTTGAGGCTATTGGCTCCTGGCTTGACCGGTATGAACGACAGGGCAAGGAGGCGCTCCCCCAGTGGGCGCGGAAGAATTCATGGGTGTACTTGAAAGAGGCGCGCGCCGAGCTGGAAAACAGCGGCAGCTCTCTAACTACCACCCTTTTTGAGTTTAAGGGTTTTATTTATGCGGTGTTTTGTCGCCGTCTGATAGACTATTACTGTGAGGTGAGAAATGATAAGAGCACAACAAACGACTCCGGACCCGAACCTGTCAAACCAAAGTCCAAGCCCCAACCCCTATGACAATCCGATGTTCAACATGATGTGGAATGTAATCGGCCAGCAATTTGCCAGACTGCCTACGGAAGTAAGGGAGGCATTGGGGCAGACTCAGGTCGACATCATCAGGGAAGCCGACAGGGTGATAATCCGCCCGAGGCCGCTGGTTGAGAGTGAAAACACGTATAAGGTGGGACAGCTTCTTCTTGATAACTTTGTTGAGCAGTTGTCTCCGATGATCCACAAGTCATTCCGAGTGGAAGTGAAGGTGTACCGATGAGCACTACTAGCAGCCTGGAGGAGTTACTACACAGATTACGCGGCTCGCCGGAGTCGAGCGGAAGCCGTCTGTCAGAAGCATTCCCTCCCGAGAAGATAGCCGAGATTAAGAAGCGGGAGCTTAAGAGGTTTAAGGAGGCACAGGATAAGAAGTGGCGAAACTGGACAGACTCTGTTTCCAGGTAAGAAGAGGGGAAAAGGGAATAAATTTGACAAACTAAAACATATATGATAACAGAGAAATGTAGGCCTGAGAGCTAGCCGGAAAAGTCGGCTCTCAGGCCCTTACTTTTACCGGCAGCTCTCTTGGCCAACTAAAGGGGGGTAGCAACCTGAACTTGAAAGGTTTAGGGCTACCCCCCTTCCTTTTGGGCCAGGTTGCAACCCTCTAAGGTGAAGGTTGGAGTCACCCCTCCGGCCGGAGCCTGACGTAAATTCAGAAGGAGGGTGTAAGAATGGCGACTTTAGAGGAAATGGTTGCAAAGGGAAGGCGCAAGCTGGAGACCAAGGCTCCGATCATGGCGGAGAAGTACGAGGCTGCCAAGCCATCGATGAAGGAGGAGTACGGAAGGCTCCCCTTCGGCCCGATCACCAAGCGGGCGTATAACGCCGGCGTTGACGCTGGTGTGTACCGCGCTCCCGACGCCGATAAGTGGGGTCGGAAGTTTGTTGCCGGCGCTAGCAGGTGACGTCATCGGATTTGCGGCCTATTGACGGCATGGCTGGGGTGACAGCTGCCGAAGAAAAGCCGTAATCACGGACTAACATAATACGGGAGGTAAAAAGGATGAAGGCACTACAGATCCCGGTAAGTGGAGTTGCCTCGGCGCAAACTCCTATCAGCCCGCAGCAGACCGGCATTACGCCCTATCAGACGAACGGTGGGGGCATGACGGAAATGCTCTCGGCGATCATGCCGCTCATCATGATTATGATGGTGATGATGAGCGTTGGAAAACACTGATGTTCATAGACTGTGGGGTGGGTTGGGCCTTCCTGAACCGGATCTCTTTGGGTCTGACCACACCTATGGTAGAGGCTCGAGTCATAACCGCTCCCTCACTTCGGCCGAGCTTTCTAGCGATTTCGTGAATACTAACCTCTTTAGTATAAAGCTTCCGCAATCTCCTGTCATCCTCCGTTGTCCACCGCGGTCCTGACCGCGAGTTTTTCTTAACCCACGGCCTCTTCAGTCCCTTGCCCAACGCCTTCTGTCCGATAGCATGCCAGCTTCTGGTGGGGAAGGCGGCCTGTATGATATCGGGGGTTGAAGATGACCAGAGCATCTCCAGCAGACTCTCTTCTTCTTCCGTCCACATCTTGTCACGAAGCAGATTCTCCCTGGAGCGCACGATGTTAACCGTCTGCCTCAGTCCCACCTTCCAGATGATGGTAGCTTCAATCAACGACTGGTCGTGCCGGAGTTCTACCCGGTCGATGAGCAGGCTAATCAAGCGGTTTCTCAGCCTTGAAGGATAGCGCTGCCATTCCTGGTCGAGCTTATCCAGGAAAGAGATAACCTGCTCCAGGTCGGCCGGGGAAGCCGCCTCGATGACCGGTTGTTTATCCAGGAGATCAAGCTTTGCCTGGGTTTCTTCAATAAGCCGCCAGTAGGCCTCTTCTCGTTGTGGGTCGGCGCTTCCCAGGTAGCCTTTAAGCCTGGCCAGCCGTGCCTTGAGCTCCGATTTCTGCCGCTGGTTCTGCCCTTTCTCAAGATTGTGCCGCTCGACATCATCTTTGAGCTTTTCCACGACTGCCCGGGCATGCGGGGTAAGGTCAAGGGTGCGTAGAAACTCCGCTGTCAGCAACGGGGTAAGTAAATGATCGGCTATTTGAAGGCAGGGAGGCTCTAAGGGCGATCGCTGGCTGTAGCACATCCACCGCCGGTGATGATTATGGGCGCTGAGCTTTCTGGGATCATCGTGATTCATGCAGTACAGTAGCCTGGCCCACTCCATGGGCTCGCTATAGGCGGCCCTGCCTTTGGGCTTTTGGGAGCGCGCGATCTCATAGGCCTCGAGGAACAGCTCAACCGGCGCCACGGGCTCGTGGTTATTCTCGATAAACGTGTCGCGCCACTGCCAGATGCCGATCAGCTTGAGGTTGGTGGCCAGGCTTTTGAGGTTATTGTAGGTGATAACATAGCCAGATTCATCTCTGGGATAGAATCTCAAGGCCGACCTGGTCTCCATGTACTGAAGGTCGGACGGGAAGAAGGGAAAGGTGACCCCGCGGGCCGCCAGCGACTTAACCGCCCCAAGCAGAGAGCGCTGCTTTACCACTTCCCCGAGGGCTTTAATGACTATCTCCTGGTGCGGCGGGTAGGGCTGCCACTTGCCCAGGATATATGAGCCGTCACGTTTTTGCCCTTCGATAGCCACAACGTAGCCGGGGCTCACCGGGCTGCCGATATGCCTGCCTTCAGCCGCCTTCGAGGCCCGCCTTCTACCCAGCCTTATGCCGAACTTCTTCATCTCGTCGGCGGAGTCCTCGATGTCATCAGCGAGGTTTTCCCAGTCGCGGGGAATGGCGGGATTATATACCCCTTCAGGGGTCCTGATACGGCACTTCTGCTCCTTCAAAAGCTTCAGGATCGTATAACCCAGCACCCGGTCGCGGTCTCGTGAAAGACGGCTCATCCCTTCGGCAAGATAGACCGCCCCAACTTCGCCACTGGTGATTTTCTGGGACAGGCTGGCCAGGCCGGGGCGCTTTTCCTCGCTTAAGGATCCGGACAGCCCCAGGTCGCGGCAGTCGATCAGGACGTCTCCATCCTCAAGCACTCGGGGAATATCGGCGCCGTTCTGTATGTCCCCCAGCCATTTCTCCACATCGGAAACCGCAAGGGCTGTTTTATAGCCATCCTTAATCGCAAGTTCAACCAGTTTGGCAATCTCCATGATCGACTCATGGCTCTCTCTGACCTGCCCCTGTGAGGAGACTCTTCCATAAACGAAGGCCTTCTTGTAGGGGAGCGCCCTTAGCTCGTCCTCACCCGGAATGGCCCTATCCTGCCTCACTGTTTGAATGATCTCGTTCAGGTTCATTTTCAAAAGCCTCCATAATCATTTGGGCGATCACCCATGCAATATCAGCCGATACCGGCGGCGTGACCGCGATCAGCTTTGATTCGCTATTGAGTGACATCGCTTTCCGTGCGAACAGGGTCGACCAATCTTGCCACTGGCTATTTCCTTTGATGATGTCGCTAGCCTTCTTCACGGTCTCCAGGTCATTCTGGATCACCGCGGAAACGTAGCGTCCCAGCAGTTCGGCCGGTTGTTCCTTGTCACCGCCCAGGATTGGGGCAAGCTCACCAAGGAGCGTTTTTCCCGCCGGGCTAAAGGGAGCAATCGCCAGCACCGTAACCGAGCGCAGTACATCAGATTTGGTCTCAACCTCGTCTTCCTTAAAGCTGTCCAGCATTACCCGTGAGTCAAAACATCCATCAATCACCGGCTTTACCCGGGAAATGTGCTCCCAGCTTTTAGCGGCTTTTTGGAAATCTTCCAGGGCGACGGCGTCCGGAGGCGGCAGTTTCCCGTTCCGCCTCTTCATTACCGGGTCCATCTCTACCGGCCGGCTCAGTTCTAGAATTCCATCATCACCCACCTCCTCCACAACATCGGAGAAGCTCCGAGCCGGCAGCACCCATTCAGGCAAGCCTCCGGCCTCCTTGAACGGATCGCAACCCCTCTTCAGCCATTCGGTAAGTGTTTCTGTTTTCATTTCGGCACCTCCTTTCTCTTTTTCTCTTTACCGTGGGGAATCTCATCAACCGATCCCAGCCCCATCAGCCGGAGCATCAGGGGCAGGTTTTGCCAGAGCCTCCGCGCAAATACCCTGACGGTGTCTTTATTAGCGCCGGAAAACTTCAGGCTTATCTCATTTTCAGCGCTCATAATCACCTCGGCCTGGATGTCGGCCATGGCCTTAGAGTAGGTTTCAAGCGATTCCTGAGAGATGGTCTCAACCTTGGAAAGCTGCTTGGGCTCAACCCGGATTCCGTCCTCAAGGACGGTGACCCTCACCTGGTCGCCCTTCTCCAGGTGCCATTGTTTTACCATCTCATCGGGCACCGCCATTACCAGGCTTCCGCCCATTTTCATCAGCCGTCTGTCGACGTGTTTGTCTCCCCGCCTTCGTCTGGAACCAACCATATTACCCTCCGTAAATATATACCATTAATCTATATGACAACGCATAATTTGTCAAGTCTCAATTCGGTATGCAAAGGTAAGCCTTCCGCGATGCAAGCGTGAGCCGTGGTATTCTTGCACTTTTCTTGCACTGCTAGCTTTGCACTGCCACCGGGCCAGGGCTTATATAGGGGGGAGGGGGTAGCTTGTGCAACGCTTGCGGCCAGGCGTAACCGGAACCCTAACGGTGCATAAAAGAGGCCGCGGGAAAAAGTGCATGCAAAGGTGGGGTGTGCAAAGGAGTAAGCCCGAATATTTGCCGTCTACCTGCTGGGCTCGGTTATCATGGGTACCAAGACGATGTGAAGTTACCTAATGGAATATATGGTGAGTTAAGACGAGGTTTTTTGGCAAGCTGGACAAACTATATTGCTAAGTATTACTATATGAGGATAACTTTGGAGTAGTAAAGGGAAGGAGTTAAAGTGCAGATTAGAAAAACTTATCAAAATGTAAGACCCGAGTTACTTTATGAACAGATAAAAGACTTTACCATAAGACATGGAACGGTAATACGAGAGGCAAGGCTGTTTACGTCCGCTGTACCGGGTGATACATCATCTTTTGTCTCTCGTGCTGTGATGACGTTCACTATGGAAGGCGGACCAGAAAAGTCGGCGAAAGAATGTATGACAGTGCATCTCCTCGGCTCAGATAAAGGTGAAACAAAGGTAATATTTGATATTGATGACAAGATTTTCCCCCAAGAAAGGTTCAATGCGCTTCAGAGTGACCTAGAATTCATTTTTAGTGATTATGAAGTAAAAGGGCAATAATTATCGTTATAAATAGCTCTCAAGAGCCTTCATAACTCACTACACTACATGAATCAGCCTCCTGGTTGTATTTCCCCCTCTTTGACTAACACAGCGACTCTGTACCGGCTGCGGGTTAGTCTGCCTCCACAAATCTTACGTGCCTGGTTTGCTCTTTTAATTATTAGCCAAACTGTAGAATGATAAACTAGGTTAGCGGAGTTTTGAGGAATGAATCCAGTCAACGACTGGCGGGCATTCTGGTAAAAGAATAATGATGCTTAACGAAATGGCTTCTTGTTGGGTAGGAAAGTCACGATGGCCGTCAGTAACAAGAAGAGGGAGTAACCGAAATTACTCCCTCTTCGGACTTCCTTACTTAACCAACTACTGCTTTCTCTGATTTATTAGTACTAGTCAGCGTCGAATGTTATCAGAGCATTCTCAAAGAGGTACTTGGTTGGATTCCAGGCTGTCATCTTACCTGCATCGGCATCATAATCTGCAGTAAGCACCAGCCATATTTTACCGCCGTCTTTATTAGCATCTTCATCCACCGGTATATTGCCGACATCCTCCGAAGCCTTCAGATTCAGGTTGCCACCGTTGTTGGCGATACCGCTGGCCAGAAGTGCTCCTCCGGTGCCAGGCCATGGGTCGGCATAGTAAATCAGGCTGTAATCTTCTCTCGCATCAAGTCCTTTACCATTGAACACGAGATCAAAGGTTTCGCCTGAGAGGTTATACGTCATCTTGCCCCAGGCTCCATTTTCAACTATCTCCCATGTTGAAGCATCCTTCTCATACAGATATAGATGCCCGATATTGGAGTTGCCTGCCGGACCGTCCTTTCCCGCAGCAAATACTGGAACTGCCATTAGAGATACCAGCGTTAATGCTGCGACTAGACCAATAATAAGTTTTTTCACTGTTATTCTCCTTTTTATTACTTCTAAAATACTTATTTTGTATGCTTTGGTTAAGCTATCGACCACGAAGTACAGGAACTCCAACTCGAAGAACCATGAGTAGAACATTCACTCATATTCGAACCATAACACACTTTTATTTGATTTGTCAAGTATTTCATGATATTATTCTCACTAAGCACGAAATAGTTTAAATATAGTATTTAAACTTAGAGGGATAACTCTGATGGATGTTTCGTTAGTCATCAGACACCGGCTTAAAGAGTTGGGGCTTGAACAGCAAGCCCTGGCAACCGCTGCCAACGTTACGGAGACCTACATTTCCCTGTTGCTGAACAGGAGAACGGTTCCTCCAATGCCTCATCGGACAGACCTATACGAGAAAATGGAAGAGTTCCTTAGATTGCCGAGTGGTGAGCTTTCAGAACTGGCTAACCTCCAGCGCATGGAAGAATTGCACAGAAAGCTGGGGGACCCGACTGTGCCCCTGCTCAAAGAAGTCCGAGAGTTGACTCTGCGCAAGTGTATTCCCAGTAAAGAACGACAGTTGCGGGCTATTTTTGAAAGGCAGTCGCTCGGCGAACTTGAACGCTTTGTTACACAGAAGCTTCTGGACGTGGTCAAGAGTGTGGCTAAAACGAAATTACAGAATGAAGACTGGCTGAGAAAGGTGGCTCAACTCAACAACCAAGGCTATGAACAGGTCCGAGTCATGATTTTGGAGTTCCTCGATACGGATATCTTCCACCTGTCAGTTGAAAACTGCGTCCCATTATTGGAGCCACTGATTGAATCTTGGGACATTAACCTAGAGACTTTAAACATGGAAATTGTCTTGAACCGTAGATTAGTCTCAGAACACATTAAAAAATTCGAGTTTGTTGAAAAGAAACCCGAACAGCCCTTGGAGGATGAGCCGGGGCTCAAGAAATTTCTTCGTGACACGCGGCTCAGCGGTGATGCCAGCGAGGAGGAAATAGCATTTTTAAGAAAGTTGAGATTCCAGACAAAACGACCTACCCCGCTCTATTATCACCGGGAGTTACAAAACCTCAGAGACCCTTTCCATTTCGGCACGCGGTAGCTTCCTGGGTAATATCCTGCCTGGGCTCCTTATTATTCACCGATACACTAAATGACGGAACGAGACTGCCGAAAAAGCCTAAAAAATCAAGAATTATGACATTTTGTAGGCACGACTTTTAAGACAAAACCAGATAAAAGTGGGGTTTTTCAGCACTCTCGTAAAGGCAGTAACAACTATACCATTATCCTTCAGCTCGGGCTGGATCCTGTTACTGGTAAACGTAAGCAACAATGGATTACAGCCGGAAGTTCAAAACGTGAGGCTGAGCGGAAGTTGGCTGAGCTAATTCACCAAATAGACAACGGTACGTTTACAAAGTCAAGCAGACAAACGGTGGGTCAGTATTTAGACCAGTGGCTGAAGGATCATAAAGTGAATGTAGCCCCGAATACTGCCCAGACTTATGCTTGGTTCGTTGAAAAACACATAAAACCCGCAATAGGACATGTGCTGTTATATACTCTTAAACCCGAGCATCTTCAAAGGCTTTACTCTGAAAAGATCACCAGTGGGAGCCTAAAGGGCAAGGGGGGACTTGGGAGCCGTTCGGTGAGGTATATCCATGCCACCTTACATAAGGCCTTGAAGTCTGCCGTTAATCAGGGCAAGATTGCCCGTAACCCGGCAGATGCGGTAGACATACCAAAGGTGACACGTAGGGAGATGCAGACTATGGACGAGACTGACTTACATATATTCCTAGAATATGCTAAGTCTACTCCATATTATGCCTTATTCTATATGGATCTGTTTACCGGTATGCGACGCTCTGAACTATTAGCTCTTCGCTGGTGTGATCTTGATTTGTTATTGTGTCAGGCTTCGGTTACCCGGACACTCCATCAGCTACATAACAGGGAGATTATTATCGGACAACCAAAGACTGCTAAAGGTAGGCGGCTCATAGCACTTTCACCTTCCACAGTTGCTGTTCTTAGGGAATACCAAGCCAAACAAAAAGAGCAAAGGCAAGTTCTAGGCATACCGCCGCTACAAGAAAATGATTTGGTGTTTTCTCACCCAGACGGCAAGGCATTATTACCCGATAGCATCACCCATGCTTGGCGTCGCCTCGCTCGCCAAGCTGGACTTAGAGGAATAAGACTACACGACGCGCGGCATACGCATGCCAGCTTTATGCTGAAAGCTGGTACACACCCTAAGATAGTGCAAGAGCGTTTGGGGCATGCTAGTATACAAGTGACACTCGATACTTATTCCCATGTAGCGCCGGGGCTTCAGCAGTCGGCAGCTAACCGCTTCGATGAGATCGTTTTGCCAGTAAAAGCGAGGAGCGAAAATTAAACCTAATTAGTAGCAAATTAGTAGCAAAATAAATAAGCCCCCTAAAAATGAAGGCTTATTTACAGTAATTTAGCTTTATATTTTGGTGGGCTTAGGGGGACGATACCTAGAACTCTTAACAAGCCTCGAAAGGTATCGGGACAATCAACGCATGTATTTTCAGCGACTTTCCCTTGGCCACCGGGCAAGGGAAAAGTTGGAGTCTGCCATTCTCATTCGATATTGAATTGAATCCTGGTGTATTATCTTTCTCCGCACTTGTTGGTATGATATCACATGTGGTGAATCGATTCCCAAACACTCCGATGAGTGATATGTGCAAAGCCTCAGGTTAACAGGTGCAAGCGTGAACCGTAGTATTCTTGCACTTTTCTTGCACTGTTAGCTTTGCATTACCACCGGGCCAGAGCTTATATAGGGGGGAGGGGGCTAGCTTGTGCAACGCTTGCGGCCATGCGTAACCGTACCAATAAACCGTGCATAAAAGAGGCCGCCGGAAAAAGTGCATGCAAAGGTGGCCTGTGCAAAGGAGTGATCCGATTAATTGCCGGCTACCTTCCGGGCTCGGTTATCATGGGTACCCAGACGATGTAAAGTATTATCTTGAAGCGAGTATATTATCATTGCCTTGTAGCTGGTAGCCCTTGCGGAAGGTATGCAAGAATAACTCACTGAAGCCTGGTAAGAATTTAACAAAACCCCGGAAGATGGGGTAACATTAGTATATGCTAGTCAAAATAGAATGTCCCTCATGCCAGACTGAGGGCACCATGTCACTGGTTGATTCAAGCTACAGGGGGCCGTATCGTTGCTGGAAATGCCGGGCACTCTTCACCATTGGGCTCAAGAACAATAAGCTTACATTCTGCGAACCCCTGAGTGAAGAAGAACTTGAGAAGCAGCAACAGATGAAGGCTATTCAGGATAAACTCAAACGGCAGTTCCCAAGAAGAGAGGAGGCTAACTAATTTATCGCCACTTCCCAAACTATCCTACACACTGGTTGAGAGATGGAGATTTCGATAAACCTTTCTGTATGCAACGTAGATTTAGGTATTTTACTAAATGCCGCACCACAATGTCTTCTGGCTAAGGCAGCCATACTGTCGGTTAGCCTTTAATCGTATAGTCATGGTAGTGTGAGATCCCGATAAACACCAATAGAGCAAATGAGAAAGGAGGATAAGAACGTGAAATTAAAAAAGTGGCAGATTACCGTTACAATAGTATTAGCGCTGTTCATCGGAGTCTTTCTCAGTGGGTGTACAGTACCCAAACAAAGAATAGCCGTCATTCCTTTGAGCGGTACGATTGCTGGCGTTAGCCAAAGCGGATTACTGATAGGCCCTATTATCAGCCCTGATTTAGTAGCAGGCTACCTGGAGCGGGCGGAGCGTGATATCTTGGTCAGAGCAGTCGTGTTACGTATTGATAGCTCCGGAGGTTCGGCAGCTGCCTCTCAGGAGATTGCCTCCAAAATACGTTACTTTAGGGAAGCTACTGGCAAACCGGTAGTTGTATCTATGGGAGATATGGCAGCCTCCGGTGGCTACTATATTTCAGCATATGCCGATAAGATTGTGGCTAATCCCAGTACTCTCACAGGAAGCATAGGGGTTATTAGCCAGTTTATCTATATCGAAGGACTGCTAGAAAAGTTGGGGATAGAGATGGAAACTATTAAGACTGGAGAACACAAGGACATGGGAATCCGGCCCCTAACAGAGGAGGAGCGTAAGATAATGCAGGATATTTCAGATGACTTGTATGGACAGTTTGTTGACGCAGTAGCACAGGGGCGTGATCTACCTTTGGCGGATGTGGAAGCATTAGCCACAGGCCAACTTTACACTGGAACACAGGCGCTTGCTTCTGGTCTTGTAGATGAATTGGGGGGTCTAAACGAAGCAATAGAAATAGCTGCCAACCTAGCTGGAGTTAGTGATCCTGAGATAGTGGAATATCGCCCGCGAATATCTTTCTTAGCAAGTCTATTTCAGAGATTACAAAACCCCTTCTCCTTGCCACTGTCTACAGACGAGATATTATTCTTGAAAATATTAGAAGGCTGGCAAGGCTTACCAAGATACTAACTTATTAGGAAATACTGATAGCCTGGTTGTTACGTCTTGATCTGACCAACCAAGGGCCTTCGTCATATGCATATAGCCAGTATCTGAAAGAAGCCGTTCTTACTAATAGCAATCTGGCTGTTTACGCTTGCTCGTGTTACTCGCCCAACACTTTTATTATGACTCTTTTTCGCCTCTGTCCGTCAAATTCCGCATAGTAAATTTGCTGCCACGGTCCCAGATCCAGCTTGCTTTTGGTAATCGGAACGATGACTTCGTGGTGAATAAGAAGGCTCTTCAGATGAGCATCACCATTGTCCTCACCAGTTCTATGGTGCCGGTAATCAGGCCGATAGGGTGCTATCTTCTCCACCCATTGATCGATATCAGCGATTAGACCAGATTCGGCATCATTCACGTAGACTCCCGCGGTAATATGCATTGCTGAGACAAGAGCAAAACCTTCGGATATACCGCTCTTGTCTACAATCTTCGTCACTTCATCCGTTATGTTTATAAATTCGCGGTGTTTCTCAGTATTAAACCAGAGGTATTCCGTAGTCGATTTCATAGCCTGCTGCTCCTTTATGGGTATTACTACTTTCAGATTTATGATACTGTTTATATAGTTAAGGGTAATCCATCTAAGAGACACTGGCAAGTAGCGACACGTTAGTAATGAGGAGAGCAGGAATGAATGGTCTGGATGAGTTCATTGATTTGATTGAAGAAACCGAGGCAGTGAAGGGAGTTGTAAAATCTTTAAAGCTGGAGCCTGCAAAACTACTACGTGATATTTGTCTTGAATACAGGGAGACAGGTCATCCCATACCGGACTACAAGCTCAATCTGGTGGGGTACCTTCGTGAAATTGCCCTCCGGGCTCTTATATCTGCAGACCTGATAGAAGAGAAATCGGGTGGCAGGCTATCTCTTTATGTATACGAACCAACAGAAAAAGGCTTGGACCAATTTGTAAAGCTAGAGGATGCTGATTTTCAGACCTATCGTTAAAGTGGAAATGCGCTAAGTGGCTTTTCGTTGCCGTGTCCCCTCGAAGACCGGCATGTATAAATCGATGAGTTCTCTTACTAGTAAGGTTACGGACGATCAGTAAACGCCGCGCTCCTTAAGCCAATTCAAGCATTGCTGTGGATTCCCGACCCGAGAACCATATTCCTTGGTTAGTTTGGTCTGTACCGATTTCTTCAAGTAATGGTTATCTTTGGTAACGAAGAAGTCGAGACAAACGGCGGCATAGCTCAAGAATTGCTCAATATCTGGTCTGCTTGCACGTGACAGAACAACTTCTACTTCACACGAGTCATCGTGGCCTAGCACGCATTCTCCCAGCATCGATTCTCCTATACGAGCAACCTTCGGCGTAGGATTAGCCATACACTTTAGACGTTGAATTCTCATTTTACCTAGCTCACTACTGGGTTGGCGAGTCTCCTGCCAAGCAAAACTGGACACAAAAAGTTCGAGATGATTAGTCTCAGCTAAGTCTAATAGTATTTCTATAGCTCGGCAATCAGGCTCGTCGTTCGCAAACCCAATAATGCAACTCGTTTCGAGACATATTTTCATAGCTTTCCCTTTGGGGTATTGTAGCATGTCATACAGCAATATTCTCTTAACAACATCCTTGCCTGCTAAGTGGTGAACCGTTTGTGAATCTGCTCCGTTGCTTACTCCTTTTTAGAACGAATGTATCGCAGTTCATTCTGAACTTCATAGAGTTCACTTCTCGTTTTTCTGGCATAGGGTAAGCCTTTATTTACATTATCTACCTGGTAGCCTATGGTATGGGTGTTGTTGCGGACTTGTGGCAAACCGCTTGCGGGAGGTTAAAATAAAACGATTATGTATATTACTCTCCGCTTCATTACTGCTAGGCATACTACTTACCGGGTGTAGCCAATCAACATCGTACGACGAGGGGAAGATACTAGTAGTTACTCCTGACGGCTCTACCTGGATGACACCCAGTGAATACGAGCGATATAAAACAGGTGAGCATGTGACCACTAGTCAACCTACTACAGTGCAACCTACCCCCTCTCAGCCTGCAACCAGTCATACACCCTCGGGGGGATCTGTAAACTTCAGAATTAAGCACTAGTAACAAAGCTATAGTGAGGTTTCTGGTAGGTGGGGAATCGTTGAAACATTCTTTTAAGTGCAGAATACTGGAACAATCATGACGTGAACCCTGTTAAACTGGACCAAATCAGGCCACTAATAGTTTACTGTTACGCGCTATCTTAGCATAATCCCTCGGGCTTTTATACCACAATGCTTGATGTAGTCTATCATTACAGTACCATGCACGATAACTTTCCCACCTGGTTATAGCTTCAGCTAGGCTGGTGTATTCGTTACGGTATAACTCCTCAGTCTTGTAGCTGCCGAAGAAGGACTCTATATAGGGCTTATCTTCCGGACACTGTATCCCTGCATACTCCAGCCGGACATTCAAAGTTCTGGCTGCCTCACGGAAGCTGTGGGAGGTGAACTGAGTACCCCGGTCCACCCTGAGAGTCAGTTCATGACCATATGGCACCCGCCCACCAAAGCGGCTGAGTACAGCTTCCTCTAGGGCTTCTATCGCCTCCCGTGCACGGCATCGGTCAGAGAAGACGTCTCCAACGATGTCACGGTTACAGGCATCTATTACCACAAACAGGTAGGCTTTGGCGCTACCGGTCCATACGTAGGTAAGGTCAGCTTCCCAGTATGTATTATAGTGAACTAGTCTAGACTTAATCTGAC
>DIFA01000006.1:10185-15581 GCA_002418895.1 Dehalococcoidia bacterium UBA5760 | reverse complement strand
GTCCGTTATTGACATCCGACCTCAACTTCAGAGATTCTTCAACCCCCAAATACCCGGCGGGAATTTAGGCTTCCAGTGAGCCCCGCCCGTTTTTCCAACTTGCTTATCGAGCTGTTCAAGAGTCGGCAGCCGCCTGTTTTGACCGGACCTTTACCGAAAAGTATAATGACCATGAGGGGCATTTGCCGGAAAAGAATAACCAAAAGTAGACATGTCTCCGGGAATCAACTACAATTTAGCTTCAAGCGCCTATAGCTCAGTGGATAGAGCATTGGTCTTCGGAACCAAGGGTCGTGGGTTCGAATCCCTCTAGGCGCGTATTCAACTTACCTCACCTTGCCGACGCCCCGGCAATTTCACGCAACCAGACTGCTTTCATTCCGGCATTTCTATTGTATAATAGGGGCAAAAGGAGAAATACCCCGGGGGCGGGGAAGAAGGGAACTGGCTTGGCGATAAGCAAGGAGAAAGCCTACTACAAAGCAGTCAGCAGAGCGGTTGCGGCAATAAACACCGAGCTGCTGCCCAGGGATGTGCTGAAAAAAATCGTTAGAAGCATTGCCGTGGCCATGAAGGCCGGCGTATCCGTGCTTACCTTCGACCCCGGGAACAAAAGACTGGTCCACCGGGCCACCTGGGGCCTACCCCACGCCTACCTGCACAAGGGCCTGCTCAGCTCCGACGCCAGTCTCGGCGAAGTCTACGCCAGGGAACCGGTAGTTATTCTCGACTCCAGTCAGGACAAGCACATGCAATATCCCAAGGAGGCTGCCGAGGCGGGCATTAAGTCAGTAATAGGGGTACCGATAAAAAGGGGGGAGCTCACCCTGGGCAGTCTTCGGGTTTATGCTAAAAAGCAGTACGAGTTCAGCAACCAGGACATCAAATTCCTGCAGACTATGGCCGGGCTAAGCGGCATGACCCTGTACACGGAATTACTGGACCGGCCGGATAAGGGACAGAAAGCGAAGGACGACCGGGAAGATATTAAGGTGTGCCTGCAGCAAAGCAGCATGGTCAACTTCGCCCATCCCAGCGAGAAGGAGTTCGCCGACATTCTGGATTTCTACAACATCGACTGGGTGTACGAACCCCGGTCGTTTGCTCTGACCCGCAAAGAAGAGAAGGTAGTAGAGATGTTCACCCCGGACTTCTATCTGCCCAGGCTCGATCTTTATGTCGAGCTGACCACAATGCGGCAGAGACTGGTAACGAAGAAGAACCGCAAGCTAAGGCGGCTGAGGCAGCTCTATCCCGATATCAACATTACCCTGCTGTACAAGAAAGACTTCGACCGTCTGCTGGCCAAATACGGACACGGCCCGCTGGCACAAACCAGAGCCCGCGGCATCGGCAGCATACTATACTCGGCTCCACAAATCCAGGAGAGAGTGGCAGACCTGGCCAGGCAGATATCAGCAGACTATAAGGAAAGCCGCCCGGTTATGGTCGGCATTCAACGCGGCTTCCTCTGTTTCATGGCCGACCTGATGAGGCAGATAACGGTCCCCCTCGATATAGACTTCATGGCCATATCTCACTACGGAGGGGACGAATACGTCATTAAGATAACCAGGGACCTGGACCTGAATATTACCGGCAGACACGTCCTGATCATAGAAGACATCATCGATACCGGAATGACGCTGAGCTACCTGCTGCACCACCTGAACGCCAAAGGCCCCGACAGCATCAAGGTATGCACGCTGTTCGACAGGCCGGCACGCAGGATTGCCAACATACACCTGGACTACGTGGGTTTTCAAATACCCGATGAGTTTATCGTCGGCTACGGGCTGGACTACCAGGAAGAGTACCGGAACCTGCCCTTCGTAGGAATAGCAGATTTGGGCAAACAGACCCGGCAGAATGATGGGGCAGGGAAAGAAAAAAAGAAACGCCCCAAGTGATTTCGCTTCTGCAATCCTCCGGATCAGTTACTTCCGTTTACCCTGCGGTACCCAGTTACTTCTTTTCTGAAGGATCACAATTGCTCGACCACTTGGAGCAACTATAAGCATCTCATATTCACAGCAGCATGTCAACGCCGCTGAGTACCAAAAGAAGGCAATAACCATACCATGCAATTCATCAAAACTGTTACTTAATCCCTCAAACTTCCCCTTTCGACTTGCCAGCTTCAGGGATCCGCTGATGTCTTTATTTGACACAGTGCCGAGGTCATGATACTATACGTCCATAGTTACAAAAGAAAAGAGTTTTCATTTATAGTCATGAGATTATCGGAAAGAAAAATCTCCAGCATAATGAGGCAGCGCGGATATAAACTGACACCGCAGCGGCGGGCGGTGATAAAGATAATCATGGGGAGTGACAACCATCTTACTCCGGAAGCGATATATCAAAGCGTAAGAGACGGACATCAAAATATCGGCCTGACCACCATCTACCGCACCATCAATATTCTTTCCGACCTGGGGCTTATCTGCGAAGTTCATACCGCAGGCAGCGGCCGCAGCTATCTGGTCCGGAGACCCCTGGAGCATCATCACCACCTGGTGTGCTCCGGGTGCAACAGGGTCGTCGACTTCAGCAACTGCGACCTGGCCGACATCGAGCGAAAACTTTCGGAAGGGACCGGGTTCAAGATCGAAGAACATCTCCTCGAATTCGTCGGCATCTGTCCCGACTGTCAGCAGACGGCCGGCACCTAAAGTTTCCATAACAAAGCCAAACGGGGTCTCGTTTTGACAACAACCGAAAACCATTATCGATTACAGGGTGAAAGCAAGATGCGGAGAACTCGCTGGAAGGCGTTTCCCCTAATCCTGGCAGCGCTATTTATGGCATCGTTGCCGGCAGCGGCGGTTTCCTGCGCTCAGCAGGCGGAACCGGCAACGGAACTGGGAGTAGTGGTCACCGTACTGCCCCAGGCTGAATTCGTGGAGAGCATCGGCGGGGAGAGAGTCGACGTTACCGTTATGGTGCCGCCGGGAGCAAGTCCTCATACCTACGAACCGACGCCGGGTCAGATGGAGAAGCTGGCCCGGGCCAGGATGTATGCCGAGGTGGGCTCAGGAGTAGAGTTCGAGCTGAGCTGGATGGACAAGCTCAGCGCCGCAAATAAAGACATGCTCGTGGTCGACTGCTCGCAAGGCATCCAGCTCCAGGAAACGGCGGCCGAGCACGAAGATGAGGAGCATGAGCACGGAGCCATGGACCCGCACATCTGGATGTCACCGCGCAACGCCCGGGTCATGGTGCAGAATATCGCCCTCGGTCTGATAGCAGTCGACCCGGATAACCGCGACTACTATGAGCAAAACCGCGATGCCTACCTGCAGGAGCTGATACAACTGGACCAGGATATAACCGAAGGCCTGTCCGGAGTGGAAAACCGGGTGTTCATGGTCTATCACCCCTCATTCGGTTATTTCGCCCGGGATTACGACCTTACCATGCTGCCGATTGAAGACGAGGGCAAGGAGCCAACGCCGGCCGGCCTGGCTCATCTGATCGAACAGGCCCGAGAATTCGACGTAAAGGTAGTCTTCGCCTCACCCCAGTTTAATCCCAATGGCGCCAAAGTCATTGCCGATGCTATCGACGGCAGGGTCGTCTTGATCGACCCGCTGGCAAGAGACTACGTAACAAACCTGCGCATTTTGCTGGGCGAGCTAGTACAGGCGATGGAGTGAATACCATGGCACAGCCGACCGTTCTGGAAATCGAAGACCTCTGGGTGAAATACGACGGTACCGTCGTCCTCGAGGCAGTCGACCTGTCGCTGCATCACCGCGATTTCCTCGGCATCATCGGTCCTAACGGCGGAGGCAAGACGACTCTGCTGCGAACTGTACTGGGGCTGATCAACCCCGACCGCGGCAAGGTCCGGGTGATGGGAAAGCCTGCCTCCGACGTTAATGTTCGCGGGCTGATCGGCTATGTTCCCCAGTACAGCCTCTTCGACCGGGATTTTCCGGTAAACGTACGAGAAGTCGTCCTGATGGGAAGACTGGGCGCTAAAAGGCTATTTCATAACTACCGTACCGCGGATATCGATGCTGCCCGGCAAGCCCTCCAGTCGGTCGACATGCTGGAGTATCAAGACCGCCAGATCGGCCGGTTGTCGGGAGGACAGCAGCAGCGCGTCTTTGTGGCGCGGGCCCTGGTCGGCGAGCCGAAGCTGCTATTGCTCGACGAGCCGATGGCCAGCGTCGACACCGCCATGCAGGAGGGGTTTTACCAGCTGCTGGCCAGACTGAAGCAAGATATGACGATAGTGATAGTTTCCCACGATATCAGCGCCGTCTCGATATACGTCGACAAAATTGCCTGCCTTAACCGCCGTCTTTTCTACCACGGCAGCAAAGAAATCAGCGCCGACGATTTGGAAGCGACCTATCAGTGCCCGATACAGATGATAGCGCACGGCATCCCCCACCGCGTCCTGAAGAAGCACGGGGACAGATGATGGAAATATTACAGTATGAATTCATGCAGAATGCCTTTTGGGCCGGATTGCTGGCGGCTATTGCCTGCGGCATTATCGGCACCTATGTCATAGTAAAACGGATGGTCTTCATCAGCGGCGGCATTGCGCACGCTTCCTTCGGCGGTATCGGCATCGGCTATTTCATGGGCATCAACCCCATCATCGGGGCGCTGGTATTTACGATTGCCTCAGCCCTGGGCATGGGTGCCCTGGTACGCCGCACCAGGCTGGCGGAAGACACCGCCATCGGCATCTTCTGGTCGATAGGCATGGCGCTGGGCATAATATTCATTGCGTTAACGCCGGGCTATGCCCCGGACCTCTTCAGCTACCTTTTCGGCAACATCCTCACCGTACCCGCTTCGGACCTGTTACTGATGATCGCCCTGGACGGGGTCATAATCCTGGCAGTCAGCCTGCTCTATAAAGAATTTGCCGCGCTTTCGTTCGATGAAGAATTCGGCAGGGTGATGGGGCTGCCCGTGGAACGCCTCTATCTCACACTGCTGTGCTTAATTGCCCTAACCGTGGTGCTACTGATTAGAATTGTCGGCATCATTCTCATTATCGCCCTGCTGACGATACCGGCAGCAATGGCACGCCGCTTCACCAGCAACCTGAGGAAAATGATGATGCTGGCTGTCGGGCTGGGGGTCGGCTTTACCTTCGGGGGACTATGGCTTTCCTACGCCGTCGATTTACCCTCGGGGGCCACCATAATTCTGGTCGGCGGCGGGGTATTCCTGATTACGCTCGGCTTCCTGAAGCTGCAAAGCAGGAGACGGGAAGCGAGGAAGGTTTAACACACTCAACTATGAATCATGAATTTGATGTTCTGCACTTCCTGAACATCAATTGCCCAGCGACCGGAACATCGCCAGGACTTTGTCATAGACGGTATGAAGAGCCTTCCACCAGGATGGTTCAGCCTGGGAAAAGT
>DIFA01000006.1:0-10158 GCA_002418895.1 Dehalococcoidia bacterium UBA5760 | reverse complement strand
GCGGTAACGGTCTTATTCGAACTCACGGTGACAGTCGTCACGGCCGATTCGGAGTCGGTTACATCGCCACTCCAGCCGTCAAACCGCCAGCCCTCACCGGGAATGGCGGTGATGGTGACCACATCGCCCTCATCGTAATCGTGAGGTCCAGCCGCGGGCTGGACAGACCCGCTGCCGTCTACCCCCAGAGAGATGGTATGCACTATGGGAGAGAAGTTGGCGGTAACGGTCTTATTCGAACTCACGGTGACAGTCGTCACAGCCGATTTGGAGTCGGTTACATCACCGCTCCACCCGTCAAACCGCCAGCCCTCACCGGTAATGGCTATAACGGTAACCACGTCGCCCTCACGGTACTGGTGGGTTCCCGCCACCGGTTTAGTAGATCCGCTGCCGTCTACCCCTAAAGAGAGATTGTGCACTATCGGGGTAAATTCAGCGGTAACAGTCTTACTCGAACTCACAATGACTGTCGTCGTGGTCAAGTCAGGATTAGTTACTCCACCTCTCCACCCATCAAACTGCCAGCCCTGATTCGGAACGGCCTTGACAGTGACCACATCGCCCTCATTATACTGATAAGCTCCAGCCGCAGGCTGGATAGATCCGCTGCCGTCTACCCCTAGAGAGAGGGTATGCACTATCGGGGAAAAGTTAGCCACGATAAGTGAATCATGAGTAACATTAACCGATACCGGGTTCTCAGTACCGGTTAAATCACCACTCCAGTTCTTAAAGTAATATCCCGGAGCCGGTACTGCCTCGAGATCGACAAACTCCCTTCCGTAGAACCTGTGGCTGGCCGGATAAGATTCCAGGGAAGACCCGTTTAATGCTATTGAGCCACTGCCTGTCGGGCCAACGTCTAAATCTAAATATTCCGCCGTCGAACTCGACGACCCACCGCTGCTGCAGCCTCAGCCATAAGCCGGCTTAGCCGAGACCAGCGGCAATGATAAGAGAGCCAGCAGGCAAGCAACCAATAACCAAAACCATGGTTTACCAGCTATTTTTAGCCCCATATTTTCATTAACTCCACTAATATGATCGAACCACTCTTATATTTAAGATATCAACACGGGAATTCTGTGTCAAATTTTATAAAAAAGGTTGATAACGTTTTCGTGTTCTTTAAGCATAGAGCCGGCTGTGGTATGCTAACGTATAGTTAAGCGGACGGCCAGGACTGAGCAGCATGGCGGAAAGAACGGTACTGATAGTAGAAGATGACAGGGCCTTACTCGATGTCCTTAAATTTAACCTAACCAAAGAAGGATATCATGTTATTACTGCCCTTGACGGCAGCCAGGCGCTTGAGGCGGCACGACAAAAACAGCCGGACATCATTCTGCTCGATGTAATGCTGCCGGAGATCGATGGATTTGACGTATGCCGTATCCTGCGTCAGGAGATGACGACGCCCATTCTAATGCTTACCGCCAAAGACAGTGAGATCGACAAAATCGTCGGCCTCGAAGTCGGGGCTGATGATTATCTTACCAAACCTTTCAGCATGAGAGAGCTCCTGGCTCGCATTCGAGCGATGCTGCGGCGATCCGAGATGGTCGAGACGAAACCGTCAAAGCAGGAAATGTTTATTCGAGCGGGCGAGCTGGAGATCGATAAAATGCGGCACCAGGCAAGCATCAGAGGCCTGGCATTAAAGCTGACAACGATGGAGTTTAACCTGCTGCTCTTCCTGGCTGAGAACAAAGGAATAGTCTTTAGCCGGGAGCAGCTTCTGGAAAATGTTTGGGGTTATGATTATCAGGGAGAAACACGCACCGTAGATGTCCATATCCGCTGGCTCAGAGAGAAAGTGGAGGCCGATCCGGGAAAACCGGAGTATCTTATTACGGTAAGAGGCGTGGGCTATAAATTAGAGGGTTAAACGTGTTCCGCAGTATTCAATGGCGAATAGCAGTACCGTTCGTCTTGCTTATTCTGGGCAGCATGGTCGGCCTGGGATTCTATCTGGTTAGCTCGGTTAGAGAAACTCAAACCGATAACCTGCGCATCAGACTTGAGGCTGAAGCCATGCTTATTGCCGAGACCAGCCTCCCTATGTTATTGAACTCCGAAGATAATAGCCTCGACGAGCTAAGCAAGACACTGGGAGAGCGTATTGAAACCAGAGTTACCATCATCGCCCGGGACGGCACGGTGCTCGGCGATTCTCAAGAAGACCCCCGGACTATGGAGAATCACGCCGGCCGCACCGAAGTAATAGATGCTCTGGAGACGGGGAGGGGGGAGAGCATTCGTTTCAGTACTACACTCGGCCAGCGGCTGATGTATATTGCGGTGCCGATAGCCGATCAGGAGCAGGTGTTCGGAGTAGCCCGTGTCGCGCTACCCATGACGGAAGTCGACGGTACCATAAGCAGGGTGACCAATACCATTATCGCAGCAACCGTAATCGCCGGCACGGTGGCTGTCCTGGCCGGGCTATTCATCGCCCGGGCAACGACACAGCCCATAAAAGAGGTTACCAGGGCAGCCAGAAGAATTGCCGCAGGGGAGCTCGATCAGAAAATCGCTATCCCTGCCGGTGACGAGTCAGGACAACTGGCACAGGCTTTCAACGAGATGTCATTGCATTTAAGAAAGACGATGGGTGAAATATCCGATGAGAGAAATAAGCTATCGGCCATCCTATCCAGTCTGGCAGACGGTATCATAATAACAGATGACGGGGGAGAAATTATACTCGTCAATCCAGCCGCCGAAAGGCTGTTAGGATTCAAGAAAAACAAGGCTTTGGGCCGGCAATTCATAGAGGTTGTTCGTGATTACGAAATAGACGAGCTTTTAGGACTATGCCTCAAGACAAAAAGCGAGCAGACCGCTCAAATTGAGGCAGGAACACCCGGTCGATTTCTCCGGATTATAGCAATACCCCTTAATACCAACAGACCAACCGGAGCACTGGTTTTATTCCAGGACCTCACCGAACTTAGAAACCTGCAGACAATGCGGCGAGAACTGGTGGGCAACATCTCCCACGAGTTAAGGACGCCGTTAACCACCATCAAAGCAATCGTGGAAACACTCAAAGACGGCGCTGTTGATGATCAGGAAGTGGTTAGGGGCTTTCTAACCAGCATTGACGGCGAAGTAGACCGTATGACACAGATAGTGGCCGAGCTCACCGAGCTATCACGTATTGAGACCGGGAAAGCCGAGCTGAATCTGGAGAAGACGGATCCTAACCTGCTGCTGAAAGAGGTTGTGGCCCGGCTGAACCCCTACGCCGAGCGGCAGGGTATTGCTATTACCACCGATCTCACCGAGAATCTGCCGACCGTTAATGTCGACAGAGAACGAATTCGACAGGTAATGACTAATCTGATCCATAACGCCGTTAAGTTCAGCCCGCAGGGAAGCGAAGTAACGATTTCAATCAGACAAGAGGGCTCGAGTGTTTCAGTCAGTATTGCTGATAATGGCATAGGGATTGCAGGGAAAGACTTACCGCACGTTTTTGAACGATTCTACAAGGCAGACAGGTCGCGTTCGGGTGGCGGTACCGGTTTGGGTCTGGCCATTGCCAAGCATATAGTACAGGCTCATGGAGGTAAGATTTCAGCCCGGAGCGAGGAAGGAAAAGGTTCTGTCTTCAGTTTTACCCTGCCTCTCCTTTAGAACCCCATCAGATTTAACAGAAATTTAACAGGCGCTTAAACTCGTCTTAAACTCCGCCTGCTATGATGGGGTTAAAGGATAAAGGAGGATAAATATAATTGAGAATCAAGAAATGGCATAAATGGTTAATCTTATCGACCTTGCTGGTAGGTGGTCTTAGCCTGTCCGGTTGTGCCGGCAACTCCGGGCCAGCGCCAGTCACTCCATCACCGGGTACAGAGCTATCCGGCACCTTCAGTATAGTCGGATCAAATACGGTAACACCCATTACCTCGGTATGGGCCGAGGACTTCATGGCGATAAATCCCGGCGTGAGAATCTCCGTCAGCGGTCCCGGTTCCGGAGCGGGTATAGCAGCCCTGATAGACGGTACTACCGAAGTATGTCAGGCATCACGCAAGATCAAATCACTAGAGATTGAACAGGCTGAGTCAAAGGGGGTATACCCCTACGAGATTCATGTAGCTACCGATGCCCTGTCGGTAGTAGTGCATCCGTCCAACCCGGTATCCGAGTTGACCATCGCCCAGATTTCAGCTATATATACCGGCCGGATAACTAACTGGAGTGAACTCGGCGGTAACGATGCCGAAATCGTAGCTATTTCACGGGATACCAACTCCGGTACCCATGTCTTCTTCAAGGAGCACGTGGTACAGATGCAGGGACTACCTACCGAAGACAAGAGCCTGGAGTATGGACCTAATGTACTGATGCTGCCATCGACTGAAGGGGGAGTGTCGGAAACGGCCGGCAACCCTAATGCCATCTTTTACCCCGGATTAGGCTATATCACGGATGAAGTAAAGCCTTTGGGTATTCAGATTACTGCCGATGACATTAGTGTCCTGCCCAGTGTGGAAACAGCTCTGAACGGAACATATCCGATTGCCAGACCGCTACTCTACTATACTGATGGCGAGCCGGAGGGTATCATCAAGGCTTTCATCGATTACTGCCTTTCGGCAGAAGGTCAACTAAAGGTAAATGAAGTGGGCTACGTCCCGCTGCCATAAAGTAGAGGGGAAATATGCTAATGCGAAGCATATCAGCTGTCATCGCCGCAGCCGGTAAAGCCAGGGGGTTGCGGCGTCAGCGTTCCGGCGAGAGGTTCATCGAGGGGTGGATCCTCCTTGCCGGAATACTGGCCATAGTAATTCTATTAGGGATAGTCTTCTTTCTGATACGAGAAGGTGCGCCGATTTTTCTTCACACGAATCCGTGGCAGTTTTTCTCAGGAGCCAAGTGGTACCCGGTATCCGAGCCGCCCACATTCGGCATATTGCCATTCCTGGTATCCACGATGATCGTCACTATTGTATCAACAGCGATTGCGATACCTATCGGCATCGCCTGTGCTGCTTACCTTGCTGAGGTCGCTTCACCAAGGGTAAGAAACATGGTAAAACCCCTCGTTGAACTGCTGGCGGGGATACCATCGGTGGTGATGGGTTTTATCGGTCTCATGCTATTGTCGCCGCTGGTTCAGAGCACCTTTAACCTCAATACCGGGCTGACCGGATTTTCCGCAGCGATCATGTTGTCGATGATGAGTCTGCCCATTATCATCAGCGTTTCTGAAGACGCCCTGCGGGCTGTCCCCGATGATTTCAAGCAGGCATCCTATGCTCTCGGCGCAACTCGGTGGGAAACAATCAGACACGTATCTATACCAGCCGCCTTGTCCGGTATTACCGCAGCCGTGATGCTGGGTGTAGGTCGTGCTATCGGTGAGACAATGACGGTCCTCATGGTAGCCGGCGGTGCTCTGGCAGTACCCCAATCACCAACCGAGCCGATGATGCCGATGACGGCAGCCATTGCCTCCGGAATCGGCAATGCTGTGCGTGGTGGTCTACAGTACCAGGCACTATTTGCCATCGGCCTGGTCTTATTCTTCATTACACTGGGGGTTAACCTTATCGCCAGCAGGGTTCTTGAACGTCAAAAACGAAGGTTTGCGAGGTAGCGATCAGATGAAGGGTCCGCGATCATCACGTCAATTATCACAGCGCGCTGCCTTCGGGCTATTGGGCCTGGCTACCATCGTTGTCATAGCCATCGTATCGTTTATCATCATCTACATAATCGCTAATGGCGCCGGAGTAATCGACTGGGCGTTTCTTACTCAGCCTCCGACAGAGGCAGGCAAGGCCGGCGGCATATTCCCGGCTCTGATAGGCACTTTCTTACTTATGCTGGGTACGGTTTTATTTTCCCTGCCGATAGGCGTATCGGCAGGCATTTACCTCTCGGAGTATGCTAAAGACAACCGGATAACCCGCATTATTAACCTGGCCATCCTCAACCTGGCCGGTGTTCCCAGTATTGTTTACGGGCTTTTCGGCTTAGGCCTGTTTGTGATGACATTCCAATTCGGCATGTCGCTAATTTCGGCCAGTCTAACTCTGGCCTGTCAGGCCCTGGCAATGGTGGTGACAACTTCCAGAGAAGCCATGCTGGCGGTACCGCGGGAATACCGGGAAGGTAGTCTGGCTATCGGGGCTACCAGGTGGCAGACGATCAGACACGTGGTGTTGCCTCAGGCCTGGTCAGGAATTCTCACCGGAGTCATCCTGGCTATTTCTCGAGCGGCAGGAGAAACGGCCCCGATATTAGTAGTGGGGGCTGCTTTTCTGGTTCCCGGTCTGCCGCAGTCGCTCTTCGACCGCTTCATGGCCCTCCCTTACCACCTTTACACTGTGGCAGCTCACGTTCCCGGTATGCCCAAGGGAACGATGTGGGGTGTTGCCCTGGTACTACTGGGAGTAGTTCTAGCCTTCAATATTGCTTCTGCCGTTATAAGATCAAGGTCCGGGCGAAGGAGTCACAGCTAATGAGTGTAAACTTGGCGGTATCAAATGACAGCAAGATGAGCCGGAATAACCGGGTAAAACTAAGAACGGAACAACTGAACCTTTACTACGGTTCCTTCCAGGCATTAAGGGACGTTACCCTGGAAATACCGGAGAAGGCGATTACGGCTATCATCGGGCCTTCCGGTTGCGGGAAATCTTCTTTCCTGCGTGTTTTTAACCGGATGAATGACCTTATTTCCAATGTCAGGGTAGAAGGGTGCGTGGGGCTTGACGGCATATCAATATATCAGGAGTCTATCGATATCGTCGATCTCAGGAAAAAAGTAGGCATGGTATTCCAAAAACCGAATCCTTTCCCCATGTCTGTATTCGAAAACGTGGCTTATGGCCCACGACGACACGGCATGAAGAACCGGGGTAAGCTGGAAGAAATTGTCGAGAGAAGTCTGCGTCAGGCAGCCCTGTGGGACGAGGTGAAAGACAAATTAGCTAACTCTGCCCTGGCGCTATCCGGGGGGCAGCAACAAAGGCTGTGCGTTGCCCGGGTCCTGGCGGTGGAGCCCGAGGTAATCCTGATGGACGAACCCTGCAGCGCCCTCGATCCGGTAGCGACACTAAAAATTGAGGACCTGATGAGGGTTTTGATTGAAGACTATACTGTGGTTATCGTCACCCATAACATGCAACAGGCGGCACGGGTATCGGATATGGCCGCTTTTCTCATGATGGCAGAGGATAGAGCCGGGGTACTGGTGGAATACGGAGCTACATCAACACTGTTCACAAATCCCAGAGATAAACGTACGGAAGACTATATTACCGGCAGGTTCGGTTAAATACCAGGAGGGGCTTAATAATGGAAACGAGAACGGTTTTTCACAGAAGGCTGAGGGCGATTCAGGACGACATTATGGCGATGGGAAGCATGGTAGAAAAAGCACTCGAGCGGTCCATCGAAGCGCTCAAGAACAGAGACTTGTCCCTCGCTCACCAGATTATTAAAGATGACCAGAAGATAAACAGTAAGCGATTCGGTATAGAAGAAGACTGCATCGGACTGATCGCTACACAGCAGCCGATGGCCAGTGACCTGCGTATTATTATCGGCGTACTCAATATCATCGCCGAGCTGGAACGGATCGGCGATCATGCCGAAGGTATCAGCAAGATAGTGTTGATGATAGGAGACGAGCCGCCGCTTAAGCCGCTGGTCGACATCCCCCGTATGGCTGAAAAGACTATCAGTATGCTGAAACAGAGCCTGGATGCCTTTATCAACAATGATACCGAAACGGCACGCCGAGTCGCTACTGAAGATGACGACGTGGATAATCTGTATTCCCAGGTTTTCCGAGAGCTGCTCACCTTTATGGCCGAGGACCCCAAGACCATTACCAGAGCCACCCGGCTTATCTGGGTAGCTCATAACCTGGAGCGCAGCGCCGATAGAGTAACCAACATCTGCGAACGTATAGTATTTACCGTCACAGGGAAAATGGAGGAAATAGGGGTATCCAAGTACTAAATGACCTTTTATCTCCAGGGTCTTGAATCAGACAGCACGCCACGAATGTCAGGAATGTGCGGTTAAGGTAACGATATAAGCGAGTGCTGAGCAAAAATCATTCCTTTACAGTCATTCTTTTACATCTCTGTTGATCCGTGAGTGATATCCAGACTTCCTTGTCAGCGACATCACAGTCAAAGAGAAGGCGGTTTATGAGAACCCGTATTCTATTCATCGAATCTACCGTTACCGGCTGCGGAGCGGTTAATCGTCTTAGCACAAATATGCCAAACAGACCCAAGCACCCCAGAATAAAAGGAAGCGGCGCATTAAGTATCCAAGCCAGAACAGGTATGCTAGCTATGCCAACAAATACACCCGTCGGGCCTCTTTTTAAAAGAACGCTTACCCAGACGACAGCACTCAAAGCAATTACTACGAAAGAGATGTTACCCCAAGAAGATAATGTGTTGGCACTGACTGCGGAGAAAACCACTGCGGAAGTCGTGATGATTCCTCTGCCCCCTTTGAAGCGAAGAAAGATCGGCCAATTATGACCACAAACAGCGGCAATACCCACTACCATCTGAGATCCAAGACTGAATCCCAGTCGTTCAGCAAGCAATAAGAAGGCACATCCTTTAATGAAATCGAAGAGTATCACCGGAATAGCCATCCGCCTGGAGGTAAAGCGCATCAGATTACTTGCTCCCACATTACCGCTGCCGTGATCTCTCAGGTCTATACCCTTTGACCTATTAGCAGCAATATAGGCTGCCGGAACTGATCCCAGAAGATACGAGGCCAATATTAGTTGCCATAGATACACCGGCATTCACCCCCCAATTTACATGCTTGATCAGGTTTGACTATGGTGGTAATTTCACATCCTGTCACCGTCAATTGATTAACAGACTAATTCTCCTCGGAAGTACTCAATGTCTCATTTTTTACCAGACAATTACTATGTCGGTAATAGTATCGTCGAATGTCGGTTTTTCATAGTAGTAGCCTGGTTTGGGTTCCACACATTGCCAATACTCTTTGCCGATAACAGGCCTGACGCGATCGTCTGTAATGGGATCGAAGAACACGATGCCCTCATCGACCGTGTCAAAGGCGACTATAGCATGCCCCGAAGCTGGAAAACGTACATCGACGAAAGCGCACCTGATACCTAGTTTTTCAGCATTATTATTGACATCAGCCGCAAAGTGAGAACATACGTATTCATCTTCAACATAGGGGTTGGAGTCTGTTCTATCCTCCGCCAAGAATTGAATGGCCTCTTTAAGCGTAGGGTTATACAGCCTTAATCGCTCCGACTTAACAACAGAAAGTCTTTCCCTGGTTTCAATCAGTTCTTCCCTGGTGATCAGCAGCTCTTCGTTAGTTGTCTTTAGCTCGGCCTCCACCTCCGTTAGATAACCGTAGGTATGACCCAATTCATTAAGCGTCCCTGAGAGGTCTGCCCGCACTTGTTCGAGTTCATTGTGCGTATTTCCCAATTGATTCTCTAAAACCAACAACTTCAAATTGCTGGCTTCCAGATCAATCCTGTTCAGCCTCCAGCCGATTCCACAAAATACCAATCCTAGTGTTAAGAGGACCAGAGCGGCAATTAACTTTTTACTCATCTCTACTACCTTATCGAGGAAATTATCTCAGGCATGAGATTAATACTAACCTCATGCCTGAGATGACACTACTTTTGTAAATTCAAGATTTAGGATGGCTTCCTGGTTCTAAACACCAGTACAATGACAAGTATTATCAACGCAGCCCCGACGCCGATTACAGCGTAGATCCAGGTCGGGGTAATCTGCTGGGTGGGCGGGATATCGATCACTACTGGCTCAGCCGGTTCCGGTTCGGGCGGTATATACCCCTCGGCAGCGATGGCGAAGGTGCCGATATCGCTCTGGGAAAGCATGATGCTGCCCTTCCAGGCGGTTACCTGCCAGTAGTAGGTGGTCTCGTAGTCCAGGGTGTCCGAGTAGGCGTAGGCGGTACCGGTAACCTCGGCAGTGGCCAGGGCGCCGGAGAGGTTGGGGTTACCCGAGAGGACGAAGGTATACTTGTTGGCGTCGTAGACGCTGGTCCAGGAGAAACCGACCCCGGTGCGCTGGTAAACCGTATCGCCCTGCTTGGGAGCGATCAGTTTGACAGCGTTAGCCGAGGAGGCCT
>DIFA01000014.1:9854-18735 GCA_002418895.1 Dehalococcoidia bacterium UBA5760 | reverse complement strand
CTGGCTCATTCTGGCCGAATGAATCACCTTCGTTCGAATTCTCCCTGGATATTCCTGCTGAAGCTCCGCCAACTGCTGCCTGCAGACGTAGCAGCCTGCGATGGAAGGTCAGAGCAGTCATCGATCGCAGAATGAAGGCCGATTTTAATGTGGAGCAGGAGCTTTACGTGTATAATTCACCGAGTTCGTAAACTTGTAAAAACAGTCGGTTAGTCATGTTGCTCACGTTGAATATGATTTGGGTATAGGAGGATGTCTGACATCAGGAATAACACGGCGAGAGGTGAAAATGAAAGGGACATTTAAAGCGATACTGGCAGGTATTCTGGCCATATTATTACAGATAAACGGCGGCACCCACTATGATTTAAATCATAAAAGCGGGTGACGCACTATTTATTTCCTCGCTGAACGTAAAGTGATGGTTCAGTGCTGTATCTGCGGTGGACCTTCTCTCAGCAGCCTCAGTTTCTCCTCATCTTGAATAATTATCTTGCCACTTGTGGATCGAATAATCCCTCTTTCCCTAAAACTACTTATCAATCTAATGGCTGTCTCAGTGGTGGTACCCACCATATCCGCAATCTCCTGACGGGTGAATGGCAAAGTGGATCCAAGTTTATCGGATAACATAAGTAGTACTCCAGTCATACGTTGTTCAACCCTGTCCCCCGCAAAATCTCGGAGGCGATCTTGCGCGTTTCTAAGTCTTCCGCTGAGGACATTTATTATGCGCAGGGCTACTTGAGGTCGATTTGCTAAGAAATCTAAGAAGTCTTTCTACTAATGCCAATAATCCTTACTTCACCTGCTGCCTGAGCTGAAGCGGGATAAGGGTTATTCTCAAAGACAGCTACTTCCCCAAAGACTTCGCCAATGCCGAAGAAGGCAACAATGAATTCTTTCCCTGATGAGGAATGTTTCAACACTTTAACTTGCCCTTCGGCAATAATATAGAACAATTCTGGAGGTTCCTCATCCCAAAAGATGAATTCACCCGGCATGTATCTATGATCTATTGCTAAATCAGCCAGTGCAAGGAGATCTTCATCGTCCAAATTAGAAAAAATGTAGGAATG
Organism: Dehalococcoidia bacterium UBA5760; assembly: GCA_002418895.1. GTDB lineage: Bacteria > Chloroflexota > Dehalococcoidia > Dehalococcoidales > UBA5760 > UBA5760. The sequence continues at coordinate 17,656 of DIFA01000014.1, read as the reverse complement.
CTTGAGTATGCCGGCTCTCTCAATGGATTTCAAATCCGAATATCTCCCGTAGAAACAGATGACACAGTAAATTAATTATAAGGCTATGATACGATTATAGTTGGTATTAAATTAGACTACAAAACTTCAGAAATATCTCACCTTCGTTACCTAGATAGCGCTGGACACACAAATGTCATTTTTATGTAGTTCAGGGTAACGATGGCAACAGCAACAATCCGGGCAGCTGTAGAAGCTGGCAATCCCGCCCTGGCCCATCAAGTCACCCCGGTACTATTCCATCGCCGGCTTTTTCCTGCCGGAGCGCGGGGGTAAGGTGAAAGAACCGGCCCAGAGCCCTTCAAAAAAGTGGCGGGCATTGATACCGAGCACCCTGGTATCGTAGCCACCTTCCTGGACGACAATGGTCGGATAATGGAGCGAGCCAATCATCTTTCCTATAGTCTGGAAATCATCGCCCTGTAAGCTCCAGGTACCCGTCGGGTCTTCTTTGGCCGTATCCAGTCCAAGGGTAACGATGAGAAATTTTGGTTTGAATCTGGCTACTCGCCCCAGTGCTCGACCCAGCACATTGAGATAGCGTTCATTACTGACATTCTCAGGGAGAGGAATATTGACATTATACCCCTTGCCGGGGCCAGCACCTTCCTCGCCTTCAAAACCGCTGAAGTAGGGGTAGGCAAAATTGGGGTGGCCGTGAATAGATACGGTCAAGACATCGGCACGCTCGTAGAATATATTCTGCTGTCCATTGCCGTGGTGATAGTCAATATCCAGTATGGCAACCTTACCATGAACACTCAAATACTCGGCAGCTACGGCCGCCGAGTTAAAGTAACAGAAACCGCCGAAAGCACGTCTTTCGGCATGATGACCGGGCGGCCTGACCAGGGCATAAGCCAGACGGTACCCATCCAGAATCTCTTTCGCTGCAGTCAGAGCACAGTCTACCGCCCTTCTGGCTGCCAGGTAGGCATTCCGATTTATCGGCGTAAAGGTATCGATGCAATAGTAGCCTGCCCGGATGGAAAGCTCCTTGGGAGGACGGGCAACATTACGAATCGGAAAGACGTAGGGATAAATGGACTTGTCCGGGTCGAGGTTAGTGCACACTCTATTCAGGTAGTCAACAAACTGGCTGCGGTGGACTGCCTTGATTCTTTTTTCGGCGAAGTGCCGGGGGCTGACCTTGTGAAAAAGCCGGGTGGTCTCAAGCTCCTCCAGAATCGAGCTTATCCTTACCGGAGATTCAACGTAGCCACGCTCCTCGACATGATGAATGGCGTGTCGGTCGTTGATAACCAACCTGATGCGCTTGTCAAGCGGCGGGGAAATCCTGACCGGTACCGGCGGCTTCTTCCTTACGTACCTCGGTTTTCTGAGTTTTACCGGGTCATCCTGAAACGACTCGACCACCATCTCGATGTAGTTCTGAGGGCAGACACCCTTATACTTTCGTTCCAGAATTGCCCGGACAATAGCACGTGCTTCTTCTCGCCCCAGAGGTCTACCCTGACCCAGGTCATCATAAACCAGGTAAGGGGGATTATCGCCTCCGGGCTCTAGAGGGGTTTCGTAAGCGGTGTTGGCAATCGGCCTGGCACCGTACCTTTCATAGAAACGCAGACGGGCAGCATTCTGCTTTCTGATTTCAGGGTTACGTGACAGCCTGGGATCATCCGGCAGGCACTCCAGAAAAAGCCCGACCGTTTTCAGGAAGAGGGCTTCTTCACAAACCCTCTCGTAGAGGGCACTGCCAATACCCTTACCGGTCTCTCGTTCGGCCGCGGATATGAAATCGAGGTAGCCAAAATTAAGTACCGGCTCGTGAAAGAGAATGGCAAAACCCTTCACCCTATCCTTCGAGTCCTCGGCCACAAAGAGAATGGCACGAAAGCGATACTTCAAAGGGTTGCGCAGTTGTTGGGGTAGTTTGGCAATGTCCCTCCGGGACAGACCGGGAAACTGGGTGCGGAGGATTTCCTGAACCTGGCCAATTGCTTCTTCGTTCAGCGGAGTTACATTGTCGTAAACTCTACGAATTCTAAACACGCTCTTATCCCGCTTTTTTTCGACGCCGCAATACTATTATATCAATAATCCTGATCTTCGGATTGCGCCACGGGGTATCACACCAATAGTTTTCGGAGTATAAGCTTATCATCCCCGGACGTATAGAAATCAGGGATACAGCCGACTATCTGATAACCCCGGCTGAAGTAAAAACGCCTCGTTTTTTCATACCCCGGCTTGGATGATGTCTCAATAAGAATCTGTCTCCCCCCGGCGCTTCTTACCTCGTTTTCAGCCAGTTTAACTAAGGCGCTACCGATACCTCCACCCTGCCTCTCGGAGGAGACCGCCACCCAGTAAAGGTCCCAGGTGCCTTCAGTCATAGGAGTGGGCCCGTAGCAGACATAGCCGGCCACCTCCGACTCTGCTACCGCCACCTGAACGTAGTACCCTGATCCGGACGGTCGGTCAAGGTAACAATCGATAACTTCTTCCGCCACCATCACCTCAGACGGCTCAAACTCCGGCGTAGCCTTAAGCAGACTTATTACGTCCGGCTTATCATCCCGGGTCATAGGTCGCATACTGACTGTCATGACTGATCCTGCCCAAAAGCAAGCCGGGTAATCTTATCTATGAACTGGGTGTAGTTCATCCCGGCGGCTTCAGCCTGAAGCACGGCTCCGGAGCCAGGGGAGATATCGGGGTTTGGATTCACCTCGATTACGTTGAGCTCACCTTCTCTATCTAAACGCATGTCCACCCTGGCATAGCCCCGGGAGCACAGCAGCAAGAAAGCCCGGCGTGCCGTTCCGGTAATATCCTGCTGAGTGGCGGGGGAAATTTGGGCGGGACAGATATTCTTCGTTCCCTTGAAGTACCGGCTTTCCGGTTCCCATTTAGCAGCGAAGGTAAGAATTCGAGGCATGTCCGAAGGCAGTGAATAGACGATTTCCGATACGGGTAGTACGACCCCACCGCCGTTGCCGAGAACGGTAGCATTGAACTCCTGACCATCAACAAACTCTTCTACCAGCGCTTCGCCGCCATAGAACTGGCACACTTTGCTAACCTGACCTGCCAGTGACTTAAGGTCATTCACCACGCTGGCTTGAGATAAACCGTGGCTGGCATCCTCACCACGGGGCTTGACGATACAGGGATAACCCAGGTTAAACCGGGAGAGAGTCTCGGAAGTAAGCAGCTGGGAATCGGGCGTCTTGATTCCCGCCGCTTTCATAATCTGCTTGGACTCAGCCTTATCCAGGGCTACTTTGAGCGCACTAGCCGGGCAGCCGGTGTAAGCTATACCAAGCCCGGCTAAAAAATCGGGTACCATCGCTTCGGTCTCCGGCTGCCCGCAAAAGCCTTCGAAGAGATTGAAGACCAGATCTACCTTCAAAGACCTGAGCTTTTCCCGGGCTGCCTCGATAGGCGAGGCCAGCGGAATATTGAGGGTGTCATAGCCAAGTCCAAGAAGAGCACGGCTGACCGCCTCTACCGACTCCAGAACACCCAGAGCAGCTTTTTCTTCCCCGGTGGTATCGTAACGCGAGGGAGAGGGCTCGTTATAGACAACTGCAATACGTCTCCTTGATACCATACCCTCTCACCGAGCCAGCACGCATTGCGGATATCTCTTTACCACCGCCCTGAGTATAGTGTCGATGAGTTCCTCATAACGCCAGCCCAGCTTGAGCGCCATGATAATCAGGTCGCTGTATGTACCAAGACCGGGCAGAGGGTTTACCTCAATAAAATAGGGTATTCTATCCGGGCCAACTCTGAAGTCCAACCGGGCAAAGTCCCGGCACCCCAGCACGGTAAAGGCTTTAAGGCTGGATGCCGCTATCTCAGCGAGGACATCTTCTTCAAGACGGGCCGGGCACTCGTAGTCAACCATCTCGAGGTAGTCACGCTTCACCTCAAGCGAGTAGACAAAATGGTCAACCTTTTTCTTGGGCACTATCCTCATCATACCCAGTACTGCGGGCGGCGTATTACCGACTACACCTACAGTGACCTCATCCCCGGCAATAAACTCCTCCAGCATCATCGGCTGCCGATAGCATTTAATAAGACGCCCTACCACCTCAAGTGCTTCCTCCGGGTTGCTTACCAGAGAGCCAACATGAATGCCCTTGCTTGAACCCTCGTAAGCGGGCTTGATAATCGCCGGGTAGGCTAGTCCTTTCCAGGATGCCGCTGAGAGCTGCTCCGGAGTATCAATAACATGCCAGGCCGGAGTAGGGATACCCGCGTCTTTAACCAACTGCTTGGTCAGGGGTTTATCGAGGCAAATCGCCAGACACTGAGGATCAGAACCGGAGTACGGGATGTCCAGCATCTCCAGAACGGAGGGCACCTGGGCCTCCCGGCTTCGGTAGTTACCCCTCCCCTCAGCTATGTTGAAGACCAGGTCAACTCTTTCCCTGAGAATATTAAGAAGAAAATCAGCCCCCCCGCCCATATTGACTACCGAGTGACCGGCTGATTTAAACGCCGTGCTAATCAGATCAATCGTCTCACCGGAATCATACTCTTCCAGGGCATCCTCAGGACCATCCGCCTCCGGATTGATAACCTCTTTAAGATCATAGGCCAGACCAATACGCATCATTAGCTCCTCGGATTAGGCCCCTGTTTCTACCAGCAGACCGGAATCAGAACCGCTTAAAGGACTTATTACCTCCGTTGTCGGCTCCGGCTCCATATCTACCGGCACTTTCAGATTGCGGTAACGGAAGATGCGTCTCTCGTAGTTTCTCAACAGTAGCTCTCCCTTCTTCTTTGTCAGGACATAGTTTGGCTGTACGGGCACCTTGCCACCCCCCTGAGGTAAGTCTATCACAAAGGTGGGTACCGCCAGCCCTGAGGTATGTCCGCGTAGACCTTCAATAATGCTGATACCAGCATCAACCGGGGTGCGCAGGTGCTCGGTACCCTGCACCTCATCACACTGGAACAGATAGTAGGGGCGCACCTTAATTCTGAGTAGTCCGTGGCACAGCTTCATCTGAGCCTCTACGCTGTCATTCACTCCGCGCAAGAGTACCGACTGGTTGTTGACCGGAATACCGCTACGGAGTAACCGATCGCAGGCCGCCGCCGCTTCCGGGGTGATTTCTTGATGGTGATTAAAATGCGTGTTGAGCCATATCGGACCGTACCGGGACAGCATCGCACACAGCTCATTGTCAATACGCTGCGGGAGCACTACCGGAAATCTAGTCCCGATACGGATGATCTCCACATGTTTAATAGCTCTGATTTTAGAGATGACCCCCTCCAGATGAGGAGTGGAAAGCGTCAAGGGGTCACCGCCCGATATGATGACATCCCTGACGGCTTCATGGCGGCGAATATAGTCAAGCATGGCCTCAACCTCGGCGGGATTACGTACCCAACCGCCGTTCCGCCACTCTCGCTTGCGGGTACAGTGCCGGCAGAGCATAGGACAGATATCGGTAAGCACCATCAAGACCCGGTCGGGGTAGCGGTGAACCAGACCGGGCACTACCGAATCCCTCATCTCATCAAGAGGGTCTTCCAGACCCACCATCCCCATAGTGATCTCCAGGATAGATGGTATCGCCTGTTTCCTAATCGGGTCTTCTGGATCGTCAGGGTTGATCAGTGAGAGATAATAGGGGGTCACGGAAAGGGGGTACTTCATGGTGACCAGCTTGATCTGAGCCTTCTCACTACCGGACAGCGGGATAAAGCCGGCCAGTTTATCAACAGTAGTGATGCGGTTACGAAAATGCCACCTCCAGTCGTTCCAGTTACTGTCCGGTACATTACCGAAAAACCTGTCTCTGTTGGTGGCGGTCTTACTTGGCGGCTCCTCTGCGCAATTGCCGAAGGTATCGGCTTTACCGGGAGGTTCGTCTTCGACGACACCCCCGCTATTTTCTGCCCTATCCGATCTTTCTTTACATCCGATTACTGGCCGGTCTTTTATAGCCCTTGCTGATGTGTTCACTCTGTTTCCTATCTCCTTTTCCCCGTTCTATAACGGTAAAATACTCAATTAACCCTGGTAGTCCAACGATACCGCACTATGATTCCTCCATCTTGCGCATCATCACCCGCCGATCGGCAAAGTAGATTTTATCCTCCGCATCAATATGTCCCTCGAAGACCAGTACCTCAGGATGAAGCTCCAGGTCTGAATTAGTACGAATAGCTACCCGGTTCTTTTTAGCCAGGACGGGGTTAAAGACACGGATACGCTTTACCGGTCGCTCACGGAAGATGCCATCCATCTCAAAACACCTGAGCTTGTCAACATATTCGTTCTGAAGCATAAACTGACGCCTCAGATACTTTTGTGCCGCATCCGGTAATGTTCTCGATTCGCTATTCCTCCTCAAATGCAGATGCTTCAACTAACCCCCCGTTTAAAAAATTAGCTGTAATTAGTCCTCTCTGACTGTATATTACCGTCAGCTGAACTGATGACTTTAATCAGACGGCCACCTCTATTGATTTCGCATTACTTTTCTGGTAACATAATACAACATATAAAAGACTAGAAATATATGTCTGGAATAGAATTATAAATATTTTGGGGACTTTGTCAAGTATTTTTGGGGTGATTTTAAAAATTATTTTTGAGGAGGTTTGAAATGGGCGATTGGACTTTTATAACCAATCACGGACTGGTTTTAGCAACCATTGCCAAGCACCCGAATCTTACCGCCCGAGAAATCGGAGACAATATCGGAGTAACAGAACGAACTGCCCACAGGATCATCATGGATCTTGAAACAGAGGGATATATTACAAAAATCAAAGTAGGCCGGCAGAATAAATACAAGATCCACTCTAACATGCCAATGAAGGAAGAAATGGGTGACGCTGCAGTAGGAGAGTTGCTGGTAATGCTGGGGTGGAAGAGTAAAAAACGAAAGCCAAAAACCGGGACGCCGTAGCGTGATCCGCCATAAATCCAGCTCTTTCGACGAAGAAGTAGAGGAGAGCGCCGTAATATTAGCCCCCTGAGGTCTATTTCCCGTGAAATTCCCCCGGACTTTCAAGCCTAAACCCACCATTTCCGAGGCGGAGCTAGCCTCCGGTTTACGCTGGTTAACACTGGAAGGAACAGTATCTCTCGGTTTTAACAGCATTACCACCAGCGGTTTCCTGGTGGCTTATGCCCTGGCACTGGGCGCCAACAGTCTGCAAATCGGCATTTTGGCGGCGCTACCGTTCCTGATGCAAATACTGCAGCTACCCGCCATTTCTCTCGTGGAGAAATTCAGGCAGCGTAAGGCGATAGCTGTGATTAGCTGGTTTATCGCCCAGTCGTTCTGGATTCCCATCGCCCTCATCCCAACCTTCATAGCAATCCCCGGGGATAAAGCGATATCCCTACTACTGGCTCTGATGGCCATCCGCGGCCTTTTCCATGCCTCGACCAACACCGCCTGGAACGGCTGGGTCCGCGACCTGGTTCCCCAAACGATACTGGGGAGATTCTTTTCCAGAAGGCTGATCTTCGCTACAGCCACCGGCATCGCCTTCAGCCTGGCAGCCGCGCTATTTGTTGACTACTGGCTTCATCATGCCGCCACAGGCAGTGCTGTCTTTGGCTATACCTACGTCCTTCTCTTCGGAGCATTGAGTCTGGGACTATTGAGTCCCATCTTCATGTCACGCATGCCTGAACCATTAATGCAACCGGTAACCGGGCCTCAAACCTCTCTCTGGCAAAGACTCATGGTACCCTTCAGGGACACGAACTTCAAGCGGCTGGTACAATTTCTGTTTTCGTGGAATTTTGC
>DIFA01000014.1:0-9815 GCA_002418895.1 Dehalococcoidia bacterium UBA5760 | reverse complement strand
TGGGTGATTATCCTGAGCATCACCGGGCAAATATTCAATATATTATTTCTGCGGGTATGGGGTAATTTCGTCGATAGATTCGGCAATAAGGTGGTCCTCTCCATATGCGCCTCGCTCTACCTGCTGGTCATTCTCGGCTGGATATTTACCACTATGCCGGAAAGATACTTCCTTACCTTACCCCTGCTATTCATCCTGCATATATTCGCCGGTATTGCCAACGCCGGGGTGACACTGACAGTAGGTACCATCGGTTTGAAACTGGCCCCTAAAGGGGAGGCAACCTCCTACCTGGCGGCCTCATCACTGGCGACTAATCTGGGTGCCGGTTTAGGCCCTCTGGTAGGCGGTCTGCTGGCCATCTTCTTCGGCACGCGTCAGCTAGACCTTACTCTTACCTGGATTGCCCCGACCGGCTCGGTTCAGTTTCCGGTTGTCAATATGATCGGCTACGATTTCTTGTTCGGTATCACCTTTATTGCAGGACTGGTTACTCTAGCCATGCTGGCAAGGCTGCGAGAGGAGGGAGAGGTGAGTCGCGAAGTAATACTTGAATCACTGATGTTCCCAACTCGCGAGTTCTCCCGCCCCATGAGCTCCGTACCAGCCTTCAACCTGACAGCCAACTTCCCCTTCGGTAATCTAAGGCGGCTACCGATGGGACTGGATGCCGCCCTGGGTGTTACTGCTTATCAAATTGCGGAGATTGGCCGGGTGGCTGCCATGGCAGCCATGCGAGGCCGACGGGTAACCAAGAAAGTCGGCAAGTCCCTGGAGGACGGCCTCAATGGAGTATTGAAAGGTAAAAAGGCAGAGGTAAGGATACACGGGGAAGAGATTTCAAGGCAGGCAGCACGCGGAGCGGTACATATTGCCGATGACAAACCGGTGGACTCAGGACAACTGGCCGCTGCTGTGGTGACAGGTGTGGTAGAAGCCTCCACCCGGGCGGGGGCAGACCCGCACGATGCCATACTGGGAGCCAGCCAGGGCGTCATACAGGGGACTGCTGAAACACACGGTGATCTGGTGGCCGCTGCTGCCAAGACAATAGAGACAGCCAAAGAATTGTCTATTCAGTCAGGCGTACCGGAAAAATTAGCGGCGACCGAGGCGGTTGAAGGTGCTTTACAGGCCGCCGAGGCCATTGGCTCAGAGGCGGTTGCCAGAGTCAAGGAGGCGATACCCGCAGCAGACCTGCCCAAGTAAGATGATACTAACCAAGTCTAAAGAAGTGCCCTTTCCTGACTTTAGCGATATAATATGCAAAGAGAAAGGGGGGCTGATTATGAACCGGTTCGGCACTACCAGATGCGGTAATACCGAGTTTCACTGGGGGGAGCGGACCTATGTTATGGGAGTTATCAATGTGTCCCCGGACTCTTTTTCCGGTGACGGAATCAGTAACATCGAAGCAGCAGCAGCACAGGCACAGCGCTTCGTAAGTGAAGGCGCCGACATCCTCGACATCGGCGGCGAATCCACCCGCCCCGGCTCAACCCCAATCTCAATAAAAGAGGAGATTAAGCGCGTTGTTCCGGTAGTAGAGCGGTTGGCTTCCGAGGTAAACATCCCCCTGAGTGTTGACACCTACAAATCGGAGGTAGCCCGCCAGGCGGTTGAGGCCGGAGCAACGATGCTCAACGACCAGTGGGGACTGAAACGAGACCCCCGGCTGGCTGAACTGGCTGCGGAAAAGGGAATCCCCCTTATTCTGATGAGTAACCAACGTGACAAATCAGGCTACGACCCGAGAATTAAGAGCGAAGTATCACATTATGATGATGTCATCACTGAGATAACTTCATCCCTTCGGAAAAGCCTGGAGATGGCATTAAGCCTGGGGGTACCCTGGGAGAATCTTATCGTCGACCCCGGTATCGGGTTCGGCAAAACCTGGCAGCAAAATCTGGAAATCATACAGCGGCTGGAAGAGCTGAACGAACTGGGAAGACCGATTCTGGTCGGGCCTTCCCGCAAATCCTTTATCGGTATAATTCTTGACCTTCCCGCTGATGAACGTACCGAAGGTACCGCCGCCTCCGTAGCCATCAGTATTGCCAAGGGCGCCGATATCGTACGGGTACATGATGTGCAGCAGATGGTAAGAGTCTGCCGGGTCAGCGATGCCATCGCCCGCTCGGCCTCCGACCGGATACGTATGCGCAGACCGAGAAAAGCAGGTTAGATTCAAGCAGTCAATTCGCTCCCGAATCAAGGTGCAATGGCACGGAGAACAGCCTTATCCAGACGCTCAAATCGGGAAAGCCACGCCAGTCTCTCCTGCTTCAGATCCGCCGAGATTCCCTGTATCTGCTCCTTGGAGTAGTAATTATCAAGATAAAACCGGGTCATATCAATACCGGGTATATGTACCGGGATATCATAGCCCCAGAATTTATCCTGTTGCCATACAATCTCATCGCGGGCAATCATTTCCAATATCTTCACCGAGTCCTTCACCGTAATCTTCTGCCCTCTCTCGGCTCCACCCACTGTTCCCGTATTCAGAATGAAACATTGTATGCCGGGATTGCGCTTCAGGATGCTGAGGAAGGTATTACCTTCCTCATCGGCCGAACCGACAATAAAGGGGTTGGTGCCGACCACTCTCCGCAATTTACCCGCCTCAGCCGGATCACCGGCCGAGGTCTCTACCGACTCACCGAGCATAAAGGCAGCGGCAGCCCACTCCGGAGTAAGGCGCATCACCGGGGGAAGAATATCCTGACGCCTGGTGATAAAGACAACGAAGTCGACTTTCTGCAAATCGATATTACCATCGGTAAAAGCGATGTCACCCCTTTTCACCATCGCCCTCCCGTTGGAGGTCAATGTGGTATCAAAAAAGTTCACCTTACCTGTCTCAGGATCAACGAAGACATTTTCCAGTATTGCCCGCGGGCTTATCGCCGCCGCATACAAAAGCGGCTGCGAGTCAGGCTCCAGACCATCCGTCTTCAAGTAGAAAGACTCTTCGGTACCGACAGCACTACCATCAACCCTCAGTATCACGACATCATCCTGACGGATGACTACCCTCTCCGGAGGACGCAGCCAGTGAGAGTGACAGGAGAGTGAGGTCTTGCCGGTACCGCTGAGGCCGAAGAGGAGAAAACCGAAGTCCTTGAGCTCTCCGCTACGGAATACCCTTATTATTTTACTGGCAGCATGAAGACCCAGATTGCCATCCTGCTTCGCCCAGTACATCACCTGACGCAACATCGCCTTCTTGTTCTCACCCTTATAATCACTACCCAGAATGATGGTCAAACCCGAGCCGGGAAAGACCAGGGTCCTCTTCTCCGGCCACTCCGGAACAGTAATACTAACGAAATCAGGTTCACCCCCCTCCGAGGGAAACAGGGTATTGCCCCACATCAGCGGTATACGGGGATAATCAGCAGTAACATAAACACGACAATTCCTCTTGAATGCAGGATTGTGACACATCACCCGGTCGAGTTGTATCATCTCTTTAGTTTTCAGGTAATCCATAACATTACGGACTAGCCGGTCGTCTTCCGGAGCAGGATCACTCATCACCACCTCGGTAAACTTGGCAATCCTGTTACGTATATTTGTGGTTACCGCCAGGTTACCGAACTCAGTTATCACCCCCCCCCTTTCAAAAGCCCACTCCTTCAGCTCACCATCCGAGGGATTATCAATTACCCTCTTCGGCTCGAACATCCCGAGATACTTATGGCGCATCTTCTCCATATCACACCCCTGTCGGGTCAATCTGACCAGCTAATTTCTAACTATTATAACTATCCATCAATTATTATACAAAGGCAAAGTGTGTTACGTACATGCTTAATAGCATCGTTTACCTGAAAAGGGAATACGGAGTAGCTATGATCAGCTGCTGGCTCTGCCAGACCAAAGTACCCTGCGAATCATGTAATCCGGTAAAGAAATTACTCGGCAAAATAGAATAACGGCTATTGGTTATTACGGCTACGGTAATACAGCCTTGATGTCACAGCAGCACTTCTTTTAATGCCTTCAGGTTAATGACATCTTCCTTGTTGTAATCAAGCAACGTTGCAAGTGCATCCCGGTCATGATCGTTTATATACCGCCACCAGAGAATCACCGCTTGATATCCGTTTACCTCCGTCAACCGCCTCGGTATGCCCAACTGCCTCTCCACGCACTTCAAGCCACCGTAGAGATTCTTCCGCCAGCAGTCATACATCAGGTCTTGATGCCTAAAAAGTCCGGTCAGGTCAAGCCCCAGACGCGAGCAGATAAAAGGAAGGTCAAAACGGCTGCCGTTATAGGTGTAGATAACATCTACACCTGCCAGAGCTTCAGACAGCCTGTCAGCCGTGATCCCAGGCCATACCAGCTGGACAAACCTGCTATCGAGCCCGTTAGTGAGGTGAATACCTATTACAGTGATCTCACCGTATTCAGGAGAAAGCCCGGTCGTCTCAATATCGAGAAACGCCTCTAGATACTGCCGCAACTAACCGCCCCTTCTTTTTATTAAGCAGATTCTCCGGCTACGCTGCTGTTTCCCCCCATACTCCATCCCGATAAACCCGCAACAGCCTTACCGGTCTTAATACATTGGTCAAATCAGTGCTACTCTTAACATACACCTTGATGTAGTTAGCGGTGAGGCCGGACCAGATAGCTCCGGAGCGTTGCTCGAAGAGTACCATGAGCATCGTGCCCAGGAATTGCAGCCTGAAGTCCCCGGCACTCTCCCGGGCCAGCGCCAGCATCCTGCCTGCCCGCTCCTTTTTCACCCTGTCGCCAACCTGCTCGGGAAACCCGGAGGCTTCGGTACCGCTGCGGCGTGAGTAGGAAAAGACATGAATGCGGGCAAACTCCATGCGGCGGCAGAAGCGATAGCTTTCCTCAAACTCCCGGTCAGTCTCAGCGGGGAAACCGACCATAACATCGGTAGTGATTGCCACACATGGTACAGCATTTCTGATGCAGGATACCACCCGCTCGAATTCAGCAGTGGAGTAGCGCCGCCCCATTCTACCCAAAACACTATCACTGCCGCTCTGCAGGCAAAGGTGAAAGTGAGGACACAACCGCCCGTCACGCCAGAGAGCAATCAGCTCGGGGGAGATCTCACCGGGCTGAAGCGAGGATAGCCTTAGCCTTTCCACGCCGGTTTCCGCCAGAATACGCTCGAGCAAACCCGCCAGGGTAACACCGTTATCGGAATAAGAACCAATCCTGACTCCGGTCAATACCACCTCCCGATAGCCCTGAGCCACCCGTTGCTTGATGTCACCGACCACCCTGCCGACGTCAAGGTTCCTTTCCCCACCCCGCACCAGCGGGACGATACAATAAGTGCAAAAGTTGCTGCAGCCATCCTGAATCTTGACCATAGCGCGTGTCCGGAAACTATCACAGATGTCACTCACCAAACCCTCTTGTCCAACAAGCCGGTTGTCAAAACAACCGGACTCCTCCAGCAACCGCAGCAGGTTCGGTTTATCACTATTTCCCAGGACAATCCTGACCCCTTTAACTCCAGCCAGTTCAGCAGGGGCCCGTTCGGCATAACACCCGGTAGCCACCACCACAGCACCAGGATTACGGCGATGGACCGATCGCAGCAGGTGACGGGACTTGCGGTCGGCGATATGGGTAACCGTGCAGGTATTCAAGATGTAGATGTCAGCCTCATCGGGTGAAACCATCTGATAGCCGGCCCCAGCAAACTGACGGAACAGATCATCTGTCTCCGCCTGATTTAGTTTACAGCCCAAACTGTCCAGGGCAACCTTGACAGCCACCAATCAAAATCCTCTATCCAAGAAGCAGGCTTCCGGTGCTGAATTGACCGACCAACTCTAATGGCATTATAATTTTCCTACACCAGCCGGTCAAACGGAAGGAGGACAACTCCATCAAGAAAGATTCCGCAGTGATTAAGGAGAGACGAGTTTGAATAACAGCCGATGGAACGTCCTGCCACCGGCTCCAGCCGATTATTTCGCTGAAAATCCGCACCTCTCTCCTTTAATAGCCCAAATATTTTACAATCGCGGCCTCACCGAACCGACCCAGCTGGCATCCTTTATCGCCGCCGACAAACGCCTATCAGCCGACCCCTTTCTGATACCTGATATGCACCAGGCAGTAACCCGTACCTACCGTGCCCTTCTCTGCGGAGAAAACATCGCTATCTATGGCGACTTTGATACCGACGGCATCACTGCCACCATCCTGCTGGTTCAGGGAATCAGCCGGCTCGGCGGTAATGTTGTCCCCTATCTCCCACATCGCCTGAATGAAGGACACGGCGTCAAGACACCCGTTCTGGAGAAGCTTCGCCAGCAGGGTATCAGCCTGGTTATCACCGTTGACTGCGGGATTACCGCCCTCGCTGAAGTCAAGAAGGCACAAAGGAAGGGGCTCGATATTATCATTACCGACCATCACACCCCCCCGGACACCATCCCTCCAGCAGTTGCCGTAGTTAACCCCAAACTACCCGGTTCGCGGTACCCCTTTTTAGAGCTGGCCGGCGTCGGCGTAGCCTTCAAATTCCTTCAGGCCCTGCTGCAGAGCATCGGCAAGGAGGAAGGACTGGATGACCTTCTCGACCTGGTAGCCCTGGGCACAATAGCCGATGTGATGCCCCTGGTAGGAGAAAACCGCTATCTGGTCAAGCAAGGCCTAAGGCTGCTCAACGACAAGCCACGCACCGGCATAAGGGGAATGGCGAATCAGGCCAACCTGACCATCGGCAGTCTCGACGCGGAGAGCATCTCCTGGGTAATAGCCCCCCGCTTGAATACTACCGGCAGGCTGGGGCACGCTATGCCCAGCTACCAGCTTCTGATAACAGAATCCGCAGATGAAGCACGCCAGCTTAGCCTATGGCTGGAACAGAAAAACGCGGAGCGACAAAGAATGACCAGCGAAGTAATCAGCAAGGCCAGGGATCAGATACTGGCTGAAGGGGTTGCCCCGGTTCTGATCGCCAGCGATGAGGAATTCCCGGCGGGGGTCATCGGGCTGGCGGCCGGCAGACTGCGCGAGGAATTCTACCGCCCGGCGGTGGTAATCAAGCCCGGCAAACAGACAAGTATCGGGAGCTGTCGCAGCATCCCGGAGTTTAACATCACCCAGGCACTGCAGCAATGCCAGAGCTTCCTCTCTCAATTCGGCGGACACCCTCAGGCAGCCGGTTTTACCCTGCCGACCAAGGACCTACCCCGCCTGAAAGAAGCTCTCATCAGGATAGCAACCACCACGCTGGCCGGGATTGACCTCCGCCCTCACCTTGATATTGACGCCGAGGTTACCCTGGCTGAACTGGCCGGTGAAACTTTTCACAGTCTGCAGAAGCTGGCTCCATTCGGCAAGGGTAATCCGGTACCCACCTTCATCAGTCGCAAGTTAGAGGTAACCAACTTAAGGGTAATCGGCAATAAAGGGGCACACCTCAACCTCAAACTGAGGCAGGGCGGCTCCACCTGGGACGGGATAGCCTTTCACGCCGGCAACTACTCAAAAAGGATAACCCCACTGCTTGACATCGTCTATAACCTGGAAGTGGATTCCTGGTGCGGAGCGGAAAGGCTACGGCTCAACATCCTGGACTTCGCCCCGGTAGAGTAACCTACTTCAATCCAGGCGCTGAAGATACCCCGGCAATTGGGCAACCGGGATATTTTTTTGTTCAGAGGTAGCCATATTGCGCAGCATCACGGTGCCAGTATCTATTTCTTGCTCACCGATTAGCACCGCATAAGCAACATTAAGGGTATTGGCCTGCCTCAACTGAGCTTTCAGACTTTTGCCAGCGACAGGCTCCAGTACACCGATGCCAGCCCGTCTCAACACAGATGCCAGCCTCACTGCCTCACCCCTGGCCTCGTGGCCAAGATGGGCAACAAAGACCCGGGGCCGGGGCAGCGCCGGGACGGCAACCTCCTGTCTCTTCAGGTTCAGGACGATACGCTCGATACCACTGGCGAAACCTATCGCCGGGGTAGGATTACCACCCAGTTCCTCAATGAGGTAATCGTATCTTCCTCCACCCCCCAGAGTGCTCTGGGCACCCTCAGCCTCAGGCTGAATCTCAAAAACCGTCCTGGTATAATAATCAAGCCCCCTAACCAGACAATGGTTCACCACAAAGGGAAGTTCAAGCAACCCCAGATATCCCTTCAACTGTTCAAAGTGCTCACCACACTGCGGGCAAAGGCTATTAACACTCTGCGGTGCCGAACTGGCCACCTGCCGACACAACGGTTGCTTACAATCGAGCAGGCGCAGGGGATTTCTCTTAAGCCTGACCTTACAATCCGGGCATAGGTCCCGGTTGTAACGAGAGTAATACTCCTGCAGCACGATTAGATACCCCGGCCGACACTCCCGGCAGCCAATACTATTCAAATTCAAGGAAAGTTGACCGATGGCCAATGACGAGAAGAATTGCCAGGCGATGTCAATCACTTCGGCGTCAAGAGCAGGTGCTCCATCCCCAAAAACCTCGCAGCCGAACTGGTGATGCTCACGGTATCTTCCCGATTGGGGCCTTTCGTATCTGAAAATAGATGCCAAATAAAACAGCTTCACCGGCTGCGGTAGATTATGCATCCCGTGTTCAAGATAGGCCCGACAGACCGGTGCCGTCCCCTCAGGCCTTAAGGTTATCTGTTTACCCCCCTTGTCCTCGAAGGTATACATTTCCTTTTCCACAATATCGGTAACCTCGCCTATACTGCGAGAGAACAGCCGTGTTTCTTCAAATGCGGGTGTATCGATACGCTGATAACCATAGAGCTGACAGAGTTCAACGGCTTTTTGCTCAATATAACGCCAGTATGCCTGATCATCGGGCAGAATGTCGAAGGTTCCACGTGGTGCCTGATACAACTCATCCTCCTTACCTTAAGCTAGAATACAGTATCGATGTGAACTTGTAAAGAAGGCAAGTATCCTAATCATATGGCCCGGCAAACCGAGTTGACAAGGCTATTATTTTATGCTACTATTTCCTATCAGCATAAGGTGCTGCTGTAATAGCCTATGAGGATGTTTAAGGCATAAAAAGGGAAGCAGGGTGATTGAAAACCAGGCGAGCGGCTTGGTGGTAAGTCACCAAGCCGTTTTTGTGTCTGTTGTACCTTAAAAACTGAATAAGGACTAATATCAAATCTGAAGCAGGTCAAGCGGTTAAGGCACACGGTGGATGCCTTGGCATCAAGGGCCGAAGAAGGGCGTGGCAAGACTGCGAAAAGCCTCGGTTAGCTGTCTAGCAAGCTTAACCGGGGATTCCCGAATGGGGCAACCCACTCAGGTAAAACCTGAGTACCCCCAGCCGAACACATAGGCTGGGAGGAGGTAAGCGGGGGAAGTGAAACATCTCAGTACCCCGAGGAAAGGAAATTATTCCCTGAGTAGTGGCGAACGAAAGGGGAAAAGCTTAAACCCTGTAAGCTAAGTGGTTCTGAGGCCTAAGCTTATAGGGGGTTGTAAGGCAGGTGAGACTCAGCTCAGAGAGAGTCAGAGAGTTATCAACCAAACCCTAATCAAAAGTCTCTGGAAAGAGCTACCACAGAGGGTGAAAGTCCCGTAGATGAAAGGGGTAGGCTCTCCATCTGTACTTGAGTACCACGGGACACGAGGAATCTTGTGGGAATCCGCCCTGACCACAGGGCAAAGCTAAATACCCTTGATGACCGATAGTGAACTAGTACCGTGAGGGAAAGGTGAAAAGTACCCCGGGAGGGGAGTGAAATAGACCTGAAACTGTGTGCTTACAAGCAGTCAGAGCCTCAATTTATTGGGGTGATGGCGTGCCTATTGAAGAATGA
>DIFA01000022.1 GCA_002418895.1 Dehalococcoidia bacterium UBA5760 | reverse complement strand
TAGGTTTTGTGCTCTTTTTTTGTAAAGAGAGGGGTATTGCTCCCTCAGTGCGTGGGAGTAATACCCCTTTGTCTATGCGTGGCCAGGGGCAAGAGTAAATCAGTAATTGAAAGGAGGGGTCTTATCGTGCCTATTAGATGGAGCGCTCTACTGGTGAGTGAGGCGATGGATATGGTTGAAGGATATGTAAACGAGGCTTCTGACCCGCTGGAGCAAGCCAAGATTGTGGCTAATGAAGCCCGGAAGATACCTAACCTGCCCCAGTATCTTGACCAGCGTCTTATCCGCCTGGTTTGCGATATCGAGCGGATTGATTACATCAAGTCGGCAATCAACGCTGTAAGAGATGATTTACCGGAAGGAGTGGTAGAGGCAGAGAGGATATCAGCAAACTACGGCCGGCAGCCGTTATTAGTCGGCTAATAGATTAAGAACTAAGAAAACATTAGGAGGGTTATTTTGCCAAAAACAGGGGATTCTATGGTAAGTGATATCGTGGGGATATTCACCGACCCGATACTGGTATTCCCCGGCGGTTGGGGTGACACCTTGCCCGACTGGATTAAGGGAGCCATCACGATGGACAGGCTGGAGATGAGTATCAGAGCTTCGAAGGGTGAGGAGGAAACCGGTACCGATGCCGAGGCCTGCGCCTATCTCTACACTGCCGGACTGAGTTTCCCGATGGATCACGACTGGAGTAAAATCTATCTCTATGTCTCTACCAGGACCTATACCCGTCATAAAGGTGGCCAGATGCCTGAGGATATCCGGGTCGAGAGCCTTGATGACTACCAGATGGGAGAGCTTAAGAGGCTTAAGGACTGGTTATACCATCAGCGGGTCAGGGTGAGGCAGGAAAGGGAGAGGGCGGACAGGAGACTGGAACGGGATGAAGCCGAAGCACAAAGTAAAGCCGAGCAGCCGGAGCTATTTCAGTTCTAGGGATAGCTGCTTGGCAGTTATAGGGCCTGAGGGAAGAAATTTCCTCAGGCCTTTTTCTTTGCCATTATATCCGTGCCTATTGACTTTATCTCACGTGTAGGTTAAGCTCAGAGAAAACTGCGAAAGGAGGTAACCTATGCAAGCATACTGTATGAAATGTAAAGCCAAGAAGGAAATGAAAAATCCCAAGAGCATTACCATGAAGAATGGAAGACCCGCTACCCAGGGCACCTGCCCCGTTTGCGGCACCAAGATGTTCCGAATTGGCAAGAGCTAAGAATAAAGTTATCCAATAATCAGAATATATGAGCTGGATATCCTACCCGATATCCAGCTCTATTTGTTTCCATCACACGATCTAAGCTGTCGAGCAGCCGATATCCTTAGAGGTACTTAGACAATCAGTATGATGCGGTATCTACCGAATTAACTCAGCGATTGCCTTATCTCCGGCTTTGTCAGGGTAATATTGCGGGTGGGCGTGATAGTCTGGATCAAGCCCTACTTCGTCTACCATTTCAGTCAACGCCTCTGCGATGGACATATCTTCAGTGCATAGGTTGTTAATGAACCTAAGGGTAGCCTGATCAACATAGTTCAGGCCAATACTGGCGCTCCATCCCGTATAAACCGAGGCTCCCTTCTGAATAAAGGCCTCAGCCATATCGCCCTGGTAAGCGCTGGAACACCCCATCATTATTATGACGGTATCCTGAAATTGCCCCTGCATGCCTTTTGTGATAAAGGCCGAGTTAACAGCGAAAACCATGGGGTAGTCTTCTGTCATCTGTGCCGGTAGTATCTGATCACCAACCTGTTCCCAAACAAGCCCTGTAATCTTATAGGTCTCACCGGTAAAAAGAAATGTCGGCCCTATTACTCCCTCATCTGGGGATCCTTCACCACCCAACATGCCCGAATGAGCCCTAAAGACAATCAGCTTGTATCCATAGGTAGGAAGCTTACGATAAAGGTCGACGGTAACCTCCTCACCATGGAAAACATCAACCTCAAAACCGTAGTCCTCAAGCTCTTGAGTGGCTTGTTGAATGAAATCCTGGTTCGGATCAAGAACGTGGAGCTGATCAATGATGGCTGCCTTGAAGTCTCCGGAGCGTGTCGAATCGCCTGGTTCGTCAAAGTGGCAAGCTCTGATGCCGACGACGGTGCCGGCAATCCCCAGCGCAATAGCTACCCAAAGATACCAAGGTAGCTTCCTCTTGTGAGGTTTACCCTTTCTCTGTCTCTTAGTCTTGGTCAATGCTTGCCCTGCGAGCGGCGTGATGCCTCCTGAATACGTAAACACCAGCTATTATGGCCCCAGCCAGACCAAGCCACGGTGCCAGAACTACCATCTTGTTTATAGGATAGACCTCACCACCTACTGCTGTTCGAGACCGTGATGGGGCAGGCAACTGTACGTTTCCGAAGTGATTGTTAACCGATTCCCGCGGACCACTATCTGATGCTTCAAGAGTGAGTGGACCTATTATCTCCGGCGTTACTGCTATCCAGCCCGGAGGAACTTCTTCCTTGATGTAGAAGGTGTATAAGCCAGACTCAACATTCTCAAGGTTGAAGCAGTAGCTGCCGGTGAACATATTCTCGCCTGAGTCAAGGGGGTTACCCTCATTTGCAGTGTAACTGAATTTACCCTGGTAGTAATCCTCGGCTTTGGTGGACTGGTCGGGACCAAGAAGAGTTATGACTACGCCGTCTATTCCAGGATCAATATCGGGTTCATAAGTTCCGTTAGAATTAACATCCCAGAACTTAATCCCACATATATGGAACGAATAGATCCCTTGTTCAATATCCTCAACCGGCTTCTGGTGCACAAGCTTGTTTGACTTGGCGAAGGCATAAGTTGTTGCCCCTCTATTCCAAGATAACTGTCCGAAATTATGTCCTGTACCAAGGCCTGGGTCATAGGGATCATAGCTATTGTGTAATGGCCACCAGTACGGTGTCTGGTCACTACCTGGGGCTTTGGAGTAATAAAGGTTAATTCTCTCGTTTTCCGGGATTACACCGATATTCGATACAGGGACCGTAGACGGCTCGTATTCTGTAGCTCTAAAGAAAAACCAAAGTCTAGCATCTCCGACAATGTCCAGGCAGTTGACAGTAATCCGTAGTCTGAATAACTCACCCGGTCGAAGGATCTTGAGATCATCTTGAAACTGGCCGGGACTGGTGTAAATGGATAGTTCACTTGATCCGTTAGCCTCTCCTAGGCCCCAGGTATATAAATCAACTGGGCTAGTAGTGGAATAAGGGGCATAGATTTCAGAGGACGGGCCACTAGCAGACACGATCCCGGAGGCCCTATAATTCGCCGACAGTTCCGACTCCCATATTTCCCAGTCTGCGGATAGACTTATTGAAGTGCGAGTAGGGTTAAGATTTGCGGCCGATAGGGTGATGAACTGGATTGTCGAAGCAACATCGGTGACATCAGTGTCTGCCGTATTCTTGAATGTAACCACTACTTCTTGACTGTCACCGAGTTCAAGGATATTGTCACTTTCTACGTCCACCTGACCACTCGGTGCCGCCAGAAGCGGTGAGCCACTAAGGACCAATAGCACGACTATGGCTATCATGGACACAGATAGTTTCAATAAGATGCCTTTCATTATCACCTCTTAAAGACAACCGGCCTATCAATATTAGAAGGTTTTTCCCTAAATCGCTGCTTAACTTGAGGTTAATTATAATACATTCCTAACATCAAACGAAACGCTAGAAGGTGCAATGTGGTAGCAAAGTAAGCGGTAGTGTCCGGTTATTGACATCCAACCCTAATCATAAACTACTTTTCTGTCTCACGGTCAATCAGCTATGAGTGACTTTTTCTTTACTCTGAGGAAGGCATCCACCACCGCAGGGGTAAACTGGGTACCCCGGCCTCTTTCTATTTCGGCGCAGACCATTTCATCACTCATGGCCCTACGGTAGGGACGCTCAGAGGTCATCGCATCAAATGAATCAGCCACTGCCAGGATGCTGGCACCCCGACACCATGAGGGAACCCCACCTCCAACCCCCTCATGAACCACCTCAGTGCAACCTTCAGCCGCCGCTAGAACATCGGCAGACGGCGGCATTTTTGTTAAAGACAGGCCATCAGGATAACCAGCGCCATCGTAGCGTTCATGGTGATGGCGCACCATGAACAGAATCTTTTTATCCTCCACAATGGGGGCCAGGATACGCTCTCCAATTTCACAGTGGCTTTTTACATACTGAAACTCATCATCGGTAAGCCCATCCGGTTTATTCAGTACCGGCTCTTTCACCCCTATCTTACCGATATCGTGGAGCAGCCCCGCCAGTCTTATCTTCTCGATTTCCTCCGGTGGTAAACCCAGTTCCGTAGCGATCGCTACGGATAAAGCGGCGACCCGCTCGGAGTGGCCGCTGGTATACCTGTCCTTAGCTTCCAGGGCATAGGCAAGAGCAGTAATCGAATTCAAGAACGATTGGCGGATTTTCTCCGCCTGCTGGCTAACCCGCTCTTCCAGGTGCTGCTGGTAGTCTCGGTTCTCCAGCTCCAGCCTCTTCCTCTCCAGAGCCCGCTCCACACTCAGGACAACTCCGCCAAGGTTAAACGGTTTGGTGACATAGTCATAGGCACCATGCTTCATACAATTCACAGCGGTATCGGTATCGGTGTTAGCAGTAGCCATAATCACTACCTTATCAGGGTAAGCAGCCTTTATTTCGGGCAGTAACTGAACCCCTGATTTACCCGGCATCTTGATATCGAGAAGAACCAGTGCCACCGCACCGGCCTGCAACTCATCCATAGCCTGAGCAGCACCACCGGCTTCGCGACACTGGTAGCCCATACCGACGAGCTTACGTCTGAGTAGCTTGCGAACTACTTCCTCGTCATCAACTATCAGTATCGTTTCCTTAGCGAGCATCTCTTCCCTCATCTCAATACTTCCCTATCCAAAAACTACGGCTTCCCCACCGGATAGTTTCCTCCGCCTTGACTCTATAAAGAATATAACCCTTTAAGGAAACGTAGCTCCTCCAGTAATTACCCGGTTTACTTCTTTCTTAAGCTTGAAGATATCGATGGGCTTGGCAACATGTGGGGCTTTGCTCTTTTTGAAAAATTCCATGGTATTGCTGCCGATTACGTCCCCGGTGATAAAGATAACCCTCTTTTGCAGGGATGAGGCAATTTCCCCCATCTTCCCATATATCTCGATGCCGCTCAGACCGGGCAGCTTGATATCGCACAGGATGAGGCTGTATCTCCTTTTCTCCAACAGCGCCAGGGCCTCTTTCCCGCTACCAGCCGTTTCCACTTCATAGCCCTCGTGGCCCAATACTTCACTCAGGAAGGCCAGAATAGACGGCTCGTCATCCACCACAAGTATCCGGGCGCTGGATACAACCCCGGCCTCACTATCTTCATCAGGCTCATTCAGGCCGAGCTGTTTTGCTTCATCTATTATGGGCAGTTCGACATAGAAGGTGGCTCCCTTGCCCGGCCGGCTCCTTGCATACAGATTACCCCTGTGTTCGGATATGATGCCGTGGGAGAGGCTGAGGCCCAGTCCTGTACCCTCTCCCACCTCCTTGGTGGTGAAGAAGGGGTCGAATATCTTATCCATGTTGTTCTTTGTTATACCCGGCCCGTCATCCCTGAACGATATCAGTATCCTGTCGCCGGCCCGCTCCGTCCTGATGGTAAGCCTGCCCCTGCCGTGGGCCTTCCTCATCTCCGTCTCGGTATTGACGATGATGTTCATAAATACCTGCTGCAATTGTCCGGCGTCGGCAACCGTCCAGGGTAGCTCGGGGGCGAAGTGGGTGATGACCTCGATGTTACTTGTCTCCAGAGCATACTTTCGCAGGGTAAGGGTGCTTTCGATTATCTCGTTGATGCCGGTGAGGCTTTGCACCGGCTTCTGCTGGCGGGCAAAGGAAAGTAGCCTCTTTACGATATCGGCAACCCTCTTTGATCCGTCGTGGATAATCTTAATGTCATCCCTTATATCTTTGGGCAGGTCCTTTTCCATGAGGAGCTCGGAGAAACCGACCACGCTGGTGAGGGGGTTATTTATCTCGTGAGCGATACCGGATGCCATCTCGCCCACCGATGCCAGGCGGCTGCTTGTCTGTGCCTTCCTCTCCAGTTCCTGTCTTTCCGCCTCCGCCTTTTTATGCTCGGTAATATTATGGATAACGCTGAGAATTAGCTTATTATTTTCGACTTCTATAACTCGAGCGTGTACCTCGACAGCCATTACGGAGCCATCTTTACGTAATTGGGCTGATTCGAATATTGCTTGTCCTTCCTCCAATAGCTGCTTCCACTGTGCCTCGGCGTTAACCCTTGGAGCAGTTATTATGTTGAGATCAAGTTTAAGCAACTCGTCTTTCGAATATCCGAGCGACCGGTAAGCTTGCGCGTTAACATAGGTGAACTTCCCCTCCAGTGTGTGCAGAAATATCGCATCAACAGTATTGTCCAGCAGTTCTGCCCTGAGTTTAAGTTCCCTCTCCGCCTTCCTACGCTCAGTAATGTCGCGAATGTTGCATTGAATTACCCTCTCGCTATTGACCAGGTATGAATTGCCAACAAACTCAACATCAACCTTGCGTCCATCCTTAGTCTCAAGAGGCAGGCCATCGTAGTGAATATATCCCTTTTCCTGTAACTCGCGGAAGGAATCCTGGCTACGAAACCTGTCCTTGAAAAAACCAAGTTCCCAGAGCCGCTTACCTAATATCTCCTGCTTGGAATATCCTACCAGATCCAGCAAATAGGGATTAATATCCTCGATTATTCCGCTCTCTGCGTTAAGGATCAGTATCCCCTCTTTGGCCGCTTCGAAGAGTCGCCGGTAGCGGAACTCTGATTCTTCTAGTTCTTCCTTTCGCTTGCCTTCGTGCGCTATGTTGTTGAGCCAGTGCTGGACTTCCATTTCGGCATGCTTGTGGTTGAGAAAATCCTCGGTAGGTATATAGTAGAAGTTGGGGCTGATCCGGTTGCCGTGTATGAGCTTGGGATGGGTCATGACGACACCCTTGATAATCTCCGGGGCGAACTTCCAGCGGTCGTATTGGCAGATAGCAAGGCAGGGGTATTTAGGAAATAGATCGCGGTTCAGTTTTGTTTCATACTCTAAGAGCCTTTCCGAGCCGGTAACTCCTTTGAGCACAAACGTCATCTCGCCGGTGACACGTAGTGCAGGATAACCTTGACTGACGGCTTTCTCGGTTTCGGCAATGAGAAGGTTGATGATACGGTCAGGATCAAAAGAGTCTTCTTGGGTATAAACATCGCTCTCCCTGAGGATGGTAAGCTGGCCAGAGGCTTCGAAAGAGGCCGCTGCTACGCCAGCCTTGCCGAGATGGTTGCGCAACTCGTCGGCGGTATGGGTATCAGCAACGTAGATGCACTTCTCTTTACGCTCTAAACCAATGCGGATAAACGGGATGATAGCCGCTTCCCACTCAGCATTCGATTCATAGATAATACAGAGATGGTCGTGAGGCCTGAGCCCCTCCAGCTCTTGAACCAGATTGGTCTCAGTTTTTTCCTTCTTCACCATTTAAATACCCCACGGTATCAGCGCCCAGAGGTGAAAGCCAATCTGCTATTCTGCTTCACCCTGTAAAGTCTGTGTCAGGAGTACAATACTACCATCCTGTAAGAACTGTCAATATAAACAAGAACAGGCTGTGGTGAACTATACTGCGGGGGAGATGGTTGGGAATGATACGCCGGTGGGTTAGTGGATGCCAAAGTCTTTCTTGCTAATTGCACACTCTGAGTATTCGTGTGAGAAACCCGAGGAACATCAACATAATCGTAAGATGTCGAAGTCGTTAGGGCTTGTCACACATCCGATAGCTCAACGCATGGTATTCATCCCCAACCTCACGGGGAAGCCTATCGCCGAATGTAGCAAGAAAACCTTTGGTCTCCCTAAGTTCCTCCTTTCAATCTCCTGTAGAGATTGAAAGGAGACTTCCCATTAGCTCGTTCCCCAGATCAAGGCCTTTCATATCAAGCGCAACGGTGGCGGGTATATAGCCGATGAGTGTCTCTATTGCCTCAGCCCTGTTTTGACAGTGCTTGACTATCCAATCAAGCACTCCATCCGTGTCAAAGATGACAGCGGTGATGTTACTTAAGTCAGCTTCCTTGCTGTGGGTGGATTTCATATAGCCACTCCTCAATAGGCGCATTTAAGACCAAGAAAGGATTCTTATTCATAACACTAGACTATGATAAGATATCAAACTGTTCAGAAATGGGGAAAACCAGACTTCCTTATCCATGAATTCGTGACTGGCCGCCATTTACCTCGACCAAATAGTCGTGGTCGAACCATCTTGCGCATCGTCTCAATGATAAATACTGCTCCGCCAGGGATTAGTGCGATGGCCCATCCGGTAATGCCCAGGGGGACTGTGCCAAAGACTGACTGCAGGAACGGTAAATAGACAACCGCCAACTGTAAAAGAATAGCAACAGATATACATACGAGCAGCCACCGGTTGCGAAGTACTCCCAACTGGAAAATAGTATATTCATCGGAACGAGCGTTCAAAACAAGAAGCCACTCGAAGATGACCACACTGCAAAAAACAATGGTACGGGCTTCCGCGATACCAACTACGGGCTCCATGAAGTTAAAAACCAGCACTGCGCCGATGCCAAGCATTCCCGCCAGAAAGCCTATGCGCATCAATAGCCCTGGGTACAGCAGTCCAACTTTGGGGGATCGGGGAGGCTTATTTAACTCATCGCCTGCCTTTGGTTCAAGACCTAGGGGCACCGCCATAAGGGTACCGGTAAGTAGGTTAATCCAGAGAATCTGTAACGCAATGAGTGGCGCCTTACCCAGAAGTATGAGTCCCAGCGTAATAGCCAATAGCTCCCCCATGCCAGTAGCAAGAAGAAACGTGGTTACATTACGTAATCGGTTGAAGATGGCTCGGCCTTCTTCAACAGCGGACACAACGGAGGCGAAGTTATCATCCGCCAGAATCATGTCCGAGGCCTCCTTGGCGACATCGGTGCCCGTGATACCCATGGCGATACCGATATCAGCGGTTTTTAGTGCGGGTGCGTCGTTAACACCGTCCCCGGTCATAGCAACAACGTGTCCCCGTTTCTTAAGCGCATTTACAATCCTAAACTTAAGGATAGGTTCCACTCGGGCAAACACCGACACCTTTTCCATCCTTTCGGAGAGCTTTTCATCACTCATTTTATTGATGTCGGCACCGGTCAGCGTTTCGCCAGGAGGCATTTTGAGCTGCCGCGCCACCGACTCGGCGGTCAGTTTATTGTCTCCGGTAATCATGATTACCTTGATCCCGGCGCTCCCGGCTTGCTTAACTGCTTTAATCGCCTCATCACGAGGCGGGTCAATCATGCCTGCTAGGCCCACCAGCACCAGCTTACCTTTAATATGCTCTTCGTTGAGCTCTGCAAACTCTCCGGGATGTTCGGCGTAAGCGAACGCCATGACTCTCATGGCATCCTTCGCCATAGTGTCGCCTATCCCCAGAATTGTTTCTCTCTCCCTTTCCTTCAGGGGTACCGGCTTCCCGTTTTTCAGGATGCTCTGGCTCATCTCCAGTAGCTTTTCTAAGGCACCCTTAACGTAAACCACTCTGCCCCCGTCATGCGGGTGAAGGGTGGCCATATAGCGCCGTTCGCTCTGGAAAGGAATTTCATCGAGGCGCGGATATGCTTCCTGTAGCTTCTCTTCGTTTAGCCCAGCCTTGGCGGCTGCCACCAATAACGCTCCCTCTGTCGGGTCACCCATTATGCTACAGCACTCCTTATCCGATGAAAGCAGCGCATCATTGCAGAGAACGCCCATCTTAAGGAGCAGCACGGTTGCATCTTCCTTTTCAAGATCTATGGTATTATTATCGCGGCGAAAATCCCCTTCTACTTGGTAGCCTTCACCGGTAATCTCGACCCACTTACCGTCGACATAGAGATCCCTCACCGTCATCTCGTTCATTGTCAGAGTGCCTGTCTTGTCGGAGCAGATGACAGTGGCTGAACCCAGGGTCTCCACAGCCACTAATCGTCGGATGATGGCATTACGCGAAGCCATGTACCGCATACCCGCAGCCAGGACTACAGTGACCGCAGGCGGTAGACCTTCAGGGATGGCTGCCACTGCCGCCGCTATTGCTACCAAGAATATCTCTAACCCCTCCAGACCCCGCCAAATGCCCGCCACTGCAAGTATTGCACAGGCGCCCAGCACCACATAAATAATGTAGTGACCCAGTTTATCAATGCTTCTCTGTAGAGGCGTCTTTTCTAGCTTAACCTCTTGGATAACCGTGGCAATTTTACCCATTTCGGTGGCCATCCCGGTGGCTACGACCACGGCACTGGTGCGACCGCTGGTGATGATAGTGCCCATGTATACCATGTTCTTCCGATCAGCCACGGCAACCTCCCCGCTGATAGGTGCCGTATGCTTATTCACTGACATGGATTCTCCGGTGAGCGACGCCTCGTTTACTTGCAGACTGGCAACCTCCATCAGCCGGGCGTCGGCCGGCACCTTGTCTCCGGCCTCGAGGACAAGGATATCACCTGACACCACTTCCCTGGTCTTAATCTCCTTTACTTCACCGTCACGCCTGACCTTCGTTTTAGGCGCCGTCATCTGCACTAGGGCTTCCATGGCCTTTTCCGCCTTACCTTCCTGAACAAAACCAATTGCGGCCAAGAGCAATAGTACTGCCAGTATCGCAAAGGCATCCAGGTTTTTACCCAGAACGAAATTGACAATAGCCGCGACCCAGAGTATGTAGACTATAGGACTGCGGAATTGACGCAGAAATAGCAGTATGGCAGGCGCCTTCTTTTTGCTCTCAAGCTCGTTGGGGCCATACTGGACAAGCCGCTCTTTGGCCTCATCTACGGTGAGTCCAGAGCGTCGGGAATTAAGCTCCCCAATTACTTCATCTGGGTCGAGACGATACCACTGCTTTTGCATCTTAATTACTCACCTGAATTTCTGGATAGCGGGGCGAAAGGCTTGTTACCAAGGTGCGAAGACCGGCTAACTATACTAATTTATATCAAGCTATCCAGAGATTGTAAAGGGCATCCGTTCTATCAGACATAGCTGTCCTTACGACTACTCCGACCATGGTGATTCGTACCTTGGTAGCCCTCAACACTTGACAGAACTCTATGTCACAGTCTGTAAGCGTTTCTGGCGTACTGCGAAACCATACGCTGTGCGTTGAAAAAGGAGCCGTTTATCGCGATAGCCGAGCGCATAATTTCGGCGAATGCGCCCGGTCTCTTATAGAACGTGGGTAGTATAAGGTATTCCAGCTTCTCATAGAGTGAGGCTGCTTCTTCGGCAGTGTTACTGGCTGCTTGCCAGCTATCCCCAACCGACCACCCGGTCACCCCTTCTAGATGTCCTTCAATCCACCACCCGTCCAGTACGCTCAGACTGGGCACTCCGTTAAATGCGGCTTTCATTCCGCTAGTTCCGGAAGCCTCCTGGGGCTTCTGTGGGGTATTTACCCACAAATCCACACCGGCGCATAGATAATGGCCCAACACCATGTCGTAGTCTTCGAGATATATGACAGGTATGGTATCTCTCACGGCAGCGATAGCTTCAAAGACGCGGCGGATGACTGCTTTCCCGCCTTCATCACGAGGATGAGACTTTCCTGCGTAGATAATCTGCAAGGGGCCTACCTGGCGGACTATTCTCTTAAGACGAGCCAGGTCAGAGAGCAAAAGATCCGCCCTCTTATACGTTGACGCTCGGCGGGCAAAACCAAGGGTCATCACGGTCGGGTCTAGTTCTATACCGGAACGCCGCTTTACTTCAGCTAACAGCTCTCGTTTTGCTTCAGCGTGAGCCTGCCGGATTTCGTCAAGCGGGATGCTTATCGCGTACCGTAGATAAAGATTATCGCTACGCCATTCGGGGATATACTTGTCGTAGAGACGCTGGAAAGGTGTGGCTATCCAGGTACCAGCGTGCACGCCATTAGTAATGGAGTTGATGGGATAGCTGGGAAACATATCGCGAGATATCTGTCCGTGGCGCATGGCTACCCCGTTAATGTAGCGCGACAAGGACAAAGCAAGATGGGTCATGTTCAGCATCCCGTCCACACAGCAGCCTGCAGCGGTCAGAGTATTGGCTCGTTCCTCACCCAGCACCTGCTTTACCAGACTCAGCGGGAACTTGTCATGGCCCGCCGGCACCGGTGTGTGTGTTGTAAAGACACACTGCTGGCTTACTGCTTCCTTCTCTACTTCGGTAGGGGCAGACAAGCCCTTCTTCTGACAATATTCCTCTAGGAGTGCAAGAGTCAGCAAGGCGGAGTGTCCCTCGTTCATGTGGTAGGACTGCATCTGCTTGTAGCCAATAGCACGCAGCATGGCTATGCCACCCAGGCCGAGGACTACCTCTTGGCACAGACGGTAATGGTCATCCCCACCATATAAGTGGTCGGTTAGTGCCCTGTCCCAGTCGCTATTGTCGGGAAGATACGTATCTAGGAAATATACGGGTACGACATGGTCATTAATACCCCGTACGGTATAACGCCAAGCCCGTATTTCTACCTTGCGTCCTTCAATAGTTACCGCTGCCCGTGATTCCATCGGTTCCAGTAGCTTCTCTGGATCCCAGTCAGCACTATGCTCTACCTGGTTTCCCAAGGCGTCAAGATTCTGACGGAAATATCCACGCCGGTACAGCAGAGTCACACCGATAACAGGAATACCCATATCGGCAGCAGCACGTAGGGTATCACCGGCTAGTACGCCTAAGCCACCGCTGTAGGTGGGTAGGGAAGAATCGAGGCCGACTTCCATGGAAAAGTAGGCAACTATGGGTTGCACCTCGTGTTTCAAGTTTTCGACACAATCACTGGTGCTCATTTTTCCCCCTGACATTATCTATTGAATCTACCCAAGTGCCCAATCACTTTGCGAACGCGATTTTCGTTCAAATTGTATCCCCGGCTGCTCCTCATTCAATCCTCGTTTTCGGTATCGCTAGCCTATCTTTTCTACCTTAAGTAGATTGGTAGAACCTGCAACGCCGATGGGTACACCTCCCGTAATAACCACAAGATCACCGGCCTTTGCCAACCCCAACTCTCTGGCCAGTCCGGCACCGATGGCAAAAACCTCATGCAAGGATAATGTCCCTCTGACCTCAAAAGGATAAATGCCCCTATGGAATAACAATCTGCTCATTCTTCATAGAATACATGAGTTTCGTGGATAACTCAACTGCCCAGAGAGTATGAATCTGAACCTTTTGGGTTATTGTGGTGGCTAACGATGAAAGGTGGCTGTACATGGCAGTTCACAAGGACCTCTTTACCAGTGAGGCTCTGGGCCATGCCATGGGAGAGAGGTTGACCCGAAACCTGATCAACCAGTCTCTGCTACAAGCGGTAACCACCAGGAAGCCGGAGAAGGGGGCTACTGCACCACTCCGACCGTGGCAGTCAATACTGCAGCCATGAGTATCAAGGTCTGTTAAGGCAGTTTGGACTATAGGTGTCAATGAGCGGAAGCGAGAACTGCTTTGATAATGCGCCGATGGAGAGCTTCTGGGGAATCATAAAGCAGGAACTGATTAATCATCGCCATTATCGAACCAGGCAGGAAGCAATTGAAGATATTACAGAATACATCGAGATATTTTATAATCGGCAGCGGCGGAAGGCTAAGCTTGGCTACCTGTCGCCGGTAGCTTATGCACGGAAATACTACGCCGGACTGGTAGTATCATGAAAGGTTTCGTGTCCACTATTGACATCCGACCCCACAGACCTCTTCCATGCTTGGATTTTTTCTACCTTCAGCAGGTTTGTGGCTCCTGCCGTTCCCAGCGGTATGCCACCCGTAATAACAACCTGATCATCGGGCTTCATCATTACCAGATTACGTGCTTGTTCTAAGGCGCTGGAGAACATACGATCGATAGATGAGGGGGTTTTTGCTATGTGAACGGGATAAACGCCCCAGTACAGCAGCAGTCTGCCGCAAACAGTCTGGTGAGATGTAATGCCGATAATGGGCACCTTCGGACGGTACTTGGAAACACGTCTTGCTGTGCTGCCAGACTGTGTATAAGCAACAATGGTTTTGGCGCCCAGAGCTGCAGCTGTATAACAGGCGTTGTAGCTGATAAGCTCAGCCGTTTCCCGTTCCAGCCACGAGCACCGTTCCGCCAGCATTAAATCGTAAGGGAGTTTTTTCTCCGTTTCCATAGCTATTCTGGCCATCATTCTCACCGAAGCCAGCGGGTATTTACCGATAGAGGTTTCTGCGGAAAGCATAATGGCATCAGTGCCGTCAAATATGGCGTTGGCGATATCGGTTACTTCGGCCCGTGTGGGACGGGCCGAAGTAACCATGGATTCCAGCATCTGGGTGGCGGTAATCACCGGTTTACCGACCCGGTTGCATTTGCTGATAATATCTTTTTGCACCAAGGGTACTTTCTCCAGAGGAATATCCACACCGAGGTCCCCACGAGCCACCATGATGCCGTCGCTCACCAAGAGAATGTCATCAAAATCGCGGACAGCCTGGCCTCGCTCAATCTTGGAGATAATCGGGGTTTCCGAGTTCTGATCACGCAGCAAGCTCTGAACATCTGATACATCTCCAACACTGCTGACGAATGAAATCGCCAGGTAGTCCGGCTTCTGCTGTACCGCGAATAGGAGGTGCTCCTTCAGGGCATCGGTGACGAAAGGCACCGATGTTGGCATACCCGGAACCACAAGACCGCGCCTCTCTGTAAGAATACCACCCACAACTACCCTGCACCTCACCTCGGTACTCGTTTTCTCCCGGACCTTCAGTTGCATCGCCCCGTCATCCAGCAACACCGTATCCCCCAGCTTCACGTCCTGAGGTAGGTTGGGCAGGTTCACCGGCAGAAGCGTTTCGTCCCCTTCTACATCGCTTATTGTAATTGTGACATTTGCACCTTTCTTCAGCGTGGCTCTGCCCCCTTTGAGCTTGCCGGTACGGTACTTTGGGCCGGGTAAATCCATTATAATAGCCACCTCGACCCCCAACCGATCACTGATTCTTCTAACCGTCTTGATGGTCTTGGCATGGCTATCATGCGTACCGTGGGAAAGATTAAGGCGAGCTACGTTCATCCCGCTCCGGACGAGACGATCAATTAGTGATGCTGAATCCGTAGCCGGCCCGAGTGTACAGACTATCTTGGTTCTTTTTCGGAGAAGGTTTCTCTGTATCATGATTTAATCTCCTTAGCGCTCCGGGTAATCCGCACACCAGTTCTCGGCGACGGAGTCAAACTCCCCTTTAGTACTGCCGTACCTTGAATACCAGGGTTTCCCGTACTCACGCACTAGCCCCGCTAGCTTGTCCAGCCTGCTTTTAGAGGTCGTCTTGAAGAAGTCCATCCTCTCTTCCCTCGACTTAATCTTGACCCCTTCCTGCCACAGGGCCCGTCCCGCCAGGAAACCAGAGGCACCAGCTCTGGATGCTATTTCGACTTGCTTCTTGAACAGGTCGAAGCCCACGCCGGCACTGAGAAGCACCCATGGCAATTTCGAAGCTCGATCTAGTTCCTGGCAATAGTCTAGAAGCTTGTCTTCATCTTTCTCATAGCTGATATCTGCCGGAAATTCCGCTTTTAGTATGTCTATGGGCAGCTCTGTGACCTGCCGCGCTGTTTCAACAACCAGTTCGGGTTTCTTGGCGGCAAACTGGTTGTTATCTGCTTTAACCGGATACGACACTGGCTCGACTAGAAGCGGTACGTCTTCTTCAAGACAATCGTCAGCCAGTTTAGCCACCAAGTCCAGTTGCTTCTCAGCAACATCCTTAAGGTCAGGCCGGAAATATATCAGTAACTTGACTGCCGATGCGCCCATCCTTTTTGCCTTCCTGACACTCCAGTCAGGGAGAACCTCGGACAGCCTGGCGGCGCTTTCGCCGGAGTAGCCGGTCTTCTCCAAACTTACCATAAGGCCGACGTGACCAGGCAACACGGCCCCGGTGATTGCCTGTGCCGCGCCATAGCGGGGATCAAGGAGTACAGCGCCTACCGAACTCCTTACCGCCTGACATAGATCGAGTTTAAAATCTACCATATCTTGATAAGTGACGGATGCAGGATTTTCCTCGTTCAAAGCCCGCTGTAACGCACCACGGTGGTCAATAGCGCACATCGTCAAAAATCCACCCTCGTCGGCTATTTCCTGAAGCCCTCTTAGTTTACCTATTGATATCTTCATATCAACCTCCTAATCACCCTTACTAATCCTAGTCAGAAAGGATGCTGATCAACTCAATCAATCCAGGGTGTAGTCGTTTCTTCTTTTCCCAAGTGTCCCTTACTGGCGTGTAGGCTATATCCTTGTCTATCTCTCCCACCATCTGGCCTCCCTTTCCATCCACAAGTGCTTGAACGGCTGCGATTCCCAATCTGCTGGCGAGAACACGGTCCCTGGCCGTTGGCGCTCCGCCACGCTGGATATGACCAAGGATACACACACGGGAGTCAAACCCGGTTTTCTCCTTGACCTCGGCAGAGATGCTGAATGTCTCTCCTGGATGGTCTGCTTCCGCCACGACCACGATGGCGCTCCTTTTGCCGCGTTTAAAATATTGCTGCAGGTGCTGGCACAATTTATCTGTGTCCATGGGGACCTCGGGAATAATAAATTCTTCAGCCCCTCCTCCTATACCGCTTTCCAGTGCGATAAACCCCGTATGCCTTCCCATAACCTCCACAAAGAAGAGTCGGTTGTGTGAGGCCGCCGTATCGCGTATACGGTCTATCGCTTCCAAGGCGGTATTTACCGCAGTATCAAAACCTATGGTGTAATCCGTGCCATAGCAGTCATTGTCAATCGTACCGGGAACGCCTATCACGCTGACGGCGCTTTCTTTAGAGAACAATGTACCGCCCCGGAAAGTGCCGTCGCCCCCGATGAGGATAAGTCCTTCGATCCCGTTTTGTATCAGGACCTGGGCAGCCTTTGCCCGTCCCTCCTTTGTCCTGAACTCTTCAGAGCGCGCCGTGCCCAGCATGGTGCCTCCCTGGTGGATAATATTGGCTACGGCTCTCCTGTCCAGAGGCATAATATCGCCACTTATCATCCCTTCATAACCCCATTTTATGCCGAAGATTTCAAGACCCTTGGCAAGAGCAGTTCGTACTGAGGCACGTATACAGGCGTTCATTCCCGGCGCATCTCCCCCGCTGGTGAGTATCCCTATTCTTTTCATACTATCCTCCTATCTTGCAGCGGTGCCGGCTCCAACGGTCGCCCATTGGAGGACTGCTACGCCGGGTAGCGTTTTTCTTTCCAGGAATTCCAGAGATGCAGCCCCACCCGTGGATACGTGAGACATTATGTCGGACAGTCCCATTTCTACCACGGCCTCAGCGGTCGAGCCGCTTTTACTGGCTTCCTTAACAGTTCAGACAATCGTCTGCCAATTGGCGCCAGACGCAGTTCCTCCCCGACTTGGCCATCAGGTCGGCCGAGGTGCGAGCAAATGATTACGGCCTTTCCCCCATATCTACTCTTATCGCCATCACGCATTTCTAGTGCTTCGTGGTTATTGGTGCTGGCCCAGGAAGGAACAGAAGCCTGCCCGACTACTCCACCCTCCAAAAACACCGTGACTTTGAGTGTCGGATTTCCTCTCGAGCCTAGAATCTCTCTTTCCCTAACGCTGTTGATTTCTGTCATAGCCATTACCTCCAGTATTTAGCTTCAATGAACGGCTGCCTTCCCTTGCTTTGCTACTGCTTCCAAGGCCTGTCTCACCTTTTCGGGGTCGGCCAAGTAATTACTGCTTACCGGATTCAAGGAGCCGTCCAGTTCATAGACAAGGGGAATACCGGTGGGGATATTCAATTTCATAACCTCTTCGTCGCTGATATTATCCAGGTATTTCACTAAAGCACGCAGGCTATTGCCGTGTGCCGAAACGAGCACTCTCTTGCAACTAGTGATACTTGGCGCTATCGTTTCGTGCCAGTAAGGCAAAACCCTGTCCGTGGTATCTTTGAGGCTTTCTGCGAAGGGTAGTTCATCCTCGTTGAGATCTTTGTATTTTTCACTATTGCCCGGATACCATTTGCCCGTCTTTTCCAGGCTGGGCGGGCGGACGGCGAAACTTCTTCGCCAGATTAAGACCTGTTCTT
Organism: Dehalococcoidia bacterium UBA5760; assembly: GCA_002418895.1. Taxonomy (GTDB): domain Bacteria; phylum Chloroflexota; class Dehalococcoidia; order Dehalococcoidales; family UBA5760; genus UBA5760. Next base: position 9,022 of record DIFA01000022.1, on the reverse strand, counting down.
CTCCGTATTTGGCCGCCGTCTGAGACTTGTTCAGCCCCTGCAATGCTCCATAGAACCTCTCATTCAATCTCCAGGAGCGATAGACCGGTATCCACATCAGATCCATTTCATCAAGGATAATCCAGAGTGTACGTATCGCCCTTTTCAACACAGAAGTAAAGGCAACATCGAAAGAGTACTCTGCTTCCTTCAGGCGTTTGGCCGCTTCTTTTGCCTCTTCCACCCCTTTTTCTGATAAATCTGTGTCTATCCAGCCCCCGAACCGGTTTTCCTTGTTGCAGATACTCTCACCATGTCTAACCAGCACCAGCTTTGACATTCAGCCCCCTTTCTCCTGTTATTCCCCTAATAGAGATGCCTATTCTATTTCATTGAGTGCCTCAGAAAGTGTGGCGACCTCCTCCCGGCGGAGACGAAGCCTCAACAGGGAAATCCTTGGCCAGTAAAGCTGTGCCCTCCTCCAGGCGGGTTTCGGTAAAATGGAACTCATGTTTGCCCTTGTTAACTGCTTCCAGGGATTCCCGGTCGTAAGGCCTACCACTGTAAACAAGTACTTTCAGTTCTCTCCTCCTCGCTATATGTTTTTCCTCGAGCGTTCAAGAGCATAGGCTGCCGCGCCGATGACACCGGAATTGCGCCCCAGATCGGCAAGCGTAAAGTGCATGGACTGATAAGACTGTTTAAAAGCCCTCCGACCAGCTTCCTCGTAGGCTGGTAAAAGAAGCAAATCACCAATGTTAGAAAGGCCTCCCCCAATGACAATGACCTCCGGGTTGAAGATATTTATAAGATTGGCAAGGCCAACTCCGAGATAGTAAGCGTTTCTGGCAATCAGTCTATTAGCCAAATCGTCGCCTGCCACTGCTGCTTCATGTATCGCTTCAGCTTTTACTTTTTCAATATTGCCGCCGGCATAGTCCAATATCGTAGTATCTGTTCCTCTTTCTATGATGCGCTTAGCTTCTGAAGCTAATGCGGTACCCGAGGCCAGCATTTCCCAGCACCCCGTATTGCCGCAATTGCACAACGGTCCGTCATCGTCAATGACCATGTGCCCCAGCTCACCGGCGGTACCTGTAGAGCCGGCATAAATCTCACCGTTGACTACAATACCTCCGCCAATGCCAGTGCTTACGGTAATGTATATGAAATCCCGGGCTCTCTTGGCTGCCCCGAAATATAATTCTCCGACGGCAGCAGCGCTTCCATCATTTATAAGATACGTGGTCTTACCGAATTCCTTGGAAATGATGTCTCTCAAAGGTACATCGTGCCATCCTGGGAGATTAGGTGACGTATAGAGGATACCTGTCTCCGGATTCGAAAGACCGGGAGCGCCAATCCCGACCGCCGTCAAATCTTCAGAGGTCATGCCAGCTTCTGACAGCGATCGCTTTGTTGATTCCATGATGGCCTCGATGACGGCTTCCTGACCTTCGGCTGCCGGTGTCACGCTATGATCACGCGACAGCATTTTACCTGCAGCGTCGATGACTGCGGTCAATATTTTCGTCCCCCCTAGGTCGATACCCAGCCCTAATTCTCCATTTTTCGTCATGGTTCGGTTCTCCTTTTCCACATGAGGGGGAAGTTCCTCATGCTAAGCCTCCTTTCCCGCTGGAGTTTCTATGACGGCCTTTCAGCGTTTATGATTTCCAAAATTCCTTGCAACGGGATACCTACCCAATCAGGCCGGTTGTTCAGTTCGTAGCCTATTTCGTACATGGTCTTCTCTAGGGTATAGGCTACCAGCAGCGTTTCCAGTTCTTGATGATTCTCAGGTAGGAACGGTGCATCGCTACTGACCTCAAGGTACTTTTTCAGGAAGGAAATACTTGCCCACCTCTGCCAAAGCCTCTGCCAAGGTTCCATGGCATTCATATCGAGAGGTACAGCACTTTTATCAATGTTAAAGGCGGCGGCGAACGAGGCGTATTGTATTGAACGCAACATGCCCGCCACATCGCGGAGCGCCGAGGTCTTGTTACGCCGTTCACTTATTGACCTGGCCGGCCCCCCCTCGAAGTCCATGATCACGAAGTCTTTTCCAGTATAGAGCACCTGTCCCAGGTGATAGTCGCCGTGAGTCCTGATTCTCAGAGCTGTTATGCTGGTATCCCTGATGGGACTGAACCTATTAACGATATCCTTCTCACTTTCTAGTATCTGTTTCGCCTCTGGTCTTAGCGCTTCCGGCAGTTCGTCGAGGCGGTTACGCAGCGTGCGAAGTACTTCCGTGGTAAGGCTTCGCATTCCTTGATATTGTGATCGGCGGTAGAAGTTGGTAAATGGTTCCGGAGCGAAGTTTAGTTCGCTGGTCCCGGAAGCTAGTGCCAAGTGGAACTCAGCGGTCCTCTGCCCAAGTAGTTGCGCCTGCCCTATGAACACGCCGAGCAACTCTTTAGCCAGGGGTGGTGGTTCCTCATCCAGACTGTCTAGGATTGGTTCGTCGGAAAGGGGTATATCCTTCACCTCAACCGATTTTGCCACAGCTTGCTCATAGTAACGTCCGAGATGGTCAAGTGTATACTGCCAGGCGTCACCCTCATTCGGCACGAAGCCATGCAGGATAGCCACAGTCATGGGCTCACGGTTCGGCTCATTATATTCCAGAGCGCCAGCTACAGGAGGGATGTTAGGAAACGGTGCTACTTCCGTGAGAAAACGTCCTATCTCCAGGTCCGGATTCATCCCCGGCTGCAGTCTCCTGAACAGCTTCAGTGTTAGCCTCTCATCGTAAAAGACGGAGGTATTGCTCTGCTCTATGTGAGGTACACGGGGTTCCGAGGTGCCGTCCATTGATTTCTGGATCGGCCTTAGGGCTTTCGTCCTTGACATAGTAAGTCTACCAGTTTCTCCCCTAAAACTCCTCCGTTGAAGCATGTTTTGCAGTATACTGCTCATGAATTGCTTGTCCCATAGGGCATCGAAAAGGATGCCTTCGTCACCTCCCGCTACCTGCAGACCGAACAATACTGCTCCGGCTGCTTCTTTCTTAATCTTTTCTGCTTTTTCTCCTTCGGCAAACGTAACCGGTAACGAGTAGGTTTCTATGATTCCATCAGAATAGACGACCCTGACAAAGAGCAGATGGACTATACTGCTGTCAATGGCAATACGAATATCATCAGATACGGTGGCTTGCTCCAGCTTCCGGGTCTTACCGCCAAACCATCTGCGTTCCTTCAAATAGTGTGGGAGCTTCTTCTCGAGCGAAACCTTGCTTCTGCCCTTTAAAACGTTCTCCCAGCTTCCGGCTACGCGCAATGTTTGCAGCTTAGCGTCCGGTCCAATGGACAGGGAGGGTTTTTCTATCTGCTGCGGTTGCAGTGAGAACCAGTAAAAGGCGTACGGACCCAGCGTCACCCGACACTGCTCTTCGAATATTGGGGGGAACTGGTTTTGGCCGAAAAGCTCTATCAGTGCCATGTCATTAAACTGGCCGATATCCAGCTGGACGCTCTGGGCGAAGCGGGACAGGTTGGCGACGACTAGGATGCGCTCATCCTCATAGAGTCGCAGGAAGGCAAGTATCTTTGGATTGGCCAGCCTGAGAAACTCGATACTGCCTCTGCCGAAGGCCTTGTATTGCTTCCTCAGGGCGATGATATGTTTCATCCACCAAAGCAGGGACCTGGGATTGTTCTGCTGGTTATCCACATTAATGGCTTCATAGTGATACTCAGGTTCAATGATGATAGGTAGGAACAGGCGCTGGGGGGTGGTACGCGAAAACCCCGCGTTACGGTCAGCGCTCCACTGCATGGGCGTTCTAACGCCATTCCTGTCTCCCAGAAAGATATTGTCTCCCATGCCAATTTCATCACCGTAGTAAATTACCGGGGTCCCTGGCAGGGACATGAGCAAAGAGTTCATCAGTTCGATTGCTCTCCTCTCATTACCCAGTAGAGGCGCCAGCCGACGCCGTATCCCCAGGTTTATACGCATCTCGCGGTCACGGGCATAGACCTGGTACATGTAGTCTCTTTCCCGGTCGGTCACCATTTCCAGAGTCAGTTCATCGTGGTTACGCAGGAACATTGCCCACTGCGAGTTCGGTGGTATGGAAGGTGTCTGGTTGAGTATGTCGATAATAGGGAAACGGCTCTCCATGCGGATGGCCATGAAAAGGCGCGGCATTATTGGAAAATGAAAGGCCATGTGACATTCGTCATCCTTCCCGAAGTAATCCACGGCATCCTCAGGCCACATATTAGCCTCGGCAAGGAGCATCTTGTTCTTGTGGTTAGCATCGACGTGCTTGCGTAATTGGCGGAGAAAAGCGTGGGTTTCTGGCAGGTTTTCACAACTGGTGTCTTCTCTTTCATAGAGGTAGGGAACGGCGTCCAGCCTCAGCCCATCGACTCCCCGGTTCAGCCAGAAATCTAGCAGCTTGAAAACCGTTTTCCTTACTTCCGGGCTATCGTAGTTAAGATCTGGTTGATGCGAGTAAAACCGGTGCCAGTAGTACTGACCCGCAACCGGGTCCGCTGACCAGTTGGAGTGCTCAAAATCCTTAAAGATGATCCGTACTCCCTTGTATTTATCAATGGTATCCGACCAGACATAGAAGTCTCTTTCTTTGCTCCCTTTGGGGGAATGCCTTGCCCGCTGGAACCACGGATGCTGGTCGGAAGTATGGTTAATCACCAGCTCGGTGATCACCCGTATTCCGCGTTTGTGGGCTTCTCGCAGGAAACGGTTGAAGTCACGCGTGGTACCGTAAAAAGGATGAATGCTGGTATAGTCAGAAATATCATAGCCGTCATCCTTTAAAGGTGATGGGTAAAAAGGGAGTACCCAGACAGCGGTTACGCCAAGGTCTTCCAGATAATCCAGCTTCTCGGTGAGACCACGGAAATCACCTATGCCGTCTCCGTTGCTATCATAAAAAGCCCTGACATGTACCTGGTAGATGATGGCATCTTTGTACCATAAAGGGTCGTCTGGCAGTGTAAGAGCAACGTCTCTCTGTGCCAATGTCACACCTCCTTCACATCTAGAACAGGGTGATTGATTTCCTCACCTGCCGAAACCGGGAAGCGATCGTATACAATGGTGAGTTCCCTCAGTTTGCCACCGATGTCTGGAGACAGTATATCTTCTGAAAAACGCCATTCCCAGTTTCCCTGTGGAGTGCCCGGTAGGTTCATGCGCGATTCAGGCCCCAGCCCTAAAACGTCCTGCAGGGGATAAATGGCCAGCTTAGCAACAGAGCCCAGAACTAGCCTGATGAAATCCCAGTGAATCTGGCTGCCGTCAGTCCCTACGTATCTGAGGGCATATTCTCTTTCTTTTCTTACCTCCTCCGCAGTCTGCGTCGTTTGCGTCCCCGGCTCAGCGGTAAACCAACCAACTGTAGTGTTATGATCATGGGTGGCAGTATATACCACACAGTTTGCGATGTGGTTGTGTGGGCGATATTCCCCAGCCTTCGGGTCACTCCCGAAGGCCATTTGTAAGATTCGCATTCCGGGAAAACCAAACTGCTCCCGCAGGTTATCTACCTCGGGAGTAATGATTCCCAAATCTTCGGCTATCATCGGGACATCACCTAAGACTTCTTTGACGGCATTGAACAGCGCTATCGCAGGGCCCTTCACCCATCTGCCTCTCACTGCTGTCGGTTCTGTCGCCGGAATCTCCCAGTAAGCTTGGAACCCCCTAAAGTGGTCAAGCCGCACCACGTCAACCAGGGTGAAATTGGTGCGAAAGCGGTCCGTCCACCAGCGGTAGCCCTTCTTAGCCATCATATCCCACCGGTAGATGGGATTTCCCCACCGCTGCCCCGTGGCGCTGAAGTAGTCAGGCGGGACTCCGGCTACCACCAGGGGATTGCCCTGCTCATCCAGGTGGAACTGCTTCCTGTGAGCCCACACTTCAGCACTGTCATGAGCTACATATACCGGGACGTCTCCGATGATACGAATGCCTTTCGCGTGACAATAAGTCTTCAAAGCCAGCCACTGCTCAAAAAATATATACTGGAGATACTTCCAGAACTGAATGTTATCTGCCAGCCTGTTACGCCACTGTACCAGGGCATCGAGGTCCCGGTTTGCAGCACCTTCCTCCCACTCTGTCCACACCCGGCCGTCGTGTGCCTCTTTAAGAGACATAAATAGGGCATAATCTTCGAGCCAGAAGGCGTTTGTCTCCGAGAAAATATAAAAATCGTCCGGGTATTTCGTAGAACTCTTCTCTTTGAATTTCTCGAGGGACTTAGCCAGCAGGGGCATTTTGTAGCTGATTGCCTGGCCGTAGTCCACCCTATTCCTTGGGAAATCGGGCGGATTATCAATATCGGCAACGTCCAATAATCCATCATCCACGAGTTTTTCCAGGCTGATGAGGTATGGATTCCCGCCAAATGTGGAAAGACACATGTAGGGTGAATTGCCATAGCCTGTGTGACCGAGGGGTAAAATTTGCCAGTGGCTTTGTCCTGTTTCTACCATGAAGTCTACAAAACGATATGCTTGAGGGCCGATATCACCTATACCGAATTTCCCGGGGAGAGATGTCGGGTGTAAAAGAATCCCACAGGTTCTTTTCTCATCCATCAGTATCTCCTTCTCGCGGTCGTTCATGCTGGCGCTTAAGGAACAGCGTAGACAAAGGCGGCAGATTAAGGGTCAACGAAAAGGGGAGTCCGTGCACAGTCGCAGGACTGGCTTCGACACCGCCCATGTTGCCTTGTCCACTCCCTCCATATTCAACCGCATCGCTGTTGAGAAGCTCCTTCCATACACCCGACTCAGGTACGCCTACCCGATAGGTGAAGTGAGTTAACGGCGTAAAATTACAAAGAATAATCACCTTTTCTCCATCCCGTCCTTTCCTGATGAAGCTTAACACGCTGTGCTCAACATCATTCGCATCAATCCACTCGAAACCAGCTCTATCACAGTCCAGCTCATGCAGCGCCTTTTCTGCCCGGTATAGCCTATTGAGATCAACTACCCACCGCTTTATACCCTGGTGAGGGGGGTATTGTAGCAGTTGCCACTCCAGGCTTTCGTCATGGGCCCACTCCCGCCGCTGGCCGAATTCCCCTCCCATGAAGAGAAGCTTCTTGCCCCCCTGGGCGTACATATACCCAAACAGGAGGCGTAGATTGGCGAACTTTCGCCAGTCGTCCCCGGGCATTTTACCCAGCAAAGAAGCTTTTCCGTGGACCACCTCGTCATGGGAAAGCGGCAGAATGAAGTTCTCAGAAAAAGCGTAGGCCATTCTGAAGGTCAGGCTGTTATGGTGATATTTGCGGAAGATGGGATCATAAGACATATAGTCAAGCGTGTCGTGCATCCAGCCCATGTCCCATTTATAGCCAAAGCCTAGGCCGCCGACATATACCGGGTGGGATACCATCGGCCAGGCAGTTGACTCCTCAGCGATGGTCGGAGTATCGGAGCTTACTTCGTACACAGCCTTGTTCAATTTGCGCAGGAAATCTATAGCCTCCAGGTTTTCCCGGCCACCGAACTTGTTTGGAACCCATTCGCCCTGCTTGCGTCCATAGTCCAGGTAAAGCATGGAAGCCACTGCGTCTACCCGGAGGCCGTCGGCGTGATATGTGTCCAGCCAGAAAAGAGCGTTGCTGTACAGAAAGCCCCGTACCTCGTTCCGCCCGTAGTTGAAAATATAGCTGTTCCAGTCGGGATGGATGCCCTGCCGTGGGTCGCAGTGCTCAAACAGGTGCGTTCCGTCAAAGTAGCCCAGGCCGTGCTCGTCATTGGGGAAATGGGAAGGCACCCAGTCCAGAATGACACCGATACCGTGCTGGTGCAGGTAGTCTACCAGATACATAAAGTCCTGGGGCGTTCCATAGCGGCTGGTGGGGGCAAAGTAGCCGGTGGTCTGGTATCCCCAGGAACCATAGAAAGGGTGCTCCATGACCGGCAGGAACTCTACATGGGTGAAGCCCATTTCTTGAACGTATTCTGCCAACTGGTGAGCCATTTCACGGTAGTTGGGATGTCGGTTCCCTTCCCATGGCTCCCGATGCCAGGAACCTAGGTGCATCTCGTAGATTGAAATAGGCGCGTCAAGAGAATTACGTTCTTGCCGTGTGTTCATCCAGTCCTGGTCACCCCATTGGTAATCCAGGCCCCATATCACTGAGGCAGTTTTCGGAGGAGTTTCTGTGTGGAAAGCAAAAGGGTCTGCCTTCTCAACCTTATAATTACCATATCGTGATTCGATGTAGTATTTGTAAACCGAGCCCTTGCCGATGCCGACGAGGAATGCTTTCCAAATGCCAGATTTACCGAGCGGATGCATAGGATTGGCGGTTTTATTCCACTGGTTGAAGTCTCCTATGATTGACACTATCCTGGCATTTGGTGCCCAGACAGCGAAATAGGTTCCCTCGTTGCCATTGATGTTGACCAGATGTGCCCCGAGCTTTTCGGAAAGGCCTAAGTGAGTACCCTCGTTGAACAAGTAGAGGTCATCATCTGAAATACGGTTTACCCACATCGCTAGATTGTCATTCATACTACTTCGACTTCCTTTTCTCTTCACTTCTCTGACGTAGCTGGTTTTATCCTCGAGTGCTTTCAACGCTACCTCCAGCAAAGCTAAGCTAGAAGCAGCAACCTCAGCGTAGAGCGGATGCTTGGTTGGTCATCAGAAATCAGAGATTCGCATTTTCATTTTCACCTTGACTAAGATGGCTGGCATCTTAAGGTCGGACAGTGCGATCCTAGGACGCATGACGTCAATGGTAATCCTGGTTTCGTCCCGCATCAGGATATAACGACTCCGTCAGCACGCCCTTGTACGGAGGATGTTGAGCAGGCGTTTTACCGAATTTCCATCTGTCTTCCTCCAAATAATGTAGTAAAGCCTGAGACTTCACCATGAATTCAGTTTAGCATAAAACAAAAGGTTTCTTCAGTTGTTAGAATCAGAACGAACATAATTGGAAGTTTAACGAGTAGTTTACAGCCAATGTGACTTTGTAATTTATGAAATGCCTGCTGCTTAACGAAACCGAGGACTGTTGGAAAAGGCCATT
>DIFA01000024.1 GCA_002418895.1 Dehalococcoidia bacterium UBA5760 | reverse complement strand
TACATCAAGTCCTCAGTCAAGGCTGTGAGGGATGATTTACCCGATGGAGCGGTAGAAGCGGAGAGACGAACCGCCAGCCACGGCCGGCAGCCGGTATTAGTCGGCTAGAAAGCAAAAACTAAAGAAAATATAGGGGGGTTATTTTGCCAAAAACAGGAGATTCTATGGTAAGTGATATCGTGGGGATATTCACCGACCCGATACTGGTATTCCCCGGGGGATGGGGAGATACCTTGCCCGATTGGATTAAGGGGGCGATTACGATGGACAGGCTGGAGATGGGTATCAGAGCTTCGAAGGGTGAGGATGAAACCGGAACGGATGCCGAAGCTTGCGCCTATCTCTACACCTGCTTTAATGCTTTGATGACTATTTCCTTTAGCCACTCTGGGGCGAAAGGCTTATGTAAAAATAGACGGGTAGTTTGACCCATGAAATGCTTGCTATCTCCAGTTAATACTCCCCCCGCGGTAAATACTGCCCCCTTTAGCAGCTTTGGATACTTTTCATTCATATACTGACACAGCTGCTTGTCACTTTTCATGAGTGTCCCGAGGTCAATGAGACAAAGATCGTAGTCTTTTCTCTTCAACATTTCTTCGGCCATCTCTCCATCGTGAGCAATGTCTACCTTAAGCGATTTACTGGTAAGGATTTTTGAACAAACCAGACTGATTTCCGGTTCATCTTCAACTACCAAGACCATCTTTGCTCCGGCGCCAGAGCTATTCACGTTTCACTTCTCCCACGAATAATGGTTGACCGGCCGCCAATAGTAGTAACAGTCTTTGAGTTAGTGTTGTTGCTATTCTGGCTTCAAGAGCTGGCGGTCTGCAGCCAAGAACTCTATAATGCATAGTAATACTATATACCAATGTGCTGGACTTCTCAATATATATTTCAGTTCACAATGGTTTAGCAAGCACCACAATACAAAAATACTGTATTTTCAATACATGCTTGGGGAAAAAGTATTAACCCAGCGCAGTTTTGTATTGTAGCGCAAAGCAAGGTGTGGGGAATGAGTTCGGAACCGTCGAAAGGGGTTGCTCATAAAGAGTATGCTGAGATAGCCATAGGGTTTCATTCGGTAGTGTGGCTAATAGTGCCTTGTACCCCTACAGTAGGGGTAGCGGGAACAACCCCAAAACCGGCCATATCGTCCATTACGTAAAACCATACGAGATCCACAGCTGGGGCATAAGGTGCGAGTCGCCCCGTATTGTGCCGAGGGAATTATAGGCTTTCCGATAGTTTTAGTTACCGGCCTAGTTCTCTTTATGTCCTTACATTTATTGCAAATACTACCGTAACCAGATATCAAAGTAGAATCACGAAAATCCTCTATATTTCTGTTTTCCTCACATTTCGGACATAAACGAAGGCTACCATTTTGAAATGCCTCGACGGTTTCGTGTACATTAGAAAGGAACTTGGTACTGATTGGTTCTTCTTTGATTAATGATTTAATACGGTTATTGAGTGTCAATATAGGATTGTTACCTACATTGAATTTATTGATTCTCAGGAACTTGTACCCATAACTCTCCAAGACCTTTTCCCTATATACATCCGCTTCGGAATAGTAGTAATTATGTCGAAATTCATTCCTCTCATCAGTATCTTGGAAATGCTCTTTAAATCCATCGTATTCAATAATGATTTTGTGTTCTTGGTTGTTATCATGATGAGCAAGAAAGAATATCAATGTACGATGGTGGAGGCGTCTCATGAAAAATATTACTCTAGCTGTGATTGCCCATGACTCTAAGAAAGAAGAAATGATCTCCCTCGTGAAAGCGCATCAGGAAGAGCTCGCCGCCATTGATTTATTCGCTACACAGAACACCGGACAAGCGATTCAATCAAATACCGAAGTACCAGTGACTCTAATGCAGAGTGGACCGAGGGGTGGTGACCAGCAGATTGGAGCACTGGTTGCCTAAAGAGATTGACTGAGGTGGCGGAAGGGTATAGGATATGGCTAAATCGAATTTCCACCAGTTATGGGACGCAGCCGAATGAGATAAAACGTTGTTGAGGTATCCAACTTGTCCTCGAGAGGTAGCTGGTTTCTCTCCAAGAACCTTAGAATCAGCAATTTCTGCTAAGGTGGCAAGAACCGGGAGGTGAGTATGCAGGTAGATGAAATGCTCAGACTAATGCTAGATAAAGGTGCCTCAGATTTGCATTTGAAGGTGCCAAGTTTACCTGTGTTTCGTATTGATGGAGTGCTAGCAAGGCAAGAGCATTTGCAGCAGGTTACCCCAAAAGATATCGAATCAATATTTCAACAGGTCACCACTCCAGAGCAAAGAGTCACCTTCATCAGGGAACGGGAGCTAGACTTTGCCTACAGTGTTCCCGGCTTGGCCCGATTCCGTGTTAACGTACTGCAGCAAAGAGGTACAATGGGCCTTGTCTTCCGGCTTGTACCGCTTAAGATTCCATCCATAGATGAACTAGGCTTACCCCAAATCTTGAAGGAACTTGTTCTGAAGCCAAGAGGGCTGATACTGGTCACTGGGCCTACTGGCAGCGGTAAGTCAACCACTCTAGCCGCTATGGTTGATTACCTCAATAAGAATGCAGCACGAAGTGTAATTACCATTGAAGACCCCATTGAATTCTTGCACCATGACGAGAAGTGCATCATCGTTCAGCGAGACCTAGGAGACGACACCAAAAGTTTTGCTGTTGCGCTAACACACGCTCTTCGCCACGACCCGAACGTAATTGTTGTCGGAGAAATGCGGGATCTGGATACCATAAGTACAGCTATCATGGCAGCTGAGACCGGGCACTTGGTGTTGAGCACGTTACACACCACCGATGCCGCCCAGACTGTTGACCGTATAATTGACGTATTTCCTCACGGACAACAACAACAAATCAGGTTGCAGCTATCACAAGTAATAGAGGCAATACTATCGCAAGCTCTCCTACCTCTTATCGGCGGCAAAGGGAGAGTCTCTGCCTTTGAGATTATGCTTGCCAGCACCGCGGTTAGAAACCTCATTCGTGAGGAAAAAACCTTTGAACTGCACAGTGTGATGCAGCTTAGCAGCAGGGATGGTATGCAGACGCTAGATGAAGCGTTAGCTAAGTTGGTGAAAGCACATGTGGTTACTCTAGAAGAAGCCTTAATGAGAAGTAGCAACCAAGTGCGGCTAAAAAGGATACTTGAGTTTGAGGTTGATGCGCGCCCAGTATGACATGTGGGCTAGTGAGATAGGCAGCACCTAACTCCGCTATCGGCGCCTCTTTGAGGCAGCCTATGACAGGCGGCACTGCGCCTAGGACGGAATACTAATTCTTGACGTAATAACAGCAGAAATCATTGATGTTAATCCCTTCTTAATTGACATGCTTGGATATTGCAAGGAAGCGCTAAAGATCGATGTCTCATACGTACAACTGGAACAGTTAGAAACAAAGAGTATCGTCCTCACACCTGCTCAAGAGGCGGATTATGACCGCTACGAGTACAAGTGCAGACTGCCTATTCGCATTACCGGCAAAATAACGAAATCCGGTAATAATGAAGTTTTGGTTGGAGACACCCCCGTTGAGATGGGTGACGTGCCTTTTATGCTTTTCCTGCGGCTTGTGGTGGAGCTCCACAGAAACAAGTCAGGCGTGATGTCAAAGGCCGAACTACGGAGTGAGGGATATTTCGGCGACGGTACTGACGACCAGTCAATCAATCGCCTGCGGAACTGCTTCGTTCGCGCCTTAGGCGGGTTGGAGACAAAGGATTTCATTGAAAGGCACCGACCAAAGACGCTACGTGTATCGGCGCATCCTGGTCTGGTTACCTGGGACGCAGAGAGGCTGTCGGGCCATGACCATGCGAAAGTAAGGCGGGTGGCACAACAGTTGATTCAAGCAATCGAAGTGGATCCGTCTTAAGCCACCTAGATCCAAGCACCAACAAAGACTGTCTCACAGACCATATCTCAGCACTGCGGATAGCACTACCAGAGTCTTGTTACAGAATATAGGTCTATGATACAGTCCTTAAGTCAAGGCTACCACCGGCAGGTGGAAAGGTATACGCCTATTTACTTCCAATACGGAACATCTTGGTACCGCAGTTGGGGCATATTCCCTGCGTCGCCGGTCTTCCGTTCTTCATGGTTATCGCCTTGGCGTCCTTCATCTCACGCTTGGTTCGGCACTTTACACAGTAAGCCTGCATCTGGTCACCCCCTTTTTACTAAACAGGTTAATCCACACGGTTGTAGAAGTCAATCACCTGATAGTTGGATTTGCTGCAACGAGAGGGGAAATCTGTGCTGCGTCAGCTCTCCTTGGCTTCAGCGGCCGGTTGCGGGTTCCGTTTGAAAAGACTGCTCCACTTTCCTTCTTCCCAGACTACCAGCAGGTTGGGGGCGATGCAGACCGAGCTGAAGGTTCCTGCGATGACCCCGATTAGCATAACCACGGCAAAGTTTTGGATTGATGCTCCGACAAAAAGAAGCATGGCCAGGATGACAAACAGCGTGGTCAGGCTGGTGTTCAGGGAGCGGCTTATGGTTTCAGCAATGCTGTTGTTCACTACCGACTTGAAGTCCGTGCTGACTCTCCGGCTTAAGTTCTCCCGTATTCTATCGAAGACGACCACGGTATTGTTGACACTGTAGCCGACGACGGCCAGAATACCGGTAATGAACATCAGGTTAATCTCCCAGCCGAACATGCCGCCGAGGACGGCAAAGACCCCCAGCGCTACCAGAATATCGTGTCCCAGACCTATTAGGGCGCAGACACCATAACGGAAGGGTTTGGGCATTCTACGGAATGCCCAGGTTATGTATAACAGGATCCCGATTGCGGCTACCGCGATGGCAATGCCGGCATTGCGTGCCGTCTCAGAGGCTACCATCGGTGATACCGAGTAGAACTCCGATTCGGTGGTTGCTCCAAATCTATTCTGCAGGGCGTCCTCCAGTACTGTTTTTTCTTCGCCGGAGAGTTCTTCGGTACGGATAAGAAAACCGCCCTCCCCGGTCTGTTGAATCAGAGCACCGGGATAGCCGGCGCTGGCCATCTCTTCCTGCAATTCGCTCTTGACTACTGTCTGTTCGAAGCTGACTGTCAGCATAGAGCCGCTGCTGAGCTCGATACCGGGTTTGAGTCCGAAATTAGCCAGAGAGATGATGCTAAAGAGAATGATTGTCCCTGCGGCGACGAAGAACCAGAACCTTTTTCCTACAATATCAGTCATGTTCTTTCCCTGAATAAACTCTGAATAGTGAACTCTTCTGCGCCAGGCGGGTGCCGGCAAATGCGCGCAGGAAGGTGCGGGTAACCACAACCGCGCTGAACATGCTTACCGCTACCCCGATGGCCAGGGTTGTGGCGAAGCCCATCACCGGAGCGCTGGCGATAATGCTGCTGCCCAGCCAGTAGAGGATGCCGCAGACAATGAAGGTGGTTATGTTGCTGTCCCGGATTGCCGGCCAGGCCCGGCTGAAGCCGGTCTCAATAGCAGACGCCAGCGGTCGACCCAGCCGCAGTTCTTCTTTCATCCGTTCGAAGATAAGAACATTGGCGTCTACCGCCATCCCTACGGACAATATGAAGCCGCCGATGCCGGCCAGAGTGAGGGTCACCGGTATCAACTTGAATATCGCCAGCACCGACGCCGCATAGAATAGTAAAGCGGCGCTGGCGAGAGCTCCCGGCACTCGGTAGTAGATCATCATAAATACCATGACCAGTATCAGGCCGATTATCCCTGCCTTAAAGCTCATATCGACAAAGTCGGCGCCCAGGATGGGGGATACCTTCTGTTCATAGACGGGGATCAGCGGCACCGGAATACGACCGGCATTGAGCTGTTTGGATAATGTCATGGCCTCTTCGATGCTTAAACCTGTGATTACTCCGCTATCGGTGATTACGTTGCTGACAACAGGTGCGATCGGTCTGTCGTCTTCTCCCGAACGGAGCGTATCACCGCCTTCGAATATACCCAGGCGCTTATTGAGCAGACGTGTAGTGATTATTTGGGAAAGCTTGCTGCCTTCTTTATTCCATTGAAAGACCAGTTGTATTCTTCCCAGGTTATCCTGGGCTACATAGGTGTTTTCCCTAAAGAAGGCACTGCTTAGCACTACCTCTGTGCCGTCAATATCTGCTGCCGCCGGTTTCCATCTGCCCAGCTCATTTTCCCATTTGGCTTCTTCTTCATCAGCGGCAAGTTCCCCGAACTCTAGTATGGCTGTACGCGAAAGCCTCTCCTTTTCTTTATCGGTCATGTTAAGTCCGGGTAACTGTACTGCTATGCGGTTTTCCCCTAATTTTTGAATAACCGGCTCGGTTACTCCCAACGGATTGATTCGGTTAGTGAGAACGTCGATTACGCCATCGATAATACCGGATTCCTCACCCGGCTCTACCTGGGACAGATCTGCCTCATATACCAGGTGTATACCGCCCTGCAGGTCAAGCCCCAGTCGTAGCCCTTTCTGGCCAAGCACACCCTTGTCAACGGGTATCACGACAAGCATGGCCAGGGCGAAGAGAATACCGATTATGATGAGGGGGACCCTATTTTTCCTGTTCATCCCTACTCCGCTTCATTCTCCAGGTGCTTCCGAATATAGGATAACGCTTCCTCTCTGGTCTTTAACTCGCCTGAGGCATGGGCTTCGCGTATCAGTTCCAGCAGGTTGCCTATTCCGGGTCCGGGGCTCAAGCCGAAGATATCGATCAGGTCGTTACCGTTGATCAGGCCGGGCGTGGAGACCAGCGTCTCCTGCTCGGAGTGTTCGTTCAGTACATAGTCCACTATCCGGGTATGCTCCCGCCATCCATCCGGGTTGAGGTTAGGGCCCCTGGTAGCCAGGTGGTCGGCCAGACTCAGGAATAGTGTGTCGACGCCGGCATCACCGGTATCCCGGAAGTAGCGGTAGATGGCCCTTTGTGTGGGAAGGATCCCGCTCTGGCTAATCTGGGTTGGTCTCAGGTGGTGTTCCACCATAGCCTCTACCAGCTTAATCTCTTTATTGCTGAACCTCAGCCTTTCCAGAATACTATTGCTGGCCGTCGCTCCTTCTCTGGCGTGTCCCAGAAAACGCATTCGGCCGCTGCTATCAATAGCTTTGGTCTGTGGTTTGGCGATGTCGTGGAGAAGCGCCGCCATCTTGAGTATCAGTCTCCTTGTGCTGCCGCTGCTTACTCCGGTGTTAAAGTGTTCTTCCAGCTCCACCGACCAGGGTACCATGTTCAAAGCTTCTCTTTCGGCGTATTCCCAGCTTCCCTGCCGGAGTATAAAATCAACCGCCGCCACCGTCTTGAGGGAGTGGTCAAAGACATCCCAGAAGTGTTCTGGGGGTTGTCCTACACCCTTTTCCAGAGCTAGCTCCGGGATTATGGCGGTAAGTAATCCTATCCTGTCGAGATGTGTCAGTACTGCTCCGGTCTGAGGGACAGTCAGGAGCAGGAGCATCTCTTCTCTGACCCGCTCACCGGCTATGCCGGCGATAAGATGGCAGTGGCGTTTCATCAGTGTCTCGGTTTCGCCGTCAATCGTGAAGCCGAGTTCGTGAGCCAGGCGTATCGCCCTTAGCAGACGGGCGGCGTCAGATTCGAATGCAGACCGGGTCACTGTTCTGATAATGCCCTGCTCAAGGTCGCGTTGACCTTGAAACGGATCGATGATGGTGAAACCGGCGCAGCTCTTTTTCAGCCGGCTGAGTTCAATCGCCATGGCGTCTATGGTGAAATCACGCTGCCGCAGATCTTCTTCAATACTGCCCGCAAAAGTGGAGAAATCAAGCTCGCATTGTCCGCTGGCATAGGGTACTTCTTTACCGGTCAGTATTACCCTGCCTATTCTGTTTACCGCATCCAGCGGGATATATTTACCTTCCAGGGCAGTAGCTACCCCGTGGGCAATCTCCAGGGCATCGGAAGATACGGCGATGTCGATATCGGCCGTATCTCTCTTGAGCAGCATGTCGCGGATGAAGCCGCCAACGATGTAGGATGGTACCTGTCGCTCGGTAAGGAGATGGCTTAACCGGGTGAGTAACGGTAAGAATCTGGAATCAATCAATCTGTCGAAAAAGCCTCCGGGAGCTTTCTTAGCAGTGTTCTTCTCGCTATCAGTGCTTTTAATCTCCGCTAACAACTTCATTCCTGATATAAGTAGGTCAGCCCCCCAGCCTTTCCTGTTTCTTTTAGGTATCTAAGGATAAACTATACTATACAATCTGCCCCTTTAGCAAGGCGAAGCAGTAATATTATATCGGCCTCAGGCAAGCCCTGCCGGGTCAATATCGATTGTCCAGCCCTTCGGTAGCGGGATTTCGGCAAGGAAGCGGGACGGTTCGGCACCGCGAATTATGAGCTGCCAGCGGAATCGTCCCCGTAATCTATGGAGAAATGCCGGGGCCGGTCCGATCAGGTCGATATTATCTATCCCTTTTGTCTCTATTTCATCGGCTAGCCGCTGCCTTATTCTTTCTGCCTCTCGCTGGCAGAGGTTGTCGTTGGTGTGGCTGTAGGTAAGACGGGCCAGCCGGGTGAAGGGAGGATTGTGGAGCTGGCGCCGGTAATCGATCTCCTGCTCGTAGAAGAGTTCATAATCGTGCCTGGCTGCTGCCTGAATAGCGTAGTGTTCGGGGCAGTAGGTCTGAATGATAACCTTCCCGCCTGAAGCGCCCCGTCCGGCTCTTCCCATCACCTGAGACAGCAGCTGAAAGGTCCTTTCCCCGGCGCGGAAGTCGGGCAGGTTCAGACTGAGGTCTGCGTTAACTATCCCGACCAGTGTGACCAGGGGGAGGTGTAACCCCTTGGCAATCATCTGGGTGCCAATGAGGATATCGGCGCCGTGGCTGCGGAAGCAGTCCAGTATCTTATGGTGGGAAGATTTTTCCCTGGTGGTATCGCGGTCCCAGCGTAGCAATCTGGCTTGAGGAAAGCTGAGACTGGCTTCCTGTTCCAGTTTCTCGGTGCCGGCGCCCAGGAATTTTATCAGGTGACTTGAACACCGGGGACAAATATGGGGGACGGATTCCCTGTAGTTGCACTGGTGGCAGACCAGGGCATCTTCGCTGAAGTGATAGGTTAGGGTAACCGCACATCGCCGGCAGCAGAGCACCAGGCCACAGTTACGGCATTGGACGAAGGTGGCCCCTCCCCTCCGGTTAAGAAACAGAATTACCTGCTCCTGCCCAGCGACTGCCCTGGATACATCACGGGACAGTGAGCGGCTGAAAATACTCCGGTTCCCTGACTTAAGCGCACTTCTTAAGTCCACCACTTCTACATCGGGCAGCGGGGAGCCTTGCTTGGGGACAACCCGCTCGGGCATCCGGAGCAGCCGGTAATTCCCTTTTTGGGTCTGGTAGAAGGTCTCGACATCCGGAGTGGCGCTGCCCAAGACAACTACGGCCCCGGTCAGTTCGGCCAGCTTTATCGCCACATCACGGACCCGGTAGCGGGGTGTTGTATCGTGCTGTTTGTAGGTCCACTCATGCTCCTCATCAATGATAATAAGCCCCAGGTCGGGTTGGGGAGCGAAGATGGCGCTTCGCGAGCCGATAACAACATCGGCACGACCGTTTCGTATCTGGTGCCATTCATCAAACTGTTCGCCCAGAGAAAGCCTGCTGTGCAGGACGGCCACACGGTAGGGAAAACGGGAGACGAAGAGTTCTATGATTTGAGGAGTAAGTGCAATCTCGGGAACCAGAACGATGCCACGCTTGCCCTGTCTCACTGCCTCGGCAATGGCTTGCATGTAGACCTCGGTCTTGCCGCTTCCGGTAACCCCGTGGAGCAGAAAAACATTCCTGTGTGGACAACTCTCTGCCGTCTTGAGCAGGCTCGCCCTGATGGCTGCCAGGGCTGATTCCTGGTGGCTGGTGAGGGGTAGCGGTTGTGAAGGGGTAGTGTCGTGGTATTGTAAGGTCTCCCGTCTTACTTCAACCTCCTGGAATCCGGCAAGACCCTTGTCGATTAAGGCCCGGATCGCTGAGGTCGAGGAGTTACTCCTCTTTTTTACTTCAGCAAGGGGTATCGGCCGTGATATTCCGGAGAGAAATTCAAGGAGCTGTGCCTGCTGTTCTGCCCTTGTTTCCTGTCGTAGTCTGCCTGCTTCCCTGATGGCTTCATCGGGGGTAATTAACAGGTGCAGGTGGCGGACCTTTCGTGGTCTTACCTTGGTCCTTTCCAGTTGTTGGCTCCTGGTTAGCAGTCCTTGGTTAACCAGTTGAGAGGTTAGCAGTTTGGCTTTCCGTGCGCCCAGAGCTTTTTCTATCTCCCTGGAGTCAACCCTACCCTTACTCCGAACTAGATTTAACAGGTGTTTCTGTTCTTCGCTTAGCTCTAAAACGGCATAGTCTTTCTCGGCGGTCGGCGTTGTGGAGATGTAGGTAATTGCTTTGCGCTTAAATCCCGGTGGCAGCATTAGGGAAATTGCCTCGAAGAGGGGCGATAGGTAATACCCGCTTATCCAGCGGGCCAGAGATACCTGGGGTGGAGACAGCAGCGGGGTATCCTCAATAATACCGGCTATTTCCCTGGTCTCTGTGACGGCAGGATAATCGGTTAGCTCAAGGACGATGCCCTGAAGTAGATTGCTGCCGAAAGGAACCCATACCGCCTGGCCGATCTTGATATTCAGGTCGGTAGGGATAGTGTAACTGAACGTCCTGCGCTGAGCCGCTGGAGAGTTGACACTAACCTCGGCATATCCCATCCCTTACTCCGGTGATTTGGCTCCGGGTTAGCTCCCTTCCTGATTCTGCTCTTTATCTGCTCGCTTCTCCTTGATACGGGCCGCTTTGCCGCTGCGTCCCCGCAGGTAATAAAGCTTGGCCCGGCGTACCTTTCCGTGTTGTACCACTGCTACCTTATCAACAAGAGGTGACTGAAACAGGAAGGTGCGCTCGACGCCGATGCCATGGCTGACACGCCTTACCGTGAAGCTTCCGCCATCGGAACTCCGCCGAATCTTAATTACTACGCCCTGGAATACCTGGATGCGTTCCTTATCCCCTTCGATGACTTTCGTGCTGATCTTTACCGTATCGCCCGGGGTGAGAGTTGGAATATTGGGATTTGCTTTCACATCGATTAGTTCAGTAATGTTCATTTCTTAAGACCTCTCGTGATTTTTAGTTTTTCCTTCCTTAATTATATCTTCTTCGGTGACTAGGATTCCTTCATCTTTTCTACAAGGGCTCTCTCATCTGCCCTCAGGTCGGCTTTATCCAGCAGGTCCGGCCGGCGTTCCAGAGTGCGTAGAATAGCCTGTTGACGTCGCCAACGGGCTATCTGGCCGTGGTTTCCCGATAACAGGACTTGAGGTACCGGCCAGGCCCGGTATATTTCGGGCCGGGTATATTGCGGGTATTCCAGCAGTCCGGTAGAGTGTGAGTCGTCCCGGGTCGAGTCTTCCGAACCGAGTACCCCTGGTAACAACCTGACTACGGTGTCTGTCAATACCATTGCTGCCAGTTCGCCGCCGCTGAGCACGTAATCACCGATACTGATCTCATCGGTGACCAGGTGTTCCCGTATCCGTTCATCAATTCCCTCATAGTGACCGCAGATGAGAATCAGATGACTGTGCCCCGATAGCTCTTCCGCGATTTTCTGGCGGAAAAGGCGTCCCTGCGGCGTAAGCAGGATAACCGGTAGCTCCTCCCTGCCGTCTGAATCAGGGTATACCTCTGATTTGATTGACTCTACTGCTTCAAAAACGGGTTCGGCCTTAATTACCATGCCGGTTCCTCCCCCATAGGCATAATCATCAACGGTGCGGTGTTTGTCGTGAGTATAGTCCCGGATGTTGTGGATATTTACCGTGACCAGTTCTCTGTCAACCGCCCGCTGGAAGATACTCTCGCTAAAGGGTCCCTGGAACATCCGGGGAAACAGGGTTAAGATATCAATTCGCACTTGCTTAAGCCTCGCTGTCCGGAGCTTTGTGCTCAGTTACCTCACCCTTAATAATCTCTATGGCGTGAGGAATAACCGGTATTATTACCCCGAGGCATTCCCTGACTGCTTTGGGGCTGCCGGGTAGGTTGATAATAAGGCATCTTCCTCTAACGCCGGCCGCAGCTCTGCTTAATATAGCCGATGGTGTTACCTTAAATGTTTCGGCTCTCATTGCTTCGGTGATGCCGGGTACAACCTTGTCCACTACGGAGAGGGTTGCTTCCGGGGTGACATCACGCTGGGCCAGTCCGGTGCCACCGGTAGTCAGGATAACGTCTACGCTGCCTTCATCCGCCCACTCGATAAGCTTTGCGGCAATCAACTCCGCCTCATCGGGGACAATCTCATACTTGGCGAATTTATAGCCCTGTGATGACAGACTGTCCTTGATTACCTGGCTGCTCTTATCCTGACGCTGGCCACGCCAACCTTTATCACTAACGGTAATAATTCCTGTATTGAGCATAACACTATTCCGGAGCATTTCATTTTACCATATCCAAGTCGGATAACAAAAATCAACCTTTTTGTTAAATTTAACAAACGGGGTATTGACAAGAATAAATTCCTGTGTTATATAATGGTAAATTGTGGTAGAGAATGGTGGATTAGGGGAGAAATGTTTTTCGGAGAGTTTGAGTATCGGATCGATGAGAAGGGTAGGATACCTATCCCGCCCAAGTTCCGTAGGGAGCTGAGAGAGGGACTGGTACTGACTCCAGGCTTGGAGAAATGCGTCGTTGCCTACCCCGTATCGGAATGGAAAAAACTGGCCGAGACTCTTACTACCGGTTCAATCACCCCCAGTAAATTAAGGAAGCTGAATCGTGCTATTTTTGCCACTGCCTTCAGCACTAATATTGACGGGCAGGGCAGGATAGCTTTACCCCACCCGCTGCGGGAACACGCTGCTATTACCGATGAGGCAGTTATCACCGGGGCCAACAACTATTTTGAGTTGTGGAATAAAGAGCGGTGGGAAGAAGAGAAGGCTATTAGTCAAGAGCAGGCCTGGCAGATTATAGAAAGTCTGGAGAAACGCTGTTGAATTTGAATATGTCGGCAACTACCCATACTCCGGTCCTGCTTGATGAGGTCGTCAGTGCACTGGCGGTTCAGCCCGGGGGGCGTTATGTGGATTGTACTCTGGGAGGTGGGGGGCACGCCGCTGCTATTCTGGAACGCAGTGCACCCGGTGGACAGCTTTTGGGTATCGATGCTGACCCCGCAGCGATCAAGGTGGCTGGCGGCAAACTCGCGGCACATCGTGATTCAATCCTCTTGGTTAATGCTAACTTCGTAAAATTACAGGCTATCTGTCTTGAGTATGATTTCCAGCCGGTGCACGGTATCCTTTTTGACCTCGGGGTTTCTTCACTTCAGCTCGATGGTGCCGACCGTGGTTTCAGTTTCCAGCATGAAGCGCCTCTGGATATGCGCTTCAGTCCCGATCAAGAGGTTACCGTTGATGACATCGTTAACCGGTACTCCGAGGCTGAAATTGCCCGTATCATCAGGACCTATGGTGAGGAAGGCTACAGCCATCGCATAGCCCGCCATATTGTTAAGGAGCGTCCTGTAAAGACTACCTTAGAGCTTGCCCGGATGATAGAGCAGGCTGTCGGCGGCCGAAAGGGCAGAATTCACCCGGCTACCAAGACCTTTCAGGCACTACGTATAGCGGTTAACCATGAGCTCGAGAACCTTGAGTCGGCACTAAGACAGGCGGTTGACCTTCTTGGCTATGGCGGCCGGTTGGTGGTCATCAGCTATCACTCTCTTGAAGACCGTATTGTTAAACAGTTTATGCAGAGGGAGGCAAGAGGCTGTATTTGCCCGCCTGGTATACCTGCCTGCGTTTGCGGACATACTGCCCGCCTGAGGGTATTGAATAAGAAGATCATTACTCCTTCTCTTCAGGAAGTTCAGCTTAATCCGCGTAGCCGTAGCGCCAGGTTGAGATCTGCCGAGTGTATTACGGTTGGTGGTGAATACCGTGAGGTCTCGGAAAGGTTATGCTGGCTGGTCGGGGATAATGCTAACGGATGGAGGAGACCGGCGTTACTGGCAAAGCTACGAATGACATATCTGGCATCTTAGGTCGCATATGATACTCTACCGCCACGATAAGGGGGACGGAAAATGTGAAAATGATAATAAATAGCAGCAATAAAAAAGCGAAAAAGGGGGGTGACAGATGAAAAAGCAGGCTACATTAACCTCAATCGATGTTGGCACTACTAAGGTATGCACCATTATCTCTGAAGTTGACCCAGGGGGTGGTATCCGGGTTGTCGGAGTGGGTATTACTCCATCTAAGGGGTTGCATAAGGGACTGGTAGTTAACATCAATGAGGCCAGAGAGTCGATTCGTGAGTCGGTGAGAAAAGCGGAACAGTCCAGCGGTTACAAGGTTGAATCAGCCTATATCGGAGTAACGGGACGTCATGTCACTTCGGTGAATAATCGGGGAGTGGTGGCGATTACCCGTAACGATCGCCTGGTGCGCCGGGATGATCTGAAAAGGGTGCTTGCGCAGTCTCAGAATATTAAGGTACCCAGTGAGAGAAGGCTACTCCACGTTATTCCCCGGGGTTACGCCGTTGACGGACAGGTAGGTATTAAGAACCCGGTGGGTATGCATGGCTTCCGGCTGGATGTGGAAACACATATTATTACTGCTGCCGTAACCTCCGTTCAGAATCTGGTGAAGTGTATTCGTGGTATTGGTATAGAAATCGATGACCTGATTCTTGAGCCATTAGCCAGTAGCGAAGCTATCCTGACTGAGGATGAAAAACAGGTGGGCGTCATACTGGCTGATATCGGCGGCGGAACCACTGATATCGCTGTCTTCAAGGATGGCAGTATTTGGCATACTGCTATTCTGCCGGTGGCGGGTTATCAGCTTACCAGAGATGTTGCTATTGGCCTGGGGTTGCCGTTTGATGTTGCTGAGGAAATGAAAAAGCGCTATGGCAGTGTCATGCCGGTATATGAAGCTCAGTCCGAGACTACCAGTGCCATATCGGCTGATGGACACGGGGTTTCTTATCAGGACCTCTGCGATATCGTCAGAGCCCGGGTTGAGGAAATCATGCGGCTTATCCTGCTCGAGATGCCGCGCTCGGATTATGAGTCGCTGGTTCCTGCCGGACTGGTTCTTACCGGTGGCAGTTCCAACCTTTCCGGCATCGAAGTGCTGGGGCGCGATATACTGCGACTCCCGGTAAGGGTTGGCGTACCTATGGGTATGACCGGTATTACCGATGTCCTGCGTGATCCGGCTCATGCTACCAGCGTTGGCTTGTTGCTCTGGGGAGCGAAGCACGAAGGCAGGCAGATATGGAAAGCACAGGGTCCTTTCCGGCGGTTTGTCTCCCGAATAAGAAACCTGTTCCGTTAAATAGACGACAAAGAAAATTAATGGTATTGAAAGGAGGAGGAGATGGCAAAGACAAGTTTTGTGGCTAACCCGGCTAAGATTAAGGTTATTGGCTTGGGCGGTGGCGGCTGTAATGCAATAACCCGTATGGTACAGGAGGAAATCCGGGGCGTAGAGTTCGTTGTTATGAATACCGATGCTCAAGCCCTGGCTATTGCCGAGGCTCCGCTGCGCGTTCAGCTTGGCGAGAAGGCTACCAAAGGGTTAGGAGTTGGTGGCGACCACAATTTTGGGACAAAAGCGGCTGAGGAGAACCGCGATGAAATCAAGGAGATTGTCTCCGGTGCGGATATGGTTTTTATCACCTGCGGAATGGGAGGTGGTACCGGCACCGGCGCGGCTCCTGTCGTCGCTGAGATAGCCAAGCAAAGCGGTGCTCTTACCATTGCTGTGGTTACCAAACCGTTTGCTTTTGAGGGCAATCGTCGCTGCCAGGTGGCCGATGAAGGCATCACCAATCTACTGGACAAGGTCGATACCCTGATCATTATTCCCAATGACCGCTTGCTCAGTCTCTGTGACCAGAAGACGGGGGTGGATAATGCCTTCAAACTGGCTGATGATGTCTTAAGGCATGGTGTTCAGGCGATATCTGAGGTCATCACTGTCCCAGGGATGATTAACCTCGACTTTGCCGATGTCAAGGCGATAATGAAGAACGCCGGTCCTGCCTGGATGTCCATCGGTGTTGCTTCCGGCAAGAACCGGGCGGTAGAGGCAGCCAGAGAGGCTCTGTGCAGCCCGCTGCTGGATGTTTCTGTTACCGGATCAAAGGGAGTCCTGTTTAATGTTGTCGGCGGCAGCAGTCTCACCCTGTTTGAGGTTAATGAGGCGGCGGCGGCAATTAAGGAAGCGGTAGACCCCGAGGCTAACATTATTTTCGGTGTGGCTCATGATCCTAGTATGAATGACGAGGTCAGGATTACCCTGATTGCTACCGGGTTTGCTTCCAAGACAGGGATGACTAAAGGTCAGGAGGATGATGAGATTACGCAGCTGCTCAAGGGTTTAAAGAGCGAGGAAGAGATGGACGTACCCTCATTCCTGCGCCGTCCCCTCTTCAGCCATCGGCGTCAGGCGGTAACTCCGTCTCAGAAGATTGCCAGCGGTCCTTCCTATACTCCGCTCAGGGAAGCCTCCCGGTAAAGTCAGTAACTGAATAAACTTGGAGTTTCTTGAGGAAAGCCTCGAGATCAGTGTAAGGCTGTGGGCGTTATGCCCGCAGCCTTCTTGATTTCCAGGGTCTTTTGCCTAGGGCGTCGCCGCTTGATTAACAACCTGTGTTAAGTGGATCTTATCTCTTCGCGCATAAACTTGTAGTACGAGATGGCGAAGAGCATCGTGGGTATGGCGATGAAGGTTACTATGTGGGGCCATATGGTAAGTATACTCTGCCCCAGCGGCAGGGTGCTGGAGATAAGACCGCCCCCTGATGACTGTTGCAGTAGTTGCAGTAGTTCGGATGCCGTCCTCTCTCCCGGAGCAAGGATTACGGTAGTCGCTTCCTGGAATAGGAAAATAGGTGAGGCACGCGAAGCTGTGATTTGAATTTCGATGTTCCGGAAGATCTCCTGTGTTGTTGACGTATCGTTGATCGGTGCCATTGTGTTGGCAATGAAGGTGGATATCATAGCCATGAAGATGAGAAAGAATATCCAGACGGCAATCGTGGCCAGCGCCGAGGTGGCCACCCGCTGCAGGAAGGTGGAAAATAGCATGGCCAGCCCCAGCCAGAACGCTCCGTATAGTGTACCCATTACGATGAAAAGAAACAACCGGAAGACTTCTTCCGAGCTTGGGGGGACTCCTATCATGCTCAGCCCCAGCCCGGATATAAGCAGTATAATGCTCGTCAGCATTATGGCGATGGTGGTTATGCCGGCGAAGAATTTGCCGTTGAAGACGGTGTCTCTGTAGATGGGCTGCGAGAGGAGCCGGCTCAGGGTGCCGCTGTTCTTTTCACTGTTGATGGCGTCAAAACCGAAGGCTATTCCTATTATCGGTATCAGGAATGCCGAGACGAAGTAGAGGAAGGATAGAGAACTCTGCCCAGAGGTGGTAAAAAGCCTGAGAAAGACGAACTGGGCAGCTCCGAATTGACTGGTGGAGGTCAAATCGGCGCGGATATTTTGCAGCGCCCCCGCCGGTCCATAAATAGCGAATACCGCTGTCAGCAACACCACACCGAAAAGTATGATGCCTCTCCAGCTGATGAAATAGTCAGCTAGTTCTTTATTAAATACCGTCAGTAGTCCTCGCATACTAGGCCTCTTTAAAGTATTTCAGGTAAATGTCCTCTAGAGCATAGCTCTGTATTTTCATCTCTACCAGCAGGCCGTTCGCCTCGACAATCGCCCTGGCTATCTGTGGTCTCAAGTCTTTCGAGCAGCCTACCAGCAGCCTGTTCTCCATCCTGTCCACGCTGATAACGTCTTTGACCCGATTGATAGCATCGATGATGCCTTGTGTGATTTCAGTCAGTTGAAGCTCAATCTTGAACTGGCTGCCGCCGAGGCTATCCTTACCCAGCTGGTTGGGGGAGCCCTTGACCAGCAGTCGTCCTCGTACCATTATCCCGATCTGGTTGCAGATTCTCTGCACCTGGTGCAGTTGATGGGATGACATGATAACGGTCATCTTTCTCTCTTTGGCTATCTTGGCGATCAGGTCGAGTAGCTGGTTAATACCCTCGGGATCAATGCCTGAGGTGGGCTCATCCAGAATGGCAACCCGGGGATTTTTTATCAATATATCGGCAAAGGCTAGCCGCTGCTTCATTCCTTTGGAGAACTCTCCTACCGGCTGCTCGGCCTTGTCGGCGAGGCCGACGATTTCCAGAGTCTCGGCGACCCTTTTTTTGACAACATCTTCGGGGAGATTGTTCAACCTGGCTATGTAGGCGAGATTATAGGATGCGGTCAGGCTTTCGTAAAAGCCGACCTTTTCCGGAACATAGCCGGCGATACTCTTGACTTTCAATGGCTCCCGTGTAGAGTCATAGCCGGCGACATTCACTGAACCGGAGGTCGGTTCGGTAAGCCCGAGCAACATCAATATCGTTGTCGTCTTGCCGGCACCGTTAGGACCGAGGAAACCAAAAAGATCCCCCTCCTCTATATGAAGGTTCAGATTATCGACCGCGGTAGTGCTGTCATAGACCTTGGTCAGGTTCTTTGTCTCTACTATCAGCTTGTTGGCCATTTACTCACCGTTTGCCTAATCTTCTGAACCAGATTATCAAGCCGGCGATAACTCCGGCCGCGATGCCGATACCGATGCCTCCCCAGGCAGTGGATGCCGGTACGGCTACCCTGATTTCCAGATTGCCGTCAGCCTTCTCACTGGTGGCTTTCAGAATAATGGGATAATCGCCGGCTTCCGTACCCTTAGGCGGTTTTATCGCCACATCTATCTCCTGGGCGAGGCCTGATTCCAGGTTATCCAGGCTGCTCGGAGTGAAGGTAACCTCCCATCCCGCCGGTTTTTCTGACGATAGGGTGATATTCGCAAGGTCTCCGGTCGCTGAGTTGGTTATCAGGATTGACATATGATTGTCTTCACCGGCGCCCGCCTGGATCCCGGTCTGTTGGGTGGGGACGGACATACTCAGCGCGTACCTGAGGGGTGATTCGACTACTATTGCCTTAAGGTCAATGCTGTCCTGCAGGTCGTCCGAAGCTACCTCAAAGGTGAAGTCATACTCACCCGGTTCGGGTAGAGTACCTACCGGCCATACTTGAACGATGAGCTGTTCCGTCATGTTGAGTGGTTCCGGATCGAAGGCCGATATCGCGCTCTCCGGGGTGGTTGACTTTGGTGTACCGTTCCATCCCGGCGGCATGGTGAGATTAAGGTCGAAAGTCCTGCGTTCCTTAATCCGGTAATCAACGGTGATCTCAAAATTATAGCTGGCGCCGGCCGTGTTTTCCAGGACGGGGTACTGGGCGGAGAGTTCTATACGCTCCTGGGGAGCGGTCTGCTCCTCGGCAGGTTGCTCCTCGTTTGGCGGTAGCATGTGGAAGTTACTGGTGTTTTCCTGGGCGGCGAGGGCGACATGGCTTCCCAATAAGCCACCGAGCACTGTACAGAGTGAAGCTAGGCAAAGAAGATAGCGAACTCTCCTAAATCTAATCATGGCTTATCCTCTCAACAGAGTTATTAGATTCCCCGGGGATCCACTGATATCTCCCGGGAAGAATGGGCATTCCTTTCGGTAATTGCATCTATACCGAATTGCCGTGAAATTTGTTAGATTATAGCCTGTCTAAGGAAATAAATCAAATCTGCCTGTGTGGGGCTATGGGTTGATTCCCCTAAAATCCTACTAGCCAATTGAGTCTCGGAGCTATTATACTTTGAACGGGAGTTTCATGACCGGTGACCACCGTGGATATGATCCGTGTTCTTGGTAGTATCTACCCGTCGGCAGTATTAGTACGGACAGGGAGAAAAATATGCTTCAGCTGGCGATTATTGCCGCCTATTTAGTGGTTGTGATTGTTATCGGTGTATTGAGCCGGGGTAGGGCGAAAGAAGTGGATGATTTCCTGGTTGCCGGTAGAAGGGGGTCTCCTCTGCTCATTACCGGCTCTCTACTGGCCACTATTGTGGGCGGCTCGGCAACTATCGGCATGGCCGGGTTGGGTTTTGCCCGGGGTCTGACCGGGGCCTGGTGGTTGCTGGTAGGCAGCATCGGGCTGGTGGTCTCCGGGATTTTCTTCGCCGGGAAGGTGAGGGGGTTCGGGCTGTATACTCTTCCCGAGATGGTTGAGAAGCAGTATGACAGCCGGGTTGGCCTGGCTGCCTCGTTTCTTATTGTCATTGCCTGGGTAGGTGTTCTCGCCGCTCAGATTATAGCTTCAGGTAAGATACTGGGTATCCTGGGGGTGGCTGCTCCTGCCCTGTGGATGGTAATCTTTACGGTTGCCTTTGTCGTTTATGCTGTTCTGGGCGGTCAGCAGGCTATCATCCGGACCGATGTCGTACAGATAGGAATAGTGCTGGTCGGGATATTCACCTGCCTGGCGCTGGTACTGTCGCGGCTGGGGGGTTGGGCCGGGTTGGTCAGCTCCCTGCCTCCGGAGCGCTTCGCCTTCCCCGTCAGCTCCCAGTTCGGCGGTGGTGACCTCGCCTCATTCCTTCTGCTGGTGGGGTTAACCTATCTTGTCGGACCGGATATCTATTCCAGGCTGTTCTGTGCCCGGGATACCGGGACGGCCAGGGTGTCGGTATTCTGGACCGCTTTGATTATCGTCCCGGTTGCTTTTGCCATTACGGTAATTGGCATGGGGGCTTCGGCTCTGTTCCCGCAGATTTCTTCCCCGGAGCAGGCTTTTCCCGTGGTAGTAACCGGGGTGCTACCGCCATTTGTGGGCGGAATCGTGCTGGCTGCTCTGCTCGGTGCGGTGATGTCCTCGGCTGATACCATCCTCTTCAGTGCCAGTACCATACTGGCTGTGGACATAATCGGTCGTTTCCGGCCGCTTACACAGGAAAGGACTCTTTTCTACTCTCGCTGGATGATTGTGGTCCTAGGGGTGGTCGCTTTACTGCTGGCCCTGGTTCTAAGAGGGGTGATAAGCGCTCTCCTTTTTGCCTATACGGTATATACCGCCGGGCTTATTGTGCCGGTAATCGCCGGTTTTTACCGGGAAAGATTGAAAGTAACTCCCCGGGGAGCGCTGGCGGCGATTATAGGTGGCGGGTCGGCGGCGCTTGTCAGTGGAATACTTGACATAAAGTATATGGATCTGGGCAGCCTGGCAATCAGCGTCGCGTTGCTTTTTATCGTCAGTTATATCGAGAATCGGAGTAGGGCGGCTTGACGGCCGATATGCCATCTAGTAGAATTTCTTTTAGTGGGCGGTTAGCTCAGCTGGTCAGAGCGCTGCGTTGACATCGCAGAGGTCACTGGTTCAAGTCCAGTATCGCCCACCATAGGCATTTCATAAAAGTCGTACACTTTATCCTCAACAAGCTCTTTGATTGGCTATTATGATTCCTTAGCCAGGGGACCGAGCTTCCTTATCCTGGCTGTCATATCGTTAACGATTGAGACAAACCGGCTACCCTCGGAGGCAGAGACCCAGTCCAGGGATACTCGCTCTTTTTCGATGCCGAGCTGCTCGAGCATCCGGGTAAGC
This sequence comes from Dehalococcoidia bacterium UBA5760, assembly GCA_002418895.1. GTDB lineage: Bacteria > Chloroflexota > Dehalococcoidia > Dehalococcoidales > UBA5760 > UBA5760. The sequence goes on along the minus strand of DIFA01000024.1, from coordinate 11,993 downwards.
AGTGCCATGCGTCGCATCGCTTTATAGTTACCGTCGGTATAGTGGCAATCCCCGGGATGACAGCCAAGGACCAGTACCCCGTCGGCACCGGCCTGAAGCGCTTGCACGATGAAGGTCGGCTCCACCCGGCCGCTGCACTTAACCCTTATCGGCCTGACATTAGGAGCATATTTCATCCGGGAAGTCCCCGCCAGGTCAGCGCCGCGGTAGGAACACCAGTTACACATAAAAACGGCGATTACGGGCTCGAAGCTCATATCAACAGGCCCTCGATTTCAGCCATGATTTGCTCGGTGGTAAAATGCCGGCCGGTAATAGCGCTGACAGGACAGGCGGCAACACACGTGCCGCAGCCTTTACATAAGGCTTCATTGACTTTATAAACCTTTTTTTCCTCATCGAGCGAGGTAGCACTGTAAGGGCAAAGGGAACCGCACACCCCGCAGCCGGAGCAAAGCTTATCATCAATGCTGGCGATATCTGCCTCGATCTCTACCGCGCCCTTACTAATCAGAGACAGAATGCGGGCCGCCGCTGCCGAAGACTGAGCGACAGTATCGGGAATATCCTTGGGGCTCTGGCAGCAACCGGCGATAAAAATGCCCTCGCTGTTGGTGGCTACCGGGTCCAGCTTGGGGTGCCTCTCCAGGAAGAATCCGTCGGCGCTTCGGCTGATCTTGAAGAGCCGGGCCACGGCCTCAGCATCTTGCTGCGGCTCCATGGCAACACACAGGATAACCATATCTACCGGCACCCTTATCACCGATCCCAGCAGGGTATCTTCAGCTACCACAACCAGTCTACCCTTCTCCTCGTCATTAAGAGACCTGTCGGTAACTTCACTCACCTTGCCGCGTATGAAGCTGACCCCTTCGCCGGCGATACGCTCATAGAATTCCTCGCAGCCCTTGCCGAAGCAGCGCATATCGATATAGTACTGATACACTTCGGCGCCGGTTTTCTCTTTTATCAGGTGGGCGTACTTGAGGGCATACATACAGCACACCCGGGAGCAGTAATCATGGTAGTTCCTGTCACGGCTGCCCACGCAGTGAATGACGGCAACGCTCCGGGGAGCGGAGCCGTCTTTAAGCACTATGTTGCCGCCCGTCGGGCCGGCCGAGTTGACCAGTCTCTCGAACTCGAGGCTGGTAATCACATTATCCAGTCGCTTATAGCCATACTGACGGATGGGAGCAGGGTCAAACACACCGTATCCGGTGGCTAAGATGATTGAGCCTGCCTCCACCTCGATTATTTCATCTTCCTGCCCGAAATCGATTGCGTTCGCCTCACAGACCTCCTCACAAAGACGGCAGGAACCTTTCAAGAAATAGGTGCAGTGATCGGCGTCGATAACCGGTATGTTCGGTACGGCCTGGGGGAACGGCGTATAGATGGCTTTCCTCTTACCCATGCCGGCCTCAAAGTCGCTATCGACCTTCGAGGGGCATTTCTCCTGACACAAACCACAGCCGTTACACCTGTCGCCGTTAACATACCTTGCCTTTTTCCTAATTCTAATCTTGAAATTACCGATATAACCCGAAACTTCCTCCACCTCGCTATAGCTCATCAGCTCGATGTGGGGGTGGGAGCCTGCCTCCGTCATCCTGGGAGTGAGAATACAGGCCGAGCAGTCCAGGGTGGGGAACGTTTTGTCCAGTTGCATCATGTGTCCGCCGATGCTGGGGCTTCGTTCGACCAGATAGACCTTATGTCCGGAGTCGGCGATTTCCAGCGCGGCTCTGATACCGGCGATGCCGCCGCCTACTATCAGAGTATTGGGATTAAACGGTATCTTCCTGGTTTCCAGAGGCTGGTGATAGTAAACCCGCTTTACAGCGGCATTTAGCAGGGCTTTTGCTTTCTCCGTCGCCATCTGCTTGTTCTCGGTCACCCAGGAGCACTGCTCGCGAATATTGGCTATTTCGATTAAATACGGATTCAGCCCCGCTTTCTGACAGGTGCTGCGGAAGGTGGACTCGTGCATTATCGGAGAGCAGGCCGCTACCACTACCCGGTTGAGGCCCAGGTCCCTGATATCTTTGCCGATAATTTCCTGCCCGGGCTCGGAGCACATGAAGACGTAGTCGCGGGCTACTATCACCGAGTCTAAACCACGGGCGAACCAGGTTAGTTCTTCCGTATCTACAGTTCCGGCGATATTGCTGCCGCAGTGACAGACATATACGCCGATGCGCGGTTTATTTCCTGTAATACTGCTGGCTAGATTGCTTGGCTTACTAATTCTGAAATACTCCTGATCTCGATAAAATTGCCCTTGTCCATAGTCGTCACGCTATCGTCAAAGTTGAGCATACAGTAGGGGCATGCCACGGCCAGGACATCAGCGCCTGCAGCAAGCGCCTGTTCTACTCGCATGTCGGAAAACCTCTCGCCGCTTTTGGTTTCCATCCATATCCGGCCGCCGCCGCCGCCGCAGCACAAGCTGTTTTCCCGGCAGTCCGGCAGTTCAACCAGCTCCAGACCGGGGATGCTCTCCAGTACCTGTCGCGGCTCCTCGTAGATATCGTTATAACGCCCCAGATAGCAGGGGTCGTGATAGGCAACCTTTTTGTTTATTTCCCTGGTAAAGTTCAAGCGGTTTTCCCTGATAAGTTCAAGCAGATACTGGGATAGGTGAATAGCCTCGAAGTCCCCACCCAGTCCGGGATACTCATTCTTGAAGGTGTGGTAGCAGTGGGGAGAGGAGGTAACCACCTTTTTAACTCCCATTTCGGCAAAAACACTGATGTTGCTCCGGGCGAGGCGCTCGAAGACCTTCTCGTCGCCGGCTTTACGCACACTCTCACCGCAGCAGTTTACCCTGCTACCCGGTATGCCGAAGTCGACCCCGGCTTTTTTCAGGATATTGACGGCAGCCCGGGCCATCCTCCGGACACTGGTATCATATTCCGGGATACAGCAGGGGAAGTACAATATCTCGGTTCCCTCGCTATATGGCTTCACGTCAAGATCTTTGGCCCAGTCGGCCCGCTTATCCGGCGCTTCGCCTAGCGGATTGCCCGTTGCGGAGATATTCTTGATGGTGAGTCGTAGTGAATCGGGGATTCTGGCAATACCCATCTCGGTAACAACCCGGCGCAGGGCCCGCATAACGTCTACTATTTCCACACCGCGGGGGCATCGCTTGACGCAGCTGTTGCAGGTAGCACACAGCCATATATCCTCGCCTTCGAAATCAATCAGGCCCAGCTGGCCCCGGTGCATTATACGGCGGACAATAAAATCTCTCACCCTATTCCACGGACACACTGCCGTGCAGGTACCGCACTGGTAGCATAGCTTGAGGATTTCGCCGCCTGCCTCATTTATGATGTCCGCTACTTCTTTGAGCGGAGTTACCGGATGTGCGCTCGTCTCCATTCCGATGTCTACCTATCCCTTTTCCGTCCTGCCATTAGTTCCTCAATCTTGTTGGTAAGAACGGGCAGCAACTCCTCCCAGTCCCCGACTACCCCCAGTGTTGCTCCCTTAAAAATGTTCGCTTCGGGGTCTTTGTTTATCGCCACGATATTCCTGGCTCCGGAGCAACCGGTCATATGCTGACTGGAGCCGGAGAGGGCAACGGCGATATAAAGGTCGGGGGCGATGATCTTACCCGTCAGGCCGACTAGCAGGTTATTCGGCACCCAGCCGTTGTCGCATGGCGGTCTACTGGCACCCACGGCACCTTTCAATATCTCAGCCAGTTTCTCCAGCTTCTTAAAACCTTCAGCGCTGCCGATGCCTCTACCTCCGCAGACTACCACGTTAGCATCCTCAAGCTTTATCCCTGTTGATTCTTCGACCACCCTCTTGATTACCTTAGTTCTTACGGCCGGAGGGTCTAAGGAAGCCTCAACATTAATAATCTGCCCCTCTCTGGAACCGTCTCGCTCCGGAGAGGACATTACCCTGGCTCTAACCGTAGCCATCTGGGGATAGGACTCACAGGTAAAGGTAGCCCGGGCATTGTCACCGTAAACAGGCTTGGTTTGCAGCAACAGCTTTGAGCCAGGTTCGATAGCCAGCTCGACGCAGTCCGTGGAGATTGCCGTACCCAGCCGGAAGGCCAGGCAGGGCCCCAGGTCACGGCCGATAGCGGTCTGTCCGAAAAGTACAATGCGGGGCATTACCTGCCTCGCTACCTTTTCTGAGACTGATAGATATAAATCTGTGTCGTAGTCCTTCATTGGTGGGGTATCGACTACGTATACCCTGTCTGCGCCATAAGCAATTGCTTCTCCGGCCAGGCTGGTCATATCATTGCCTACCAGCAGGCAGTATAATTCCTGACCCAGCGCATCAGCCAGGTTCCGGCCGCAGCCCAGCAGTTCCGTAGTTACTGCCGCCAGTTTTCCCTCCCTGACTTCGCCGAAGATCATCACCCCTTCATATTCTGCCAATAATAACTACTCCCTTCGTATTCGCTCATTGGTATCTGACCTTGCCTCAATTCATTTCCATTCAAACTATTCTGGCTTCCCTCAGTTTGGTAACCAGGTTAGCTATCGCTTCATCGGGGCTGTTCCCCTCGATAATTTCACATTTCCCTTCGTGAACCGGCTGGAATAGCTTCACCATCTTCGTGCGGCAACCCGCAGCACCTATCCGGGAAGATTCGGCCCCGATGTCGTCTGGTTTCCAGATAACCGGCTCTTTCTTCCTCGCACCCATTATTCCCTTTATGGTAGGGTACCGGGGCTCACCGACTTCATTGCTTACCGTGATCAGGGCAGGCAAGGATACCTCAACCACCTCATATCCGTCATCGGTGATCTTATCAACCGTTGCCTTACCGTTGCCGGCTGTTATCTTTCTGGCGGTGGTTACGAGAGGCAGCCCCAGCATCTCAGCGATACCCGGGCCCACCTGCCCGGCGTCCCAATCCGAAGCCTGCCGGCCGCAGAAGATAAGGTCATAGTCGCCTATTTTTTTGATAGCCATCGATAGTGCATAGGCTGTTGACCAGCTGTCACCCCCGGCGAAGGCTTCGTCATCGAGCAGGATTAGCTCATCAGCTCCCATGGACAGGGGTTTTCTTACCACATCCGGTAAGAGATTAGTACCCAGGCTCAGTACGGTGATTTTGCCTCCCTGAGCATCCTTCACCCTGAGCGCTGCTTCCAAAGCACGTTCAGCATAAGGGTCAATGACTGCCGATACCCCCGGCGTTAGCACTATTCTGTTACGCTCGGGGTCAATCCTGAAGCTCTCCGGCGGTGCTTCAGGGTCAGGCACTTGCTTACAGCAGACGATCATTCTAACAGCGGTCATCGCTCAGCATCTCCTACATAATATGAGTCGTCGTACAGATATAACCGTAAGGTATTGTACAACGGAATGCGCGGAATCATAAAGGACCATATGTCAACAATGCCGGATCGCTAGTCGCTGAAACCAGGTGCCGGTGCGGTCTTTCAGGCTTAATTAGTACGCCGATGTGTTATAATTGTGACACGCTCGGCAAAATGCCGTTTTACATGGAAAAGATACGAATCGGCCTGTCTACGCGCGACTTTACCGATTATTTCATATTAATATGAGGAGTTGTCATATGACGCATCGAGTTGATGTTACTATCATCGGGGCTGGCGTAGTCGGGCTGGCCGTAGCTTCCATGGTAGCAAAGGGGCGCAGAGAGGTCTATCTGCTGGAGAAAAATGAAAAGTTCGGACAGGAACAGAGCTCCCGTAACAGCGAGGTCGTTCATGCCGGTATCTACTATGACAGAGGTTCCTTAAAGGCGAAGCTGTGTCTGGAAGGCAACAGCCTTTTATACGAACTCTGTGAAAAGAACGGGATAGCCTGCCGGAAGTGTGGCAAAATAATCGTAGCTACTAACGAGATGGAATCTCGCGAATTAGAAAAGCTGTATTTAAGAGGCAGGGACAACGGCGTCCCGCTGCAAATGCTTTCCGGTAAGGAAATGAGACAGCTCGAGCCGAATTTAAAAGGAACGGCCGCCTTCTTTTCACCAACTACAGGTATCGTAGACTCTTATGCCCTGATGAACTACTTTCTCGCCAGGGCCGGGGAAAACGGTGTGCAGGTAGTGTATAAGACCGAGGTCAACGGCATAAAAAAACAGCCCGATGGCTATCAAATCAGCGTCAATGATGCGTCAGGTGATTTTTCCTTTATGACCAAGGTGCTGATAAATTGTGCCGGTCTTCATAGCGACAAAGTGGCTGAGATGACAGGGATAGATTTGGAAGAGGCGGGATATCACCTGCACTGGTGTAAAGGGGAGTATTACAGCGTAAGCGGCGGCAAGAATAAGCTGCTAAACAGGTTGATATACCCTGTGCCTACGGATATCAGTGTCGGGGTGCATGTTTGCTTCGACGTTGATTGGAGGCTACGTCTCGGTCCTCACTTTTACTACGTTGATGAGATAAGCTATAAGGTTGATGATTCCGGGAAGTACGCCTTTCTGGAATCAAGTATGATGAAAGCCCTGCCGTTTATCGAGCCGTCTGATTTAGCCCCCGAGACATCAGGTATACTGGCGATGCTTCAGGGTAGTGGGGAGGGGCAGCGTGACTTCGTAATAGAACACGAGTACAAAAGAGGTCTGCCCGGTTTCGTTAATCTGGTTGGTATAGAATCACCGGGATTGACCTCATCACCGGCAATCGCCGGGCATGTCAGCCGGCTGGTGGATGAGATACTGGGTAGTTGAAGATTAGTCTTTTCCCCGGCTAGTGTGACCATCGGCTGCGGGTCGTTTTTACCATGCTCACCATGGGGGCCAGAAGCATCGTTCTCAGAAAGCTTCTCAGGTGTCTGCGGCTGGATATGAATCGGGCTGCAGGAGGGCTTACCCTGTAATAGGTGCTGACAAACAGCCGGCCCGCCTGGTAACGCAACAGGAACTCATCCCTGAAGGAGCGCATGGTGTTTACTTCTTGGGCCAGTGGAGTCCCGTAGACTGCTGTTACAACGAAGCACTGTCCATCTTTTTCCTGCCCTTCGTCCGGATCGACAGCAATCCTCTTGCCTTCCCTTATTTCCCGCCACTCCGCGAGGTTGTCTTTTAGTGTGCTGCTGCTTTTTCGCTTCCGGCCGAAAATCACTGTTAATCACCTCTTCGGGTAGCCAACTACTGCGGTAATAGGCCATAGGCGCCATTCAGTTTGCACTGATAGGGGTGGCTTCGTTTCCAGTATACCTGCAGCCAGCCGGTTTATGCAAGGATTACGCCGACCGGTATATCTGTCAACATAGGGTCATGTTGGAGTTGAGGAGATGATTAACAGGTGACCCCCATTACGTTGGACTCGGGTAAGGTACTGGCTCCATCAATAACGATGGATGTACCCGTCAGGTACCTTGACTCTTCCGATGCGAGAAATGCCACCAGTTCGCCCAGTTCCTCGATTGTACCCAGTCGACCCATAGGAATTCCTTTGGCCATCGTTTTTATGACGCTATCCGGGTCTGCCGGGTTTGTCTCTTTCGCCATTTGTCTTACCATATCGGTCTCAATCATACCGGGGCAGATTGCGTTCACATTTATTCCGTATGCGGCGACCTCCATGGCCAGTGCTTTGGTAAAACCCCAGGCGGCTGCCTTGGTAGCCGCATAGGCTGTTTCGCCCGCATCGGCAACGATCGGCCCGGTAACCGATGACATATTCACTATCTTACCGTACTTCCGCTCTATCATACCGGGGAGTACGGCCCTGGTGCAGATGAACATACCTTTGACATTAATATTAAACATCCTTTCCAGGACATCATCCGTCATATCGACAAGGGGTACCAGCTTAAGCACACCGGCATTATTGACCAGTATATCCACCCTGCCGAACCTTTTCCGCACTTCCTGAACGACACTGCCGACCTCAGCCGGTTTGGTAACGTCTGCCTTGAAAGAAATGGCCTTATGACCGTTATTAACGATGCTCTTGGCCGTGTCGTGGACCATATCCAGAACATCGGTCAGCACTACGGTAGCCCCCTCTCTTGCCATCACCCTGGCTGCCCCTTCGCCATTACCTCTGGCAGCTCCGGTTACAATCGCTATTTTCCCAGCTAGTTTTCCCATCTTTCACTCCGTTCTCTAAGGTTTATCCCGGGGATGGATATATTCCCTCAAAATGTTTTTCTATAACAACAATCTACCACCTGAGGAGTGAAGGAGAGCGTCTCGATATTGGCTATGAAACTCTCCTTCACCTCTCATTTTAAGCTGCTTTACCTGCCCATAATCAGGTTGGGCAACCATAGGGCTATTTGCGGGAAGGCGAATACCAGAGCCAGGCAGACGCCCTGAATAATCACGAAGGGTATCACCGAGCGGTAGATATCCCCCATGGTAATTCCTTTGGGAACGATACCTCTCATGATGAACAGGGTGTAGCCGAATGGCGGCGTCAGGTAGGCCATCTCACAGGTGATTACGTAGAGGACGCCGTACCAGACCAGGTCGTAACCCAGAGTTGCCACTATCGGGATGTAAAGCGGGGCGACGATAAGAAGCATTGCGGTATCATCCAGGAATGTCCCCATCGCGATAAAGCTAGCCTGCATCATCACGAGTACTAATACCGGGTTTCCCAGAGAGAGGAACAGTGGCTCGAGAATCTTGACGGCACCCAGGCCATCATAGACGGAAGAGAAAAGCAGGGCAGCTACCAGAATCCAGAGGAAGAGGCAGGAGACTCTCAGTGTTTCCGCCATGGCTATCTTGACAACCGACCAGCTTAACTTCCGGTGGATTGCGGCACATACTATGGCACCTACCGCTCCGACCGCGGCAGATTCCATTACTGTGGTTACTCCCATAAAGAGCAGACCGAGGACGATAAAGATAAGAAGTATGGGAGCAATGCCGCTTTTCAGCGAGACGAGTTTTCCTTTCCAGTTGACCCGTTCTTCCACCGGCAGTGGTGGACCCATACTGGGGTTCCGGCGGCACCTTATGCCGATATAGATAACGTACATCACCGCTAACAGGACGCCGGGTATGGCGCCGGCGAGAAACAGGTGTCCGATGGAGACCCTGGCGATTATCCCGTAGATGATGAAGACTACACTGGGCGGAATGAGAAAACCGAGGGCGCCGCCTGCCTGGACAACCCCGGTCACCATCAGCTTGTTGTACTTTCGCTTGAGCATGGCGGGCATGGCGATAAGACCTGCCGTCACCGTACCGCAGGTGGCCTCTCCGACCATGGCGGCTATCATGGCGCTGATGCCGATCGTTCCCATGGCCAGTCCGCCGGCAATGCCGCCAAACCATTTATGTATCATGTCGTAGAGGTCGTCGGCTACTCCTGACTTGGATAGAATCAACCCCATAAAGATGAAGGGGGGAATGGCCAGCAAAACATACCACTTCATGAAGCTGTAGGCGGAGAAGAAGGCCATATCAATGCCGCCGGTACCCCACAGGGCGATGGCAAAGATAGCGCCGATGCTGCCGACGGCAACGAAGATATAACGCCCGCTGATGAGAAGCATTGCCATTGAGAGGAACATTACTAACGCAATTATCTGTATACTCATGGCAGCGGTTTACCTCGAATAGTAGCGATGTCTCTAATGAAGCAGGATATTGCTTGCAGGAGCAGCAGGAAGACCCCAATCGTTATGGTAATCTTGATCGGGTATAAGGGGGGGCGCCAGGGGCTGCCGCTGTGCTGTAACATTTGTGTTGATATTGTGGCGTGTTCGGTACATGCCAATAAAGTAGAGACTAAGTAGATGGCCATGAAAACAAACATGGCAGCGTCTATGATCGCTCTCTTCCGTAGCGACCATCGGGAGTAGAGGATATCCATCCTGACCATACCGCCGCTGAGAAGAGCATACCCGCCGCCGACAATGAAATAAGCCCCGAAGAGAAACTGCGACATCTCAATGGACCATACAGTGGGCATGTTGAATCCGTACCTGCGGATGGCTTCAACCAGCAGGATGCCGATTATGACCAGGACGACATAACCGACTCCCAGTCCCACCTTCCGGTTCATTGTATCGATATATCGTACGTAGTTCGCTAATACCCTGGGCATTTTAACTCCTTGAATAAGCAATCACCACAATCCCCTCCTCCCCCGGTTAGGGTTTTGACCCGGGGGAGGAGGGTCATTCCGCGAACATTTTTCCTGTATGTTATTACTACTGTTACTGGGTAACGGTTATAGCGCTTTTACACGCGCCAGGAGGTCTTTTATCGGTTGCGTGTCCAAACTGTAGGCGCGGTGTGTCCAGTTCATCTCCTCCAGCTCAAGCTGGTACTCAAGCAGAATCTGGATTCCCTGGGCATTCCGTGCGTCCAGCGTCGCTAGACGGTACCACTCCTCCAGCTCATGCTCGTACAGCTTCTGAATCGACTCGTCATCCAGGGTTATGATATGTTCCCAGTTCTTAATGTCCAAACTCTGGCCGTTGAACCTCTTGATGTAGCAGTGTTCACTCATATGCTCGGTGGCGCAGTAGACAATAGCCTGGATATCGGAGGGTAGCGAATCCCACAGTTCCTGGTTCATCAATATTGACGAGTTACAGCAGTCAACCAGGCAGGGCATTACTATATACGGGTAGACCTCGTAGAGCTTCATACCGGTGTACTCGGTTGCCCCGGCCCAGAAGAGGGCGTCGACAACACGGGTCTGACCGGTCAGGTAGAACTCTTCAACGGGAAAGACCACTGTTGAACAGCCGGCCCCGACAAAAGGAGGAGCCATCGGCCCAGTGGCGTTCATCTTCAAACCCTGAAAATCCGCATAGCTTGTAATCGGTTTTGTCGCGATCACGTTAAAGGGGTCGGTCATGGCATTTCTGATGTAGTGGACGCCGATATCAGCGTAGGAATCAGCGATAAGCTCTCCCAGCCCCCGTCTTGTTATCAGACTCTGCATCTCGGGGGGGCAGGCTGACTCAAACGGCATTCCGCACTCGATGTCCCTGAAGAGAGTCTCAGCACCGGCGGTAGAGTACCACCAGCCGATGTCAATGGTTCCTGACCTGACGGCGGCTACTACCTCACCCTCCGGGACCAGTTCGCCCGGTTCATAGACCGTGGCTTCGATACGCCCGCCGCTCATTTCTGCAAGAATATCAGCGTAGTTTACTCTCATGTCCTCCTCAGTATCAGGAGCACCGAAGGGGCTGGTGATTCGCCACTTGTATATCGGCAGATCCTGTGCCGGTTCCGGTGTCGGCGTCGGCGTCGGTTCTCCGGGAGTAGGCGTCGGCGTTGGTGTTGGAGCTTGACTGGTACAGCCTGTCGCCAGCGGTATGGCAATTGCCATCACTACTACCAGAGAGATACCGATCATAATCTTTAGCATTTTTTTGTTTTTCATTACAAATCTCCTTTCTGGAACTGTAATTTGCTTCCATGATTGAATTGAACCCTGCTACATGAGCTACCTCCTACCATCAGCCATGAATATACTTTTTATCCTTGGTAATGTCCGTAGCCGATTTATTTGATATCCGTCAAAGTAATTTGTAATTTAATCGCTTCGGTATCCCAAAACCCCACACGGTTCGGCGCTGCTTATCAGCAGCGCCGAACCACCAGTCAGTAAGGAGGTTGAAAAGCAAAGTCTACTCTTAATAGTCTGGAATTACCATGCGCATTTGGAGATATCTTCTCATAGAATGGCTTCCGTTGAAATCGTTGGTTTGGGTTAATTTGGGGTAATGATTTTTGTTATATCGAGGAGCCAGCCGTCGTTCCGCAAATCTGGAATAGGTGCGTATCGGTAATATTTCCGGAGGGGTTATTACAATGGTATGTCGGCAGTGATAACGGTGCCTTGCCCTTTGCCAGAGCGAATGCTCAGTCTCCCGTTGAACAGGTGTACCCTTTCTTGCATACCCATTAGCCCCAATTTACCGTCGCGTGCGAAACTACTGAGTATACCGGGTACCTCGAAACCCTGGCCATTATCGGTGACTTTAAGCCTGACGCTCCCGTTGTAGAAGGCGATATCTATCACGACCTTGGTCGCTTTAGAATGTTT
>DIFA01000007.1 GCA_002418895.1 Dehalococcoidia bacterium UBA5760 | reverse complement strand
GCCACGACGTCGCCCATGTAGATGCCACAATAGTGTGGAAAACGGGCTTTCGCCAGGGAGTAACTATCACCCGGCCGTCGGCGCATTTCACCAAGGAAAAGCGCTGGCAAGGGCAGGAAGACGACCTGATGCGGATGCTGTGGCCCTCGGCGTCATGGGATGCCCTGATAGCAGCGTTTCCCGGGAGCACTCCCGCCGCTATCAACCAGCGAGCCTCAAGACTGAGGTTGACTAGGCGTTATCAGAGAAAGTATCCTGTGATAGGCAGACCATGGACAGACGAAGACAAGGAGCAGTTGCGCGAGCTGTATGGCAAAGGCGTTCGTGTCGAGGAGATCGCTGACAAGCTGGACCGAACTGGCCAGTCGGTCAAGGGTATGGTCTCCATGCTGCGAATACGCCGGCCAGCTGACTGCCCAAGAAGGCTCAGGCCAGAGTGGAAGACCAGGAACATCAAGGTTATGCAAGAAACGGCTTCCCTATAGCGTGCAAGAACCATGTCATTGACGTAAGAGCCGACGATCTGTCAAAGTGATGCTGTTTTACCTTCAAAACCACAAACTGTGGGACTTGCCTAGAGCTACGGTGGAAAACCATATAAATATCAGTTAATTCTGAGGGCACTTCAGAGTTAGTTTCTGCTTTGTCGTGAGGCCGACCCTCCGTGTCAACTGGCCACTAGCATATCCCTGTGCACCAAAACATCAGCTAGTGGGAACCAAACACTCTGAGTAATTGTTGGACATAGAGGGCTAAACATTCCCGAGAAGTGTATAATAAATCCGATGAATAAAGAGGTCGGGTTGAGTAATGGGCTTTTATCTGTATGATGCCAATGGTTATGTCGGTGATGTAGCCTCAAATAATGGACTTATGATGATGTCGGATTACGTTCTGTCTTCAACAGACTCTAAGTCGGTTAAGGAGCTATTTAAAGAAGGCTGTACTTCTGTCACAAAGGAACTGATTGAGGACCTAAAGTCTATGAGTTGCCCTGATAAGAGTATCATGAACTCCATTCTAAACCTAGCTGACTTACTCGGTAAATGCGACACCATAGCTATTATTTCTGATGGAATGACCGCAGACTCTGAGAACACTCCTGAAGGGGAAGTATAGGTGAGACTGACTATACACCGTGGCACGCACGAAATCGGCGGTAGCTGTGTCGAACTGGTATCCGATTCCAGCCAAACCCGCATAATTCTTGATTTTGGAATGCCGCTGGTAAATCCAGACAGATCCCCCTTCAAGTGGGATGAACACCGGAATCTTACTCAACAAGAACTTATTTCGAATGGAGTTCTTCCGGACATCACTGGTAATGGTATCCTGTATTCTATTCTAACCTGATTACCGCTTATCTTGGCTTTCTTTTCAACTTTGCCTTCATTTTTGTAAGGTATTATGATTGGTATTGCAAAACCGTATATTTGACCTTTTATATATTGCCTGTTTACCGGAATCACATATAGTATCCGATGATGTGTACTACGGGGTGTCATTATGGGTAAACAACCTGGTGCTGAGAGAAATCATGAGCCTTTCGACGTATTAAAAGACCAGTTAAGGAGCCGTCTTCTTAAGTATACCGAGAAGGCATTCCGTATGATGCCTCAAACGGATAAGCCTAAAATTCTTGATATCGGTTGTGGTTCAGGTATCCCGACCCTGGAACTGGCCAGGTTGGGTCAGGGAGAAGTAATCGGCATTGACATCGATCAAACTGTGCTGGATAAGTTTGCCGAAAAAATTGCGGCGGCAGGAATTAACAAACAGGTTAAGGCGTTTAATTGCTCTCTGTTTGATATAGATTTTCCGGAAGAGAGTTTTGATGTTATCTGGGCTGAAGGGGCGATACACACCATTGGTTTCGAGAGGGGTCTTCGCGAGTGGAGGTGGCTCCTTAAACCGGGTGGTGCCATGGTCATTCACGATGAACAAGGTGACGTCAAGGATAAACTGGAGCAGATGTCCGATTGCGGCTACGAGCTGCTTGGCTATTTCTTACTAGGCGAAGGAACCTGGCGTAGGGAATACTTCGCTCCTCTCGAAAAACTGCTTGCTGAATATCAAACGAATATGCCGGTTAACCCGAAGGTTATAGAGGAGATCCGGCAGGCTCAAGAGGAGTTGGATATGTTCAGGAAGAATCCTGAAGGTAATAGCTCCGTCTTTTTTGTCATGAGAAGGAAATATTGATGTGAGCAATCGGTGTAGAAATCCCGAATCAAGCCGCGTGGGATGGCTTTTTTAGGCTATCCCGGGCAGCCGGAATTGAAGAGGTCTCGGTCAAAGGATGAAACCGGATTGTGGCTGTAGGATAATTACATGGTAAAGTGATCAAGAACATCATAATGGGATTACAGTTCGTGAGGTATCGCGTGGGGAATGAGTGAATGAGGCCTCTCCTGACCGTGAGCTTCCATTAACTGAATATTGTTCATAATCTCTTTCGGATTCCCGTCGACGATGATAAAACCCTGGTCCATTAGTACCAGCCTATCACAGACCTCCAGGATAAGTTCGAGATCGTGGGAGGCGACTAAAATTGTCTCCGGGGACGATTGCAGGAGTCGAATCAGGCGCCTGCGCGAGCGTATGTCCAGATTAGCACTTGGTTCGTCATATATCACAAGCTTCGGTTGCATGGCTAACACCCCGGCTATTGTTACCAGCCGTTTTTCTCCCTCGGAAAGGTGATGTGCCGGCCTGTCGGCAAATTTTTCACCTCCTACTATTGACAATGCTTGCGAAACCCTGGCCTCGATCTCTTCTTTGGGCAGTCCCATGTTCTGAGGGCCAAAGGCAACGTCATCATATACGGATGGGCAAAAAAGCTGGTCGTCGGGATTCTGGAAAACGAGAGCAACTTCCGGATTGAACTTTCCGCTTATCACCGGCTTGTCCATTAGCCTGATATCACCGGATGTGGGTTTCAAGACGCCGGAGATTGCCAGGAAGAAGGTGGTCTTTCCGGCGCCATTGGGGCCGATTATCCCCACCTTTTCTCCTGCCGTTACCTCAAGGCTAATCTTATTTAGAACAGCAGGCTTGTCGGGATATGAGAAGCATAGCCCGGATACGCTTAGAACCGGCTCGAAATTACGGATAGATGGCATCTCTTCTTGGACCGTCTCTTTTCTAATCATTGTAGCAAGGTAGAAGTGCTGTGTCCAAGCATAAGATCTCCGATGATAAAGCCAGCGGCTACCAGAATGATTGCTACTAAAATCAGGGCATCTTTTTTATTAGGCTGAAACTCGTCTTTACGAGGTGGCGCCTGTCCATAGCCACGGAGTACCATTGCTTTATATATAGATTCAGAGCGCTCGTAACTGTAAATCAGCAGACTGCCGCTCAACCAGGCCAGTGTTTTCAGTCCCCTGGGGCTGAAACGTCGTTCTTTAAAGCCGCGGAGTCTCATTGACGTCTGCATATTTCTTAGATCCCTGCCGATCTCTTGAAGATAGCGAAAGGCAAGAAGTGCCATATCCGCCATAATATCCGGTATGCCGAGGGACCTCACGGCTTTGATATTGGTAAGCAGAGGTGTTGTACCGAGTAGTATCATGCCGACGATCAGGATACAGGAAAATCTGGTGGCTATCAGAATCGTAGCGAGTAGACCTTCCTGGCGCAGGGCGATCGGGCCTAAACTCATTAAGACGTGCTCACCGGAGAGAAAGGGTAAGCTTAGTACTATTGCCAACAGGAAAAAGGAAGGGTAACGAAACCGCTTGACTATAAAGCCTGCCGGGAGACGCGATATCCCGTAGATAGCTATAGTAGCAACTGCTACAGCCAGCAGCATACGAAGATCACGGATGAAAGAGAAGGCAAAGACTAAAGTAATCAGCCCGATAATCTTATATCTGGGATCCCAGCGGTGGAACGGAGAATCCAGATCGGTGTATTCATCTATTCCTAAGTTCATACGCCATCCAGTATTCCCGGCCGTACTTTTCTTATAAACACGGTTACCAGCGCTGTAATGGTGCCTTCGATAAAAATTATCGGTATATGAGCGATGGCAAGAGCATATATGGCTGTCCGCTCGCTGACGATATTTATCTCTGCAGGCAGGTTGGTAAGTAGAATAATGACAAACATGGCTACCGATATCCCCGTGGCCACTACGCCGGATAGAAATCCAAAAGCCCCGGTTTTTCTCTGGCTTTCCCCGTTACGCCATTTTCTGAGTCGGAATATTTGATGGGCGATTAATGCCGGAAATCCCATTATCATAGCATTAACCCCGAGAGTAGTCAGTCCGCCGTGACCGAACATTATTGCCTGAAAGAATAACCCGATAAGAATAGCCGGGAAAGCATAATAACCCAGGAGGGCTCCCAGGAGTCCGTTCAATACAAGATGAACACTGGTTGGCGGCACGGGGATATGTATCCACGATGCGACGAAGAAGGCTGCTGTTAAGAGCGAGGCTTTAGGAATATCTTGCCGGGGGTCTTCTTTCTGCCTTATCTTGCGGATAGAGTACCAGGTGGTTAACACGGTAGCAGCATACCCGCTTCCGGTTACCGATAAGGGGAGGATTCCGTCAGGGATATGCATCAGGTTTTCCTCCTTTTTGAGAAATAGAGAGCAGTACCTATGCTTCCCCAGATAACGCAAGCCGACATGATTCCGATCTGGAGATGACTAAAGCTCCCTTGGCCATCAGCCGTCATCGTATCTCCGCCGACAGGAATATGGATAATCCCGCCATGCCCGGCGAGTCGTACCTGTACATCCCAGATACCCGGTCGAGCAGTATCAGGAACGAAGCTGAACCGCCCTTCCTCGTCGCAGATACCGGTCAACCAGGGGGTGGCCGGATCGTCCGGAGTGTAAACGGCTACTTGAGCACCTGCCATCGGGGTTCCGGAATCGTAGGTAGCAATAATCTCAATCTCTACATTACTGGTGTAATTAATATTGACTCCGTGGGCATAGACCTCCATTGGCATGAACAGACAAGCCATAGTGATGGCGATGGCAGCGATGACACTTTGCCACTTTAGCTTTATGATAAACACGATATAATTGTTCTCCTTGGGCAGGGAGAGGCCTCTATTCTAGATCAGAGAAGCCCCTCCCCGTGCTTAATTATTCACACGTGCAGTGGCAGTGGCCCTCGCCGACATGGCCCAGGTGCATATCGGTCATGCTAATGACACCCGCTGCATCGGCCCCGTCCGCGAAAGGCTGAAAGCCCACCGCAGCGAGATTGAGCTCGTCATCTTGTGGTAATTCACCGTCACCGAAAATGTGATCGAAGTGGAAGGTCATTTCCAGTTCAGCAGTATTACCTTCCGCTAGAATACCTTTGCGTACATCGCCAACATACTCGCCACACAGATACTCGCACTCTTCGTCTATATTGATCGTAAAGTCTATGCTCTGCCCGTCTTTCTCGGCGGTACCAATCATAACCAGGGAATGTCCGGCCGCCGGCCCGGAACTTGCCTGCGACATCTCCCATGATATGGCATTGTAGTGACCGGCGGGTGCGTCTGAGACCTCAGCCACCATTATTGGCGGCGCATCTTTCCCACCTTCTGCCAGATCTATGGTGTATACCCCATCAAGGGCAACCTCCGTTTTGGCATCGATATCCGTCCCGGAAGAGGCATCGTATGGCGGCTCAGTTTGATAAGCGGCAATGTCGGACAGGGTGATATAAACATGGTCGAAACTGATGCTCCACCCGTCTTTGGATACGAATCCCTGGCGTACGAAATCTTCACCATTGGCATAAAATTGCAGTTTTCCAGTTGCACCTTCGCCACCAGTGCAGCCTGCCAGGACGACTGCCAGGATGGAAAGAGCAATAACGGGGATAGGGAACTTTTTCTTCACTATAACCTCCTGTTGTTATTTTATTATTCCCGTCGGGTTTGTGGTGATGCTTGTTTTGCAACCGATACTTTTTGCATATATGTGCAATAGTGTACAAAAAATATATGGGTGTTTAACTCAGCCTTTTACATTTTGTACACAGCCCGTTGATAACCATATGATTGAAGGTAGTCTGGAAACCATATCTATCTTCGATCATTTTCTCAAATTGCCGGAAGATGTCGTCTTTACAATCTATGGTCCTGCCGCATTTCCCGCATATCAGGTGATGGTGATGTCCTTCTTCATTGTGGTAATAGATGGGCTGCCCTCCTAATTCACTTTTGCATATACATCCCGTTTCTTCTAGAAGCTGGAGGGTTCTATAGACGGTTGATTTGTTGACACCGGGCATTCTTTCCTGGACATAGGCTATGATTTGATTGGAAGTCAGGTGCTCTTGCGTACTGTGGATAGCATCAACGATCAGCTGCCGCTGGAGTGTTAGCTTTAGGCCTCTTTCTCTAATTGTCTTAATGCAACTCATAGTTATTGCACTTCCTCGCAAAACCGCCATATTATAGCTAATTCAACCAGCATGTGTCAACGACTTACTGCTTATGAATTGATATTTAACAATATCTTAACATTGTCCTGATATGTTATTGACCATGAGCGTTTTGCCTGGACTTGGTACCGGTAGCGAGGTAATTTAAGACAGCAGCAACGGTAATCAGGAGAGGGGAGAATGGCGAGAAACAAAGCGCCTCAAATGACATATTATTCCCGACCGCCTTCGGTATGTCCTAAGCCTTGCTGTGGCAGCACGTCCTTCGTACCGCATGAGGACGGCTGGCAGTGCCTTAACTGCATGAAAATCATCTATGATGATGAGCCGCTGCCCTATATCGCCAATAACCGTCCGGAGAGGGTCGGGCAATATAACGACCGTGATTTAAGCACATTAGAAGATGCTCCGGGATACAGCCGGTCGGATTCTGAGAATCTCGGCCGGTGCCGCGACCCCGAATGGCCGGTTACAGAATACCCCGCGCTTGAGGACGAGGTCATTGACTGGTTTTCGGAATGTGATGATTTTGCAGAATTCCCCGAAACTACCGGATTCTTACCAGATCGCAGTTGTCTTGAAGCTCGGCGTTGGATATAAGCGATCAGTCACCACGCGCATTAGCTTAGATTGTACCAAAGGCCTCTCCATCTGTCCTGGTTAGTTGAGTATTAAACAACACTGACCAATTATGGGATATCATCGCGTTAATAGACTTAGGTAAAAAAGAGCCCCCCGAGGAATCGGGGGGCTCTTTTGTCCTGTCTGTCCTTTGTCCTTGAAGCTTGAGGCTAGGAGGACTTTCTGGTGCGGACAATCAGCACAATCACCGCCACTATCAGCGCCGCACCGATACCGATAACAGCGTAGATCCATGTTGGTGTTATCTGCTGAGTGGCCGGTATTTCGATAACTACAGGCTCAGCTGGTTCAGCCGGCTCGATAATTATCTCTTCAGCAGCGATGGAGAAGATGCCGACATTGCTCTGACTGAGCATGATATTGCCCTTCCAGGCGGTTACCTGCCAGTAGTAGGTGGTCTCGTAGTCCAGGGTGCCCGAGTAGGCGTAGGCGGTACCGCTCACCTCGGCAGCAGTGGCCAGGGCGCTGGAGAGGTCGGGGCTGGCGGAGAGCACGAAGCTGTAGGTAGTGGCATCGTAGACGCTGGTCCAGGAGAAGCCGACCCCGGTCCTCTGGGCAACCACGGCGCCAGCCTCAGGTGCAACTAGCTTGACAGCGTTAGCCGAGGAGGCCT
>DIFA01000021.1 GCA_002418895.1 Dehalococcoidia bacterium UBA5760 | reverse complement strand
ACCACTTCTTCTACTTCTACAGGATCTCCTATCAAGCACTTCCCATACCCTTAACCTGCTATTGATCTCACTGATTCGGTATCTAATGTCTAAGCAACGAAGAAACCTGTACTCAAAATCTGCAGGCTCTCGAGAAGCATATATATGCCCAGTCCCATGATGATTATGCCTGCGATAAGGTGTAGCTTCCTGGTGTGCTTGTCCTTCCACTGATAGACGTCCTGTGCCCGGCCCAGTCCGAAGTATATACCCAGTGTGATACCTAAGAAAGGCGCTATAAATATTAGATTATATAGCAGAAGCGGTGGTACGTTTGCTTGCAACCCCTGGGTGGAGAGAATACCGGCGGCGATGATGTATGGTCCGATGGTACAGGGTAGCAGGAAAATTGTTACTATGACTCCGGCAACCGCGGCACCTCTAGCTGAGGTGACGTTAGACATCAGCTTTTTCACTCTTGGGCGCATCAGCATAGGCATTTCTGTGCCAATACCGCCGGGTTTGTATTTTACAAAGTCCCGGATATTAAGAACGCCGAAGACGATTGCGGCGATGGCTAACGCCGTAAAAAGCCAGAAGCCGACATTGGCCAGCATCTGGACAAGCTGAAAGAACTTGATGAAGACGAGTCCGTAGACAAAATACATGCCGAATACCACTCCGGTGAAAGATAGTCCGGCATAAAGTACGCTCCGCCGGTTTCCCCGGTTATAGGCAACGATATAAACTAAGAGCAGGAGTAATACCGTGAAGGCACAGGGATTAACGGCATCAGCGGCCGCCAGTGAAGCAATCTTGGCCAACGTCAAACCGGTTGCGGGTTGTGGCACTGGTTCCGGCGTTGGTTCCGGAGTCGGCTCAGGGGTGGGTTCCGGCGTGGGTGTCGGTTCCGGAGTTGGTTCAGGGGTTGGTTCAGGGGTTGGCTCCGGTGTGGGTGTCGGTTCCGGGGACGGCGGTATCGGTGGAGTAACTGCTTCTTCATTCCATTGCAGTATCCAGTCACCAACCTGAATAGCCTGTTCAAATTTGACATTTCCACCAGGAGTCACCACGTCCTCCGGCTCAATGACATCATAATCAATACCTTCAAGAACATCGCTCAGGTCATCATTAATCAGTAGTTGCTTTAGTAGTTCACCATTCCCCTGGGGTCCAGTCTTGATCAAAACTTTCTCTTTGTGCCATACGATGGGATAACCAGGCAGTGCGGCGAGGTCGTGCTCAGCGAAGCTTACTGAACTACCGTCAACCTGCGGACAGGTGTGGCAATCATACCCGTCTAAGATATCCCTGATACCGTTAATAATAGGAGTACCATTGATAAGGTAATTATCCTGGCACAGAATTACCTGGGGAATCCTGAACTTCGTTTTGTATGCGGCGATGAATTCGTCGAAAACTTGAGTGTTCTCCTGGTAGCCGTATATCTCGTATTCGACAACCACCAGATTGGGGTACTCTTGAGGCAACTGCTCCAGCAATAGGGGGGAAACACGGGTGCAGTCATGACACCCGATCCCCCCGAAGTAGACCATACAGATATAGTCTTCCTCTTCTTCCTGGGCATGAGCTGGACTATCCTGAGCGATCGGACATAACCCAAAAACCAAAACAGCGCTAAGTAATCCTAATAAGTAACCCCTTAACTTCCATCCTGTTTTGGCACTTACCAATCCCATTAATTTTCGCACTCACTCCTCCTCGCTATGAAGAATTCCGCCTGGAATGTCGTAGTTTTCTAAGCGCTAGTGGGATCACAATGGCCAGGACCACCGCTGCAAGGATAATTACGGTAAGCCATTTAGGCTGAATCATCGGCGCATTTTTCTCTGTAGAGATAGCTGATGGCGGCGGTTCCTTGACTGAAAATGATCCGTGAAGAGTATCGAGTTCTATCGAGTGAATTCCTGCTTCAGCTTCAGATACGGAAAAGGTCACCGTCTCGCTAGCGCCACCGGCGAGATTTGTTTCCTTCACCTGCTCTATCACATCATCTATTTTAAGAGTCACCGTATAGCTACCTTCTAGCTCGCCAGTGTTAGTTGCCAGAGCGGTTATCAGCACCGTCTCACTAATATTTACCTCAGATGGATTGACGGTCAGCGAATCCAAGGTAAAAGATGCCGGGCTCTTAACGACGTCAGATGCAAAGTTAGCAGTAATGGTCATCGCTCTAATGGCCCTTATCTCTACCGGGTTATCCTCACCCATCGGCTCTCCACTCCAATGAGTAAAATGAAAACCCTCTTCTGCCAGTGCTTCAATCATGATACTATCAGCAAATTCGACTTTAAAAACCTCGGGATAGGAACACGGAAAGTCCTCACCTAGCTTGATGGTGCCTCCTCCCACGGGATTAACATCGACCTCAATATTCACGGTCGTCGGATGACCTGACGACCCGCCGCCACCTCCTCAGCCAGCCTCAACCGGCTTGACGTCAAACAGTGCTGCTGCCGCTAGAAACGCGGTTAACGCCAGAGCCAGTAATAATAGGCCTATTTTCGGTAGTCTACCGTATATCAATGTTTCCTTATGCAAGCTATTTTACTACTCCATAAAGTCTATAGCAGCCGGCCTCGTTTTTGCAAAGTCATTCAGTCTATTGGTGACCGTACAGGCCGCCTCGGGCTAGCCTCAGCCGGGTGTTCGTACCCATATTTTTATCTCCGCGCTGGCTTCACCGCCATAGCCATCGTTTATGGTTATGGTGATGGTTACTTGGTCACCACATCCGCCAGAGGCAGTCCAGGTTACCTCTTCACCATCACCAGAAAACTCTCCCCCGTCGGCTGACCACTCGTAAGTGATCTCATCGTCTTCCGGATCAGAAGCTGCACATCTGATAACTGTGCTCGTTCCGATGAGGAGGATTGTTTTCTCTGCTTTCAGCCTATTAATTACCGGGGGCTGATTCGGCAGTACCTCCAGTTCAAGAGGCTCCGATACGCTCACGGTATCTCTGCCGTCAGATACGTCAACCGTGACAAAATAATTACCAGGCGAATCAGGCGCCGTCCAGATCACTCTCGAGCCATCACCTGAGATAGTCCCCCCATTAGATATCCACCGGTAGCTAAGCTCATCTCCGTCCGGATCGGAGGCAATGCATTCAATAGCAATCTCCTCACCAGATCTCACCGAGTGTACTGCGGCTCTCAAATCCTCGATAACCGGAAGTTCATTAGGTTGTATCGTAATGTAAATCTCTGATGTTATCTCCCCGCCTCTGCCGTCGCTTACGGTAACGCTAACCGTACCTCCTACAGGTGCCAGTGCACCGGGCGCCGTCCAGGTGACGATTGAACCAGCTCCGGAGATAGTGCTGGCATTGGCTGACCAGTGGTAGCTCAGCTCATCACCGTCCGGATCGGAGGCAAGACACTCGATGGTGACACTATCACCTGCCCTTAACGATAGTGACCCGGCGATTAGATCCTCGATAACCGGCAGGTTATTAAGCCGGACATCTAAGGTTAGTGATGCCGTTGCCTCACCCCCTCTACCATCGCCCACCGCTAAAGCAACTGTATAGTCACCCGGGTTATCAGGCGCCGTCCAGGTGACGATTGAACCAGCTCCGGAGATAGTGCCGGCATTGGCTGACCACTGGTAGCTCAGTTCGTCACCGTCCGGATCGGAGGCAATAGCCTCGATAGTGACGCTATTAGAGGTATCCACCCAGTCCCTTTCAGCCGTGATGCCGTGGATCACCGGTGGCTTATTGATTAGGCCGCAACCAACGGACAGGACTGCCACTAAAGACAAGGTGAGCCAGCATAAAGCTATTCTCTGTCTCTTAACCCGGTTATTCACTTTATCCTGAGCTTTTACTTTCATGTCCATTATTGTTGTCTCCGTTACCTCATGATAACGGTTAATTTTCAGGTGGCATCCCCATACCACCACACTCCTCAAAAAGTCATGTATTAATACTCCTGTTTAATATGATTGCCTCCTGAAGCGATCTACCGGGTCGCCGCTCGTATCCAGATGAGATTTCAGCCTCCCCTGCTGGGAGTGGGCGATTTGGTCATACACCGATTTCCTCAGGAATTTGAGTGCGTCTTTCGCCTCATTATCAGTGATAATTCTCTGCAGCTCCATTATTTCCTTCTCATCAAGAGTGATAACGGCCTTTCTTATCTCAAGCATCTTGCCTCTCCAGTAACATCCTGTAGATGGTCTTGCTTCTTACTCTGGGCATCGCTTTATCGTTTAACTTCTCCAGTGAAGTTACGATACCCTCGAGGTTCTTAATGGGAAAACCAATCACACCTTCGCTCTCAGCCAGATCAGTTGCCTCCCTGCAGCCGTAGCAGCCAAGTGATGTATTGATTCGCTGGCTTAGAAAAGGAACAATGGTGATATCAACACAGGTGGCTTGAAGAATCGCGGTGTTGAATTCCAGTCTCCCCCCGGACTCAAAGACCGACGCCAGAGCTACCCACATCAGGTGCTCCACCGCCGACTCGATAACCACTACATCTGGCACGAAGGGTGCTAGCGCCAGGGGGCAGCAGGCTACCATTTTATACTTACCCATCGGCAGACGCGGTATGGTATTAAGCGTGTTCACGACCGCCGCCGGGTTGGCGAATATACCCATACTAGCGGGCATCTCGCCCGAGGCCAGTTTCGAGGGTGGCTCCTTGAAGCCAAGCGCCCAAGCAGCTGCCGGGCAGGAGACATTGCCCCTGGTTAGCAGTAATTTCTTGCCTTTACGAGCGCCCATCAGTAACTGACAGTAGCGGCGCTCGCTGGGCACCTTAAATCCGGCTAAGGTAGCCTCCGTCTCCAGAAACTTGACTGCTATCGGCTCGTATGCCAAATTTAAAATAGTCTTTAGTGCTTGTGCCGATTCTTCATATTTCCCATTTTTTACCATTTTGATGCCCCTGGCTACAAACTAAGCGACGACTAGCATTCATTTCCATGCTGTAGTCCTCTTCTCTATCTCTTTATGACCAGGACAGGAGTCCGCGAGTGTCTGATTACATTCTCTGACGTTGAGCCCAGCAGCATCTCCTTGATGTTGCTCTTGCCATGAGAACCAATTACGATAGCTGAGACATTTTCTTCGCTTTCTATCCTCAATATCTCCTTTAGTGGGTTTCCTTTCCCCATTACTACTTTGACCTTTAGCCCGGTATCCTTCAGTTCGGTTTCTACCGCCTCTAATTCTTTCCTCACCATCTTTTCCAGTTGTCTCTGCAGCTCTGCCTCAGTTTCACTGGCGGGTCTCTCAGACCAGGCAACATCAAGGGGCAATCTTACGATGTCCATCAGCTCGATTACGTGGGTAATCACAACCTCTTTTGTCCCGGCTTCCTTGAGCTTTTTTACATATGCTAAAGCCTTCTTGGAAACATCAGAAAAATCGGTCGGGTAGAGAATCTTAGCAAACATTTCCCGTTCCTCCTATCGCCTTATTCTCTTATGTATATCCCCGGGCCAGTATTTGTAACCCTTTCTAGCCCCTCAGTATTGTCTTGACAATGAGGTCCTTTGCTTTTCTCACTTCGTCGTTATCAATATGCTGTGTCGGATCTGTGGATCCCTCGCTTTGCTCGTAGAGCGAGTGTTTCTTCATACCTATGTCCCTCACCAATAAGATGCTGTTCGTGGGTTTGTATCCCGCATTTTCCACTATCTTTTTAGCACATTCCAGCGGGCAGCCATCCACAGTAATAATCCTGCTGGCTTTGTCTGTATTTGAGTACACCATCTTGGCATCCGTAGGAAAACCGGCCAGACATCCAATACATGCCTTGTTCAGCCCGACCTCCCTGACCGCTTCCATACTGGCTAAAGCCGTGGTTAGGCCGGTATTGGAAAAGCCACCGAAACAGGGATAGATAACTGTTTTTCCCTTCCCATCCACTTTTCTCACCTCTCGGTTTGTTAACCTTGTTTCTGCTTACATCATAATAGCTCCGTATATCAATCCGGTGGTTGTGGCAGCTGCTACCACCAGGGCAACATAAGTCAGCATTTTTTTAGTGCCCATGATTCCCCGTAGGGCAAGCATAGAGGGTAGCGATAGTGATGGTCCGGCCAGCAGCAGCGCCAGTGCCGGTCCTTTGCCCATGCCTAAATCCATAAAAGTCTTGATGATAGGTACCTCGGTGAGGGTAGCAATGTACATGAGGGCCCCACCAATGGAGGCGATAAAATTGCCGAGGAGAGTGTTTCCTCCCATCAGTCTTGCCATGCCCTCCGGAGGGATGACCACACCAAGAATCCCGGCGATGAATACCCCGAGCAGCAGCCAAGGTATTATCCTCTTCAGAAAGAAGGCGGTCTCCTTAAGCCAGTACTTGAGCTCATCAATGGTGAACCAGCGCCACATAGAAAATCCCAGTACGACGCATAGAATGGCAAAGGGGATCCAGTTCTTTCCGGCGGCGGTAATCAGAATACCGAGTAGCGAGCCAAAGAAAATGCCATATTGCCAGGGTTTCCTACCTGCTGAGTCATCTGCGATTGGGGTAAAGGCCTGGCCCTGTATTTTTTGCCCTTCCTCTTTTCTGAAGATGAAACCCATGATGAGGCCAATAACGACGGCAAAACTGATTGCTCCCACCGCCCGGGCTACTCCCATCTCGTAGCCCAACAGGTTAGCGGTGTAGACGATGGCAAGAATATTTATCGCCGGTCCGGAGAACAAAAAGGCAATCGCCGGACCTAATCCGGCGCCTCTTTTATAGATGCCGCCGAAGAGAGGCAGTACCGTGCAGGAACAGACTGCCAGTATCGCCCCGGAGACTGAACCTATGCTGTAAGCCACCGGCTTCTTTGCCTGGGGGCCAAAGTATTTCAGTATGGCTGCCTGTGAGGCGAATGCTGATATCGCTCCAGCGATAAACATTGCCGGTATCAGACAGGAAACCACATGTAAGGATAGATATTCCGTTAAACCGTTTAGACCGCCGCGCAGGACTTCAATTGCTTCCATATCTACAAAACCCCATTTCCTTACATACGCATTTACGCATAAAAATAGTAAAAAAATACCTCTATATCTTCAGAGCAAAAATGGGACTAATGCGCTCCACTGTCAAGAGTTGCTTCAGGTCAGGGATAGACAGACTATTTTCCTCGAGCGTCTCTTTGGTGATCTCAAGTAGGTCAGCAAAGCACTCTGGCATTCCTGCCCTATCAATAGAGTACAATGACCAGAGTCCTTCCCTCCTTACTTGAAGGAATCCGGCATTATGCAAGATGTTTAGATTACGAGAAGCCCTGGTTTGGGAGATGTTCAAAGCCTGCATGACTTCACAGACGCAGCACTCCCGCTCGAAAAGGAGATCCAAAATTCTGAGCCTGGTTTCATCGGAGAGTGCTTTCAAAGCTTTCACTAAATCTCTCATGCTATCACCCTATATATGACTGAGTTTCAAAATACTTTCAGCCATAAAATCATATAGTACACCCCGATACCAATCAGCGCCCAGGAGGTAACAATACGAATAATCCTCTGAGCGCGGGTCAGTTTTTCAAACCATGAAGAAACCCGGGTGATGCCAAAGGATAGCGATATGCCAAATATCAATACCGGGAGGCCGGTGCCGATGGCGAATACTGCCGGTAGAGCCACTCCGCCGGTCGATTTAAGGCTGAGTGGAATTAGAGTCCCGAAATAAAGCACAGCGCTATAGGGGCAGAATGCCAGAGCAAAGACGATTCCCAGCAGGAGAGCTCCTATCTTGCCCCAGCGGCTTACTCTGGCCCCTAACGAAGACATTCCGGAGCCTCCGGCAATAAAGCGGAACCGATGCACATTCAGCAGTATTACGCCCACCGCAATCAGGATCGGCCCGAGGACTTTTTCGCCGGTATCCTGAAGAAACATCGCTGCTCCGGGTATCTCGAGACTGGCCCTGATAATCAGGAAACCGAGCACAGAGTAGGCTATCATCCTCCCCAGTGTATAGAGCGCGCTGGCGGTGGCCGCATAGCGGCGGTCGGTAACTCCCCGGCTGATGTAGGCTATCGCTGCGATGTTAGTAGCCAGAGGGCAGGGACTTATCGCGGTGAGTAGGCCCAGAGAGAAGGCTGCGATCGCGGGAGTATTCAAGATTCCGGAAGAACCGGAAAGAAAACTACCGAAATCCATCAGCTGATTTCCTCGAGCGCGTTATTAATCTTGGTTCTCATGAAGAGGATAAAGCCTTCCTCGTCTCCTATGAGCTGCCAGATTTCGCTGATGTGCTCAATATGGTCGGCGTTATCGATTACGGTATTGATGAATAGTTGAGATGTGTAGGCACCGTATTTCGCAACGAGAGTAGAATCGGCGGATTTCTGTACGTCGACTGACTGAAAGGTAATCTTGCCGCTATCCAGTTCCTCCTGGAAATAGGCTTCCAGGGTATAGCGTGTTGCTGCCTCGGCCAAGTTGCAGCTGTAACAGCGGTTGGTCCGGTGAAAATAGACTAAATCTACCCGGTTGGCTTGCGGAGCAGGTCTGGGAGCCGGCGCAGGTTCATCTTTTGCCACCGGAGCCAGAATAGCATATCCGCTGTGAGAGTTGATCGACGTGCTTATCCTGTGATTATTGATATCCACTTCTTTGTAGCGCATCGTTTCCCATCCGCTATCATCAAACCGCGCGATATAGATGTTACCATCCTTCGTTCCCTGAGGTATTTCAGCAGGGTCATAGCTAAGGGTAATTCTGATTGAAGGATCAATGGTAATCCCTTCCGGTAGAAAGTCATAAGCCGGGCCGATGATGACGGTGTTTTCCGGAGCAGCCGGGGGATCGAGACTAATTATCACTTGAATAGACTGCACGGGGTTCTGCCCGCTATCCAGCAGCGAAGTACCCTTACCCACCGAAAGAGTTATCGATCTGTCTGCAGAAATCACCTCGGAATCTGACGATATCTTTCCTCCACTGTTAACCGGAATCTCGTATTCTGTACCGAGGAGGTTAATTTTCAGATGTGAGGCATTCTCATTTCCGTTATTATTAGAAGGCACACTGGGTGCATCGGTACAGCTTGCCAGCAGTAAGGCTGGTATTGCTACTACTGCTAATACCAGCAGTTGTTTCTGAACGGACTTGATTTTCGCTAACATTGTCCCCCTCTTTTTTCTCAACTAACCCGGCGGTACTTAACTGAATATAAAAGTTAAACGCGATGGATTGCTGGCACTCTATTACTATGATCCGCTCATTTTTCCTGGCTTACAGCAGTGTTGATGAGTTTCTCGATATCTTTCTTACCGAGCACCTTTCCGGAACTTACCAGATTACCGTTTATCACCAGGCCGGGTGGGAACAGGATAGCGTACTCGACCAGCTTTTTAATGTCCTGGACATATTCCACATCAACATCGATACCCAGTTCACGGACGACTTCCCTCGTCCTCTTATCTAATTCATGACACTTTTGGCATCCCGGACCCAAGACCTTAATTTCCATTAGTTCTACCTCTTAAATTTATTGTCGCGATATGTCTCGGTTGGCGAAATTTGGGCAATGCCAACTATCTCTTCACCCAACCGGTAGCGGCAGCGTTAACTACTACTAATACTACTCTGCGGTTATTCTAACCCTGCCTCTTTCAGGGCTGAGATTAGTGATTCCTTGCTCGGACACAGCCCCATTATCCTGACCAGGCCACCGATGACTAAAGCCGGAGCGGTGGTCAGGTTATACTTTTCAAACTGATCATCCCTGCCTTTATGGGGGACGATGTCAACCCGACTGCCGTACTCTTTTTTGATTTCCTCGAGGAGCTTGCTGAGGCTAACTCCGCCCGAGCAGGTCGGTACCGACAGAAATGCTTCGATCTTCACCTTGTTCATAGTCCGCCCTCCCTTAATGCGCTGTCGAGTGTGGTCCGGCTGGGGCAGATGCCCTCGATTCTTATCTTCTCGTTAACCACTATTGCCGGAACACATCCGAGTTTGTATTCCTCGAATTTAGCTACCGCTGCCTCCCCGACTAGCTTAACGACATCCAGCCTGTCCTTATACTTTTTGGCATACTCGTCAGCCAGCGCCAGGATAGCGACACACCCGGGGCAGGGCGGGTCCCCGCTGAATACCTCCATCCTTACTTTCATGCTTATACCTCCTGTGCCCTTTTTACTGCTTTTTCTATCTCTTCTTCGGGAATAAGCTTTCCTGCCGAGACAATCTTATCGTTTATTACCATCGCCGGCGTTAGCATTATGCCGTATTTGTCCCCTTCCGCAGAAAAGACATCGAGCTTGGTCACCTCAACCTGGTCGGGATACTTCCCGGCAACGTTCATTGCCCGCCTTTCCAGTTCTTTACACTTAACACAAGGCGGAGTAGAACCGAAGATCTTTATCTTTATCATATTTACCTCTGAAAAATTACTTCTGCATCTTTCTGACACAGCAGGGTCCGACGCGCTCTGCCTTTAGGAGACGTTCCCGATCTTGAGCCATAATGATATTGCCTGCAATCGACTTTTTAATAGCTTCAAGTAGATTGACAAAGTATCCTGGCATTCCTGCTTCATCAATAGAGTAAAGAGACCAGAGGCCTTCTTTCCTCAGATGGAGAAATCCGGCATCATACAGTAAGTTTAGATTACGAGAAGCTCTGGTTTGGGAGATATTCAGTGCCTGCATTACTTCACAGACGCAGCACTCCCGCTCGAAAAGGAGATTCAAAATTCTGAGCCTGGTTTCATCGGAGAGTGCTTTCAAAGCCTTCATTAAATCTCTCATATTATTACCTTATATGCGCTTAATAGGTTATATGATACAACAAGATTCAATACCATGTCAAGGGCGTTTCCACTAGCTGGATTAATAAAGCAGAGTCCTTACCAGGATGACGATTCTAGAGAAGAAGGTTACCATTTTTCTAGATTAAAGTTGCCGTGGCGCTGGTGTTCATGCTTGGATAATCCCAATACTACTTACCTCTGGCCACCGTATAACCATATGGTCCCTCTCCTGAATATCAGAAACCAAGGCTTGTTCTTAAATGTCTCCCCTCTCAATTAGTTTGGGTGAACTTTAACATTTGTAACATTCGGGTTGTACCCGCTAAATCTGAAAACTGCTCGTATTCCATAAAACAATCAACGCTCTCATCTTTGAGCATTTGGCATTCATCAACTGACCGTTCAGTATTATAGTCTTGCTTCAGATTTACAGAATAGGAATGGCTACGTTCTGAAATATCCTCTCGTTCTATTAATTCATGGTCATTATATTGCCCGATCCGCTCCGGACGGTTATTAGCGATATAGGGTAGCGGCTTATCCACATAAATGATTTTCATACAGTTAAGGCATTGCCAGCCGTCTTCATGCGATGCGAAGGAAGTACTACCACAATACGGTTTGGGACATATCAGAGGCGGATTGGAATAACATATCCTTTGACGTTTTTCATTTTCTGGTGTCTTTTGGTTATGTCCTAATGCTCTTGTAGAAACTACCAACTTAGATATTCCCGGTGCTAAGCATTCCATACCCTCGATAGTTATTTTCCAGCCTTTATCTTGGCTCAGCCAAAGCCTATCGTCTCAATAGTTCTGCTTTGTCTGCTTCGGGCCAGATTTCAGGCGCTATCGTAGCGCCTTCATGGTTTTGTTAAGCTTTTGTCAGCATGATAGGCAATCGTAAGAAGTATTTATAGTACCGGCGTCAATACTAAAGCTGTTAAAATTAGATATTTCCTATCCCCACCACATCAATCCAAATGTTTTTAGTTATAACGGTGCAAAACGTAAAAGGTTACCACTTAGGATCGTTGATAAGCTGTATGTTCCGAAAGTGTACCCACCGGGCCACATACAACTAGCCTCAGGTGACTCTGATAGTCTTTTCCTTAGCTACCTCGCAACCCTTTTCATCCGTTACCACTACCGCAACGGTATACAAACCGTTCTTATCAGGTAGAATCCATGAGATAACCGAGCCCTGACCTGATATTTCACCACCGCTGGTAGTCCATCCGTAGCCAAGTTCATCCCCGTCCGCATCTGATGCCAAACATTCAATCGGAGTGGATTCAATATCGCGGCAGACCACTAACTCAGAAGATAAACGTTCAATAACAGGGGCACTGTTCGGTATCACATTAATGGTCAGGGTCCTGGTGGCCTTCTTACCCTTTTCATCAGCTACTATCAACTTAATGTTGTGATCACCCGGTATAGATGGCGCTTCCCAGGTAACATTAGATCCTTTACCCTTTATTACCCCGGAAGTCGTAATCCATGTATAAGTTAATTCACCTTCATACGGGTAAGTCACGGTAGCATTAAGTATGCAAGTAGCCCCGATGCAAAGTTGGTCTTTATCCGCCGTTAATTCATTTATGACAGGACCATGGCGTAGTGAAGTACAACCAGTGAGGATAATAGCAATTGAAAGGATAACAAGAAGGACTGCTACCGGCTTAATCAAATGTCCGGCTGATTTTTTCTTCACAAAACTTTGCATGGTCAAAATAACCTTCTACTTGAGATTCATTCTCATGGCCACAATTTGTTCAATATTTCACAATATGAAAATGGTAATTAAGATCATATCACCGAGCAGGGCAATTATTCTTTATGAAAGAATAATCCCTTTGTTCTCCGGCATAGCCATACCAGAAACAGCATAAAGGGGACTTCTGTTAGAACCCCGACCACGGTGGCCAGGGCAGCCCCAGAGGCCAAACCGAAGAGGGTGGTGGCTACAGCTATGGCTACCTCAAAGTGATTACTGCCGGCAATAATGGCC
Source organism: Dehalococcoidia bacterium UBA5760 (assembly GCA_002418895.1). Classification (GTDB taxonomy): domain Bacteria; phylum Chloroflexota; class Dehalococcoidia; order Dehalococcoidales; family UBA5760; genus UBA5760. The sequence continues at coordinate 30,309 of DIFA01000021.1, read as the reverse complement.
GTCGGTGCCGCATCCTCATAAGGTAGACGCATCAGTTTAGCTATCCCAAAGGCAACGGCAAACACTAATATAATGTTAATAAAAATGGGGATCGCAATCATGCCCACTACTGCCGGCTGTTCGACGAGTACTTTGCCCTGCATAGCGAACAGTATGATCAGGGTAGCTAGGAGAGCTACGATTGATACTATACGCAGCTTGGGAACAAACCGGGAGGTAAAACCTTCCAACCCCATAGTCGCTAGTGCCCGGCGCCGGGTGAAAAGGCCGGCTATCAAGGGAATAACGATATAGATTGCTACGGAGAAGGCAACCGTCTGCCACGGGACAACAATACCCGAAATACCGAGTAATAACCGGGCTAACGGTGCATATAAGGCCACCATGGTAAGTGAGTTTATCGCTGTCATTATCAGGGTGTGTGCCATATTGCCTTTGGCCAGGTAGCTCCACATGAGAACCATTGCGGTACAGGGGGCAACGCCAAGAAGAATGATACCTGCCTGATAGGACTGGGCACTTTCTGGAGTCAAAAAGTTCTTAAAAACACCGAACATAAACAGAGAACCCAGCGCTGCCATAGTGAAGGGTTTAATTCCCCAATTGGCAATAAGAGTAGCGGCAATCGGCTTCGGTGTTTTACCGGATTTTATTACTTGACCGAAGTCTATCTGAACCATTATGGGATAGATCATGAGAAAAAGGCATATTGCTATCGGTATGGAGACATTGGCGACTTCCAGTTCTCCTAGATTGGCAGAGAGTTGCGGGAATGCTTTGCCTATCCCTATTCCCACCCCGATGCACACCGCCACCCAAAGGGTAAGGTACTTTTCCCAGATTCCCAGCTTTCTCTCGCCTTCACTCACTGATCTGGCTTCCATTAGCTCAATATTATTCTTCGATGTGTTTTCAAGCTCTGAGTTACAAAGTAATTATAGGATTTATTGTGCGTATGGTTCTTATCAGGTTATACATCCTTCTTTATCATATGTGATGGGCATATATTCCTATAGTTTAATCACTTTAATGGGCTTTGCCAAATTATTTTATTGACAGGCTTGCTATCGGAGTGCTACAGTTCGGCTAGTTTCCCGGGGATATAGAATCAATGCCTCCGCATTATGCATTCCCGTGAGGAGGGTTCGGATTGGAAGTTGGCCAGGAGGATAGAGACGCCCGGCTCAAGGATTTATGCAGCCGGAGGTTATCCGGCAGGCGGATCATTCTGGCCAGCAACCGTGGGCCTATCGAGTACTACTTGACGGAAGAAGGCCAGCTTCGCTCGCGCCGCGGCAGCGGCGGAGTGGTTACTGCTCTTAGCAGTCTCGGCCGGTATGTTGAGCTTGACTGGATAGCCTGTGCCATGGGACGGGGAGACAGGGAGATTGCCCAGAAGGCGCAGGGTAGGCGTTTTAGGGCACCGGTAAAAGGTGACAAACTGTATCTCCGTTTCGTATTCTGCCCCAGGGATACCTACCATAAATACTACAGCGTTATCTGCAACCCTCTGCTCTGGTTCCTGCAGCACTATATGTGGAACTCGCCTACTACACCTAACATCGATATCGATACTCATGATGCCTGGGAGCAGGGATATGTTGAAGTGAACCGGGCTTTCGCCAGGGCGATTATTGATGAGGTGATGAGAAGTGAGTCACCGCCGATAGTGATACTTAACGACTATCATCTCTATCTGGCTGCCGCCTACCTGAGGCGTCAGATGCCTGATCTGGTAATACAGCACTTCACTCATATCCCCTGGCCGTCGGTAAGCTACTGGGAGCTGTTGCCGGGCTATATGCGGCAGGCTATCTTCCGGGGTTTATGTGCTGCGGATATTGTCGGTCTTCAGACAGCCCGGGACGTTCATAATTTCCTCCACTGCTGTGAATCATCCCTTGACGGGGCTGAGGTGGACTATACCCGGCATACCGTTAAGACAGAGGGTCGCCTCACCCGGGTTAAGCTATACCCGATATCAATCGATACCGCCGGCATCAGGAAGCTGCTTGCCACACCCAGGTTACAGGAATATGAGCGGGAGCTGTCGAGTCTTTGCGGCGAGCGTACTATAATTCGCGTCGATAGGGCTGAACCCAGTAAGAATATTATTCGTGGTTTCAAGGCCTTTGATATTCTGCTGGAGCGTTATCCCCAGCTTCGGGGGCGGGTCAAATTCATCGCCTTTCTGGTGCCCACCCGAACCCATCTGAGACTATACCGGCGCTACATGGAGGAGACCACCCAGTTAATAGAGGCGATAAACAGCAAGTATGCGACGCGGGAATGGTATCCCATTGATTTCTTCTATGAAAATAACTATATTCAGGCCCTGGCTGGCATGCGTCTTTATGACGTTCTCCTGGTTAATGCCGTTATTGATGGTATGAATCTGGTTGCCAAGGAAGGTCCCACGGTCAACGACCGGGACGGCGTCCTGGTGCTTTCGGAAACGGTTGGTGCTTGCGATCAGCTAGGCGCTTATGCCCTGACGGTAGCGCCGGCTGATCTGGAGGGGACCACGGAGGCTCTCTATCAGGCTCTGATGATGCCGATCGAGGAGAGGAAGAGACGTGCCGGTGCACTCAAAGAGTCGATCGAAAAAGAGGATATTACTCATTGGCTCTTGTGTCTCTTGGAGGATGCGGTCAGCTTGATCGAAGAGCGTTATTCGTCATCCACTTGAGCAGGAGCTCGACGTCACCCACCCCGTTCAGGGTAAAATCTGCTTCCGTCTCCAGATTTTCCGGTGTCTCCGAACCGATGATGCCGATGGCAAGTCCCTGGAAGTCTCGTTCGTGGCAGGCGGTGTGTATCGCCCTGAAGGCATCAATATCCGTGTAGTCGTCACCCAGGTATATGCCCCCCTTCAGGTTGTACTCCTTGATCAGGTCCATTGTCGCGGTGCCTTTGTCGGCCTCTATCGGGGGCAGCAGGTTGAAAGACATTTTCCCACTAGTAATCCTGAGGCTTTTGGTCTGGGTTGAGCCGTTCAGTGTGTTTAATATTTTTCTCTCCGCTAACTCAGGTTCGGGTGAGAGACGATAGTGAATGGTAGCCGTTATCCCCTTGTCTTCGATGCTGATACCCTCCCGGGAAATCAGCGGGGTTAATTCTTTGATCACTGATTTGATTATTCCGGAATAATCAAGGATGCTGTCCTTTGACTCGATTCTGCCCTCTCTCCAGCGCTCCAGACCATGATTGCCGATGTAGACCATGCTGTCAACTCCCACCATCTTCCGAACTTGATTTAGCGGCCTTCCCGAGATAGCGGCTACCAGGTCTAGTTGACCGGAGAGTTTCAAGAGGTATTGTCGGCACAGTGGAGAGATGCTGGCCCGCTGTGGTGTAGGGGCTATCTTGCTGATCGTCCCGTCGACATCGGTAATAAGCCCGAAGGGAACCCGTTCTATAATTTTCCGAATAGACTTCAGGTAGTGAAACGCATACGACACGGGTTAAATTTAGCAGGTGATACCTTATCGAGTCAATACCGGCAGAGGGAAAACGGATTTGTCGCGAGCAGTCTCGACAAATCGTATGATATGGGATAAAGTGGTACCAAGATGATGAAAGCCGATGGTTGTAGTCCTCCGGTTATCGCTGTAGATTTGGGTGGCACTAAAATAGCTGCCGGTATCGTTTCTGCCGGATGTGAGATACTGGCCAGAGAATACTGTCCTACTCTGGCTGATGAGGGTATTGAGGCAATAATTGAGCGGGTAGTTTCTGCTGTCGGTCGGCTTATCAGCCGGCAGGGCATGGGCTTGTCCCAGGTGTGTTGTATAAGTGTTGCTGCTTGCGGGGCGATCGACTCGGAAACCGGGGTAATAGCCTTTTCGCCGAATCTTCCCGGGTGTCGCGATATTCCACTGCGGGATATGTTAAGGGATAGGCTTGGTGTTAAGACCATGCTCATCAATGATGCCAATGCGGCTGCCTGGGGTGAGCATCATCTTGGTGCAGGGAAGGGAGTAAATAACCTTGTCTGCCTTACGGTGGGTACCGGTATCGGTGGGGCGATTATCATCGACGGCAGGCTATACACAGGCTCATCCGGTAGTGCCGGAGAGATAGGCCATATGGTTATTGAGGCTAACGGGGCAAAGTGCCGGTGCGGCAATACCGGCTGCCTGGAAGCGCTGGCTTCGGGCACTGCTATTGCCAGGGAGGCGGCAGCACATGTTGCTCGTGGCGAACCGTCTTCTCTCAGTGAGATTGTTGCGGGTAGACTGGAGGATATTACCGCAGAAAAGGTAGCCTTCGCCGCCCGGGAGGGGGACTCTCTTGCCCGGAGTATCATTAATCAGGCTGCCACCTATCTGGGAGTGGGTATGGTAAATCTGGTTAATATCTTCAACCCGGAAATGATTGTAGTTGGTGGTGGGGTGGCCGGGATGGGGGACATGCTGCTTGATCCGGCCAGGAGGGTGGTCAGGGAAAGAGCGTTTCTGGTATCGGCTGAGGCGGTGTCGATAGTCTCCAGCCAGCTTGGCAGCGATGCCGGAATGCTCGGTGCTGCCATTTTTGCCCTTCAGCAAGTGGAGAAATAAGGAGGGAAACCATGAAGGTTCGTAAGGCGATTATCACTGCTGCCGGTTGGGGTACCCGATTCTTGCCTGTAACCAGATCACAGCCTAAAGAGATGTTGCCGCTGGTCAATAAGCCGCTAATTCAGTATACCGTTGAAGAGGCCATCAATTCCGGAATCGAGCAGGTTATTTTGATAACTGCGATGGGTAAGCATGCCATAGAGGACTACTTTGACCGCTATTTTGAGTTGGAATACGTTCTGGAGCAGAAGGGGGATACCAAAATGCTTCAGGAGATGCGCCGCCTGTCCAACCTGATTGATATCTGCTACATCAGGCAGAAGGAGCAGCTGGGGCTCGGGCATGCCGTTCTTATCGCCAGAAATGTCATTGCTGACGAACCGTTTGCTGTTCTACTTCCCGATGATATCATCGATAGCCGGGTTCCGGCCCTGAAACAGATGATCGATGTTTATCAGCAGCGGGGCGCCAGCGTGGTTGCCGTTGAGCGGGTGGATGCCCGGGATACCGCCAAGTATGGCATTATTGAGCCGAAGGAGATTTTCCCCCGTTTGTACCAGGTACTGAGTTTGATTGAAAAGCCTCCGCCGCAAGAAGCGCCGTCTAACCTGGGCATAGTGGGCAGGTATGTCCTCGCACCTGAGGTATTTGATGCACTTGCAGCTACCCCGCCCGGCAGGATTAAGGAGATTCAACTGACCGACGCTCTGCAGTTGTTGCTCAAGCAGCACGCGATAAACGCCTGCGAATTTGAAGGGGTTCGCTATGATACCGGAACTCCTTCCGGTTGGCTTGAGGCAACGATAGCCCTGGCGCTAAAGGATCCTGATATCGGGCCGGGACTAAGACAGTATTTAGATAAACTACTACCGGGATAGTGAGTCTGTTTATCTCTTCTGCTGTGTTGTATATCGAGAAGTCTCTCTTCATTGACAGCCAGTATAGCTTGCACTAAAATCGTATACATTGGTTATTCTTAGCCAGAGGTTGAAATAGTATGACAGGTGATGAAATCCGGTCGGCGTATTTGAATTTTTTTAAAGAGAGGGGGCATGACATCATCCCCAGCGACTCTTTAATACCCCGGGGTGATCCCACTTTGCTCTTTACCAGTGCCGGTATGGTGCAGTTTCAGCCTTACTATTTAGGCGAGAAGCAGCCGGCTAATCCCCGCTTAGCTTCCTGTCAGAAGTGCTTTCGGACTACCGATATCGAATCGGTAGGCGACTTGATTCACCTCACTTTCTTTGAGATGCTGGGTAACTTCAGTATCGGGGACTACTTCAAGCAGGAAGCTATTAGCTGGGCGTGGGAATTTGTTACCCGTGATTTGGGGCTGCCGCCATCGCGGCTGTGGATAGGCATCTTTCTTGATGACGACGAGACCCTGGGTTACTGGCGTAAACTGGGAGTTCCGGAGGCAAGGATATTGCGGTTTGGTGAGGAGGATAATTTCTGGGGGCCGCCCGGTAATTCCGGACCGTGTGGTCCGTGCAGCGAGATACACTATGATCTGGGCGAGAATATCGGCTGTGGAAAGCCTTCCTGCAACCCTGCCTGTGGTTGCGGGCGATTTTCTGAGATCTGGAATCTGGTTTTTACCCAGTATAACCAGGATGAGACTGGCCACCGTACTTTGCTTCCCAAGCCCAATATTGATACCGGAATGGGTTTGGAGAGAGTAGCCGCGATAATGCAGGGTAAAGCTTCCGTGTATGAAACTGACCTCTTTATACCTTTGCTGGAGTGTGTATCGGAACTTGCGGAGAAGAAATATGGTTCTGATGAAGAGACTGATAATGCCATGCGGGTGGTAGTTGAGCATGGCCGGGCGGTTGCCTTTCTGATCGGTGACGGGGTAATTCCTGCTAACGAGGGGCGGGGCTATGTGCTGCGACGGCTGCTAAGGCGGGCGGCAGTGTTTAGCCGAAGATTGGCCAAGGATAAACCATTTCTGGCCGAGGTAGCTAAGGCTACCGTTCGGAAGATGAGCCATATCTATCCGGAAATGGTGCAGAGGGAAGACTTTATTATCAGGGTGATTGAGAGTGAAGAGGCAAGATTTAGCGAGACACTCAGCACCGGTCTGGGATTGTTGGACGAGATTATTGAAGATGCAACCGGCAAGGGTATAAAGGTAATTCCGGGTAAACAGGCGTTTAAGCTGTACGATACCTACGGTTTCCCTGTAGAGCTGACCAAAGAAGTTGTCTCCAGGTCCGGTTTATCGATGGATTTGGCTGGTTTTGAAAGGGAAATGGCAAAGCAACGGGAAAAGGCCCGTGCCTCCCACAAGTTCGCCAGGAATCTGAACATACCGGGTAAAATGGATAAGCGGCATGAGGTTCTGAAGACCACTTTTGTCGGTTATGATGGCCTCAAGCATAAATCGCCTGTAGTCTACCTGATGGTTGATGAAAGACCTGTCGAAACGGTGGCAGAGGGGAAGGAGGCAAGTGTTGTTCTGGAGGCCTCTCCTTTCTACGGGGAAATGGGGGGACAGGTGGGTGATACCGGTGAACTGGTTGGCCCGTCGGGCAGATTTTCTGTCACCGATACTACTCGCAGCTTACAGGATGCCACGGTGCACCACGGTTATGTCAGTGATGGGAGTTTTGCCGTTGGTGATATTGTTGAGGCAGTTGTGGACGGACAGCGGCGTCTTGATATCGCCCGTAATCATACGGCAACCCATTTGCTACAGCTGGCCCTGCGTCAGGTATTGGGTGAGCATGTTCAGCAAAGAGGTTCGCTGGTAACTCCGGAGCGGCTCAGATTTGATTTTTCCCATTTGGCAGCACTGACGAAGGAAGAGCTGAATAGGACAAGCCATATTGTTAATGATAAGATCCGTCAAAACCTGAAGTTGTATAGTGCAGAGGTCCCCTATTCAAAGGCGATTGCGGAAGGCGTTATAGCTTTATTTGATGAAAAGTATGGAGATATCGTCCGTGTGGTGAAAATAGGGGAAGCGGCTGTCAGTGCAGAGCTCTGCGGCGGCACCCATGTCGGTTCAACCGGAGAGATAGGTTTCTTTCAGATTGTTAGTGAGGGTAGCGTCGGAGCTGGTTTACGCCGTATTGAGGCTGTTACCGGCAGGGAGGCTGAAGAATTCGTCAACCGGCGATTTTTCAGTTTGGATAGGATTGCCGATTCTCTGGGGACGACAACGGGTGAAGTTCAGGACAGGGTAGCTCTTTTGTCGGTTGAATTGGAAACGGAGCGCCGGCGAGTCTTGACCCTGGAGCGGGAGCTGTCCCGGCAATTATCAGTATCTTTGCTGAGTCAGGTAGCTGTGGTTAACGGGGTCAACGTACTGGCTGCCAGGGTGCCATCTTGTCGTTTGGAAGCTCTGCGCGAACTGAGCGACCGCCTCCGTGAAGAATTGAAGAGTGTGGTGATAGTGCTGGGTACGATTTGTGATGATAAGCCCCTTTTCCTGGCTGCAGTGACTCCGGATCTGGTTGCTAAAGGCTATAATGCCGGTGAGGTAGTTCGACAGGTTGCCAGGGTAACCGGGGGTGGCGGAGGAGGTAAAGCTCAATTCGCCCAGGCGGGTGGTAAAGATAAAAGCAGGTTGGAGGAGGCTCTTCAGCTGGTAAAGAGCCTGGTTTAGGTCGGTGGGTTTAGCCTGTTGATTTGCCACGGTTAATTTCGGCGGCCATGGCCAGGATGCTTTTGAGGGAGGCAGGCATAATGCGTATCTTGGGTCTCGATATCGGCGATAAGAGGATCGGGGTAGCCATCAGTGACCCCCAGGGTATATTAGCAAGCCCGTTTACCATTATTAATCGCCGGAATGAAGAGGCAGATATCCAGGCTATTACTGATATTATCAGCCTGCATCAGGTTGAGCGGGTTATTGCTGGTCTGCCTCGTTCTATGGACGGCAGTATCGGTGAGCAGGCAAAAAAGGTGGAGGCCCTGGTCGAGAGACTGCGTAGCCAGACTCGAGCTCCGGTGGAGTACAGGGATGAGCGCCTATCAACAGTTTCTGCTCGGCGCTTGATACAAGATGCTCGGAATAAGAAAGCCAGGTACGACGATGCTATAGCGGCTGCTCTTATTCTGCAGTGCTATCTGGACGAGGAATATTAGGTAGTGCATTGGTTCCAATCGTGACCGGCACACGGGTTTCATATTTTATGCCGTCTTCTTATTGGGGTATACCGTTGTCGCCGGTGGTGTGGTAGGAATGCTCGTTTGAGGAGATAGAGGAATGATGAAGTGGTTGACTGTTGAAGAAGCACGTCGCTACCTTGAGTTGCCCCGTGTAGATTACTTGAAGAATTATGTAGCATCTGGAGTGGGAAAACTGGTCCCTGAGACTTAATGGAGGGTGGGTTCGTACTTTTTATTCAGTCAGGATCTGGTTCTGTAGGGATATCTGGCGGAGTTTTACCTCGCCCCAGAGACCCATATGGCTTCCGGCGATGATTACTGTCCCTTGTATTCCCTCGATACGTTGAGCCATCTCAATTCCTCCGGGTATGTCACTCGGTTGCTCAATCAGGTTGCCGATGGCAGTGGCAGCAGTGTCAGCCAGAGTGGCTGATTTGGACAGTACTATCACGGCGTCGGCCTTACCGTAACTGAAGGAGTGTCCCACAGTTCCCGACGATGTACAAATTCCCAGGGGGGTATCTGCCCCGTCGATTTCCAAGCCGATTCTGCCGGTCAGGGGCGATTTACCGGCGTAAATCCCGATCAGCCTTTTCTTAAGACTCTTCAGGTAAATATCACCGCCATTTTCTACGATTATCTCCGGCGAAAAGGGGAGTAGTTCGGTACCAACAAATTCAGCGATGGCGCCGGCCACTCCTGCCATGGGGCCGGTTCCGGCACTCTCGGCTGAAGTTGACATTACCTTTACTATCTGTGGGGCGTTGCTTTCGACAATTATGGGTTTAAGAGAGGTTTTAAAATCAGGATGTCGCTCGATATGCCTTTCCAGTATACTCCGGTATTTTGTCACCAGCCTGAAGGCTTTTCTTTTCAGATTGGTTGAGGCACGGATACACAAATCTGTCTCTTTTACTACTACGCTAAAAGAGATTAGATCTATGTCTCTAATCCAGTGTCGATAGGTTCTCGGCTGATACATAAACTAGAAGTGGAGTTCCATAGCTCTCGGGGGGCAGGCCTTCAAGCAAAGTCCGCAAGCCAGGCATTTCTTGTCGTGAAAACTAACTATCCTGCTGATCGGGTCAAGCTCGAAAGCACCGGAGGGACAGATAGTTATGCAGGCGCCGCAGTGAGTACACCTTTCCTCATTGCGAGTAACGTTCTGGCTGAGCGATTGCACCGTGACGCCGGTTTCGGTTAGATACCTGACGCCTTTTTCATAGTCTTCCTGCTTCCCTTTGAGCTCCAGTACCAGCAGGCCCTCTTTATCGGGGGTAACTGATGCCTTCAAGATGTTGAAATCAAGGTCGTAATGCTTGACCAGCCGGCTTATCATCGGCTGGTCTACCAGCCGTTTCGGAAAGTGTAAGACTATTTTTCTCGATACCGTCATTGAGACTATCCTGCTGCTCACCGTGTGAGAGTAACCCGATTACTCTAATTAAACAATCGTTCATCGAGTTTGTCAACGTGGGGAGGCATCTGCCTGAACCGGGTAAAGGTCATCCCCACCGGCGGTCTCCCTAATATATATTTGTAAAGACTGTTTTTGGCGTTATACAATGGGGGGGAGTTTCTACCGGTTTTTCCCGGGTATGTAGTTTGGGCCTGTTCCGGAGGAATAGATTGTGTTTACTTTAACTTGCGGGGGTGAGCTTGGCTAAGAAAAAGGAAGAGAAACACGAGCGTGGGTTTACCCGACACCAGCTTGCCCGGTGGCAGCAGCAGAAGAAGCGGCAGCGCCTTTTTCTCATCCTGGGGCTTGCTGTTATTGCTGTCGTCGGTGGCGTTATCGGGGCTGGCTGGTACCGTGATGAGTACCGGCCAATGCGGGAGGTTGTGATTAAGGTAAACGAAACTGAGTTCGATATGGGCTACTACGTTGATACGCTAAAGATCAGCGGGAAGCTGTATCAGCAGATCTACGGGGAGAGCCAGTACCTATTCTATATGCAGTATGTGGCTGACCAGGCGATTACCGGTATTGAGCAGAGGGAGCTAATCAGGCAGGGTGCTATGGCATTAGGTATCGTAGTTAGCGATAACGAGGTTAGCAAGGAGCTCAAGGGGAATGATCCCCCTCTGGGTAACGAATATCGTGATCTGGTCAGTGGTGATATGTTGCGTAGCAGGTTACTTGACGAATATTTCGAGAAAGAGGTGCCGCAGTTTGCCGAGCAGAGACAGGTTATAGCGATGTTTCTCGAGAGTGAGAGCCGGGCAGCTATGGTCAGAAAGATGCTTGAGGCTGGCGAAGATTTTGCCGAACTGGCCGGTGATTTTTCTCTGGACAGCCTTAACTTGACTGAGGATGACCAGGCCGGTTGGTACCCGGCGGAAATTCTGTCGGAAGGGCTGGGGCTTGGCGTGGTTGAGGACTACGTTTTCGCTGCTGGGGTAGGGCTGAGCGGACCGGTTTATGATGACACCAGGACTAAAGACTTCGGCTATTGGCTGGTCAAGCTGGTGGAGAAAGATGAGGATGAGCAGGGCGAACTGTTTAATGTTCAGGTAATGCTGTTGGGCAGTGAGGAAGAGGCGCGGGGAGTTATAGACCGGTTGGAGCTCGGGGTTAGCGGTGACTTTGCCGAAATAGCCGGCGAGCTTTCTCAGGATACTACCTCGAAAGAAGACGGCGGTGATTTGGGCTGGCTTGATCCTGATGAGATAGCTGAGTCCTTTGCAGATTTTGTTCTGACTGCTGAACCGGGGTCACTGAGTGAGCCGATAAAGGATGATACGGTTGTCACCAACGGTGGCTACTGGCTGATTGATGTCCTAGGTATTGAGGAAGGCAGGCAGATTTCTGAGATTGACCGGGACTTCCTGAAGGGCATGGCTCTGGATGAGTGGATTTCTTCTTTATGGGATGATCCGGAGACTGTAGTGGAAAGCTACCTGGATGCCGAAAAGATAACCTGGGCGATAGACAGGGCTGTCGGTAGTTGAACCGGGGGGGGTATCGAGACGATGGAAAGGGATAGCGTCGGGGTTGGTATACTGGGGCTGGGGGTGATTGCCGGACAGGTTGCCCGTGTTCTGCGTGACAGGTCAGGAGTCCTGGCCGGTCGGGTCGGCTGCCCGCTTGTCTTGCGTAAGGTAAAGGTGTTGCCCGATGACTTGAGCCGGCCGCAGGTAAAGGAGATGGGGGCTCATCTCTTTACCACTGATGATGAAGAGTTTTTTACCTCACCTGGGATAGATATAGTTGTCGAAGCCATCGGGGGTGAGCATCCGGCCCTGGAATATTTGACCCGGGCGCTTAGTGATGGTAAGCATGTTGTTACCTCCAACAAAGAAGTTATTGCCAAGCATGGGGCTGAGCTTCTGAAACTGGCAGACCAGAATGGGGTGGTGCTACGTTATGAGGCTAGTGTTGGTGGGGGTATTCCCCTGATTTCCCGTTTCCGGTATGATCTGGTGGCTAACCGGATAGAAGGCATCTATGCGATTATCAACGGGACGACCAACTATATTCTGACTCGAATGGCTGGAGAGGGTGCGGACTTTTCTTCGGTTCTGGCCAGGGCTCAGGATTTGGGTTATGCCGAAGCTAATCCGGAGAATGATATAGAGGGGATAGACGCTGCCTATAAACTGGCTATTCTGACCTCGCTGGCGTTCCACACCGAGGTCAGACCGGAGGATATCTATCACGAAGGGATTTCACGATTATCCAGCCGTGATTTCCAGTATGCCCGGGAGCTCGGTTTCGCTATCAAGCTGCTGGCCATTGCTAAAGAGAGTGATGGAGTGGTTGAGGCCCGGGTGCATCCGGTCTTTATACCGGAAGATTCTCTTCTGGCTAAGGTCAATGGTGTCTATAATGCCGTTCTGGTTGAGGGGGATCTGGTTGATAAAGTCCTCTTCTTCGGTCAAGGCGCGGGGCCACTGCCTACCTCCAGCGCTGTAATAGCTGATGTTGTCTCGGCGGCGCAGGATGTCCTGCGTGGTATTAGCGGCGGAGTCAGGTGGGAGTTGGGGCCCGGCAAGGTGATCAAACCCATGTCTGACATTGAAACCAGCTACTATCTCCGTCTCAACATTGCCGATCGGCCTGGTATCCTGGCTCAGATTGCCAAGGCTCTGGGTGACCGTCAGATCAGTATTTCCTCTGCCATCCAGAAGCTGGCTGACCGGGTGGCTCAGACCGCTGAAATTGTTATCATTACCTATCCTGCTCTGGAAAAATCGATGCAGTCGGCGCTGGGAGAGTTAGGCCGGCTATCCGGGGTAAAGGAAGTAAGCAACTTAGTACGGGTGGAGGCTTTATAATAGAGTACAATGAAAAACGGAGTGCTATCCAGATATAGAGACTATCTACCGGTTACCCCTGATACGCCGCTTTTCTCGTTAGGCGAGGGAGATACCCCGCTGGTCAGGTGCCCGTCTCTTGAGAGAGAGACTGGCTGTGGGGAACTCTATTTTAAGCTGGAGGGGTGTCAGCCTACCGGTTCCTTTAAGGACCGGGGTATGGTTGTCGCGGTGGCCAAGGCGATGGAGGCCGGCAGCCGGGCCGTAATGTGCGCCTCTACTGGTAACACCAGCGCCTCGGCGGCGGCCTATGCTGCCTATCTCGGGATTGAGGCTATTATTGTGGTACCCAGTGGTAAAATCACGATGGGTAAGCTGGCTCAGGCTGTCGTCTACGGGGCCAAGATAGTTGCTATTGAGGGAAATTTTGACCAGGCCCTGACTATCGTAAGGAGTCTGACCGACAGGCATCCGGTTACCCTGGTGAACTCGGTTAATCCCAATCGTATCGAAGGCCAGAAAACGGCTGCCTTCGAGATTGTTGATAACCTGGGGGATGCGCCGGACTACCTCTTCATCCCGGTGGGGAATGCCGGGAATATTACCGCCTACTGGAAAGGTTTTGTGGAATACTTCGGGTTGGGTAAGGCGAAGGCTAAGCCCAGGATGATGGGTTTTCAGGCTGAAGGTGCTGCCCCTATTGTCCGAGGATATCCTGTTAAGGAGCCGCAGACCGTCGCTACCGCGATACGAATCGGTAATCCGGCGAGTTGGCAAAAGGCGGTGGCGGCTCGTGATGAGTCCGGGGGAATTATTGATATGGTCAGCGACGATGAAATCCTGGCGGCTTACCGGCTTATGGCGGCTAAAGGGGGCATATTTGGTGAGCCGGCTTCGGCAGCTCCACTGGCCGGTCTAATCAAGCTCTCTCGTTGTGGGATGGACTTTTCGCAGAAGAAGGTGGTCTGTGTGGTGACCGGTAGCGGCCTTAAGGACCCTGATAATGCACTAAAAAGAGCAGAGCCCTTCCTTAAGCTGCCGGCCGACTTGGCTGCTGTGGAACGGGCTTTGGGTTGGGGCTAAAGAAATAGCGTCGAGAAATTAACGATGAAGGCAGTGTTTGACTCGGAAAAAATTCAGGCGGCAGTAGCTTCCATTATTGAGGCTATCGGAGAGGACCCGCAGCGTGAGGGCCTGGTGGGTACTCCCCGCCGTGTCGCTGAGATGTATGCCGAGCTATTTAAGGGAATGGGTGTGGATCCCAGGGAAGTGCTCTCGGTAAGCTTCGGAGAAGGACACCGTGAAATGATCATCCTCAAGGACATCCCATTCTATTCTATGTGTGAGCATCACCTGCTGCCCTTTTACGGCCTGGCTCATATCGGCTATATCCCTAATAACGAAGGAAGCGTAGTCGGTGCCAGTAAACTGGCCAGAGTGGTCGAGATTGTAGCCCAGCGCCTGCAGCTTCAGGAGAGGATGACCTCTCAGATTGCTGATGCTATTGCCGATGGGATCAATGCCAAGGGAGTGGCTGTGGTCCTCCAGGCAGAGCATATGTGTATGGTTATGCGTGGCATCAAGAAGCCGGGCAGCAATATGGTCACCTCGGGTTTGCGGGGTATATTCCGTACTGACCCCAAGACCAGGGCCGAGTTTTTTTCGCTGATTCGAAGTAAGTCTCCTATCGATTAGGCAGGCCCGATCACTCACCCATGATCTGTAGTATCACCCGTCTCGAGCGGGGTCGGTTATCGAAATCGATCAGGACTATCTGCTGCCAGGTACCCACCACTAGCCTCTTATTGCTGAAAGGGACTGTCAGCGAGGCCCCCTGTAGTGAAGCACGGACGTGTGAGTAGCCGTTGCCGTCGCCCCAGCGACAGTCATGGGCGTAGGCAATATCTTTAGGGACGATTCGCTGCCACATACCCTGCAGATCAGCCAGTACTCCGGGCTCGAACTCGATGGTGGTTAAGCCTGCCGTTGAACCGGCGACAAATATCGTGACAATGCCGTTAGCTACCTCGGCCCTGGCTAATTCCTGCTCTATGTCGGGTGTGATATCGATAATATCACACTCACCTCTGGTATTGAGAGTAATTTCCCTGGTCACTATCATATCCCTAACTCCTGTTGTCCAATATCTGGTTTATCTCTTTCTTCAGCCCGGCGGTATCAAAGGGCTTGGGAACACAGGGGGCTCCGGTCGCTTTAAGGAACTCCCTGGCATCGGAGCTAATCACGTCTCCGGTGGTAAAGATGGTCCTCTTCTGCAGGGAAGGGGCTATTCCCCCCAGCTCATCATACAGCTCGGTGCCGCTTAAGCCGGGCATTTTGATATCACAGATGATAAGATCGTAACCCTGCTCCTTAATCATCTCGAGGGCCTCTCTGCCACTGCCTACCTTCGTCACATCATAACCCTCGTCACCGAGTAACTTCTTCAGGAACGCCAGTATGGCCGGCTCATCATCTACCACCAGTATCCGGCCCCCGACAGCCTTCCCGGCCTCCTCGACCTCCTCAACCCGCTCCACCTTCTCCTCCTCCATCACGACGGGCAGCTCGACGAAGAAGGTGGCCCCCTTGCCCTCCTCACTCTCGGCATACAGCTCGCCGTTATGCTCGGTGATGATGCCCCGGGACAGGCTCAGTCCCAGGCCGGTCCCTTCTCCCACCTCTTTGGTGGTGAAGAAGGGGTCGAATATCCTCTCCAGGTTCTCCCCGGCTATGCCGGGCCCGTCATCGGCAAACGATATCCGTATCCTATCGCCGGCCTGCTCCGTCCTGATGGTAAGCCTGCCCCTGCCGTGGGCCTTCTTCATCTCCGTCTCGGCGTTGACGATGATGTTGAGGAATACCTGCTGGAGCTGACCGGCATCGGCCACCGTCCAGGGCAGTTCGTTATCGAGCATGGTAATCACCTCGATGTTGGAGGTCTCCAGGGCATACTTGCGCAGGGCCAGGGTGCTTTCGATGATCTCGTTGATGCCGGTACAGCTTCGTACCGGCTTGTGCTGGCGGGCGAAGGTAAGCAGCCTCTTCACGATGTCGGCTACCCTTTTTGCGCCGTTATGGATAGTCTCAACATCTTCCCTCAAGTCTTCGGGCAGGTCCTTTTCCATCAGCAGCTCGGAAAAGCCGATCACGCTGGTTAAGGGGTTGTTTATCTCGTGGGCGATGCCGGAAGCCATCTCTCCCACCGATGCCAGGCGGCTGGTTACCTGGGCCTTCCTCTCCATCTCCCGCTTCTCTGCCTCCGCCTTTTTCTGCGCGGTGATATTGCTGGTAACAGTAACGACAGCAGACACATTACCATGGGAATCAAATAATGGCGAGGTATTATTCAGTAAGTCAACATAAGAGCCGTCTTTAGCCCGACATCTATATTCCAGGTTTCTCATCCCTTTGCCTGCCTCTAACCGGTTAAATTCTTTTCTCACACGTTCTATATCTTCCGGGTGGACTAATTCGAATGCGTTTATTTTACTTACCTCTTCAGGTGAGAAGCCTAGGTGTTTTCTGAATGCCGGATTGGTAAAGACAAAGTTCCCTTCCATATCCGTTGTGGATATAATCTCGGAAGCAGTCTCCACTAGTTCTCTGTACTTTTCCTCCGATGCCCTCAGTGACTCTAGGGTCTTATTGACATTGTTCTTCAGGTGTGATAATTCGTCACTACCCGTCACAGAAACGTGACCTAGCAGGTCATTTGCTGCTCTGATTCGATCAATCTCTCGGTCAAAACGTAGTAACCGGGATAGGACCGATCTGTGAAAAAATAATAGGATTACCAGTGCAAGCACTCCCCCTGCGATAGCGAGTACCACCATAAAATAATTGATGGTATTCTGTCCCTCCCTGTAAATATCCCTGGGTACGTTTATCTTTAGGATGAGGCTTGGATTGTCATAAATATCGTCAACAGAAGCGTATCCAGCAGCACGCTCACCGTCCAAGGGTTCTATAATGATCGGCGTGCCTGTCTGCAAAGATGGCTTCACTTCTTCGAGGTCGGTCGGCAATAGCGAATTGTCAAACAGATGGATATCGATGGACAATCGTGTTAACCCGGCTAGCTCCTCGATTTTGGAAGTGTCTAAGTAACGTCCCATAATAAGTGTTCCACGAATAGGCCCTTGATCTCTACTGGTCAGTATGGGCCGTGAACTGATGAGCATAGGGAGTTCGGAAAGGGTAAGCACCCCTTCTACGTTACTCTCTGTATCAGGATGATGCAGAAGGAGGCTGTCAGGGTAAAGATGTTCTTGAAAACTCTCTGGGAGAGGTACTTCCTCTTCGTTTTCCAAATCGAAGGCCTTAGCGAGGATTACCTGGTTGGCGGAGTTGATAAACACCATAAGATTAAGCTCTAGTGTTACGAATGTCCCGTCGATTAGATTCGACTCAATATAGGCATCGTTATTATCCTCGATGAACTCATAGGTATCATCCCATGCTGCCCAGTCCTGATTGACGGCATCTATCGAAGATATTTCTTTGTCCAGGGCACTCTTGAGGCGCTCCACATTGGTATGGATGGCCTCCTGCTCCAACCGAGCGTAACTCCGCATCAGGACGTTTTGAGAGATTGCATATATAGTAGCAATCAGGCAGCCGAATGTAACTGCAATGAGAACTATCGTCTTCTTACGGAGTGTCATCTGTATTGATCTTTATCATCATGGGCTCAACAAGGTCTGAGTTATCCAAGTCTTCTGAATTCTATTGGCCATAGACTTTAGTCTAATCAGGTCACTGTTATTAAACAGCCCCCGGTTCAGCAGTGCTCCAGCCTCTGCATCTCTGAGTAACACTTCTCTGATATATGTTCGCATATGGTTCGTTCAAAAGCAATCACCCGTTAGTTCTTCAACCGGGACAAAGGTGGGCCAGTCCGGGGCCTTTTAGTTCCTCGGCCCCGGTCAGTCCGGAATTAGCTTGTCCCAGATGATGTCATCCAGCTCAAATACCGGGCCGTCCTGGCATACCTGCTTCAGTCCGCTTCTGGTTCTCACCGTGCAGGCGTAGCAGACCCCAAGCCCGCAGCCCATCCTCATCTCCAGGGAGATCTGTACCGGCTTCCTTTCGAGGCCGAGCTCTCGCTTTCTCTGCGCCAGTTCACGGTACATTGCGGTTGGCCCGCAGGCAAAGATCTGGTCGGAGCTGTCAGCGTAGTCCGGCAGCAGTTCCGAGACGTATCCTTTATAACCCTGTGTCCCGTCTTCGGTAGTGGTGATAAGGGTAACTCCCCGGGGCAGGAATTCCTCGGGGAGAAGCTGGGCGGCAGATCTGGCTCCGGCGAGCAGGGTTACCCTTTTTTCCTGTCGAAGTGCTATATCGGCAAGATATACCAGTGGCACGATGCCCATACCGCCTGCTACCAGCAGGATTTCTCTGGACTCAGCGTAGATGGTGAAACCGTTGCCCAGCGGGCCGAGCAGGTCTATAGCCTCATCCTTTTGACGTTGAGATAACCAGCGGGTGCCTTTGCCTACCGTGTTAAATAAAAGAGCCAGACTATCGCCGTCTATCCGATGTATGCTGAGGGGGCGGCGCAGCAGTAGCTCATTGTCTTCGCCGCAGCGCACCATCACAAACTGCCCCGGCTTAGCTCCGGAGGCTATGCAGGGAGACCGGAGCCAGAGGAGATAGGTCCCGGGCATTGCTTCTCTGCTTGAGATGATGGTGGACGGGGGCTGCTTCATAACGGTTCCTTTCTAAACTTTGTTGATGATCCCGTCCTTCCAACCTTAATCGAGCTGTCCTGATAGACCAGTTTGCCCTGTGCGATGGTTGCCAATACCTTTCCCTTCAACCGTGCCCCTTTGAGGGGGGTGTTCCTGCCCTTTGATGCAAAGGTGTTGGTGTCAACCACCCACTCCATGTCCGGGTCGAAGATGGTCACATCGGCGGGGGCCCCGATATCCAGGGTGCCCAGTCTGCCGTACCTATCGCCGATAATCCGGGCCGGCTCTTGGGTAAGCCTTGCGATAAGAGTGATCAGGGATAGTTCTCCGTCGTGCACCAGGCCCAACAGGCTGCTCAGGGCAGTCTCCAGGCCGCTGATGCCGAAGGGAGCCAGGGCGAATCCACCGAGTTTGTCGACCTCGGTATGAGGAGCGTGGTCGGTGGCGATGATATCAATTACGTTATCCTTAAGCCCCTCTAATAAGGCTTTGGTGTCCTGCCTGGTCCTTAGGGGCGGGTTTACCTTGGCACTGGTATCATATCCCCTGACCTTCTCCTCGGTTAGAGTCAGGTGGTGCGGGGTGACTTCGGCGGTAACTCTTATCCCCCTGTCTTTGGCGCGGCGAATAAGCTCAACGGAACCTTCGCTGGAGACGTGGGCGATATGCAGCCAGCCCCCGGTAAGTCGGGCTAGTATCAGGTCGCGGGCGACCATAATCTCCTCGGCGGCGGCCGGTATTCCCCGCAGCCCCAGACTGGCGGAGAGGGTGCCCTCATTCATCAGCCCACCACTGCTGAGGGTGGTATCCTCGCAGTGGTCGATAATGGGCAGTCCCGAGCTTAAGCTGAACTCCAGTGCCTGACGCATCAGGAGGGAGGTTGCTACCGGGCTGCCGTCGTCACTGAATCCCACCACCCCGGCTTTGGCCATCTCCTCCATATCGACCAGTTCCTCCCCCATCCTCTCTTTGGAGACGCACCCTATCGGCAGTACCCGGATAATGCCCTCCGATGATGATACTAGATTGACATAATCTATTGCTGCTTTGTTATCCAGAGGGGGATTGGTGTTGGGCATGCAGCAGATGGTGGTAAAACCGCCCCGCGCCGCTGCCCGGCTGCCGCTGGCGATGGTCTCTTTCTCCTCGAAACCCGGCTGTCGGAGGTGGCAGTGCAGGTCGATAAACCCGGGGCAGACGACCATCCCGCCGGCGTTGATGATGTCATATTGCGGCAAGGCCGGCTCTTCTCTGACCGGACGGGCGATCTTGCCCTCGAGGATGAGCAAATCCCCGATCTTATCTGTCCCCCGTCCGGGGTCGATGATACGTCCTCCCCGAATAAGCAGCGGCTTCACCATTTATGACCGTCGCTGCTTATTCGGGGTACGGTGGCATAGTGACTGGGCTTAAAACCATGGGCCTCGGCTTCATCTGCTGAATTAAAGACTATCAGGTTCTCCGGTCTGATTGTTCTGGCCCAGTGGCTTTCCGCACTGTGGTATTTCTTGTACTCCGGTGCCCCCTCGTGCCAGTGGGAACTGGCGACATACTTGGGCTCGAAGCCGTGTTCACAGTAGGTGCATCTTAGCGTCATCGGCTTAGTGTTGACTATCTTGAATGCCGGTTTGATGTATTTTGTTTCGCTTTCCTGTACCGAGACGCACCTTGGATTGGGACACTTTAGCCCCAGGTCCTGCCGGTATGCCGGGTAGTCAATCCCGGCAGGGGAGTCGTCCTTGTCGGGAAGGGCGATCTCCTTAACCCCCAGCAGGAGGGCTATTAATGCCATCCTGACCGGTACCCCTCGGGCTGCTTGCTTGAAGTACATACTCCGTGGGTCGGCGTCTAGCTCGTAGGCCAGCTCGTCGACACGGGGCAGCGGGTGCATGATAAGGGTTTTTTCAAACTCCTTCTCTTTGAGCAGTTTCTTGTCCACCACCGGGTATTTCTTCAACCCTTCTCCTTCTTCGCTGGTGGCAAACCTCTCCTTCTGCGGTCGCGTAATGTAGAGGGCATCGACTCCCCTTTTCAACTCTACCTGAATGCTGATGTTGGGCATCATTGCCAGCTGGTGCGGGCTGCCCGGAGTGATATATATCGCATCCAGGGGGGAGACCTTTTCCTTGTCCGACTGCTCGGAGTCCGCAAGCCGTTCCAGTTCTCCGCCGTATTCCGCGATTAGTTTTTGTATCACGTGCCTGGGTACCTCAAACCCCGGGGTAGGGCAGAAGACGATATTCGCCCCGAGCTTGGCCAGAGCAAAAATAAGGGAGTGTACCGTCCGTCCGTATTTCAGGTCTCCCCATAGCGCAATCTTCAGGCCCTTGATAATTTTCCTTTCCTTCTTGATGGTGTAAAGGTCTAACAGGGTCTGAGTGGGGTGCTGGTGACCTCCGTCACCAGCGTTTATCACCGGCACACCGGCGTAGTCGGCAACTACCCTGGCGGACCCTTCCCAGGGGTGGCGGATGACGATTATGTCGGCGTAGCTCCCGACCACTCGTGCCATATCGGCGATACTCTCGCCTTTTGCCAGCGAGGTTGCCTTGGTATCGACCGCACTGATGACGCTGCCCCCGAGCCGATGCATTGCCGACTCAAAGGATAGCCTGGTTCTGGTGCTGGGCTCAAAGAAGAGGCTGGCCATGACCTTACCGCGGCATACGTCGAGCTGCTCCTTCATTGATTGCGAAATTTCGTCGGCCAGGTCAAAAACGGCTGCTATTTCTCCGTTGGACAGGTCATCGATGGTTACCAGGCTTCTACCGGTAAAGTTCATCACAACTCCTTTTGCAGCAGTATACCATTTTCAGTGCCGACAGGTCTGTTCGCGGTCGAGCTGGTGATGGTTACTTCATCCGCTCCGTCAGTCTCCTCAAGCCGTACCTTCACTTCTTCATCTCTGGAGCTCGGGATGTTTTTTCCGGTATAGTCAGCCCGTATCGGCATCTCACGGTGGCCGCGGTCGATCAGAGTCGCCAGCTGGACCTGCCGGGGGCGTCCGGTGTCGATCAGAGCGTCCATAGCGGCCCGGATGCTGCGTCCGGTATAGAGGACATCATCAACCAGCACTATGGACTTGCCGTCGATGTTGACTGCGGTGTCAATACGTTGTGTAAGCGGTTTTATTTCCAGGGGGAAGATGTCGTCCCGGTAGGGGTCAATGTCCAGGGCGGAAACAGGCGGTTTTAGCCCGCTGAATTTTGCTATCAGTGAGGCTAGTCTTTCCGCTATAGGCACGCCGCGGGTGCGGATGCCGACCAGCACCAGGTCTTCGAGGGTAATGTTTCGCTCGATGATTTCGTGGGCGATACGTACCAGGGTGCGCCTGATGTCCTCTGCGGTCATTAGAATTTTCCGGGACATAAAAATAACCCCCTGCCCTGAGCGGCAAGAGGGTTATCCAGCTTGCGTTATCTTCTTTTTCCCCTTGCCAGTCTCACCGGACCAGCTTAAAGGTTCATCATTTAGACTAATATCATAGCATAGTTGATGATGCTATTGCAATATTTTGATAGTTTCTTGACGACGAAGTTATCCACTTCCTTACCTTCACGGTCCCACATTTGTTCATCACAACCTAAGTGAGAGAAGGCATAATAGGCTTCCTGTATTTCATCTTCCCCACCCAGCTCGGTATTTTGCGCAAAAAAGAGGGGCACGTTATCCGGGTGTTGGGTACTCATACATCTTGTGATTTTTCTCGTTGTCACTGATACCTCACTATAAACCTTTCGCTTCGAATTGATATTCACCCTCGCGTATGTTATTATGCATTATAATACACGTATAATAATACGTATATTTGAGCAGAAGCACTTGCTGGAATCAAGAGTTAAGGAACAAGCAACAAGATGAGAAAAGGGGAATGGACATTCCTTACTAATCATGGGCGTCTGTTTACTTATATAGCAAAACATCCGAAAAGCACAGCCCAGGGGATTGCCCAAGAAGCTGGGCTAAGTATACGAGCGGTGCAAAAAATCATAGCTGACTTGGAAAAAGTGAGTTACATAACCCGGCATAGAGAAGGCAGGTGTAACCGATATACAGTTAATCCAGAAATGCCAATGAGGCACCCATTAGAACGAGACCACCCTGTTGGAGATATACTTCTAGCTTTAGGATACCGATTAAAAAAGAGGACTCTAACAAAGTACAATGATCCGTCTAGAGCCTAGGCACACTTCTATAGGTAGAAAATGATGAATGTTAAGGAAGTTATGAGAAGTAATGCGACTCCAGGTAACTCACCGTTCCTAATTATTATTAAGTATTAAAATAGCACGTATCGCTGTAGCATTATCAACAGGCGTTTGAGTGAAACATGACAACGAGGAGGAATGTGAGCAAGGTAGTAATTATTATGGGCTCGAAAAGTGACCTCCGCTGGTCGGAAAATATTATAGCGGCTTTAGATAAATTAGGCGTTGAAAGCGTTCTACGCGTTGCTTCAGCACACAAGGTCCCCCTGAAGTGCTATGAACTTATTAAAGAGTATGAGAAAGAGGGTGTTGTGTTTATTACAGTTGCCGGTAGAAGCAATGCTTTAAGCGGCTTCACTGATGCCCAAACCTATTGCCCGGTTATCGCCTGCCCTCCTTATAGCGACAAATTTGGCGGTGTGGATATTTACTCCAGCCTCAGAATGCCTTCTGGTGTAGCGCCGATGGTAGTATTAGAACCGGAGGGCGCCGCCATAGCCGCCGCTAAGATTTTGGGCCTGACTGATAAGCGTATTCAGGAAAAGGTGCAAGAATATCAGGATATGACAAGAGAGACATTGGAGAAAGACAACCGGGAAGTCAGTCTTGGATGACCAACGAAAGGAAATAACATGAAAGAGGTCATACTGAGCACAAACTTAAAAGGGCTCAAGCTTTTCAAGAGAGGAAAGGTAAGGGATATCTACGAATTGGGTAATATGCTTCTCATTGTCGCCACTGATCGGATTTCTGCCTTTGATGTAGTTCTCCCTGACGGGATACCTCAGAAGGGTAAGGTTCTGACGGCGCTCTCTCTTTTCTGGTTTAATTTTACCAAAGATATAGTAGCTAACCATGTTCTGCCGGTTAGGCTGGTAGAAATTCCGAATTTGCCTAAGAAGGAAAGAGATATTCTGGCAGGGCGCACGATGCTGGTCAAAAAGACCAGGGCATTGCCTGCGGAGTGTATCGTGCGCGGATATCTTTCAGGTTCCGCCTGGAAGGAATACCAGATTGATGGGGCCGTATCTGGAATCAAACTTCCACCAGGGCTTCAGGAATCGGCAAAGCTTGAAGAGCCTATTTTCACTCCGTCAACCAAGGCTGAATCGGGCCATGATGTAAACATAACCTTTAAAGAGCTCCAAAATCTAGTGGGAAGAGAGACTGCTGCAAAACTAAAGGAAGTATCCATCGGTATATACCTCAAGGCATCAGAGTATACCGAGGGGCGCGGAATAATCATTGCTGATACCAAATTTGAGTTTGGTTTATATAAGGGAGAGGTAATACTTATAGACGAGATCCTCACTCCGGATTCGTCCCGTTTCTGGTTAAAAGAAGAATATGAACCAGGCAAGCCTCAGCCAGGTTTTGATAAACAATATGTGAGGGATTATCTAGAATCAGTCAAGTGGGGAAAAAATCCCCCGGGGCCAGAGCTGCCTACTGAAGTAATCGAGGAGACCAGTAAGAAATATTTAGAGGCATATAAAAGGCTACTGAATGCAAACTCAAATCCTTAAAGGCAACGTTAAAAGAAATACCCCTGTGGCTGTTTACCTGATTCGCCGCGGTGGGCTCGTGGCCTTTCCAACGGAAACAGTATATTTGACTTGGAGTTGATACTATCAGCCAGCGACAGCACCTGATAAAAGCCGACTTTGAAGTCGCTCTGGAACTGGCTACCCAGCTGGATTTTCTCTTTGATAGGAGGACTTTCGAAGAGAAGAGCTTTCTTGCAGAATACTGGCTCTTGAAATGAGGGGCTAGAATCAAGGTAGGAGGGAAATTGGCATCAAGATGATGAAAGAAAGTGAAACACAAACCAAGATAGTTGGAGGAAACGGTTTCGGGGAAGAAGATTTCCAGAAAGTCGCTCAGATAGTCGCGGCTAACAAAGGTAAAGCTGGCGGCATCATCCGAATTTTACAGCAAGCGCAAGGGCTATTCGGTTATCTTCCTGTCCCGATTATCGAAAAAATCTCACAGCTAACAAAGGTCGCCAAAAGTGAGATTTATGGTATCATTAGTTTCTATTCATTCTTCACCATGGTCCCTAAAGGTAAATATGTTATCCAGGTATGCATGGGAACCAGCTGCTATGTTAAGGGAGGCAAAAAGATTCTTGATGCGCTAAAGAGGGACTGGGGGCTCGAGACTGACGGAATTACCGAAGACGGCAGATTTTCCCTGGATACCGTCCGCTGCCTGGGTTGTTGCGGTCTATCCCCGGTAATAGCGGTTTCAGGAGAAGTGCACAGGAAAGTTAAACCCGGGCAAATGGGCGACATCTTGAATTCTTACAGTTAGGAAGGTCAAAAAATGATGATAAAACTCAAATCTGTCAAAGAACTCAAGGATTTAGAAAGTAAAGCCAGAGCGCAGCTGGAAAAGCAAGCAAAGAAGACTCAGATCAAGGTTCATCTGGGAACATGCGGTGTTTCTTCGGGAGCAAATAAGATCCTGGATGCTCTGACCAGTGAGGTAGAGCGGAGTAAGTTGTCGGATATTGCCATATCCAAAGCAGGGTGTATCGGACTCTGTGGCCGCGAGCCAGTAATAACGATTATCAAACCCGGGCAGAAAAAGATTATCTACGTTGACCTTGACGAGAATAAGGTCAAGCGCATTGTTGAAGAGCACCTGGCGAAAGGAAAGCCGGTTGCGGAATTTGCTTTATCTCTTGATGATCCCCTGCTCAAGCTGCAAGAGATAAGAGTAATGCACAACCAGGACCTTGACCCGATGGATATCGAACAGTACATCGCCAGGGGCGGCTATATGGCCCTGGCCAAGGCATTGACTCAGATGAAGCCCGATGAGGTTATAGATGAGATAAAAAGAGCCGGGCTGCGGGGACGGGGAGGGGCCGGCTTTCCCACCGCCACCAAGTGGGGATTTGTCCGCAGTGCACAGGCAGATGAAAAACACGTAGTCTGTAACGCTGACGAGGGCGACCCCGGTGCTTACATGAACCGGGCGGTTCTGGAGGGTAATCCGCACTCCATAATCGAGGGGATGACGATCGGAGCCTACGCCATCGGCAACGTACGCCAGGGATATGCCTACGTTCGTGCCGAATATCCTCTGGCAATTGAAACCCTGAAACACGCCATCGCCAAAGCGGAAGAGCACGGCCTGCTGGGAGAAAATATCCTGGGGACCGGATTCAGCTTCTTTCTCGACATCTTCCCCGGTGCCGGTGCCTTCGTATGCGGCGAGGAAACAGCCCTGCTGGGTTCCATCGAGGGTAAAAGAGGAAATCCGCGGCAGCGACCACCCTTCCCGGCCAATGTCGGCGGAGGTCTCTTTGGCAAGCCCACGACGATCAACAACGTAGAAACATGGTCAGATGTTCCCCAGATTATTCTGAACGGAGCCGATTGGTTTGCCAGTGTTGGCACCCAGAACTGCAAGGGTACAAAAACCCTCTGTCTGGTAGGGGATGTCAACAACACCGGTCTGGTTGAAGTTCCCCTCGGGACACCGATAGGCAAAATCATATTCGACATCGGGGGGGGAATACCCGAAGGGAAGAAATTTAAGGCGGTTCAGCTCGGTGGACCTTCCGGCGGTGTTATTCCTATTGAACATCTCAACACGCCGATCGATTACGAATCCGTTACTGCCCTAGGAGCCATTATGGGTTCCGGCGGCGTTGTGGTCATGGATGAGGACAGCTGTATGGTGGATGTCGCCAAGTATTTCCTCGAGTTTACACAAGGTGAGTCCTGCGGCAAATGTACTCCCTGCCGGGCCGGTATTCCCAAGATGCTGGATATTCTCAACAAGATCAGCACGGGTAAGGCTACATTAGCTGACCTGGATGTTCTTCTGGAATTGGCAGAAATGATTTCCTCCGCTTCACTCTGTGGCTTAGGACAGACCAGTCCGAACCCGGTTCTGACCACATTACGTTACTTCCGTGATGAGTATGAAGCTCATATTATTGATAAAAAATGTCCGGCCTCCGTCTGCTCCGGGCTATTCCGCTCTCCATGCCAGCACACCTGCCCCGTAGAGCTGGATATCCCCGGCTACGTAAGTTTGATCAAGGAAGGCAAGTTCACCGATTCCTATAGCCTGATCAAACAGCGCAATCCCCTGCCGGTAGTATGCGGCCGGGTGTGTCATCACCCCTGTGAATTCAAGTGCAACCGCGCTCAGGTTGATGAGCCGATAGCAATCAGGGATCTGAAGAGATTTGCCGCCGACTACGCTTACAGCCATGATTTCAAATACACTCCCAAGATGAAGGAGAAAAAGGCGGAAAGAGTAGCCATCATAGGAGCTGGCCCGGCCGGGCTATCCGCAGCCTGGGACCTTGCTCTGGAAGGATACCAGGTTACCATATTTGAAGCCCTGCCGGTAGCGGGAGGGATGCTGGCGGTAGCCATTCCGGAATATCGCCTGCCCAATGACATGCTGAGAAAAGAAGTTCGGGACATTGAAGACCTCGGTGTGGATATCAAGCTGAACACCCCGGTCAATGACATTGATAAGCTGTTTGCCGATGGCTATAAAGCGGTGTTCATCGCCACCGGCGCTCATCAAGGCACCAAAGCGGGTATTCCCGGTGAAGACCTGCCCGGAGTATACGACGCAATAGAGTTCCTGAGAGAGATTAACTTGGGCAGACCGCTGGAGGTTGGCAAGAAGGTAGCTGTTATCGGCGGTGGTAACTCGGCAATCGACTCTGCCCGGGTCTCTTTGAGAAAGGGTGCCGAAGAGGTACACATTTTCTACCGTCGTGAAGAACAGGATATGCCGGCGATAGCTGAAGAGATAGAAGCAGCTAAAGAAGAGGGTGTGAAGCTCCATTTACTGACTGCTCCGACCAGGGTCCTGGGTAAAAATGGGGAAGTAGCCGGTCTGGAATGTATCCGCATGGAGCTGGGAGAATTTGACCGCAGCGGTAGAAAGACCCCCAATCCTATTAAAGGCTCCGAATATGTGGTAGATGTGGACATGGTCATCGAAGCAATCGGCCAGAAACCGGATACCTCTTTCATCAAGAACGGCGCTATTGAAACAGGGAAAGGCGGAATAGTAACTACCGATAAACGGACCTTGGCTACCAGCAGAGAGGGAGTTTTCGCGGGCGGAGATGTCGCCACCGGTCCCCAAACGGTCATCGAGGCTATCGCCGCCGGTCAGAGAGCGGCCTGCTCAATAAGAAGATACCTCCAGGGGCAGGATCTAACGCCTCTGGTAGAGCGCAACGGATACAAACCGATTGCCTACTCTTCCGAGCCCCCCAGCGAGGAAGACATCAAGGAAAGGGCTAGAGCCAAGGTTCATGAAATCACCGCTAGTGAAAGGGCTCGCTCATTTAAGGAAGTAACCTTAACTTACAGTCCGGAAGAGGCAATGGAAGAAGCCTCGAGATGCCTGAGATGCGATTTGGAGGTCGAAGGATAAGCCATGAACGAGATAACAATAACAGTAAATGGGAAACAGGTTAAAGGAAAAACAGGTAGTACCGTTCTTGAAGTATGTCAGGCTAACGGTATCGATGTGCCTACCCTCTGCCACCTCGACGGACTGAGTGATGTCGGTGCCTGCCGAATGTGCGTCGTAGAGATTGAAAAGGAAAGAAGGCCGGTTCCCTCCTGTACCTACCCGGCACGGGAAGGGCTGGTGGTGAAGACCAACACCGAGAAGCTGGAAAAATACCGCCGCCAGATACTGGAGCTCATCTTTACCGAGCACAATCACTTCTGCATGTTCTGTGAAAAAAGCGGGGACTGTGAACTGCAACAGTTGGGCTATCAATACCAGATGGATAACGTGCGCTACCCATACACTTTTCCTTCTCTATCAGTGGATTCACTAAGCAAATATATTACAATAGACCACAACCGGTGTATCCTATGCGGCCGGTGTATCCGGGCCTGCCGCGAAATAGCGGCAGTAAATACCCTGGACTTCGGCCAGCGGGGTTGGAAGACCACGGTTGTGGCTGATTTAAACCAGCCGCTGGGCGAATCATCCTGCCTCAACTGCGGTCCCTGTGTTCAAGCCTGTCCTACCGGCGCCATTTTTAATAAGATCAATCTCTACAAAGGTATGACTGACGACTGCGAGCAGATCGAGACCGTTTGTCCTGACTGTGGGGTAGGCTGTGAGCTGAATGTACTGATAAGAGATAACAACCTGATCAGGATTGATGCTCCCATTTTGACCAGCACGAGAGGGGCTCTATGCCGAATGGGCCGTTTTGAACTACTCGAACAAACACAACCCAGAATTAACTCGCCTCTGGTACGGATAAAGGATTGTGAGTTCGAAGAGTGCAGCCTTGACAGCGCAGCGCAACGAATTAGCGTAGGGCTGAAAGAGGCGAAGGCTAGCTTCGCCGGTATGGCATCCACCAAACTTCCCAGTGAGACGCTCTCTTTGTTCCACAAGTTTATTTCAGGGGTAATCGGCAGTGACTCGATTGACACCCCGGATGGAGCCAGCTACCGCATAATCAGCGAGGGCATCGCTAAGTTTGCCGGCAACGGTAAGCTGGATATTGAGTGTTCTATCGAGGAGATACCGGGAGCGGATTGTATTATGGCAATCGGAGCCGATCCGGAGAAGACTAATCCTGTGGTCGGCACTCTCATCCGTCGTGCCGCCGGTCAGGGTAAAGCAAAACTGGTAGTGGTACACCAGTCCAGGAATTCTTTCCCTCTCTGGACCGACCTCTGGTTAAAGCCGAAGGCAGGTAGTGAAGCAGCTCTGCTCACCGGGCTGGCTAAGGTCATTCTCGATAAAGGCCTGGCTAAATCAGGAAAGCCTGATGCGCTTAAGACTTCTCTCAACCGGTGCGAGATAGGCGAGGTTACCCGGACCACCGGTATAGATAAGGAGACTCTGGAGGAAGCAGCGGAGATATACGCACGGGCCGAGCGGAGTATCATCATCTACGGAGAAAATCTTGTTGTGAGCGGCGGTACTGATGCGGTTGCCGCTATTCTCAACTTGGCCAGTATCACGGCGAACCAGGTGGGCAACAGCTTAAGAGTCGTTTCTCTTAAATCCGGTGCCAACAGCCGCGGTGCCTGGGAGTTAGGACTAGCCAAGGGCATCAAGCAGGATAAGCCGAAGGGCCTCTATCTCCTGCTTTCCGATGATACGGTAGATGAGAAACTGCTTAACTGGCTTAAGGAGATCGACTTTCTGGTGGTCCAGGCAAGCTACCACTCACCGGTTACCGCTATCGCCGATGTGGTGCTACCATCACCGATATGGGCGGAGCGAGAAGGTGAGTATGTCGATATGAGCGGACGGGTGCTGGAAGCCAAGCAGGTATTAGAACCCGGAGAAGGTGTACTTCAGGATAAAGAAATACTGATGGCAGTTTCTCAAAAAATGGGAAAAGAGTTGGTATTACGCTAGGGGGTTAACAGTGGCAAAGGTAAAAGTTATTTCAGCATGGTTGGATGCCTGTGCAGGGTGTCATATGTCCTTCCTGGA
>DIFA01000018.1 GCA_002418895.1 Dehalococcoidia bacterium UBA5760 | reverse complement strand
GGTATGGATCATGTTTACCTGACCGTCACCGGTACCGAGTCCACCGAGTCGTGCGTACAGATAGCCCGGGCCTACTGGGAGTCGGTTGGTGAGCTGGGCAAGTACAAGATTATCGTTCTGGACCGTGCCTACCATGGTTCGTCGCAGCTTTCCCGGAGCATGACCGGGGCGCACATCGGGCTATCCTGTTTCTCCCGCCGCAACCCGGAAGTGGTCAAGATGCCTAACTTCGTTACCGGCATTGAGAACTGTTTCAAGACTGATGAGGAGAATGCCCGCTATCTGGAGCAGGTTATTCAGCAGGAGGGTGCCGATACCATTTCCTGTGTTATGGCCGAGGTAGCCCAGGGCAACGGCGGTGTGGTCTGGCCCGGCGACAAGTGGTGGCCGATCACTCGTGAGATATGCAGCAAGCACAACATACTGCTGATTGCCGATGAGGTACAGACTGGTTTCTGCCGGACCGGAAAGTTCTGGGGAGTGGACCACTACGGCGTGATACCCGATATGATCAGCATGGCCAAGGGTATTAACGGCGGCATCTTGCCCTTTGGTGCGGTTGGTTTCAGCAACAAGATATTTGATGCCATGGTCAACAGCAAGAAGAAGCTGATGAGCTACACCACCTCCGATGGTAATGCCGTCGTGCTGGCGACCGCGCTGGCGGCCCTGCGGATATACCGGGATGAAAAGATGGCGGACCGTGTTGCCAAGCTGGGAGCTCTGCTCAGCAAGCGTCTTAACGAGTTCACCAAGCTGCCTGTTGTCGATGCTCCGATGGGCAAGGGTCTCTACCAGTCGTTTCTGATTTCGCTTAACAAGACCACCGGCAAGCCCTACAATGCTGCGGCGACCGTAGCGGCCAGGGAGAAGCTCACTGCCGAGTGTCTCAAGCAGGGTCTGATGCTGACCTACTGTGACGGCTACCCGCACCGGCAGCCGATTGTACCGCCCTTTATCATCACCGAGGAACAGCTGAACCACGGCCTCGATGTCATCTACAGCGTCCTCAAGGATATTAAGCCGGTATAGTTGCCTGTTTCTTAGAGAGCCTAGAGCCAGTTCTTCGTACGGCAGGTTATCTTGAGCTTGACCTGTTGGATACGTAATAGTAAAGTAAGTAAGAGTAAGTATAGTAAGAAAATGATAATCGAGGGGGTGTTGCCTATCGTAAACAGCCTATCATGAACTTGGAATTGGAGAGAAATTACAGTAAGGAGATTCTATTTGAAAAAGAGCAAAGGACTACTAAAGTTAATCGCAGGTGTTAGTCTGGTAGCGGTGCTGGCGGTAAGCATCCCGATGATAAGCGGATGTACAACCACAACACCAACTCCGACCCCAGAACCAACACCAACTCCGACCCCAGAACCAACCCCAACCCCGACACCAGAGCCTGGTGTAGAAGGACAGACCTGGCACTTGAGAGGCATTTCGCCGCAGGGCGCATCCATCGTACAGAGGGACTCGATCGAGCAGTGCTGTGATATCATAACCACGATGAGCGGCGGCCGGGTCACCTTCGACTGGTATGCCGGCGGTCAGATTATGCCCTCCGAGGAAGAGATACCTGCCCTCAAGGCTGGTACTATCGATATGCTGCAGTGGTACCCGCTGATGGGTACGGCCACCGAGCTGCGGACCATTGAATGTGGTGCCCCATTCGCCACCAAGAATGCGATAGAGTTCAGGGTGCTCATCTACCACCGCGGCTTGATGGACCTCTTTGCCCAATCCTACGAGGATCAGGGCCTGGTCTACATCGGCCCCTCGCTGCACGACCCTCTGGAGATTTGTTCCTCAAAACCGGCCTACTCTCTTGAGGATATGAAGGGACAGAGAATACAGCTCCTGGCCGAGCATGCCTATCCTTACGAGCAGGTCGGTGTTGCCTGCATGCCTACTCCTCCCGCAGATGTCTACCTGGCCATCCAGACCGGTGCCATGGACGGTTTCGGCTGGTCCGGCGCCGATGAGATCGTCCAGTTCGGTAATAATGAGGTTGCCCCCTACCTCTGGGACCCGCCCTTTGTTGATGTCTGTAATGTTGCTTACCTGATTAACCCCGATGTTTGGGCTACCATGCCCAGCGACATACGCCAGATCATCAAAGAGGGAGTCATGCACCTTGATGTTTGGAACGAAACGATAAGGGCCCACGGCGAGTACAAGTACCGCACCGATGGCTCCTTCCAGGAAATCTGCTACCTCCCTGAGGAAGATATCGAGGTACTACGGCAACATGGCATGGATTATCTGGACATCGTGGCGCAGAGGGATGCCTTATGTGCCCAGGCAGTTCAGATAATCAAGGACTTCCGTGCTGAAGTGGAAGACGCAGCATGGTACGGCCATTAATCTTGGCCAGTTAGACTTAACAATAATTATCTCGATTTTTTGAGATAGACCCCACCCCCGGGCTTAGTAAGTTCGGGGGTGGGGTAGAGTTGTGTTGTAATCCTTTGAGGAGATCTTGAATGCCAAAACCGTTGATTGCTTATGTAATGGCTGTTGAGTCGTTCGTGTGGAAGATGTGGACAGGATTACGGTGGACTTCGATAGCAATCATAGTTATCCTGGCCTATGCGGTGTTCGTAAGGCATGCTATGAACGCACCCAGCATCCAGGCCTACGAACTGGCTATGTTCACGATGACGGCAGCTTTCATTCTGGCCGGAGGACCGCTTCTTCTTCAGGATGAGCATGTCAGAATGGATGCCTTCTATGCCCGGTGGTCTCCGCGGAAAAGAGCTATTATGGATATATGTACCTTCGTCCTCTTTATCTACATTGCTGTGATGGCAGTAACTGCCGTGACCGCTACATTCGACTCTTTTGCCACGGGGCAGCATACCAAAAGTATATGGGGTCCTCCCCTCTGGCCCCTTAAGGCCTGTATCGCAGCAGGGTGTATCATCCTGCTGTTTCAAGCAGTAGCTAACCTGATCCGGGACGTCGCTACCATCCGGGGTAAACCAATCCCTACTCGAGCTGAGCGAGCGGCTAAAGAGCACGACCGGTTCGGAAAGGCGGACGCCTGAAATGAATGTAATGCTGATTACCATTGTTATGTTCGCCGGTATGATGGCGCTGCTTACCACCGGTCGTCAGGTCTTTCTCCTTGTCGGTGCTGTCGCCACTGTCGCCGCCATGGCCCTATGGGGTACCGGCGGCATAATGATGCCCCACTTTAACACCGTTGGCATGATATATTGGGACGTCATGCTCTCCTTCCCCGCCTTTATTTTCATGGGCTACATGCTGGCCAAGTCGGGCATGGCGGATGACCTCTACAACATGATATACAAGTGGGCCGGAGGTGTTAAGGGCGGACTGGGTATGGGAAGCATCGGTATTTGTGCTCTGATCGGAGCGGTGCAGGGTACCTGCGTATCCGGTCAGGTGGCCATGGGTCTTATTGCCCTACCCTCGATGCTTAAGCGGAAATACGATAAGTCAATAGTGACCGGCCTTATTCAGGCTGGAGGTGGGCTGGGCTACCTCATCCCTCCCAGTCTGGTCTTCGTTCTCTACGGAATGCTGGCCAGGGTGCCCATCGGTCAGCTGTGGATTGCCGGGGCGATACCCGGTTGCATATTAGCTGGCATGTACGTTGCCTATATCGGCATCCGGTGCCGTATCCAGCCGCATATCGGTCCACCCATACCCCTTGAAGAGCGGGCCGGCTGGAAAGAGAAATTTATTAGTATGAAGGCAGGTATTGCACCCCTAGTTCTTCTGTTCACGGTGATGGGGCTATTGCTGATGGGAGTAACCACGGTGACCGAAAGCTCCGCAATCGGAGCAATTGGTTCCATTGTGGTTACTCTGATTTACCGCAGATTCACCTGGAAAAATCTGGTGCAGGTGGTGAATCAAACCTGGCAGCTTACCAGCGTTATTATGTGGATTTTCGTCGCTGCCATTCTCTTCGGCGCTATCTACCAGGGTCTCGGGGCAGCCAAGGCCTTCGACATTATACTATCAGGAACGATTGGCCAGAACCCGACTTTGATAGTGGCTACGATGATAGGTATCTATATATTACTGGGGATGGTGATGGACGACTTTGCCATGCTTATCGTTACCGCCCCCCTCTTCCTGCCCGTATTACAGGGCATGGGAACAAATATGGTCTGGTTCGGCGTCCTCTACTGCGTTACCGTACTGATCGCGCTGATGACGCCTCCCTTCGGCTTTGCCCTGTTTATCATGAAAGGACTGGTCCCTAAAGACTCCGGTATAACCATGGTGGATATCTATAAGTCCATCATTCCTTTCGTGATCATAAATGCCTGTCTCCTGGTTGGATTACTATTCTACCCTCAGCTAGCCTTATGGCTGCCCGGTATAATATTTGGCTAACCAGGCTATAGAAGAGATTGTAAAAAAAGAAAATTACCCTGCCCCGGTCATATTCGAACCGGGCAGGGTAATTTTCTTTGATATAACTCAGTTAACGTAGCAACATGAGGTTATGACATCCCTAAACAAGCAACGAAATGGGATGGAATTCAGTAGTCCAGCGGCCGCAAAGTCAGCAGTATCCGGGCAATCTTGGGATAGTCGTAAATAAACCTCAACTCGTCTTCAACGAGGGGTTTCTGTGCTTCTACATTGGCATACCTGACCAGCTCCAGGATTTCCTGTGCTTCCTCGGTACTGGTGAAGGATACCGCTGAAGCCCCCATTATCTCATTCAGGACGTGCCGGAAACCGGATATCCCGCCGTACTCCCCGGTACATATCTCCCTGCCCGTCTCGACTTCCTCAGGATCGCCCCTGCCCAGTTCCTTGAAGTTGTACAGTTCGTAGTTGTCGGGGTCCTTCAGAACACCGTCGGCATGGATACCGGAGGCATGAGCAAAGGCATTAGCCCCGACGCCGGGCTGATTTATCGGGATGGGAACGCCAAAGGCATAGCTGGCGAATTTAGCCAGCTTCCAGGACATGGATAGATTAACCGGGCTGCCGAGACAGTAACCCCGGGCAAATCCCTTCGACTTGGTAACGGCCAGTATTACCGCTAAAAGGTCGGCGTTACCCGCCCTTTCGCCGATGCCGTTAACGGTAGTATTGATATAGGCGTCCTGACCACCATCGATAACCCCTTTAGCGCCGGCGATAGAATTGGCTACCGCCATACCCAGGTCGTTATGACAATGCAGCTCAATCGGTAGACCTACCGAATTCGCAAGCTTGCTTACCGTGTCATAAATGGTAAAAGGATTGTCATAGCCGAGAGTATCACAGTATCTTATTCTATCTGCCCCGTTATCTCTAGCCGCCAGGCCGAATTCAATCAGGAAATCTATCTCCGTCCTCGAGGCATCCTCGGCGTTTACTCCGATACTCTCCGCGCCGCAGCCCCTGGCTGCTCTAACTGCCTCAACCATCATTTTGACGATATCAGACTTCTTCTTGCTGCCCCGGAACTTGCCTTCTATCATCTGGTTTGATGTGGATAGTGACAGGTTGAGGTGCTTGATGTCGGGAACCATTCGAAAAGCAGCCTCAACATCCGGAACGGTAGCCCTGACCCATCCCTCCAACCGGATCGGCTTGAGTACTCCCATCTTTACCAGCTCCAGGTTAGCCTGGAGGTAACGCGACTCGTGATGGGTAGTGGGGAAGCCAAACTCTGATTGCGAGACCCCCATCTTATTCAGGTACAGGTTTATCATTGTCTTCTGCAGCTTGGACAGCCCCAGTTTAGCTGTCTGTACGCCGTCCCGGTTGGTCACATCGATAAGATAGATTTTTCCCATTACTTCCTCTCTCCTGCCATCGAGTATGGCAAAAACACAATTAACTCCTTAAAGAAAGCATATTATTTTATAACATAAGGCCGGGCCGTAATTGAAAAAACGGCAGCGGCAGTTATCCTTCTGTTATCTGAGTTTTTCCACTACGGCATCAGCCACCTGTGCGGTACCGACTGCGGTACCCGGCATTCCCCTTTTCAAATCATAGGTAACACTCTTACCCTCGGCGATCACTCCGGCTATCGCCCTTTCCAGCCTGCCGGCAGCCTCCGCTTCCCCCAGATAGCGAAGCATCATCACACCGGAAAGCATCATGGCCATGGGATTGACTTTATTTAACCCGGCATAGCCGGGGGCACTGCCGTGCGTCGGTTCAAATAAGGCTATCTCGTCACCCAGGTTAGCCCCGGGGGCCAGTCCCAATCCTCCCACCAGGCCGGCACAGAGGTCGGAGAGCAGATCACCGTAAAGATTGGGGGCAACCAGTATGTCAAATTCGTGTGGCTTCTGCACCAGCTGCATATTCATGTTGTCCACGATCCTGTCCTCGAAATCAATATCGGGGTAATCCCGGGCGACCTCCCGGGCCGTAGCGAGAAATAACCCGTCGGAGAACTTCATGATGTTGGCCTTATGTACTGCGGTGACCTTTTTACGATGATTACTCCGAGCATAGTCGAAGGCAAAGCGGACAATGCGCCGACTGCGCATCTCGGAAATCACCTTGATGCTGAAACCCGAGTCCGTTCTAACCTGCTCGAATTTAGTTTCTGCAATAAGCTCTATCAGTCTGGCTGCCTCATGGGTACCCTTTTCAAATTCGATGCCGCTGTAGAGGTCTTCTATATTCTCTCGCACCACGACAATGTCGATGTTATCGTAACGTGTCGGCGCACCGGCATAGGACTTGCATGGACGCAGACAGACATAAAGGTCCAGACTCTTACGCAGGGCGACATTGACGCTGCGAAAACCGGAACCGACCGGTGTGGTAACCGGTCCCTTAAGGGCCACCCTGTTCTTCCTAATCGACTCCAGCACCGATGCGGGAAGCACGGTGCCCAGTTTATCCTGGGCGGCAGCCCCTACACAAACCACATCCCAGTTAAATGCGATGCCGGTAGCTTCCAGCACTTTCACCGTAGCCTCGGTAATCTCAGGTCCTACGCCGTCACCGGGAATAAGAGTAATCCGGTAAGCCATCAGAAATTATCGCTCCTCATTTTTTTCAGTAGAGTTACCTAACCGACGGCAATCTGAAATCGCCATATTTACTAAGGTAAGGCAGAAGTCCGCCTTCGTTAAGAATCTGGAGCATTATCCCGGGAATTTTAGCAAAGGTAAGCCGGCTGTCATTGGTTATATCCCGAATAGTACCCTCTTGAAGGTCTATCTCTAATTTATCACTTTCGTTAATGCTGTCGGTATCGCATAATAAGACGGGGAGTCCCAGGTTAATCGCATTTCGGAAGAATATCCGGGCTACTGATTTAGCCAGTACTGCCCGTACCCCGGCCATCTTGATAACCAGCGGGGCATGCTCACGGCTGGAACCAAGCCCGAAATTACTGCCGGCAACGATGAAATCCCCCTCATTTACCCTGCTGACGAAGGTGGGGTCGGCATCTTCCATGGCATGTTTGGCCAGCTCGGGCAGATTGCTTCTCAGGTAAGCAAATCGACCCGGTATAATCTGATCGGTCGAGATACCCGAGCCAAATTTAAAAGCACGGCCTGTGATCAATTCTAAGGCTCTCCTTTCTACGTTAGCCCGAGGGTTCTAATTACAGAAACTCCCTGGGATCAGCAATTTCTCCCCTGAGCGCGGTAGCAGCAGCAGTAGCCGGACTACCTAAATAGATGAAAGCATCCGGGTTACCCATTCTACCCTTAAAATTACGATTAGCGGTAGATAGGCAGTTTTCCCCGGCACCCAGTACTCCCTGATGCAGGCCGAGGCATGGTCCGCAGCCCGGCGGCAGAATAACAGCCCCGGCTTCAAGCAGGGTCTGGATATATCCAGCTGCCACTGCTTCTTGTAATACTCCTCGTGATGCCGGGACAACTACCAGACGGGTTCGGGGACAACGCCGCTTGCCCTGAATAATCTTAGCTGCGACTGCCAGGTCATCGATACGGCCGTTGGTGCAGGTACCAATAACCACCTGCTGAATCTCGGTACCCCGAAGTTCTCTGGCCGGAGCAGTGTTATCCACAGTGTGAGGTTTGGACACCATCGGCTCAAGCTCAGCGACATTAATCTCAATAGTATCCTCATAGAGGGCAGACTGGTCAGGCGACAGAGGCCGGTAGTCGCTAACACGCCCCTGTGTTGCCAGGTAGTCCCTCGTCATTTCATCGGCCGGGAAAAGCCCCACCTTGGCTCCGGCCTCCACCGCCATATTGGACACAGTGAGGCGCTCCGGAACGCTCATAACGCTCACCGTATCGCCGCCGAATTCCAGTGACCGGTAGGTGGCGCCATCAGCACCGATCCGTCCGATCAGATAGATGATCAGGTCCTTGGCATAGACACCGGGAGAGAACCTGCCCGAAAGTATCACGCTGATGCTTTCCGGCACGCGGAGCCAGGTTTTACCCAGGCCGAGGGCAATTGCTCCATCCGTAGAACCCATGCCGCAGGCAAAAGCACCCAGGCCACCGGCAGTTACCGTATGAGAATCGGTGCCGAGAATCAAATCACCGGGACGGGCAAGAGACTCCGCCACTATTTGATGGCAGACGCCGTCGCCAACATCAAAGAGGAAACAACCGGTCTGCCGGGCAAATCCACGCAGGAAGCTATGGTCGTCAGCAAGCTCACGGTTCGGGCTGGGAGCAGCATGGTCCAGAAAAAGGGCGGCCTTTATCGAAGAAACCGGACGCTTAAAGCCGGCGGCCTGAAACTGCCGCACCGTCAAGGGGCCGGTAGTATCCTGCACAAAAACCAGGTCTACCTGAGCGATAACGATATCCCCCGCCCCGGCTTCACCACCTGACTTATCACTTAATATCTTTTCCGCCAGTGTTCCACTCATTTTAATCACAGTTAACCCCGATGCCACTTCCTTTCGCCGAGTAAAGAATGGCAGTGTCTTGAGGTGATAACCACAGCCTCCCGGATAGAGTCAGCAGACAGAACAAAGCATGGAGTAGAATATACCGCGCCCCCTTACTGCTGCCCTATTCCTCATCCCTTCAGCTATAACAATTGTAGCAACAAGATACCTTAGACGCAACTCCAGAGCAGAGCGAAGCTGCTGTGATATACAACTGCTTTCTAATATGGTATTATTTGTCTTCCGGGAGGGAAACATGACACACGGATATGAGATAGATGACCTGGCCAAGGAAGATTGCTGGCGGATGTTCCGTATTATCGGGGAACTGGTAGAGGGCTTTGATAAGCTTGCCGGCATTGAGCCGGCGGTAACGATATACGGTTCGGCCCGGCTCAATCCGGAGGATGAACTGTACGCACAAACGGAGGAGATAGCCTATTGTCTGGGACAGATAGGTTTCTCTATCATTACCGGTGGTGGCCCCGGTGTGATGGAGGCGGCCAACAAGGGAGCCCTTAAGGCGGGAGTGGCCTCAGTGGGTTTGAATATCGAGCTACCCGAAGAACAGCGCTGTAATACCTACACGACCAAGGCAATCACATTCAGTCACTTCTTCGCCCGCAAGGTGATGCTGGTTAAGTATGCTACTGCCTTTGTCATCATGCCCGGCGGATTAGGCACGCTTGATGAGGTAACCGAAGTGCTGACCTTAATGCAGACTCATAAGATAAAGCCGTTCCCGGTAATACTCTTTCATAGCAATTACTGGAAGGGGTTTCTGGACTGGCTGCGGGTTTCTGCCCTGGCCAGAGGGTTTATATCTGAGGACGACTTCAAGCTGCTAAGGGTCTGTGATGCCACCAACGAAGTCGTTGAGGCTATCCAGATGTGGTATCTGAAGCAGGAAATTGGCGGCAGGGAAGCTTTGCTGGAGTAAGTGTTACATCAGCTCTATTTTTCCGCAATTAACGATAGAACTCTTCCTGCCGGCGTAAGAAGTAGCCCGCCACAAGACCGAAGACCAGCCCCCCGAGGTGGGATTGCCATGCCACATTCGGAAAAAAGGATATTATCACAAAACCGCCGATAACTGCTGCCCAGAGTGGCACCGGAACCGGGACGGGAAAAACGAGTACCCTAAGCTTTGGTCTCATTACAGCCAGTACGCCTCCGACGGCAAAGACAGCTCCCGAAGCACCGATACAGATAGATAGGGGCGGCGCCAGAAATACATAGAAAATACTTCCCAGTATCCCCCCCAGGAAGTAAACGATGATAAATCTCCTGTCTCCGACCAGTGTGCGTAGAGCTCTGCCGAAGAAGTAGAGGGTAATCATATTACCCAGAATATGTCCTATACCGCCGTGGAGGAAAAGAGAGGTCAGTAATGTCCACGGTCTTGATGCTAAATCAACCGGTATCAACCCGAGGAATAGAACAATCCTCGGGGTTGTCAGGGTAACGATAAAAAGCAGTACGTTTATTCCTATTAAGATCCACACCGGATTGAGGCGGGACCTTTGATAACTCCTGTACATCATCACACCATATCAAACCATAGTTTTTGTAATCGGAAAAGCCGGAAAAGCTACCCGGGGAGCTCGCTAGAACGGAGCAGTGCTGCGGCGGCAGTGCATAACGACCGTAATATATTTATAATAGACACCTAAGGCTAACATTTCCCGTGGAAAAACGCCAGTATTATGAATATACCTATGAAATAATAAGGCTAATCAGGTATATATCATTACCATAATATGGTGATTAGCAACCGCTTGACAGAATAGCCTATAATAGCTATATTTAGCTAGCTTATTGCTTTCCCCGGGATTAGTTATGGAAAAGATTAAAGTAATGATCGCTGATGACCATCTCCTGGCTCAACAGGGGTTGCGCCGCATCTTAGAGAAAGTAACTGATATTGAATGCGTGGCTATGGCCAAGAATGGTGAGAGGGCTGTTGAGCTGGCCCGTAAGAAGCTGCCCGATGTAGCCTTGATTGACGTCGCTATGCCGGTTATGAATGGTATCGAAGCTACCAAAGCGATTAAGGCAGCCTGTCCCAACACGGCTGTTATCATACTCAGTGCCTACGATTATGACCACTATGTGCGTGCTTGTGTCGAGGCCGGGGCCAGCGGATATCTGCTCAAGAGTGACCTGCTTCCCCGCAGGCTGGTCAACGCTATTCGTACGGTTTACGGCGGAACCAACGTATTCGACCGCAAAGCGGGTGAGATTATGCGTAGAATGGCTATCAGCAAGAGTAAGAAGGGACAAGACTCGAACGAATTGCGCAGTCGCGAGCTACAGATACTGAAGCTGGTTATCAAAGGGATGAGCAATAAGGAAATCGCCTCAGAACTTCATATCAGTGAGCAGACGGTCGGCACACACCTCGCCAATATTTTCAAGAAGCTGGGAGTTCAATCACGGGTGGAAGCAATGCTGTATGCCTTGAAGAAGGGCTGGGACAGTTTGAATGAGCCCGGTTGCGAATAGAATAACCGGTTAACAGTGATCGCTAAGAACGAGCTGATACCATGTACTTCTCTAGCTCTCTGACATTTTTTCGGGAAGATTGATAATATGTCAACGGCACAGTCATATATTACTGAGATCACCCGGGCACAGGAAGCGGAGCGAAAGCGAATTGCCTGCGAACTGCATGACGAGACCATTCAGGATTTATTCACCGTGATTACCGACATCGAGGAGATAATTACGGGGAATGACCGGTTATCGGCAGAAGATACCCGCCGTCTAAGGTGCCTTCAGAGCACGATTAACCATGTGATGGGCGGAATACGACGTTTCTGTTCCGAGCTGCGCCCCGGTCTACTGGATTCGTTGGGTCTGCTGCCGTCACTGGAGTTGCTGGTTGAAGAGATGAATAGCGATGAGGAGCTGGATTGTCGTCTGGAAATCACGGGTTGTCAACGACGCCTACCATCCGAGATTGAACTGGTGCTTTTTCGGATTAGCCAGGAGGCACTTCGCAACGTCAGGAAGTACGCCGTGGCGACGGAGGTTATCATAGGAGTCGATTTTGGCAACCGCAAGGTTATCTTGAATATCAGCGATAACGGATGCGGGTTCGCACCGGATGCAACGCTGGAAAACTATGTACATGGCGGCAAACTGGGTCTGTTGGGTATGCGTGATCGGGTGTATATGGTTAGCGGTAGTTTTTCCGTAGAATCGGAGGCCGGTAAAGGGACCAAGATAACCGCTGTTATTCCTATTCCTTCAAATTAAAATTAGTATCCCACACCTCAAGCACTTGACAGATTATAGTATAATGGTGTAGTAGTATTAACGAAGTAGCTATATAGTAGTATAAAGAACATAAAGAAGTACTACTAACGAAATAGATAACGATATATATCCTGGTGTCATTTCTGCTTTATTTTCGTTATGGTAAGCAATACAAAATCTAGGAGGTGAGCACAGGTATAGAGCCCCGCCTAGGCCAAAATGGTAAACCCGGTAATTCACGAACCAAATCTTGCCAGGTAAGGAGGAGTTTTAGTGAAGAAAAGTGGGTTACTAAAGACAATCATTGGTTTCGGATTAGTGACAGTACTGGCACTAAGTATACCCTTAATGACCAGCTGTACTACTCCAACCCCAACCCCAACACCAACACCCGAACCAACTCCAACACCCGAACCAACTCCAACACCCGAACCAACTCCAACACCCGAACCAACTCCAACACCAGCAGAGCCTTGGAAATGTGGCTACATCGGTGCTTTTGATACTGATGTCGGCCGGAGTGCCATGAGAGGCACCGAGATAGCCGTTGAAGAGCTCAATGCTAATGGTGGAATACTGGGACGGCAAATTGTGCTTTATAAGGCTGATTCTGCGGAAAGCGTCACCGAAGGTATCAAGGGAATGGAATACCTTAACGAGAACATCGGCGTTGACTTCATGGTTTCCGGTTGTATCGATGATGTCAGTCTGGGCTGGTTCCCGCGCCTTGCCGAGTACCAGGTTCCCATAATGGAGACATGGACCTCGGCAATCAGGTGTATCGAGCAGGTTCATGACGAGTACGATAAGTACAAGTGTTACTTCATGGACCACATGAACGACTATGACCAGGGTGCCGAGTACGTTGCCTACGCTAGTGATGTTCTGGGACCAGACGGTGACATGGGCTGGGAAACCTGTGTGCTCTTCTTCGAAGATACTGCCTACGGTGGCGGGGTAGCCGAGTATATCCGTGACGAGATTGCCCCCGGCGCCGGTATCGAGGTTATCGGCGAGGTAATGTACGATATCGAAACCTTCGACTTCAGCCCGGTTTACGCCAAGGTAGTAGCTTATGACCCTGATTTCATCTACCACATTGCCTCGGTAAATTGTATCCCGCCCAGTGCCGCTTATGTTGAGCTGCAGGTCCCTATTCCTATTTCCGGTGTTAATGTCGCCGCTGCCAGCATAGAATTCTGGGATGATATGGGCGGTATGGCAGGTGGTTTCAATTCCACATCACCCCCACCATGTCTCGGTATGGATTGGGATCCCACGACCCAGAAGTTCCTCGATGCCTACGCTGCTAAATACACCACCCGGCCGCTTTTCCCTCACTTTTGTGGCTTTAACGCCTACTGGGGGGTCATGATGATGGCAGCGGCGGCCGAGAGAGCCGGTGGCTTCGAGCCGCTGGACGATTGGGTTACGGAGATGGAGAAAACCGACCTCAAGCTCTATAAGGAAGGCGGCTTTGAGCCTGCTGGTCCGAACGACATCCTCTGGCAGAACTACAAGTTCTACGGACCCGATCACCCCTACACACACTCTTCGGTACTCGACACTACCGGTGAATCCGGTCGTCCCGGCGGTATGGTCATGCAGTGGTATCCGGATCAGACGGTTAAGGTAATCCACCCCTACCGTTGGAAGAACGGTGATTTCTACTTCCCGGAATGGATTCCTGAATCAAAGCGGGCTCGCTAGACAACGGTCAGCATTGGACTGTTGTTTCCAGTGATCTGGTTGAAAACTGGGGGGAAGGTGAATACTCCCTTCCTCCCAGTTTGGTTAGGCTGTAAGATCAATTTAGAATAAGGATAGATTATATGTTAGCTCTAGCGCAATCCATAGCAATTAATGGTGCTCTTCTAAGCGGTTTGTATGCGCTGATTTCGCTGGGATTCACTATGATATACGGCGTGGGCAGGGTGCTGAATCTGGCCCATGCCGCCTACGTTATGTTAGGTGGTTATGTCTACTTCTATTGCCTGCAGGTAGTGGGAATACCGGAACCATTATCGATGTTGATTGCCATCGCTGTCTGTGCCGGTGCTTCTCTGGCAACCTATGTCGGTCTGGTACGCCGCTATATGTCTAATCCCACTATTGTATTTGTTTCTACCTTTATTCTGGCCCTGGTGATTAATTACCTTGTGGTGTTGATCTGGGGAATGGAAACCAAGAACGTATGGCCAGTTGTAGCAGGTGTAACCCAGTTTATGGGACAAACGATATCGAATAACCTGCTCTGCACGTTGATTGTGAGCTGGGTTTGCATCAGCGGCGTTCTCCTCTTTGTTCGGAAGACACATATGGGGCGGGCAATGCGCGCCCTGGCTATGGACCGTAAAGGGGCGATTGTCTCTGGTATCAATCC
Organism: Dehalococcoidia bacterium UBA5760; assembly: GCA_002418895.1. Lineage (GTDB taxonomy): Bacteria > Chloroflexota > Dehalococcoidia > Dehalococcoidales > UBA5760 > UBA5760. Next base: position 95,408 of record DIFA01000018.1, on the reverse strand, counting down.
GGATAGAGTGAACCTGCTGACCTGGACGATAGCAGGAGCGCTGGCCGGTATTGCCGGAATATTCTTCGGCAGTTATACTTATCTGGTCCCGTCTATGTGGCATATGCCGATGGTAATGTCATTCGCCATTGTGATCATCGGAGGTCTGGGCAGTATTGAGGGTACTCTGATTGCCTCCCACATCGTGGGCTATATGCAGACTACGACCACCCTGGCCATAGACGAGAGGTTAAGGGGTGTATTTGCCCTGATAATCATGATTATCGTGCTTGTAGTACGCCCCAAGGGCTTATTCGGTAAGTAAACGCAAAGGGAAGATATAAAGTGGTTAATTGGATAACTTCAGTCAAATCGTTTCGCTGGTGGTTAGTCGCAATAGTGGTGATGATGGTGCTTCCCTTCATCGTACCGCCCAGCTTCTTAAGGATTTGTATCATGGCCAATTTCATGGCTATCTTTGCCATGAGCTGGGATATGATGTCGGGATACACCGGCTATGTTAGCTTTGGCCATCCCTTCCTGATCGGTCTGGCCGGATATGTTAGTGCCATGCTGTCCCATCAGGGTGGATTTCAGCCCCCTCATATCGTACTACCACTCTACGTAACCATGCCATTGGGAATAGCAGCGGCAGTAGGTGGCGGCATGTTATTCTTCCTGCCCAGTATGCGCGTCAGAGGGCCCTATTTCAGCCTGATCAGCCTGGCCTTCCTGATGATACTGAGTCGTATTATGATCGCCGCCGGCGCTATGACCGGTGGTGACCGCGGGTTGACCTCGCTACCCTACTTGGTCACCGGAGCAGTCAACAACTACTGGCTTTCTACCGGCATCATGTTCGCCGTCGCCATCGGGCTATGGCTGGTGGCCAGGTCTGATGTCGGCCATGTTCTGAAGGCAATACGTATGGACGAAGATGTTGTGGAGAGCAGCGGCTTGAGCACCTACCGGTTCAAGAGATTCGCCTTTATTTTGAGCGCTATCACCGCTGGGATCGGGGGGGTATTCTACACCCACTACATGGGTTCGATATCACCTGCCGGTGCTTTTGACTATATATTCCTGCTCAACATAATTGTCTCAACGGTAGTCGGTGGCATGGGTACTATCCTGGGGCCTATTTTCGGGGGCTACTTCATCACCTTCTTTACTGAAAGCACTCGCACCTTGCTGGAAGGAGCCTGGCGGTTTATGGCCTACTCACTGGTGGCGCTTGCGATAGTCTATTTCAGACCCGGCGGATTCTACGGAATAGTCCATGATATAGCGGCGTGGTTCAGAGCGAAGCGGAGAGGGGGTTTGCAGTATGACCAGGTTACTTGAGGTGAAGGGGCTTACCAAGAGATTCGGCGGTGTCGTTGCTGTAAACGACCTTAATTTCCATGTCGATGATGGCGAGATTCTAGGACTTATGGGACCTAACGGCGCCGGTAAAACAACCGCCTTTAACCTTATTATGGGTGACTATAAACCGGATGCCGGGCAAATCTCTTTCAAGGGTCAGGATCTCGGTCCTCTTCAGACTTACGAAAGGGTAAAGCTGGGTATTGCCCGGACCTATCAGATACCACGGCCGTATCATGACTTGCCTGTTATCGAGGACCTTCGTATCAGCACCGTACCGGATAGTATTACCAGATGTCTGAGAGGGAAAAAGAGGAATATTGAAGAGGTGGAGCAGATTGGTATTGGTGTTGGTTTGAAGGACCGTCTCATGAAATACCCGCACGAGCTATCACTGGGTGACCTGCGCAGGGTTGAATTGGCCAAGTCAATCGCAACCGATCCGAAACTTATCATGCTCGATGAGATATTCGCCGGGTTGACCGTTCACGAGATCAACGAGCTAACCGAACTCCTGATGGAGAAGAAGAAGGCTGGCCTGGTCTTCATCGTGGTCAGCCATGACCTGAAGGCTCTGGCCGCAGTGATAGACAGGGCGGTGGTTATTCAGTTCGGGCACCTCATCGCCGAAGGTACCTATGAAGAGATTGCCCATGATAAAAAAGTCAAGAAAGCATATTTCGGCATGTAGCAATACCCGGAACCAGTCTTCACGATAGCAATAAGGATAGTAAATAGGAGATGCACAGATGGCTTTTCTGGAAGTGAAAGACCTTGAGGTTTACTATGGTAAAGCGTGTGCCATAAGCAACGTTTCATTCAGTATCGACGAGGGCAAATGCGTCGGAATAATCGGCTCTAACGGGGCCGGCAAAACGACCCTGCTGGACTCAATCCTCGGTATAACCAACTGGCGTGGTGAGATCATCTTTAACGGCAATTCGCTACGTAAACTACCTCCCCGGGAAATAGTCAAGAGAAAGGTCGGTTATGCCCCGGAGAGGGGCAGCATCTTCCCCGGTATGAGTGTTAAGGATAACCTGCTGGTAGGAGCCTACCTGAACCGGAGTAACATCGACAAAAATCTGGCCAATGTCTTCGAACTGTTTCCGCGGCTCGAAGAACGCCAGGGGCAACAGGCGGACACCTTAAGCGGTGGGGAACGACAGATGCTCGCGCTGGGAAGAGCATTTATGTTAGAACCCAAGCTGGTAATGCTAGATGAACCGACCCTGGGTCTAGCTCCCATCGTTATCGGTCATATTTCCGAGGCGGTAAAAAGCTTGAAGAAAACAGGGTTTACCATCCTCATTGCCGAACAGAACGCCAGCTTTACCATTGAGCATGCCGAGATGATACACATACTGGAGAGGGGTGCCATAACCGCGTCAGGCACCGCCGAGGAACTGGGTAAGGAAGAATACATCAGGGAAGCCTACTTCGGCACATAGTATTACCACCCGTAATACTGCAATAATATCAATACACCCGGGTGCTCCGATACTGAGAGATATACCGCGTCTAAATTCTCTGGTAGAGGAGCACTCTTGTGTTCAGTAATAACTTTTCGTTTACCGGATAGCTTAGCAGTGTGAATGAGATAATAAACAGTACTGATAGATTTCGCCTCATCAAGACCAGCCCCGGCAGTTCTGCCCGGACCGGTGAGTTGATTACACCACACGGGGTGGTGCCGACGCCGGTCTTCGCACCGGTAGGCAGTCAGGCCACAGTCAAAACGATAGCTCCCGAAGAGCTGAAAGAGCTGGGCGTAAATATGCTGCTGGCCAATACCTACCACCTCTACCTGAGGCCGGGAATAGATGTTATTGAAAATATGGGCGGGTTGCACCGGTTTATGTCATGGAATAGGGCGATACTTACCGACAGCGGCGGCTACCAGATATTCAGCCTGTCCCGGCTCCGTAACGTCAGCGACAAAGGGGCTCTGTTTCGCTCCCACATCGACGGGAGCCAGCACCTGATTACCCCTCAGTCAGCAATCCAGTTCCAGGAATCGCTGGGGGCGGATATCATAATGGTGCTTGACGAGTGTCCGTCACCCACGGACACCTTTGAGGCAGTCGAACAAGCAACGGAGCGAACGCACCGGTGGGCTGAGATATGCCAGAGGTCACAGACCCGTAAAGACCAGACCCTGTTTGCTATCGTACAGGGAGGGCTATATCCCGAGCTGCGTCGCCGGTCGGTAAACCGGCTGACTGCGCTGGGGTTTACCGGTTACGCCATCGGCGGCTTGAGCCTGGGAGAGCCCAAGGAAGTAATGCTGGCTATGGTCGGGGAAACAGCTGCCCGGCTACCTTCAGACAAGCCGAGATATCTTATGGGTATCGGTTCTCCGGAAGATATTATCGAGGCTGTAGCCAGGGGGATTGATATCTTCGATAGTGCCCTGCCCACCCAGGTAGCACGAAAAGGGGCCCTATTTACTCGGCAAGGCAGATATAATATTCGTAGCGCTGCCTATAGACAGGTAGAAACTCCCCTCGAACCTGATTGCGACTGCTATGCCTGTCGCAACTTCTCCGCCGGCTACCTGCATCACCTCTTCAAATGCCGTGAAATGCTGGCATATCGTCTGGCTACCATTCATAACCTGAGCTTCATGAGTCGGTTGATGCAGGAAATAAGGAATGCAATCGCCAGCGACAACTTTGAAAGTTTTCGGGATACCTTTATTGCCGGTTATGAGCCTACCGACGAAAAGACGCGTCTCGCCCAGAAGAAAAAGTGGTTGGCTGCCCGTAACCGGAAGGGTGTAAAATAGAGCCCGAAGGAAGATTGAGATGGACTCCGCGAATCTCTACAACAGCCTGCTCTGGATCGGCTTTGTTTTTGCCAACCTCGGCATTATAGTCCTCGCCTTCCGCTTCTTCGGCCGATACGGACTCTACGCCATCATTGTTGCTGCGGTGATCACGGCCAATATTCAGGTTTTGAAAACGGTCGAGGTATTCGGACTGGTCTCGACACTGGGCAATATACTTTACGGAGGTGTCTTCTTTGCTACCGACATATTGACCGAGGTGTACGGTAAGAAAGCAGCTCAGCGCGGGGTGTGGCTTGGCTTCATCGGGATGGCGCTGATGACGCTGTGGATGCAGTTCGGCCTGAAGTTCATTCCCCATACATCGGACTTCTCTCAAGAAGCACTGCTGACCATCTTTAGCCTGATGCCCAGGATTGCCGCCGGCAGCATGATTGCCTACCTCGTTTCCCAGCATCACGACATCTGGGCTTTTCTCTTCTGGAAAAGAAAGACCAAAGGGAGGTTTCTCTGGCTGAGGAACAACGCTTCGACCATGGTCTCTCAGGCGATTGATAGCGCGATCTTCTGTACGATAGCACTCTGGGGTGTTTTCGATAGCAGTACCTGGCTTCAGATACTGGCCTCGACCTACCTTATCAAACTCTTTGTTGCTGTTATCGATACTCCGTTCATCTATCTGGCCAAGCGATTGAGTAATACGGTACTGGCCAAAGAGGTTACCGCCGACCTCAATTAATTTTACCGCTTTCCTTGCATACTATAGGTACATCCGCAATAATCCTGCCGGTAGAGGCCCCATTTATTGGCCATCTCAATAGTCTGCCTGAAGCCGTCCTTCTTCTTGAAATCCCGGACCAAAAACCTGTCTCCCCCAATCTCCCCTCCCACCCTATTGATCATATCGGCAGACTTATGGGGACTTATGGTAAGAGTAGTCGTAAAAGCATCGTAACCACAGTGTTTCATATAGAGACAGGTCTTCTCAAGTCTGATCCTGAAGCAGACTTCACATCTTCGGCCACCCTCAGGCTCATCTCCCAAAGGGTCGGCTGCTGCTGACCAATCCTGCGGTGTAAAAGGAGGTGCCTCGAAGGGAAAATCGAGTTTATGGGCTACCATACGGGCAGCCGCCAATCTTCTCTGGTGCTCCACTTCGGGGTGGATGTTGGGATTATAGAAGAAGCCGAGGACCTGATGCCCTTCCCCGGATAATCTCCTAAAAACTGCAGAGGCACAGACACCGCAACATATATGCAGCACTATTCTCATTTTATCAGACTCCAACCAACGGCTATTTCCTCACAGTATCAGCATCGCATCACCAAAACTGTAGAAGCGATACTGCCGGGCTATAGCTTCACGGTAGGCGTGGTCGATAACATCTTTACCGGCAAAGGCGGTTACCAGCATCAGTAGTGTCGACCGGGGCAGGTGAAAATTGGTAATCAGAGCATCGACCAGCTGGAAACGGTATCCCGGCAAGATGAATAGATCTACCCAGCCCTGAAACGGCTGTACCAAAGGCAGTTTACTCGCCTGAGCCGCCGACTCGATCAATCTCACTGTTGTGGTGCCCACACATATGATGCGACGGCCTTCTTTTCTGGCCAGAGTGAGCTGACTGGCGGTTTTACGACCCAAAAGCCCGTATTCCCGGTGTATCTTATGCCCAAGCGGGTTGTCTTCACGTACCGGACGGAAGGTATCAAGGCCAACATGCAGGGTGGTAAAAAGGCAATCCACTCCCTTACCCCTTATCTGGTCAATCAGCCGGGGAGTGAAGTGTAACCCTGCAGTAGGTGCAGCTACACTCCCCGCGGCATCGGCATAGACTGTCTGATAGCGCTCCGGACTGTTCAGGGGAACGCGAATGTAGGGTGGTAGGGGTATTTCCCCTACCCCGTCAGGGATCATCCCATCGGAGAAGCTTATTACCCGTATCCCATCATCTTTTACCTCAATCACCTCGGCAATAACAGTTTTCTGCTCTTTAACGCGTATGGTACTGGCTGTTATCTCCATTCTGCTGCCAACCCTGGTTCGCTTCGCCGGTCTGACCAGCGCCTCCCAGACCCGGGAGTCAATCTGACGGAGGAGCAGAATCTCTAAACTGCCGCCGGTATCAGTTTTCCTGGCACTAAGACGGGCTGGGATAACCCGGCTATCGTTAAAGACCAGTACGTCGCCACTATGCAGATAATCCGTTATCTCAAAGAACCTGCGATGGCTTAAGGAAGCAGTGTTTCGTTCAACTACCATGAGTTGCGAGTGGTCTCTGGGCTCAAGCGGAGTCTGAGCAATAAGCGCCGGGGGTAGGTCATAGTCAAAGTCACCGGTTCTCATAAAATAACCGTCATATAATAAGCAGACTTTGGATGCTGTGGATAACCGGTAATCAGTTTTTACGCTCCTGTTGGCACCGCCAGGGCTGGTGCACCCGTTCGCTGTAGGGCGATGCTGCGATAATCACCTCAACCGTAATGCCGGTTACCGTTTCGGTGCGGGCGGCAATCTCTTTCAGCTTTTCCTCCGTTACTCCCACAAGTCCTGACGCCGCCGGGGGTCTATGCAGAGAGTAGATTTGAATATTAATCGGCCGTATTTCAGAAATCCTCTCGATCCATTGAATTATTTCTCGCTCGCTAACGTTCTGGATCTCCCCGTCAACGAACATCGCCTGCAAGCTGACGTTATCCATTGATTTCAGACCATCTAATATTGCGTTATAGTCCACCCCCCGACAGGGTCTGTTGATTCGAGAAAAGGTCTCGATATCACCCGCATCAAGCTTCATAACCCGAAAATCAAGCTTGGCTAGAGTACAACGTACTCCTTCACTGGTAACGGAGGATGAGTTCGAGAGTATCCCCAGCCTGGCCAGGGGACGGTAGTTTTTCTTCAGCGCCACGGCGATGTCGACCAGTTCCGCAAACTGAGGGTGAAGCGTGGCTTCACCATTACCGGAGAAGGTGATGTTATCGATGGGCCTGTCCTTTCTCAGGGCGTCCTCCAGTCCTTTGGCAAAGTCATCCACGCTGGGAAGATCCTGAAGTCTACCGGTACTATCAAGAGTGTGAACCGCGGTCCAACCGTACTGACAGTAAACACAGTTAAAGGAACACAGCTTATAGCTTATCGGAGAAATATTCAGACCTAAAGACCAGCCCAGTCTCCGCGATCTGACCGGTCCATAGGTAGGACCGGGCTGCAAGGGGATATTATTCATTTCCGTCAGACTCCATGATTACTAATAGTGGTAAACAATTACTATAATGATACACTATGCTACTATCAGCCGTAAATTTAAGCCTACCTTCGACTAGATTGGCTAAGCGGGACTCTAGATGCTAAAATCGTTGCGACGATGGCGGGAGTACGATAGATGGGCGATATACTGATTGGTACCTGCTCATGGACCGACCCGACTCTTATAGAATGCGGCCGCTTCTATCCCGGCCCGTCACTGTCCGCGGAGGCGCGACTGCGCTATTATGCCAGCAAGTTTCCTGTCGTTGAGGTAGACAGCTCCTACTATGCCCTGCCCGGTGAGGGAACCAGCGGACTATGGGTAACAAGAACCGGGGCCAACTTCATATTCGACATCAAGGCCTTCCGGCTCTTTACCCAGCACCCCACACCACTATCATCACTGCCGAGAGATATCCGGGCATCCCTACCCTCAAGGATAAGGGTTAAGAACAGCCTGTATTATAATGACCTCCCGGATGATGTGTTGCAGGAGATATGGCATCGTTTCCGTCAGGCCCTGCTCCCCTTAGACAGCGCCGGCAAGCTTGGCGTAGTCCTCTTTCAGTTTCCGCCGTGGTTTTGCACCGGGGAAGGACAATATGCTCATATCCTCTCCTGCCAGCAAAACCTGCCCCAGTATACCATCGCGGTGGAATTCCGCCATAACTCGTGGTTCGATCAGGTTAATATGGAACATACTTTGAGCTTCCTGCGGAGGCATAATCTGCCGCTCGTATGCGTCGATGAGCCTCAGGGGTTTTCTTCCAGTGTGCCACCGCTTGCTGAAGCCACGGCTGATATCGCCCTGATCAGATTCCACGGTAGAAACCGGGAGGCCTGGGACAAAAAAGGGATCGGTGCCGCGCAGCGGTTCGACTATCTCTATAGTCAAGAGGAGCTGGCCGAGTGGGTCGACAGGATTAGATATCTGGCGTCAAAGACAGATCAGCTACATGTCCTGTTTAACAACTGTCAGCAGGACAAGGCGGTGCTAAACGCCAGTCAGATGCGCCTGATGCTGGAATCTTACCGTAATGAATAGTCGACCCTATCGAGCCGAATACACTCTCCCCGCTTCTCGAGGCTGTCCCAGTAACTCAAATAGACTGTCATCGTGTTTCGCATACGGCGGATAGTTAATGACTCAAGCTTATCCCTGCGGTTAAACTCGACATGTTACATTATGTCATCTAGTTCAGCTAGATGTCAGGAGATTTCCGTGGTTCAGATACTGATACTGAACCCCCCGATGGACCAGTTTGATACCTTTACTCTTTCTCCGAACAGGCTCTTGAGTATGTTCACCTCGTCACCGGCACGTCCGTCGATATTATATTTAAACTCACCAATAGTAGTATCTATCTTAATCTCGGTATAAGTCTGGGAAGCTACGTCGTCGCCGCGGGAATCATCTTTGCGCTTCACCTTAATCTCCCGGATGTCCCCGTTCTCAATAGCGAAATTCCCTGGGGTCTCACGAAGGATATCTTCCGGCGGTATGTTCCAATAGCGCTGAGAATAGTTGAAGGTAGACCTCAATTGATCGGCCCAGCGTGAGAAAAACCCTTTTCCCTCCTCTTTCCCCTTGCGCTGGGCTTCAACAACGGCCTCCTTGAGCATCTGGCTGGTGATTTGGGGAAAAATGCTGCGTCGGTCGGTAATAACCATGGCATAGGTGTCCCAGCGGCCAAATGATTTTGGTTTCTTCAAGACCGGAATAATGCCCATCGTCTTTTCGCCTGTGGATTGCGCCATTTCATATCCCAACTCAACACCCGCTGTTTCCACTTCTACACTATCTGCGGACATTTCGACATCTGCAGCGCCAGTAGCGTCCGAGTACGAAGCCACACCAGTGCCACACTCATCACAGAAAATGCTATCCGGTGCTAGTTCCTTACCACACTGCCGACAGAACATCTCTCACCTCTTATTCGTTATAGTCGTTATTCGTGCTGAGCTCAAGGGATGGTGGCGTAGCTATCGCCAATTCTTGACCCGTCTTCCTTTGCCGTCCTTCATATGCCCGGAGACCACCACTATGAAATCGACGAAGGCCCAGATACTAACTATCATCAGGGGAATTAAGGCAAAGCCTAAAGCCCATAGGTTCATCATGGCAAGGTTAGGTTGAAACATAATGCCGGTACCGGTTACGCCGGCTATTATGAAGTAGATTATAGTCAAAACCAGCATTCCCGCCGCACTTCCGTACTTGCCCAGATAGAAACGGTGAGCGCCGAAAGCACCCAGAAAGACTGCCAGCAATGTGGCCGCGAGTCTCGATTTGGGTGAAACAGCTCTTGTTGCCGCGTAAGCCGCCGCATTCACAAAGTCTGCTTTCGCTCTGGCTACCTCGGCACCGGCTCTGGCCACTTCCGCTCCTGCTCTGGCAATATCGGCTTCAGATTGGTAGCCAGAGGGCCTGGGCTGAGGTGTAGCTGCCGACGTACTGGATGATAGGCCGGTATTGATAGACGCACCACACGTATCACAAAATTTGCTATTATCAGGCAATTTACTACCGCACTTCCTGCAGTACATAAAAGACCTCCTTATTTACCACCTTAGCGCTCTTGGCCACCAAAACACAGCACCTTCGTTCTAGAGTGAACCAGGATTACTGCTGTATCTACCTATTTATTTTTATCAAGCGCTGCCATGCACCTGTCCGCCAGCCCTGCAAATACCGGCACCCGGTAGACTTTGTTGTGGTACGTCTTATACATCAGGATAGCCCACCAGACCCACCACAGGACAAAGAAAATGATGAAAACTACCATCCCAGCAATAATACCCGGACCCAACATGCCCAATCCTAATCCCCATCCCATGCCGCCAACCCATCCCCAACTGACGGTGTTGGCGATACCCCAGATAATATTCAGGATACCAAAAGTGACCAGGGACTGCATGGCATGCCAGCGGATGAGTTTATCCTTTTTTTCAATGACGAGGAAGATGATACCGGTTACCCAGAACCCGAGGTAGCAGAGCAGGCCTCTGGTATTTCCCTTGGTCTTGGCCGGGGCAGCCTGAGCTTCTTCCTGAACTCTTGCCTTATTTCCCGTGGCTACCCTTTCCTCCCGCAGGACTGCTCTCGGTGCCTCCGCGACTGGCGCGGCGGCTTTGGCCTTCGCACCGGCGGGAGGAGCAGCATCCGCAGTCACCGGAGCGCCGCATCCATTACAGAATTTACTATTGGCAGCTATCTCTTTGCCACATTGCCGACAGAACATCTTTCACCTCTTTCCGAATATGATCACCAGTGGCGTCTAACATACTCGACGTAGACTAACCAATATACTACAACACCGTTTTCCCATAATCAATAGCTGGAATGCCCGACTTATGCCTTCAAATTTCAAGGTGCGCCTGAAGGCATAGGAATCCAAACACGTTTTTATTGCTAAGCGACTATGATTTTAGCTGGCTTGACACAGTCTTATTGAGCCGGTCCTGTGCCTCGACAGTCTTGCGGTACTTCACCTCAATTTTTTTCAAGTCCTTATCCAGTATTGCCTTCAGCAGGTCTCCCTCTACTTCGGCGACGTCAAGACGCTGGTAATAGTCCATCGTCTCCTTGAGATGGGCCAGGACTATCTTCCCTGTCAGGATAGGATGATTGTTGGTGACATTGGCATCTTCATACCTGGTACCATGCTCCAGTTCTACCTCCAGTCCCAGCCTGAAATCCTCAACCGGGATATCCATGCCTTTCAGATTAATCACCCCCAGAATTTTGGCGGCGTCTTCATCAGTAACCGAAACGGTACTCTGAGTCGACCAGTCAGCTAAGCCAAGCTCTTCGCATACCCGCCTGACCTCGTCTTTTTTCACGTATTCGATATTTCCAGAAAATGTCTCCGCCTCCGATTTGCGTGGGATTGGCTTGGCAGCCGGTTTATCTACCGGTGCGTCAGGCGTCGTATTTGAATGTAAACGCATGCCGCACCCGTCACAGAACCGGCTATCGTCCAGCAGTTTCTTTCCGCAATTAATACAATACATGAAAACCTCCTTAATCCATGACTGAAGACTAATTTGGATGACCTGGCATTCGTAAGCCCATCCGCTGCGTCTGACGGATGACTTTATCATATCAAAATAGAAAAGAATCCGCTAATATTACCGTAAATCCCGACCCGGTTAAGGAAAGGTCAGCAAGCTCGTAGTGATTAAATAGCCCGAGTTAACTCATTAGCTATGAACTTTTCCATATTATTACTAATTGTTGGCGGTTTTACAAGTTCAGCGATACCAGAATGATATACGCGCTGGTAATGATTAAATCCCAGATGGGAAATTCAGTAAAGCTCTTTTATACTAGCAAACCAGTTTAATTGACTATATTTCCGGTCTAATATAATATTGGATTGAAATAACCGGGAGTATTTAAGTAAAGGAGGAAATCATGGGACACCAATTACCCGAACTGCCTTACGAGAAGGATGCCCTTTTACCCCATATTTCTGCAGAGACCATCGAATACCATTACGGAAAGCACCATAAAGCGTATGTCGATAACATAAACAGGCTTATCACAGGCACGGAAATGGAGAAGATGCCTCTTGAAGATATTATCCGGAAATCGTCGGGCGGCATCTTCAATAACGCTGCGCAGGTATGGAACCATACTTTTTACTGGAACTGCCTCTCTCCTGATGGCGGAGGTCAGCCTGGTGGAGAGCTGGCAAACGCCATCGATAAGCAATTCGGGACGTTCAATGAATTCAAAGAGGCCTTCACAAGTGCTGCAGCGACGCTCTTTGGTTCGGGATGGGCATGGCTCGTTCAGGACGCCGAGAGCAGGCTCTCCATCGAAACTACAAGTAATGCCGGCAACCCGATTAAAGAAGGAAAGAAAGCGCTGCTGACCTGTGACGTATGGGAGCATGCTTACTATATTGATTACCGTAATGCAAGAGCCAAGTATATCGATGCGTTCTGGAATCTGGTAAACTGGGCATTTGTAGCTCAGAACCTGACGAAATGACGCTAAGAATATTTGCCGTTCACGGATATATCTCCCGGCATTATGTTAGTCTATCAGCTTAAACATTTTTTTCGGCGCGCCACAAATCGGGCACTTTTCCGGAGCCTCTCCTTCCACGGTATAACCGCAATACTGGCAAACATAGAAAGGCTCCAGTTCCATAGAATCGCCCTTTTCTAGCCGGTTAAGAGCATCCTGATATAAATCATGATGTATTTTCTCTACCTTGTTGGCCAAATCAAAACTATCCGCCGCTTTCTTTTCGCCGTCCGCTTTTGCCTGTTTGATAAATGTGGGATACATTTCGGTAAACTCGTGGTTTTCCCCGTCAATGGCAGCCCGCAGGTTCTCCCGAGTTGATTTTATCCCCTGCATTACCTTCAGATGATTTCGGGCGTGTGCTGTCTCCGCATCGGCAGCAGCCCGGAATAAGCGTGCTATGCGTTTCTGCCCCTCTGCTTCTGCCTTCTCTGCAAAGAAAAGGTATTTACGGTTTGCCTGGCTCTCACCGGCAAATGCGCTCTCCAGATTTTCCATCGTTTTGCTCAAGGTTATCCTCCCACTGAAATATTTGTAGCTAAATGTTATTGTAACGCACTGATTGTTACCAATAAAGTATTCACTTCAGTACCGTCGGGTTTCAGACACGATGCACCTTGAGCAGATTGGTACTTCCCGGGAGAGTTAGCGGCAGCCCGGCTGTAATTACTATCAGGTCGCCTTTTCGAGCTGATTCCGTCTCCAGCGCCGCTTCACCTGCCATACCAAAAACCTCCTCAAGATTTTGCGGATCAGGCTTCCTGATAGGAAAAACTCCCCAGCATAGTGAAAGGCGTCTCATGATATGTTCGGACGGGGTTACGGCCAGAATAGGCTGGCAGGGTCTATATTTCGATACTCTCAAAGCTGTCGTACCACCGGCAGTAAAGGCTACGATAGCCTTGGCGCCTACTTGATAGGCAACTTGGCATGCTGCTCTAGCCGTGGCATCATTTACCTCGGGAGGGACATCCTGCCAACTCTCATTTAGTATCTGAGCGGAGTGTAACGATGACTCGGCTTCCAAAGCTATTCTTGCCATTATTTCTACTGCTTCGACGGGATGATTTCCAACAGACGTTTCTTCTGAAAGCATCAGTGCGTCAGTACCATCGAGGACGGCATTGGCTACATCAGCAGCCTCCGCCCTGGTCGGAGTAGCCGATCGTACCATCGACTCCAGCATTTCAGTAGCTGTTATCACCGGTTTGCCCAGGCGATTAGCTTCCTTGATGAGACGCTTGCTGGCCAGTGGCACTTTCTCAATACTGATCTCAAGGGCCAGATCACCCCGGGCTACCATTATCCCGTCACAGACACCGAGTATCGGGCCGCTCTCCTGTAAAGCTTTCGCCCGCTCTATCTTAGCGATGAGGGATACATCAGCATTCATTTCATTAAGTAGTTTTCGAACCTCCTCCACCTCTCTCGCTGAGGAAATATAGGAGAGGGCGATAAAATCGGCATTCTGAGAGAGGGCAAACTCGAGATGCTTACCAAAGGCGCTTTGAACATCGCCGGCATGGCGTTTCGACCCGGGGAGATCGAGGAGGATGCCGATGCCGTGTTTGAGTTTCTGGCTGGCCAGGCGGACGGCCGAAATAAGCTGGCGATGTCCATCGAGTGTGCCATGAGCCAGATTGAGCCGGGCAATGTCCATACCGGCTCCCAGCATCTTCGCGATAATTTCAGGGGAACTAGTGGCAGGACCCAGGGTGCATACTATCTTGGTGTGGCTTGGTGCTTTCGTTTTGTTCATTGTCACTCCTATTATAACATTTTGATCGACCGGATAAACTACTGCTGGGTGGCATTAGGCTGAGCAATTAGCATCATATTTTATCAAAATAATTTCTCTACCTACGACTTTCATGATTGTACCTATTGTACTTTTTAGTTATTTGACAATCGGTCTTTTTAATTAATATACTTAATACTTAAATCTGGACTTGCTTGAAATAAGTCGATAAGCGCAAAATTTCAAAAAGAGGGAGGAGAGATAAAAACATGTGGAAGACGCAGAGTAGCGGGGGCAGTCGTGTTGAACCGGCCATGAAGCAGTTCTTGCCACCATGCCAGCTCAAATGCCCCATCAATGAAGACATCCAGCGCACTAACGTACTGATATCACTACTACCCGAAGACCCTGACGCCGCCAGAGAGCCGATTATACAGATCGGCAATTATCTCTATGAGAAGAACCCCTTTTTCAATATCTGCGGTTATATCTGCGGCCTGTGTGAACTCGAATGCAACTATAAAACCAGGGGGGGCGCTATAAGGAGGCGGCTGCTCAAGCGCTTCCTGTCCGACACCTATACCGACTACCTCAAGGATAAAGATGACTTCGATACTATAAAGGATAAGGAAAATGTGGCTGTCGTCGGCGGCGGCCCCGGCGGTCTCATGTGCGCCTACATTCTCAGCAAAAAGGGCTACCGGGTAACTGTGTTCGAGGCCACGGAACGCCTCGGCGGCGCCCTCTGGCTGATACCACAGTACCGCCTGCCGGAAGCCGTCCTGCAAACGACCCTGGACAATTTGGTAAGAGTGGCCCATATCGATGTCAAGCTTAATGCCAAGGTCGGTGAAGGCAAGCTAACCTTTGAAAGACTGCGTAACGAAGGCTACCGGGCCATATTTCTGGCCAAAGGCACGCCCTATGCCAGAGTGCTGACGTTCAATGGCAAACCGGTAGAAGGCCAGGACCTCTCCGGTGTCATTTACGGTCTCAATTTTCTCTACGAGGTGAGCCATGGCAATCTACCCCCCGATTACTTCAAGGGTAAGAAAGTAATAGTTATCGGTGGCGGTAATGTTGCCTTCGATGTGGCCCGTATTGCCAAACGTCTTGGCGGCGACATCACCATCGCCTGCCTGGAATGTGAGAATAAGGAGTGTAAAGACGGCATCCCTGCCGATGAAGAGGAGATCGAAGGCTCCTGGGAGGAAGGCATTAAGATAGTCTACTCCCGTGGCGTACAGAAAATCGTCGGCGAACAGGGTAGATTTAAAGCCATCACCTCGCCGCGGTGCACCAGCGTTTTCGATGAGAATGGCTTCAATCCTCAGTTTGACTGCAGTGACACTATGGACCTTGAAGGAGATGTACTGATAGTAACCGTAGGCCAGGGACCGGACGTAGCCTTCTTAAGAAAGGAGGACCTTCTCGATGAAAGAGGTAAACTGGCCGTTGACCAGTTCACCCTGCAGAGCTTAAGGCGGGGCTATGTTTTCATCGGTGGTGACGTACGGCGTGTCGGCTTTATGGTGGAAGCGATGCAAGAAGGCGTGATAGCAGCGGATTCGATCGAGAGATTCCTGAGGGGGCTGGATATGCACGAAGGGCGCAAGCGGGATTTTGAGACCTTCGGGATTCCGCTACGCAAAGATTACAAATCGGAACCAGAGACCTTCTGGATGCCCCCGGAGAAGCGTTTACACTTTCAAATTTTCGAGAAAGGCTTTACTCTCAAAGAAGCCCGCGAGGAGGCGAAAAGGTGTCTTACCTGCGGCCCCTGCCTTTCCTGTAAGGCCTGCGTCTCCATTGGCTTTGAGAAATCATTATATGCCGTCGAGGTGGATGAAGAGAAGTGCAGCGGCTGCCGCATATGCGTCTACGCCTGTAATTATGAGGCGGCACAACTAAAAGAAGTAGAGGAGAGGCTGGTATCTACCACCGATATGTTCCGCTGCAAGTCCTGCGGTATGTGCGTAGTAGCCTGTCCTTCCCATGCCCGGAAGCTGGTCGAAGATGACACTGAAAAAAGGATAGAGACGGCACTGGCCACTCTGTAAAGAATTCGGGAAAGGAAGTTGACATGAAAGAAAAAGAACCCAAAATTGTCTGCTTTTCGTGCCGCTTTAGCTGGGGTTATCTGGTAAGCGAAGAGGAAATTGCCGCTCGCTTAGAAAACTGGATACCCATTATCTGCACGGGCAAAATTGATCCGGTACATATCCTGACTGCTTTCCGTCAGGGAGCGGACGGAGTACTGATACTGGGTTGCCCCGAAGGAGACTGCCACTACCAGGATGGCAATATTGAAGCCCGGAAAAGAATAACACTGCTGTATAATGTGCTGAAGTCGTATGGTATAGAGCGGGAGAGACTGAAGCTGCACCTGGGGGCAGACCCCGAGGGTAAAACCATGCCCCAGCTTATCAAGGAGATGACCGATACCGTTCGCAAGCTTGGCCCTCGCTCCGGAGATACTACTACACAGAAAAAATCGGCAACCCGGACGAAATGACTGCAGCAAAGAAGGGGAGAAAAATGACGGATAAAAAGAAGGTCGCAATTCTATGGCTGGGTAGTTGCGGTGGCTGCGATGAGACTATCGTGGATATAAATGAACTGATACTCGGTGTGGTCAATTCCGTTGATCTGGTGCTGTGGCCAATAGCCCTCGATTTCAAATACCATCACATCGAGAAAATGGCTGACGGCGAGATTGCCCTGGGTATAATCAATGGTCATGTCCGTAACTCGGACCATGCCGAAATGGCTAAACTTATGCGCCAGAAGTCTCAGGTGATACTGGCCTTCGGTGCCTGTGCCTGTTTCGGTGGAACGCCGGGGTTGGCTAATCTACGATCCAAAGAGGATATCTTTCGCTGGGTGTATCAAGAAGCTCCTACGGTGATAAATCCCAAAGGTGTCTGTCCTCAAACTACTACCAGAGTGGATGGTAAGGAACTCACGCTACCGGAAATGTTTGAAAGCGTACACTCTCTGGACCATGTAATTGATGTGGACTACTATCTACCTGGCTGTCCGCCGCCGCCATATCTGGTATTAAAGGCTATCACCGCTTTCCTGGAAAATACCCTGCCGGCCAAGGGATCGAGCCTGGCATCTCACAAGGCCCTGTGCGATACCTGCCCGCGTAATGCCAGCAAGCCAAATAAGGTGGCCATAACCGAAATTAAGAGAATACACGAAGTAGAGGCCGATCCGACCAAGTGTTTCCTATCGCAAGGCATCATCTGCATGGGGCCGGCAACGCGCTCGGGATGCGGGGAATCCTGCATCAATATTAATATACCGTGCCGCGGTTGTTTCGGACATATCGAACTGGTAGCTGATTCGGGCGCTAAGTTCCTGTCTGGTCTGGCATCAATGATTGATGCCGAAGACGAGGCAGGACTGGAAAAAATCTCCGACCAGGTCCGCGACACTATGGGTTACCTCTACCGTTTTTCGCTACCAATATCAATCATGAATCAGAAAAGACTCCAATCAGATGAGGTGAAATCGGATGACTAAAAAAATAACCATCAATCCCATCACCAGACTGGAAGGACATGGGAAAATTGATATTTTCGTTGACGACAACGGTAATGTCGAAGATGCCTTCTGGCAGGTGGTTGAGCTACGCGGCTTCGAGCGGTTCTGTCTGGGGCGTCCCGCTGAAGAGATGCCACGTATAACCCCCAATATCTGCGGCGTCTGCCCGACACCGCACAACATGGCTGCAACCAAGGCCCTGGATGACCTGTACAGTGTGTCTCCTACACCGACTGCCAAACTTGTCAGACAATTACAGTACAACTCCTTTATGCTGGAAGACCATTTTATCCACTTTTTCTTCCTGTCCGCACCGGATTTTGTGGTCGGCCCACTGGCCGATCCGGCTTTGCGTAATATTGTCGGCGTCATCCAAAAAGCCGGAGTTGACGTTGGTAAAAAGGTAATCGATATTAGAAAAAGATGCCGCGAAATAATGGCGCTGATAGGCAGCAAACCGGCACACCCTGAGGGTGGCGTACCCGGCGGTGTCACGCGGGGTATCACGGAAGAGGAACGGGTATGGATCAAAAAGACAGCTGATGACGCGGTTACCATGACCCAGTTTGCCCTCGATCTCTTCAAAGACGTGGTTCTGAAGAATAAGGAATATGTGGAGCTCATCCTGAACGATGCCTACAAATTACAGACTTATTACATGGGTCTGGTTGATGAATCCGGTAACGTGAGTTTCTACGACGGTAACATCAGAATCATCGACCCTGCCGGTAAGGAGTACGCCTACTTCCATCCCCGTGATTACATCGAACATATCGGCGAATGGGTGGAACCGTGGACCTATGTTAGACTGACCCACCTGCGCAAGGTGGGCTGGAGTGGTTTAGTTGAGGGGGAGGGTACTTCCCTATATCGGGTCGGACCGCTGGCCCGTCTGAACGTGGCCAAAAACATGGCAACGCCGCTGGCCCAGAAAGAATACCAGCAGATGTACAGCGTACTGGGCAACAAACCCAGTCACCACACGCTGGCTTTCCACTGGGCCAGGCTGATTGAGGCGCTCCAGGCTGCCGAAACCATGCAGCAAATCGCCAACGACCCCCTGCTTACCGGTACCAACATCCGCAACATGGACCTGAAGCTGAAGAAGGTTGGCATCGGTTGTTTGGAAGCGGCCCGGGGTACGCTAATTCACCACTACGAAACGGATAGCCAGGGCCTGCTTACCAAGGTGAATCTTATCGTGGCGACACAGCATAATGCGGCGCCGATTTGTATGTCGGTCAAGAAGGCTGCCCAGGGCTTCGTCAAGGGAACAGAGGTGGAAGAGGGCTTTCTCAATATGGTGGAAATGGCTTTCCGTGCTTACGATCCCTGTCTTGCCTGTGCCACTCACTCCCTGGATAAACCGATGCCCCTGGAACTAAATATCAGGGGGTTAGACGGTAATATCATACGGACCGTACGCAGCGAATAACACCTGTTATTCCGATGCAGATAGTAGATTACCGGCGTTAACCTATTGCCTTAAAGGTCTAGCTGGAAAATATCAAACTGCCGTGTCATAATTAATGATAGCTGAGTATAGGTGACTGGCTATGGTAACTTTAGCGAAATACCCGAAGGCAGAGATAACTAAATGGGATGGCGACGGTTTAACTATGGGCCCTTTTACCGGCGGTAACGAGGCGGAGTGGGTCCGTTACCTGGAAAAACTCCTCAAGAATGAACGCGATCAGTTTATCGCCATGCTCGACTCCATGGACGAAGGCGTCGCCATTATCGATCACGAAAGTAAGATACGCTTCATGAACCCGAGCATGATCCGTGACTTCGGCAACGGTATAGGTGCCAAGTGCCACAGTCACCTTTTCGGTCGTGATAAGCCGTGTCGTGATATATGCCGTCGATCCAGTGTACTACGAGGGAACATAGAAAGATGGGAATATGCTTTTCCGGACGGACGTACCTACGATGTTGTTGCTTCACCCATCGTCAGTTCTGATGGCGAGCCATGTGCTCTAATCACCCTGAGAAATATTTCGTTACGCAAGCAATTCGAAGTCGACCTTGTCAAAGTCACCCAGTTGAAATCGGAGCTGCTGACTCAAAAGGCGGAGCAGCTCGAAAAAATATCCCGCGAGGTCGCCCGTCTGGAGGAAGAAAAGGTGCGTTTCGTCCGTTTCCTGGGTGTCGTGGCCCATGACCTGCAGTCCCCGCTGGTGGCCACCCAATCATTCCTATGGCAGATGCTGGATGGCTTTACCGGGGATATTACCGATGAACAGCGGGACATGCTGGAGAAGAGCACCCAGCGTATCGACAGGCTGATGCGACTAATCAGGGATCTGCTGGACATACCGCGCATAGAGACCGGGCAGCTCGTTTACGAGATGAAGCTCATAAACCTTATGGGAATAATTCGGGATTCGGTAGAAGAGATGGAAAGTCTGGCTAAAGATAAAGGCATGACTATCCGGATAGAGGCACCGGTAAAGATGGCACGGATTCAAGGGTCCGGCCCACGGCTGCAACAGGTAGCCGAAAACCTGATCAGCAACGCCATTAAGTACTCCGCTACCGGTGAGGTAGTGGTTAGAGTGATTGATAACCGTGACGAAGTAAAGGTAGAAGTTCTTGATAACGGTATTGGGATTTCGGCTGGGGATTTACCCCATGTCTTTGACGATTTCTTTCGCAGTAAAGGCTCTCTGGAGCGTGGCACCGGACTGGGGTTATCCATATGCAAGCGTATTATTGAAGCTCACAATGGTAAAATATACGTAGAAAGTCCGTGCTCTGAAACCGGCAAGGGTAGCAGATTCAGCTTTACGCTACCCAGGAAGAAACAGGCAGGTACCAGTGATCGGCAAGCCATCAAACAGAAAGCTATTAAAAAATGAAAGGAGTAATGCTATGAGTAAGACACCCAAAATTCTGATTGTCGACGATGATGCCGAACTAGTCCAGGTCATGAGTAAGGTACTGAGAAGCAAGCTCTATGAAGTAATGGTGGCCTATAATGGTGACGAGGGTTTAAAAAAAGCTAAGAAAGATAAGCCTGACCTGATTCTTCTGGATATCATGATGCCGGTACGGGATGGATTCAGCGCCGCGGAACAATTTAAGAAGGATGAAGACCTTTCCGGAATCCCTATTGTCGCTATAACCAGCTTTTCTGAATCGTTGGGACAGCCTTTCGATTATCAGTTCGACGAGTATGTCAATAAGCCTGTCCGTTCCAAGGACTTACTGAATATAGTGGAGAAGTACTTCAAGAAGAGTGCTTAATACTATCCATTATGCCGCCTGTGGTAACCTGACACTTGTGGGAAGTACAACTTCACTCGATTGGAAACGAGAGGGAAACAGAATATGGCCAAAAGAAAGGTGATGTTTACCTATCCCAGGGAAGTAATATCGGAACCGGTAATATATACGCTGAGCCGTAATTTCAACCTGGCAACCAATATCCGTCAGGCCAATATAACCGGCGACCGGGGCTGGGTTATCATTGAGATCGAGGGCCAGGAAGAAGATATTGAAGCCGGTATTGCCTGGGCTATTTCCAGGGGGATACATGTAGAGTCCGCCTGAACCATTGGCTGGCGGGCATAGTTATCTAAGCAGCCAGGCTTCCCCACAAGCTTAAGGATAACATTTAAGACCGGAGCCTGCCTTCCGGGATTCAGCAATTAGTGCGTTGAAAAGCAGGCTCCGGAGATTATCAGCAATGGCCGGGAATATTGTGGGATGGTCGTTCGATATCATAATCTCCTGCCCTTCCGGTCCCAGAAGGAACTTTACGAATTCAATCCCGAGATCGCGGTTAGGGGTGTTATAGCCATCAATCAATGGCGATCATCACATTCGAGGCTTTGATGACGGCATAGACATCCTTACCAGGAGCCAGGGATAGCCCCTCGGCGGACTCCTTTGTAATGATCGACGTGACAATCTCCCCGCCGGATAGTTCAATCACCACCTCCGTATTGACCACACCCGGTTTGACGCTCTTCACTTTACCCTTGAGTATGTTCCGTGCACTAATTTTCATTTTACTCCTCCCTGCCGGATTAATCAGCCCAGTGTAGGGCTACAAAATAGCACCACTATCGCATATTGTCAATATAAAAACAGGGAGATAATAATCGATGACAGTTCACTCCATACCAATCCACTCCACATAAGATACCAGCACTCGATGGCAAATGCTTGGCTATGGTATCAATCCTATCTTCACGATCGCATGAAATCAGACTGTCCATCCCCACTCTATCTACCATCGCTTGATAACTCTAATGGCACTGGCCTTCAGGCTGCAGTAGACCGATTTCCCGATGGTAAGGCCCATTTCTTCAGACGACCTTCTCGTTATCAGGACAAGCAGCGGGAAACCACAATCTATCTCAATTCGGACTAACGGTTCTACTGAGATCATCTTTATTATCTTCCCCATAAAGGTGTTACGTGCACTGCTTAATCCCGGCCCCAGCATCAGCGTAATATCCTCGGGTCTGATTAGCACAAATACTTTTTCCCCGGGCTGATAAACTGAGATAGACTCGATGATATTCTGGTTAACATCAATGGTAACCAGATCGCTGTCTCTACCCGAGACAATGCCGGGCAGGATGTTCTCCACCCCCACGAATTCAGCCACCTCCCTGGTCTGCGGAGCAATAAACACTTCCTTGGGAGTCCCGAACTGGACCAAGCGACCGTTGACCATTACTCCAATTCTATCGGCCAAACGCTGCCCTTGAGCCATATCATGGGTAGACATTACTATGGTTGTTTTCTTCTCGGCTATAGTATGGGCGAGAGTCTCTTCAACTCCGGATACTGATATCGGGTCCAGATTTGCAGTCGGTTCATCCAGTAAAAGTACCTCGGGTTCGGTAACCAGGGCTCGTGCCAGGGCCACCCGCTGCATCTCACCGCCGGAGAGGGTCTTAGCCTTACGGTCACGGTAATCCTGCATACCTACAAGCTGCATGACGGTTACTACTTTTTGGCGAATAGTCTCCGGATTTTCCTGCCGCCATCTCAATCCGCAGGCGATGTTATCATAAACACTCATTGTAAATACCAGTGGCTTCTGTTGAACAAATGACATCCGGCGGCGGGCCGTTTGTCGATATGACTTTGATACTGTGACATCCGTACCGTCGAAGTACACCCGGCCTGAAGCGGGCCGGTCCAGCAGATCGAGCAATCGCAGTAAAGTCGTTTTACCGGCACCGGTCGGCCCGATCAGGACAAAGACCTCGCTCGATTCTATCTTGAGATTGACATCGCTCAAGATAACATGCTCGCCGAATCTCTGATGTAGATTAACTGTCTCCAGTATGCTCAATCAATCACCTCTGTTGGAGCCGGTTGAGAGTTATGTTAATGGCCAGGGCAATCATGAGCAGGATTATCCCCAAAGCAATGGACAGCTCGACATCACCCTTAGATGTTTCGAGAGAGATCGTTGTCGTCAGAGTTCTGGTAAAACCTCGAATATTACCGCCGACCATCAATGCCAGCCCGACTTCGGAGAAGGCGCGCCCGAAACCCATGATTATAGCCGCCAGAACAGCAAATTTAGCCTCTTTCAGGATCAGCATTACCATCTGAAACCGGGTGGCTCCCAGGGAAATGGCCGTCTCTGCCACTGCCTTATCTATCCCGCTAAGTGCGGAGATGATCAGGCCTAATATCAGGGGGATAATCAGTGCCACCTGTCCGATTATCATCACGGCAGGAGTAAATAATAGCTTGAGTTCACCCAGTGGTCCAGCGCGGGAGAACATCAGAAACACAAAAAGCCCGATAACCACCGTGGGAACACTGTACAGAGTTTGTATTACGCTTATCAGCGGGCGCTTGCCGCGAAACCGGTTGAAGTGAACGAGACTACCCAGAGGTATGGATATTGCCGAGGCAATAGAGCAGGAGGACACTGATATCATTAGTGTCCTCCTCGTTATCTCCACTACTTCCGCATCGAGTGATGCGATAAGACTTAACGCTTTAACAAATCCGCTCCATAGCTCTTCCACTGATATCTACCGCACCCTATTACTTGCTAAGACTGGGGTTCTGCCCCGGCACAGGGGTTGAACAAGACCAACCCGTATTCCTCAACTCCATAATCACCGATCAGCTCTTGTATCGTAGCTGAGGTAAGGAATTCCACCATATTATTCGCCATTTCGGAGTTGATCGACGAATTCATCTCCGGGTTACCGGCAATAACCGAGTAAACGTTAAGCAGAATACTACCCTCTTCAACAATTGGCACCAGAGCCGTCTGGCCCTTAAAAGTGACGAATGTGCCCATATCGGTCAGGGTATACCCCTGCATTTCGCCAGCCATAAGCAGGGTCGGCCCCATACCTCGACCGGCTTCCACATACCATGCACCAGCATTCTGTACCTCTTCGTATTCGTAGCCAGCGGCTGACCAGAGTGTCTTTTCCATAGTGTGTGTTCCGGAACCATCACCCCGCGAGATGAATGATGCTGAGGCAGATTCGAAGAGATTTTTCAAGGCATCTTCGGGAGTCATCCCCTTGATACCGGCCGGGTCAGCTTCCGGTCCGACGATAAGAAAGTAATTATATGCGAAGGGTACTCTTTCTATACCATGGCCCTCGGCAACATACTGTAATTCCTGAGCCTTGGAATGTACGGTCAGGACATCAACATCACCGCGACGGCCGTATTCAAGAGCAATACCGGTACCGGCATACAATATATCCAGCTCGACATCGTACTCTTCCTCGAACATCGGCTCCAGATAACCCCATAGTCCAGTATCATACAGACTGGTAGTAGTAGCGACTTGAACCCGCTCCTTGGGCGGCAGGGGAGCCGTCCCCTGAGCCTGATTACCCGTGGCAGCACAACCTGAAGCCACTACCAGCAGACTTATTATAACTGCTATGACTATTCCTAGAATAGCTCTTTTCTTCATTATTAATTATTACATCTCCAATCATAATAAATTTAGGAAATAAAAAAGCACCTCTTTAAGGAGGTGCTACATGGCAAAATTTCCCCATCGCCTTACTCTCCTTTCCGAACACGGGAGGCATCACCATTTCTAGTGATACCCTCTCGGCTACCCACCATAGAAATATCCTTAGGTAAAAGTAGCTCGGAGACCATTTTTTACTTGACAGCTTACACAATAAAAGCTTTTCTGTCAAATTAGACCCTGAGATCGGCTGTTCTATGGGTTCCTGGTTATCAGATTATGTTGTATAATACCTCCAAACAGAGGCTACTGAAATCAGCGGACAAAGGGTGATATGGATAAGATATACCTGGTACCTCATTCGCATTATGATGCTGTCTGGGCGTTGACCAAAGAAGACTATTTTTACATCAACATCGATCTTATTATTAAACAGGCCCTGGATCTGGTCGAAAATAGAGACTACAAATTCCTCATCGAGCAGACCGCCCTCCTGGAAGAGATTGAGAGGAGAAATCCCCATCTCTTCAACAGACTGGCGAAATGCATCAAAGCCGGCAAGATTGAAATTGCCGGCGGCGAATATCTCATGGCGGACACAATGATACCCAATGGTGAAACTCTGGTCAGGGAGATAATGCTGGGCAAAAGGTATGCCAAAGAAAAATTCGGCACCGACGTTCCTGTCATGTGGGGAGCCGACAGCTTCGGTTATAATGTCCAGATGCCCCAGATCTACCGAAAATCGGGGTATAAGTATTTCGCTTTTCGCCGGGGCGCAAATCGAGACAAACCCTCCGAATTCTGGTGGCAGGGACTGGACGGGACCAGGATACTATCTCACTGGATGCCTCTCGGTTATCGGGCTGGACTGGATTTCGACAGACTCGAGGAAAACTTCAAGCTGCTGAAAGACGCCGCAGCGACACGCCATATTCTGATGCCCTCCGGCAGTGGCTCAATACCGCCCCAGACCAGAATCTTCAGAGCGGTAAACAGGTGGAACAAGAATCACCAGGACTCTCAAATGAAGATTGCTAACGTCTCTAGCTTCTTTACTCAGGTGGGGAAGTCCGCCGATAAGCTAAAAACCTGCCACGGAGAACTCTACTCGGGGCGGTATTCGCAGGTCTTCCCCAACACCACTTCCAGCCGGATCTGGATCAAGCAGGAGCTCAGGAAATACGAAAACCTGATGCTGACATGCGAGAGGTGGGCTTCGATTGCCTGGCTGTTAGGTATTCCTTACCCTAACTACGAATTCAGGAATAACTGGCAGAAGGTCCTGTGGGGAGCCTTTCATGATGTCGCTCCCGGCACCGGCATGGACGAAGGCTATGAGGAAGCCAGGGATAATTTCAGCTATCTACAGAACCACCTCCAACAATTCCTGCAAAATTTCTGCTCGATTATTTCCCAGAATCTACAGGTGCAGGAAGATATCATCGTTTTTAATCCGCTGTCATGGGAAGTCAAAAACTGGGTTGAGGTGGAGATGGGCTTCGACAGGGGCAAGATAAAGAGAATCGGAGGACTACGCAGTGGCAGGGAAGAAACAGAGGTAGAGATCCTGGATTTCTCCCGCTACGCCGACGATTCCTATCAAACGGTTAAGCTGGGTTTCGTGGCCACGGTACCGGCTCTGGGATATCGCACCTACAAGATAATTCGGAGAAACCCACGCGACGGGGCAGCTCCCAGGATAATAATTTCCGGTAATACCATTGAAAACCAGTTCTTTAAGGTCAGAGTGAATCCTGCTAATGGTCTGATCGATGTTTTTCAGGACGGCAAACGATTGGTAAACGGTAATGAACTGGTGATGGAAGAAGAGATCGGCGACCTGTATTATCATCGTGAAAATTTGGGTGAGCCGTTAGGCACAGAGGGCGGTGAAGAGGGGGTAACCTTCGGTCAATTTCGAACCAAGAGCTTCAAGATCATTAAGACCCCGCTACGGAGAGTAATCGAGGTTGAGAGTGAGTTCTTCTCGCTGAGGTGGCCCTATCGGCTACTAAAGAAACTGCGGCCCCTCATCTGGCGTCATAAATACCTATCGCTCCATAAGAGGATCATCATTTACAATGACGTACCGCGTATCGACTTTATCACCAGCATCGATAACCGGCACCCACAGGTTCGAATGAGGATGCGGTTTTCCACAAACATAAAGTCGCCTAATTATCAATCGGAAACTCAGTTCGGCGTAATAACACGCCCCGTCGATCAGTACTACAAAAAGACCAGGGACAAATGGGTGGAACAACCTTCAGGAGTCTATCCGGCGTTGCACTGGGTAGACTATTCGGACAAGGATAAGGGGATAACCCTGATCAATAAGGGGCTGCCTTCACACGAAATAAGAGACGGCAATATCTACCTAACCCTGCTGCGGAGTATACTGATGCTTGCTTCCGATGGTATCATTGGTCCTGCCATTCCTACCCCAGATGCCCAGGAGTTCAAGCAGTATACCTTTGAATACTCGCTCTTCCCCCATCAGAAGGGATGGAAAGACGCCGACTCCTTTAAGCCCGCATACGAATTCAACTATGGCTTGTCCGGCTTCCAGCTTCCTGTGGAAAAAAGAAGAAAAGGCAGCCTGCCCTACCGGTTCTCTTTCGTTGAAGTCAAGCCGGAAAACCTTATCCTGGTGGTATTCAAGAAAGCAGAGGATAGCGACGAGGTAATCTTAAGACTCTTTGAAACGAAGGGAAAGAAGACAAACGGAGCAATCACTCTATATAAAGAACCCAGCGCGGTGAAAACGGTCAACCTCCTGGAAGCGGAAGAGGGAGACATCAAATACCGGGGCCGCAGGATTGTGCTGCAGGTAAAACCTTTCGAAATCGTGAGCTTAAAGATTAAATTCTAGCCGTTAACTCCCAACATCGAATGGTCGGATACTCTTTACTTCAGCAAATCCTATTTCGGACCGAACAGCTCGGCAATTGCCTGAGACCATCCCTCGGGACCGACCCCCTTGGCACGTTTTAGATTCTTAACCTTCAGCCTATTCCACCGATTGCCTTCCGTCTGCACCAGTATCGGCAGGTCAACTTCGTTCAGCATGCCAACATCATTAGGGCTATCGCCGACGCCAGTCGTAGTAACACTACCGAAATTCAGCTTGAAAAGCTCGATCAGGATTTTTACCGCCTTACCCTTATCGCCACCCTGATATACCTCGTAGAACTTACCCCCGAAGGTATAGCTCAAACCGCTTTCTGTGATAACATCCAGCGCCGCTTTTATCTGTTTTCTGTTCCCCTCTATTATCAGAGTCTCACTATATTCCCTTTTCCTGGCGAGCTCGGCCATTAACAAGTTCAAGCCGGTCACTTTGGACACCTCTTCGTTGCTGAGGTCCCCGAAGCAGGTAATTTTAGCTTCACATCTACCGATTAACGCTTTCAACTTCTCCCTGACTTCTTGATATAAGATGCCAAGCTCAATGACAAAGCAGTCGTCAGTAGTCCTACTGAAGGAGAAGGGGAAACGGAAATAGTCCTTAGGAATAAAAACAGCCGCTCCGTTCTCGACAATGAATGGATCACCTATATTCAACTCTTGCCGGTACACCTGCTGTTCACCCATCGTTTTGGCCGAACAGAAGATAATCGGGGTTCTTTCTTCCTGTAATATGCGCAACGAGTCTAGAGCCGCCGCATACGAATAGCTGACCGGATGAAGCAGAGTGCCATCGAGATCGGTAAAGACTACCTTCATGGCTTCCTCTTGCTTACGACCCGGCAGCGGTAACTTGGCCCATACCGACCACCCTCTTGGTACCGAATAATCATTGTAGTGACCCTCGAGAGCAGCGGCGAACTTCTCAATATCGACACTCTCAGGAGGCGCTATCATTCTTATTTTGGGGACTTCTCCATCGGGACCGATGCAATCCAGGTCAACCAGCTGTTTGGTTATCAGTTCTCTGGTCGACTCCTCACACAACTGGTTGTGGTAAATCACAGACAAGCTCGGCACTGCCATATCCTGGACCAGATGGTCTTCACCTCTCTCCGCATGAAGATGCGGGTTGATTGTTTCCGTTTGAATGATGTCAACACCTCGCTCGGCGACGGTTGCATCGGCAATGGGCAAAAAACCACCAAACTGCTCTAATATTGACATGATCTCCTGCGTTTCGACACCGTAGCCGGTGGCATAGGATAACTTCATCGCCAGCCTCAGGCTCATAGCGTGTTCCCCGGCATTAGCCGTCTTGATAATACCGGTCTCAAATTTACCCTTGGTAGATATGAAATGATTGATATATTTGTTGGTTATCTCGGACACCCGCCCCCACTTCTTGAAATAAAGCTCTCCTGATGTCTTAGGCTTGTAGCGCCACAGGATACGGACCATTGCATAAGGAGACTCCGCGAGGCTGAAGCCTGCCGCGTAATGCTGGGCATACTCCAGTACCGCACCGGGAATATAGTTATCGGTATCGATGAACCCGACATACTCCTTGCCCTGTAATTGAGCGAGTAGAATACCGAGGATCATCCCTTCGCTCTTTCCGTTTCTGACCATTCCTTTTTCGTCGAGAATATCGTTATACCCGCAATTTGCCAGTGCCCCGGCTAGATAGGGGTCTTTTTGATGAACCATGAGGGCGCTTCGCTTGGTGGCATCGCAGAACCGGCTCAGAACATCCTGCTCGTTTTTGAAATTATCGATTTCGCCCCGCTCGCTGTTGGAAACTACTATCATCAGGCAATCATGGGGAACGCCGCTCAGCACGCCCTCGAAGATTTTAACATCCTCGTTCTTGATGGGTAGGACGATAGCCAGCTGCTGCTGAATACCGGCAATAGTATCCCGCTCAATCTTCTGGGCATAGATACCTTCCTTAAGTAAAGCAGGGACTCTGGCTCCGGAATCAAGCTCTAGGAACCGGCGAACGTCGTGAATCCTCACTGCCCCGAGATGTTCAATCTGTTTGCTGCTTTCGATACGCATTTATTTTTCCTCCCGCTTATCAAATGGACGTCCCGTTAGATTCATAAAAGCAGTCCGTCCCTACTCTCCGCACTTAAACCACGAAAGATATTATACCTTATATCAAGAGCCCGATACTAATAACCGGCATACTTTACAACAACATAAGTTCGTAATATAATTCAGTCACAAGCATAAGGTTTGCCGTTTTATTTTTCAGCCAACATGTCGAAGATTCATGACTATTTATGCGAGTAAGATATCCTCACCCGATAATTACGGAGGGTAGATGTGTTTAGAAGAATATTAGTCCCTCTTGATGGCTCCAAAACCGCAGAAGTAGTAATGCCTTATGCCACCGCGCTAGCTAACATATATGGTTCCCAAATTATGCTGGTAAGTGTTTCCGAGTCCGCAGCCGACGCCAGCCATATCTATGAAACCTATCTAAATAGCGTTGCCAAGAAACTCAGACGTCAGCTCAAGGAATGGGGAGAGACAGATGAGCAATACGAGGTGCAAACCAAGGTACTGGTCGGTACCCCGCCACTTGAAATCGTAGGCTTTGCCAGTAAGGAAAAGATAAGTATTATAGTGATGGCCAGTCGCGGTTCATCCGGTGAGGGACCATGGCTGCTTGGACATATCGCTGCCAAGGTGCTACGAACGACTGATAGACCGGTGCTCTTAGTTAGAACTCCCGCCAGCGATGCCGCGTTGGAACAAAAGAAGCTGGTACGCAAGATTCTGGTGCCCCTGGATGGCTCAAAAGCAGGAGAGTCAGCGCTATGTTACGCGGAAAGATTAGCCAAAACCATGAGTGCCGAGATAGTCCTGATCGAAGTCTTCGAGCCGGTAGGGACCATAGGAGCAAGCGGGATTTTCTATACCGTACGAGATGATGAAGCGGTACGGAGAACACTGATGGGTTACCTTGACACCATAGCCCAGCCTATCAAAGAGCAGGGAATCAAGGTGTCCAGTGTAGTTACCTTTGGCAATCCCGCCAGTCAGATTATGAAATATGTTGAAGAGAACAGCGTTGACCTCATCACTATATCAAGTCATGGCCGATCCGGTATGGGGCGCTGGGTCTTTGGCAACGTAACGGACAAAATTCTGCATACGGGAGATGTCGCAGTACTGGTTGTCCGGACTTCTGAAGCAAGCTGCGATGTTATTCTGTCCGAACATGAATAGGAACAGCACCTACCTTACCTTAATGACTAAGATAGAGAAAGAAGCTAAAATTATAGATGCTTGATCCCAGCCAAATTGTTACACTCTGCATCTTCATCGGAGTATTTACCTTTCTTATCATCGGTAAGGTACAACGCTTCATCCCGGTGCTTATCGGAGCCGCCCTCACCATTCTCGTCGTATTTCTTGGTATTTTGAGAAGTCCTGATACTGCCATCGGTGTGCTTAACTTCGCCGAGATTGGTCGTCCTACTTTCTGGATAGCCGGACATGAACCGATAATGGCCCACGGCGTCAACTGGCAGACTATTTTCTTCATCGGCGGGATGATGGTTCTAGTAGAGGGATTAAGGTCAGTGGGTTTCTTCCGCTGGCTTTGTCTCTATACCGCCCGGATGGTCAACTATCGTATCATCCCCATCTCTATTGTCTTCATGCTGCTTGCCGGTGTAATGTCAATGTTTATTGACAGTATCACCGTATTACTCTTTATGGCATCGGTTATCATCGAGCTGGCACGCATATTAAAATTTGATCCTGTTCCGCTGATTATTGCTACGATCTTCGCGGCTAACGTTGGCGGCAGCGCTACTATGGCAGGTGATCCCCCCAACATCATAATCGGAACCAGCCTCGGCTATACCTTTAACGACTTCGTAGTAAATACTGGACCCATTGCCTGGACGGGTATGGCAGCAGCCGTAGGTTACTTCTACTGGCGCCTCCGCCGGGATTACGCTCATACTGCAGTCATCTCAGCTAACGCTGCGGAGACACAACTGAAACCCCAAGACGCCATTACCAACCATCGGCTCTACAAAATCCAATTGGCCATCTTCATCACAGTAGTATTCTTGATTGTTACGCACGCTCAAAGTGGTCTCTCAATGGCGATGATCGGCATAATTGCCGCCCTAGCCACCATAGCCGCCATGGGCAAAGAAACACCATCAATTATGAAGGGAGTCGACTGGAGAACCCTGCTTTTCTTTATCGGACTTTTTATTTGTGTTGGCGGGCTTGAGGAAACCGGCATATTGCATCTTATTGCTGGCTTTATCGGGACGACCTCAGGCGGCAACCCGTTTACCATGATCACCATCATACTCTGGGGTTCAGCATTTGCTTCAGCTGTAGTGGACAACATCCCATTTGCCGCCACTATGGTTCCGATAATAGTTCGGCTATCCCAGGCCACCGGAGTAGCACTGCCTCCTCTGGCCTGGTCCTTAGCCCTGGGTGCTGATATCGGCGGTAATGCTACCCCAATCGGAGCGTCGGCTAATGTCGTCGGCGTTGCTATTGCCGAGAAGGCAGGCTACCGGGTGAGTTGGGGCAGATTCCTCAAATACAGCTTGCCTATTACAATAATAGTACTTTCCATCTGTATGCTGATGTTAGTAACGAGATATGTATAGCACAACAATGATACAGGGAGCATCCCGGAATCCCCAAGTGCTCCCTGTAGTGTCTGATAAGAGGTTACCCTCTAGGACTTGCTGGATTATAACCTCCCGGTCATACTAACCCGAACGATTTTCATCCCGTATCATTTTCAGTATGGTCTAACCCCGGCGCTTACCCTGGTAATATCCGATACAGGTACCCGCAATAACACCGATACCCCAGAAGACATGCACCGCCCAGGACGGCATAGAGAACCCTACCGAGAAGTCGCTGGCATCCGTCCAGTTGCCCTCATTACCAGCACCATCAACCGCCATCACCCGCCAGTAGTAGGGCTCCTTTAGCGACCGGGAGGGTAAGGATTCTTCCTTGGACAGGGTATATTCCGAGATAGTTAACCCTTCCTTCTTCAGGACCAGGGAGCTGGCGGCGAAGTCCTGGCTGATGGCCACCTGCAGGATATAGGTAACGCCGCTGGCATCGGTGACATCGCTCCAGTCAAAACTGGCGGTTGCCGGGGCCTTGGTGGCAGCCTCAGGAAGAAGGAGTTGCGGCACCGGCGGGACATTAGCTTCAACATAGAAAGGCAGCTGCAGGGAGTTGGTGCCGTCGCTCGCCGAGATGGTATGAGCACCTGGCTGGCTCTTAGGAACCTTGAAGGTAAAGGAGAAATCACCATCAGTGTTGGTAGTAGTTGTCCCCACCACTACCGGAGTAGAGGTGTAGGTAATGGTCACACTGGAGTTGGGGACAAAGGCTACACCGCTGATGGTGACGTTCTGTCCGACATATCCGGGAGCTCCGGCACTGGTCACCGGGCTGACCATAATTTCCGTACCTACCTCTACAGTGAACTGCGTCTCTGCTTCGTTATCATCCTCATCGATGGCTACCAGGTCATAGATACCCTCGCTAATGTCGGGCACGGTGAAAATTACTGAAAAGCTACCCTTATTATCAGTTGTAGCAGTTGCCACCAGTACGTCGTCGAGCATAATCTCAACATCAGCTCTATCACCGAATCCTGTGCCGCTCACCGTAGCGGTATCATCGGGCGGCCCAGTTACCGGAGAGACATCCAGTGAAGATTCCACGGTGAAGACAGGGGGTTCGTCCGAACCCTCCAATAATGCTTCCTGGGTCAGGCTTTCGTCACTGACGCTGATGGTATACTCACCGGCGGTACTGAGCGGGATGATAAAAGTAGCATCATCGAAATCACCGCTGCTATCGGTCTCGTCATCACCGCTGATGATGTCCATCTCACTACCGTCAAACATTATGGTGAGAGTCTCATTTTCAGCGAAATCCTCGCCGCTGAGAGTAACCTCGGTTCCAACCGGGCCGCTGTCAGGATCGAATTCCGTGATTTCACCGGCGATAACCGTGAACTCCGCCCGCGCCCTGACTCTATCATCATCCTCATAGGTAACGCAGACGTAGTAGCTGCCGCCCCGGACATCGGCGTCGACACTGCCGTCCCTGAGTCTATCGGGAACGTCAAAGCTAAAAGTGAATTCCCCGTCGATATCGGCATCAACTCCGCTTTCCAGCAGCTCGTAGGTCCTGATCTCATCATCGATATCGGACGAGGTTGACGGAGCCGCGCCCGTGGTCGTCTTCGCCGTGAAATAGATATCGACATATCGATATTCCACCGGGGCATCGGAGGATATGGGATCGAAATCGACCCCTTCTACCTCGACCTCATCGCCAATCCTACCCTCATCCGGGTCAATGCTGATACCGGCGGCGGCAAAGGCCGGTGAGACAGGCAGGAACACCGACACGAGCACTGTCAGTATCACACCTATCCCCAACAGCTTTAGAAACCTTTTTCTTTTCACTGGCATCCCCCTTTTCTTACTATCTTACTACAATTCGAGAACGCCTTATTCCGCCAAAAGTTACGCGCTACAAAACATCTTCAGCAAGTCACATCTAATCGATACTATGTCCAAGTCAGCCGCCTGCTGTCTTTTGACAGCAGCATCTTCGCCATCCATCTAACTTTACAGGCCAATAAACTTTACAGGCCGATACTGGTCAACTGGTACTTGAAGGTATAGCCGGCCCTGTCAACCTCGCGCTCAACCTCGGCCCTGATCTTAGAGAAGTCGTAGTTATAGCTGTATTGCTTGCCAAAAAGCTCGGACTGCTCTTTGATAGTGCCCTCCCTGGGTCCAGCTCCGGTCTTGTAGGTCTCTGCCTTAAACCCGAAGCCCGGACTGATATTACCATCGCCGGAAGAGAATCCGGAGCCAGCCTCCTTAAGCATCTCGGTAAAGCGAAGCTCCTTCTGCCCATCATCGATACGGAACTTAGCGTTATAGCTAAGCTTCTTCTTAGAAAACATGACCTTTCTCTCTGCAACAATTAACTCAAGGGAGAAGATCCCCTTCTTTTCCCTTAGTTCAGCAGGAATTTCATTA
The DNA here is from genome assembly GCA_002418895.1 of Dehalococcoidia bacterium UBA5760. Lineage (GTDB taxonomy): Bacteria > Chloroflexota > Dehalococcoidia > Dehalococcoidales > UBA5760 > UBA5760. The sequence continues at coordinate 60,782 of DIFA01000018.1, read as the reverse complement.
GCGATTCTCCTAATCTCGTCAACCAGCACGATAACTTGCCTCCTTACCTCGTCATTATCAAGCCTGCTATCCGGTGAGGACTAAGCTTTGTAGTAACCAAACGCTCTCCACCCCGGGGCTTAAACCCATATCTCATGATTCCTGATTATTGAAAGCCGAAGGTGTACCCATCAAAGAGCCTTACCTCCGGCTTTCAAAAGCATTTAGCCGATATGAAATCTAACCTGAATTCAGGCTAAGCAAAGGGAACACCGAGACGTTCAATAATCCAAGCGGCGATGTAACTTGCCTTGTCAGAATCCCAACCGGTAACAACCTTACCACTCGGCTTGCCATCCACGATGCTCTCCGAACACACCAAATACTTCTTCCCCTTTTTAGGACAATCCGGATTTGGCTTAACAATCACTAAATCGTCACCATATATCGGCGGCAGTTTATAGCAGAGAGACTGGCCGGGGGTCAACCGCTCGATTTCGCCAGCCAAAATATCTTTTGGCAAAGAGCCTTTTTCTTTATCTTTTTCTTTATCTTTTTTCCCGAACATTACTAATCTCCTTCTCAGACCTATTTTTCAATGGGACAGTACCAATCGAAAACTAGAGCTCTCCCAACGATCATAGGCGCATAACGAGACCGGGTGGGGAAAAAGAGTCGAAACTTCTCAAGAGCGGGGCAATAAATGACGGCCTGGTCCGTCCATCCTGCAATACAGCCCCACTGCTCGACTTCATTAGAAAACAGTGATCGACATTATTACCGGTAACCAGTCTTCTTTGATGCTGGGCGAAGCGTATACAGAACGACTCCGGGGGGAAGTCAGCAACCATATACGACGGTATTTTGAGAGGGGTTCCAGGCGTTGGGTTTACAGCTAAAGTATCCGATTTAACCGGATTAGATATCGATAGAGGAGCAACCGAATTCGCTGACACCGGGCATCGTTTAACCATCGCTTCTGCCTGTTTGGCAAAGATAATGGTCAACACCAACATTGTAACGAGCAGAACCTCAGCCCACCTACCCACTTTGCTCCTTGTTACCGGTTACCGTAAAAGAGGATAGACCGGCTGATAAGACCAAACCCGCATAAATAATACCGCTTCTTTGTACCCTTATATCATTTATTCTAGGCTCGCATTCTAGCAATGTCAATAGTAATCCGCCCGCCAAAAAAGTAGGCTGCTGTTACTGGCCGCCTGGCACGACAATGATCTGCCTTTGAAAGTGCCTGAATGCGGCTAAAGAAAACAGGCGTCTTGTCCCAAGACATTCAGCGTTGTAGAATAGTCTGTATAAAAACAGCAGTATAGAGGTATTATCGTGATTGAATTACCCGAAGCGGTAAATCTCGCCGGTCAAATTAACGATGCCATTTTGGGGAAGCGGATTGCCGGTGTCGTGGCTGCACACACCCCTCACAAATTAGCCTGGTACTATGGAGAACCGTCGACATATTCCAACCTGCTTATCGACAGGACAGTAGGCAAAGCCAGTCCATATGGCGGTATGGTTGAGATAGGGGTTGAAAAGGCTAATATCCTATTCGGAGAGGGTGTAGCAATCAGGTTTCACGACAAAAATGAGCCGCGTCCTGCCAGACACCAGCTTTTACTTGAGTTTGACGATCATTCTGCCGTAAGCGCTTCGATTCAAATGTATGGCGGACTGGGGGCATTCTTTGATGGGAAACTGGATAATCCCTACTACAAAGCTGCCCGAGAAAAACCGTCTCCGCTCTCTGCAATGTTTGATGGAGTATATTTTTGCCGTATGGTTGGTTCAGATGAAGTCCAGAAATTAAGCTTAAAGGCTTTTCTGGCCACCGAGCAGAGAATCCCCGGGCTGGGCAACGGTACCTTGCAGGATATCTTGTTCAACGCAAGAATGCATCCCAAGAAGAAGGTAAACACCCTTTCCGATACCGATAAAGAGACCCTTTTTAATTCTGTAAAAAACACCATCTCCATGATGGCAGCCCACGGAGGCCGGGATACCGAACCGGGTTTGTTCGGTTCCCCCGGGGGCTACCAAACCATTCTATGCAAGAACGCTGCAGGCAAACCATGTCCGGTCTGTGGAAAGATGATCAAGAAAGAAGCTTACCTGGGCGGCAGTATCTACTACTGTGAGCAATGCCAGAAGCTGTGATCCCCAAAATTATACCTAACCAGCCCTCTCGTCATCTAGTAGTAGCAAATTTGCGTTGAAAAGTCGATACAAAAGTAATCTGGCTGAAAAAACAGCCAATCCAACCGGTACAAATAAGTGTTGACCAGCGGGAAGCACTATGTTATCATTCTACCTTAATAGAAACAGGGCAGGAGGAAGCCAATGCCACGTAAAGCTACTTTATGCGCAGCCATCATGGTGATATTGCTGGCCGGATTCATGGTGTCATGCAGTACACCGGCATCAGAGGGAGAAAATGTTCCCCACCAGCAGGTGATCGAATGGAAAATGGCAACCAGCTGGTCAGATGACCAGTTCCTATACACTGAAGGTGCCCGAGCTATTGCGGATAGGGTCGCCCAATTAAGCAACGGAAGGTTGATAATAGAACCCTACCCGGCTGACGCCTTGATAGGAGCTTTTGACGTCCTTGATGCGGTCAGCATTGGCGAAGTGGAGTGTGGTCATAGCTGGCCAGGCTACTGGCGCGACAAAAGCCCGACTTTTGAACTCTTCAGCTCTATACCCAATCAGATGACGCAACAGGAGTGGATAATATGGCTCTACGGACCGGCTAACGGCATGGATCTGTGGCAAGAATTCTATGCCCAGTATAATGTTATACCCTTCCCGGGAGCAATCACCGGACCGGAGTTCGGTTTCTTCACCAATAAGCCGATACACTCACTTGACGATTTCCAAGGGCTGAAATTAAGAGCCGTAGGCATGGCTGCCGACATCCTTAACGAGTTGGGGGCTTCTACAGTGTCGCTCCCTGCCGGAGAAATTGTCACCGCCATGGAAAACGGTGACATAGATGGTTGTGAATTCTCAACGCCACTGATAGACTGGCAGTTGGGCTTCCAGGAGGTGGCCGAATATGCCTGCCTGCCTTCCTGGCATCAACCATCGGGAATGTACGAAACTATCGTCAATGCCGACGCATGGAACGAGCTGCCCGATGACCTGAAAGCAATTTTTGAGTCAGCATGCAAAGATGTGGGCATAGTAGACGGTATGGCGCAGCTTGACGGAGCGAATGCGAAATATCTGGAGATGTTTCAGCAGCAGGGTACCGAAATCACTGTGCTAGATACTGAAGATATTAACAGAATATCCGAGATGGCAGCCGGACTGGCTGACGAACAAGCGGCTAAAGACCCCTTCTACGCCAGGGTACTGAAATCACAGAGAGACTTCAGGACAGAATATCGCACGTGGGAGCAGTGGGGAGACTATAAACTATACCCATAATAATATCGTATGATGACTAACCTAATCTCTTAATTGGGGGAAGAAAGCCAATGGAGAACACCTTTGACAGCACATACATTATCAACAAAGCAAAATATGATGAATTCATATCCGAAGTCGATAAGCTTGCCATCGCATCGTATTCCGTCCCGTTTTTCGTCTGGCCGGATCTTTATAAGACGATAGATATTAAGAAAGACATTGCCATGAAGGTAGTTTGGAAACCAGAAACCACAGTTAAGCAAATAAAGGAATTCGATAAGGTCTGGTTTCTGAAGAAATACGCCTGATTTGAAGGCACATGCTTTAACAGAATTCATATCAATAATCATGCCGTTGCCAGATTCGGGGTGTTACTGGCAACGGCTGCTAGTCCCCATGGTTTGAGACAGTCGATCATCCGGCAGAGTAATCTGCCTGAGCTATTCCGTTCTGATATCCAAACACTCCTCCATTAAACCCCGAAAACTTATTTAACCACGACAGGGTATTGACAAAGACGGCAACGTATGTTATAAATACATAACGTTAGAATGATATAACATACGGAGGCCCCGATGAGAATTAGAAAAGCGTTGCTCGCTACCGTTATCATCGCCATAATACTGATGGTATCTGTTATCTCTCTACAGCAGTACTACGTCGCCATCGCCCTGGGAGTAGAGGTGTTGCTCGTCTTCCGCCGTGAAATCTGGCACCTGGCCCGCTACCGTCGGCTACCGCCATTCGACGAGCGATTTCAGGAGAACGTCAAGAAAGCGGCTCGCAACAGTTTTATCTACATGAGCGTGGCCATTGTTTTCCTGACGCTGGCCTATGCCATAAACATAGACTACGTAGTCGATTACGAACCACTCCAGGTCATCAGCTGTCTGCTTGTTTCCAGCGGCCTGGTCTATCTGCTCGGTTACATCTTCTACGACCGGGCCGAGCCAAAACTCCGCCCAGGGGAGTTGAAACGGTTCTGGACCTTCCTGCGCATCCTGGGTATCGGCTTCGGCGCCGCTATCACCAGTATCTTCCTGCATAACGTTATCAGCCTGCTCGGGGTAGAAGAACCGGTCTTCTTCATCATCGGGGTTCTACTGGCCCCGTCGGCCATGGCGGTGGGCCTGGTAGGTAGCCTGGTGTTTTTCATTAAGGGAATATCCCGCAAGCAACTGCCGGAGATCGGCCAGCCGGACGACGAGGTGATCAAAGCATGAAGACCAAAATCAAGGAATACCGCACCCAGCGTAACCTGACCCAGCAAACCCTGGCCGATCTGGTAGGCGTCCGGCGGGAGACGATTATATTTCTGGAACAGGGGAAGTATAATCCGTCCCTGCGGCTGGCGTACAACGTCGCCCAAGCTCTGGGAGCCAGCATTAATGAAATCTTCAGCTTCGAGGATGAAAAAAACCAGTGAATAAACAGATGGCCAAGCGAACCGCAAAACGAATAATGCATACTTACTAATGTGATTCAGTGTATATCTCAAATTCGCAGTATATTAAGTGCAATATTCGTCTCACCCCTCCCCCCGGTTGCCTTTAACCACCTGTAGATAGCAGCCTCCACCTCCAGACGCCATGACGGCAACGACTCGGTAATCGGCAGCACTACCGGTGCTAGAGCATGCCATCTTTTAATAATTTCTTAATATTTTCATGTTATTTTTTAGATATTCAGGGTTTCCGATAAATAGATCGAAAGGAGAATGATAGATGAACTCGAATAGATCTGTACAGAGTATGAAGATGCGTCAGCGGATACTTCTAACCTCGCTTATTGCCGTAGCCCTGTCGACATCCATTCTTTTCTCCGGCTGCGCCGCGAGCACTCCACTATCCTCGGCAATTCCTGATGTAAGCCCGAACGAAACTGTAAGAACTGCCAATGCCGTAACGGTAGTGTCGCTTTACGATGAAGAGGCAATCGTAACACTCTATAACCAGACGATTCCAGGAGTGGTCGAGATAAATACCGTAGTCGGGGGGAACGAATACCCCTCCGGCTTATTCCGTACTCCTGATGTGAAAGGACAAGGCTCCGGATTCCTTGTCGATGAGGAAGGACATATTTTGACCAATTATCACGTAGTGGACGGCGCTTCAAGCATAAGTGTTACCCTGCACAACAGCGAGACGGTAGAAGCTAAAATAATCGGCACCGACACTGAGAACGATCTGGCATTGCTGAAGGTAGACCCAACCAATATTAGCAACATTAGCCCACTACCCCTGGGTGATTCTGACAGTGTTAAGCCGGGCCAGATGGCGATTGCGCTCGGTTCACCTTACGGACTGGAAGGCTCTGTCACCGTCGGTATTATCAGCGGTTTAGGAAGAACCGTGGCTAGCGCTCAGACACGGTCAATCCCCAACATGTTACAGACTGACGCCGCCATAAATCCAGGAAATTCGGGGGGGCCTCTTCTAAACTTAAAAGGTGTGGTAATCGGCATAAATACTGCCATTGAAGCTTCTTCAAACAACATCGGCTTCGCCATCCCCATCAACAACGCTAAATCTCTGCTGCCGGCACTACTGCAAGGCGGCGAGGTCGGCACCCCCTGGCTGGGCATCAGCGGGACAGAAATCGATCAAACACTGGCTTCAAAGCTCGACTTGAACACCGACCACGGGGTATATGTAGTCTCGGTGATGCCGGATAGCCCTGCCGATCGGGCCGGGCTGGTTCCGAGCGGCATCGATCAGGGTAGTCCAACCTCAGGTGGTGACATCATCACTGCGATTGACGGACATGAGGTAGCCACAGTGTCCGACCTCCTGCAGTATCTCAATACCACAGTCATCGGTGAGCAAGTTTACCTCACTGTAATCAGAGGGAATGAGACGATAGCGGTGGAGGTAACCCTCGACGAATGGCCCCAGGATGTGGCATTCTCACAGGATTAAGGCACCCGTCTCGGCAAGAACCATCAAGATATCGTAAAACGGGGCTCAAAAGCTACTGATTGGATTATCTGCTCGGCCAATGACTCGGCTTCAGTAGTCCCGCTAAAGGCTAATCGTATACTTCCTTCTGCTGCGCAAACACCGCCGGCAGCAATTAATTCTGGGGTAACACCAGCCAGCGATGAAAGGGCTTCGATCTCAGTGAACACTTCGCCGGGAACCGGAAGCAAGCGTAGCCCCTCTGATTCCGGCATAATCAACAGTCTTGCTATTTCATCCAGATTGCCGTATATCCGCTTCTCCAACCCGACCGGCAGTATCAAATGCACCCTTCTTCCTACCACAGCCTGAAGCGCTATCGTCATTGTTCCACCTTGTCGATGACCCACTAGAACGGCAGCACGCTTGTGAACCGGATCAAGCGCATTGGCACCTTTGATAATAACATCTCCTTCTTTAAGTTCATCAGCTACGTCGCTTATTGTTTTACCACGCTGCCAAACACCGTCCTTGATAATCACATCACCCGGGAATCCTCTCTCGTCAGGTAATCTGCCCGCTTCGGTCACCTTATATTCCGGAGGAAGAGTAACCCCCCGAAAGAACCGCTTGCGATTAAAAGCATTTCCTTCACCCAGAGTATTCAGTATTTCCTCCGCAACATAGCCATTTGTGGTCCCAGCCACAATCACTATAGTCCCATGGCACAGCGTACTTTTAATCACGGCAAGCCCCGCTATAGCCTTACCGATGAGACGCTTCCCCGCTGATGATGTCAATACACACTGCCGCATTATGTCAATAACTCCGATATTTATTCAGATTATGTAAACCGTAACAGAAAAGAAATACGCGATTTAGTCACATTCTAACGAAAAGCATTTCTGTACTATCCTACCAGGATCCGAGCGTCGGCAATATAGTAACCTCTTCCCCGCGGCAGCACCTTAACCGGGTTAAAATCGAGCTCTACAATTTGCGGAACATCCTCTATCATTTTTGAAAGTCTGAGCAAGAGGTCCTTTAGAGCGTTAGTATCGCTGGAGGGCAGTCCCCGGTATCCGGAAAGCAGCTTCGCCATTTTTACCGACTGTATCATATCGCCGGCATCGACATCGGTCAGCGGATGAAGGCGTATGGTCGTATCCTTGAACAGTTCGGCATATATACCACCCAGACCGAACATAATCAACGGCCCAAACTGAGGATCATGTGTTACCCCTATAATAGTCTCTATTCCTTCCCTGACCATCTTCTGTATAAGCACACCTTGCATCTCATCCTGACGGCCGATACCTGATAACCTCTTTCTGATGTCGTCGAAGGCCCTCTTCACGCCTTCGGACGAAGTCACATCAAGCACTACCCCGTTAACTTCAGTCTTATGAACGATAGTCGTTGAGGCAACCTTCACTACTACCGGAAAACCGAGACGCTCTGCGGCGGCAACTGCTTCATCCGGAGTCTCCGCCATAACCGTCTCTCCCATCTTAATACCGTAGCAGTTAAGAAGCCCTATTATCTCCTCTGCAGAGAGCCAGATTGGCCTCTGCACTCCAGCCCTCAATGCCGACTCTACAATCTTGTGTGCCTCTACCGGTTCGGTGCCTTTAATATCCGGGATAACCCCCTTCGGTTTACGCTGCAGATCAACATACTCTACAGCTCTTGCCAGAGAAGCGACCGCTTCTTCGGGGAAGGAAAAGCTGGGCACCAATCTTCCCGGCGTTCCTATCCTCGCCTGAAGGCCCCGGCGTCCCAGGAAACAGGCCAACAACGGCTTTTTCCGCCGCCAGAAAACCGGTGCCACCCGCTGCAAGGCATTCTCGATAGCCTCCGGATTAACCACTATCGGCGGCACGAATATTGTCAGCACGGCATCATTATCCTTATCACCAACCAGAATTCTCAATATATTTTCGAACTCCTCGGCACTGGCTCCGGCAGTAGTATCCAGGGGATTATTTATCGTAACCTTGCGCTTCAAGACCTTCCCCAGTTTCTCTGCCGTCTCTTCCGAGACGGGCGGCAGTTCCAGACCATTACGTTCGGCAGCATCAGCCGCGATGATGCCGGGACCGCCACCATTGGTGACAATAGCGAGCCGGTTTCCTTTCGGCAGGGGCTGGTTGGAAAGTAGTGCCGCCACATCAAAAAGCTCCTCCATGGTGTTAACCTTTACGATACCGGCATGATGGAACATTACTTCAGCAGCCACCTCGGAAGTTGCCATAGCGCCGGTATGGGATGCCGCGGCACGAGTGCCCGCTTTGGTGGTTCCGCTCTTTACCACCACGATCGGCTTCTTCGCCGAGACTCTGCGGGCGATCCGGGCAAACTTTTCCGGGTTGCCAAACGACTCGAGATAAAGCAGTATTACCTTGGTTGCCGGGTCCTTTTCCCAGTACTGCAGGAGATCGGACGGAGAAATGTCCAACCGGTTTCCAACACTGACGAAACTGGAAATGCCCATATTGAGATCCCTGGCGTATTCAAGTATTGCCAGTCCCATAGCCCCACTTTGGGAAAGAAAGGCAACGTTACCCCTCGGCGGGTACACCGTTGAAAAGGTTGCATTCAAACCAACAGCAGGGTCGGTATTGATGACCCCCATACAGTTCGGCCCAACCACTCTCATGCCATGGCCGAGGCAGATTTCCCTCAGTTCTCTTTCCCGGGCCATTCCCTCCGGGCCGGTCTCTTTGAACCCGTCCGAAATAACGATCAGTGCCCGTACCCCCTTCTGGCCACAATCATGAGCCAACCTGTTTACTATAGATGCCGGTACGGCTATAACGGCCATTTCCAGATTACCCGGAATATCCAGCACCGAGGGATATGTTCTCACCCCGACTACCGCATCCGCATTCGGGTTCACCGGATAGATTACGCCTGCAAAATCACTCTGAAGGATACAGCGGAAGAGCACATTACCGATAGAGTCTTTGTCACGCGATGCTCCGATTACGGCCACCGAACGAGGTGAAAGAATGTGCCGCAGCGAAGCGATGGTAGCAGCAGACTCTCTCGCCTCCTCTTTCCTGATTACCTGCTCGGTCTGAGCAACGGAGAAGCTGATGCGATGAACATCCGACTGTATACTACGGACAATGTGAAACCCGTAGTTTCTAAAGAAAGCCAGTTGCCCTTCTTCTGCCAGAACATCTGTCTCAAATCTGTCGATGCCCCTGTCACGGGCAATATCGACCAACAGTCCCAGAAGTCTGGTTGCGATACCTTTGCCCTGATGAGCATCTTCGGTTATAAACGTCACTTCTGCAGAATGCCGATCGGGCAGGCGATAGTATCTACCGATACCGACTATCTTCTTTTGCCTGGACTCCATCACCTCGGCCACAATGGCAAAGGTATTGTCATAGTCTACGCTGCAGGCCCTGCCGGCATCTTCTGTAGTCAGGTTAGGTACATGCTGAAAGTGCAGATATTTGGTATGGGGACTCAGCCGTCCGACAAAATTCAGCCACAGCTGAACGTCATCCTTCTTTATCGGTCGGAGTAGTATACTCGATCCGTCCTTTAAAACTGCTTCGGTTTCATATTGTTGCGGGTACTGATATGTCTCAGAATTCATTATTGTCTCCGTCTAAAGTATAATCTATCAACACAGTATACACATAACTACGGGAGTTTTGAAGTAGCAACTCTCAAGACTGGACTGCTTAGCTCGAAGCAGTTGATTTAGATTTTTATGAGTTTAGCCGAGCTGACGGGATTGTATCGAAAAATGCAGGAGGGCAGAAGTAAATGGCACAACAGCCCATAATCAAGTTACTTACAGCTTCCGGGATTGGCTCTCGCAGAAAAATCGCAGCTGTTATCAAGAGAGGTGGAGTAGCCATCAACGGTAAGGTAGCTGAGAGCTTCAACGAACCGGTTGACAGTGTCAGGGATGTTATCACCATCGATGGTAAACGTGCTTCATACAAAAAAGAACCTGATGTTTATCTGATGCTCAATAAACCCAAGGGCATTGTTTCCAGCACCAGTGATGACAGAGGGAGAAAAACGGTCATCGACATCCTCCCGGAGAAATACCGGGGCATCCGGATTTACCCGGTTGGCCGCCTGGACAAAGAATCCACAGGCCTGGTTCTCATGACTAATGACGGCGACCTTACTTTTCGATTGACCCATCCCCGTTTTGAACAAGAAAAAGAATACCTGGTTAAAATCGACGGAGAACTGAATCCGGAAGAAATAGCCGAACTGGCGAAGGGAATCTACCTGGATGATGGTAAGACCCACCCGGCTAAGGTTAAGGTATCCAGACATCCACACTTCAGCTACTCCATAGCCGTTCATGAAGGCAAGAAACATCAGGTGCGCCGGATGTTTGCCGCTCTGGGACACGATGTGCTGGGGTTGAAAAGGATACGCCTGGGTAGTCTGAGGTTAAATAGACTACCGGAGGGCGAGACTCGCGAACTCAGTCCCGCGGAGGTTGAATCACTCAGCAAGGGAGCAATGAGGCAAAAAGTACGATGATGTTGACGGATAAATTAAGACTCGAGCCGACGGCTGCCTTAGTCATGCAATGGGCACTAAAACTTTATACCGAAGACACCGTTCTGCAGTATGTGAATCAACTCGACTTATCTTCAGGAGAGGCTCTTCTTAAAGAGTGTAATTCCGTTTGTGATTGGTACGAGGAGGTCATTCTCAACAGGAAAAGCTTTATAAAGCATTTGATAGAACAGGAATTGAGTGCCGCAAAACAGGAATTTCAGTTGATTTTTCTTGCTGCCGGAAAATCCCCTTTGCCCGTAGAATTGCTGTATAAGAATCCCCACAAAATTCACCGTATTTTTGAGGTTGATTTATCGGGAATGGAAGACAAAAAGAGACTATACCTTAACGTGTGCCCGGAATTAACGGATAAACTACGTTGTGTAACAGCAGACATTACTTCGCCCGATATTTTAAGCATGCTGGACATGCCGATAAATGGATACCGTCATGATATGCAATCAATAATTATTATGGAAGGTATCAGCTACTACCTGCAGAAAAATGATTTGCAGAACATTATCACCCGATTGCGTACTGATAGAGAGAACATTTTCATCATCGAATACATGATACCCTACCGATATGTTAACCCGGCAAGAAGGCGGATACCCGAAGAGATCTTCAAGATAATTCAGGATTCTTGCGGCTTAAGCGCTGTAACTTCGTATACCAAGAACGAATTACGAACGCTCTTCCTGAAAAACAGCGGAGATTTCATCGCCGGCTATTCTATGGCGGACATGGAGCTAAACAGGACTGGCGCTAACGCACATTTTGAGAAGCCAAGCGACGGATGGATTGAATGCGCCATGGGCAAAATAGGCACTCAGCCCTTATGATACAGAAGACCGTGTCACATTTTGAGAGACTTTAAGAGGGGCAGGTCACTTTCCGCTTGGATCTTCGAGAATAAAGGTCACCTTCATCTGTACCCGGTACTCAGATATCTGCCCCTTGTTATCAAGCATAATTTCCTGGTTCTCAATCCAGGCAGACCGGACGTTTCTAATAGTCTTCTGGACGCGAGCAATTCCCAGCTTGATCGCATCATCAAAACTCGTTTTAGAAGATGACTTAATTTCCGTCACACGTGTAACTGTCATTTGCGCCTCCTTGTAATTTCTTCTCGAGTTTAGACTAGCTTACAGTATACACCAAAATCCCCATTAGTCAACCGTGTTCAGTAGTATCGTTTGGGAGATTAGGATACCTTTCTATTTCTAGTACTTTTATGCTTGGCTGATGGTTAAGACTAAGTCCGTTGGGCGGGAATGTGATATTATGATAATCAAAAACACGCATATATCAACTATGAATAACAATACAACCGACCGTGACCTATACTTGGAAGCGGACAAAGACTGGCATCTAACGATACCACCTTATCTAGCATCACGATATGGCACCAAGCCCGGAACCCGGGTGTATGTGAATGAGCTAAACAACGGACTTTATCTACTACGTCCTGTCACGCAATTAGCAAAGTTATACCTGGAACCAACAAGCCTGTGCAACTTAAATTGCCGCACCTGTATCCGAAACGTGTGGAACGAGCCCATGGGTAACATGAGCGAGACTGTCTGACCTGCCAACCAAGAGCAACGGTATCAGAATAGTGTTACCTATGAAGACGAGAGGTTAATAAAGGGATTTTTAGGGATTACGTGATAGTTTGAATGAATCAGACAATATGATTATTACCTTTCTCAGCCGCTCAACGGCTTTGACAGGCTAATGTGAATATGAGATCATTACAATCGCTCCAAGTGGTTGAGCTTAGTGCGGTTCGATAGAGGGGAAACAACCGGCCACCGTAAGGTCAAGGAAGGATCCAGTCGAAGAACTGTAAGAGAGTGAGATTACTTGGAGCCTTTTTATGTCTATGTCTCTCCGGTAATTATACTGATTCGCTATTCTTAGTGACTGTAGCCATGATAAGATGCATCAGCACCGGCAAATCATGCAGTTCTAACCTTTAACTTTCCAGATATTTCCTCTCCCCATTTACCCACGCCAGGTATAGATCTATACCATTCACGTTCTTCACAAAAACCACGGAATTCATTCCCCCCTGCTTCCCGAAGGAACTAACAAAAGCACAGTAATCCTGGAAGATTTTATTTTCGCTCCCTTCAAATCTGCTGAAGGAATGGACCAGCATCAAGGCGTTGGAAGCGTTAAATCTTTTTGCTTCTAACAGTGCCGATGCAATCCTGCGTAAAAGCTGGTACCTGATGTGTTCTATATCAGCCTTAGTGCGTTCTAACTCATCAGATAAGAACCTCAGTCTGGTCTGCTTATTGCCCATATCGGTCAACTGCCAATCAGCAACAGCCCTATCAAGGGGTTCATCCACCTTGCCTTCCACCGTGACTGAGATCAATTGTCCGTTCCCGGCCCTGGCTAGGGCAAAGATCTCACTTTGAGATGGCTGCGACAGGTATGGCTTTAAGGCAGACCGGTATTCGGGAAAGGCAACAATTAGCTTTACATCATGAAATAATTCTATACCGGAGTTCTTAAACGTGTTTTTAACTGAACTCGGGAAACCGTCCGCTTCCTGCCAACAATACGCGAGTGTTCTGGCGGAATAGCCTGTCTGCCAGTGTTTCTCCGGCTCGGCGAGCAGCCGCTTCCAGTCCTCGGGACACTTTGCAGAAATGAATATTTTGCTCATGGCGTATCTCCTATGCGCATATCTAAAATTTGAGTTTAGTCCTACGCACGAGCTGTGTCAAGAGACTATATGTTGAATTCCAAAAGTTAAAATAGAGATAGGACGATCCGTATCGCGAATGAACCGTGGTGATAAGACCGGTATGTTGATATAGGTAGAGATAAAGGAATAGAATAAGACTCGACGGATACCAAGGTTTATTCGGCCTCTCCAGAAGGTGATGATGTCCAATATGACCAACCTTTTTGACTACGAGCCAAACACCGACCCTGATCTCCGGCTAATTAAGCACAACGGTAGATACGAGCGATATCTCGTCAGCTTTCCTCATGCGTGTAACATTCCTAAAGAAAGTAACAACGCATTACACGGTGAATACTTGAGACCCTATGGCGACAATCTGCCCCTGGCCATCCTGGTTCACGGGCTGGGCGACCGGAGCGTTACCCCAATGAAGTTCCTTGCCCGTGAACTGGCGGGCCAGGGAATTGCCTCTTTCATCATGTACCTCGTCACGCATTCCAGTCGCACATTATCAGTCGGTCGTCCTCTTTCTGATGACGATTGGTTTGAGAACTACCGTACCTCAGTCATTGATATACGCCATGTGCTCGACTGGATAGGAACCAGGGACGAGTTAGCTAAGGGAAAGACCGGCATCGTCGGGCTGAGCTTCGGGGGTTTTATCTCCGCTATTACCATGGGGATAGACCACCGCATAAACAGCGGCGTGCTGATTATCAGCGGTGGGAATCTGGAAAAGATAGGAATGAGAAGCCGGGTACTGCCGCGGAAATGGGGCTTCCACCGCAGCGAAGCCGAGTTCAACACCCAGCAACAGCGCTACCGTCAATACCTCGACAAGGTGATAGAAAAAGGTTGGGAGCAGGTTATCCCACCGGAGCGCAGCTTTCTCGTGGATGCCATGACCTACGCGCATTATCTCCGTAGCCGCCCTCTCCTTATGATAAACGCGCGCTGGGATGAAATTATCCCGAAAGAAGCCACCATAGACTTTTGGGAATCTGCCGGCAGACCCCCTATTACATGGTTCCCCAGCGGCCATGCCAGCATATGGCTCGGATATCCCTTTATCAGCCGGAAGATAAAGCACTTTTTCCGTTCGAGCCTAGGCTAGGAAAATCTACGGGTATCCCTCAGTAATAGCGATCCGCTATCTAAAATCACAGGCTTTTTTCTAAAACCGCACTGCTAAAGACTATAAAACTTACCACGCCTTGTATTGAAAATACAGTAATCGCCTACTATGGCGCTTGGTAAGATGCTTGTGAATTCTTAAATATTCATGTACTATTACCCCATAACAGAGGAATCCAGCTGTCAGCCTCTAGCATCTGAATTCGGGATGGCAGCAAGACACAAAGGAGGTTGTATTGAAGACAAGAGTGGGGATTACCGGGAAAATTCTGATAGCCCTCATTACCATGACAATGCTCTTTGCAATGATGGGACTGAGCGCCATTTTACCAGCAAAGACAGCACTGGCAGTAGAGGCAGCTCCAAGCGACTCACAGGAAGCAACCATCATAAAGGTGTTGACCGAAGCTGGTGCCGAGTTCGGCTGGGACCAGAGCTACTGTTTCTATGGTACGCCTGCTCATGAGAGTGCCGAAGCCCCTTACCATTGTCCTGAGATAGTGGGCCCGAGGGCGGTGTTAGAAAGCAAAGGCGGTGAATACGTAACAAAGGCAGGCGTTGCCCACTACTGGCTATATGTTCCAATTCGTCAAGGTAACACGGTGTGGGAGGAAGGGCCACTGAGAATCATGGCGTACTCCACAGAAACAGCGGCAGAGACTGCGATAGCTGAAAGCATTGCGCTATCCGCATCCATGGCTGGCTTTGAGACAACGACATTTCATAACAATCCAGCTATTATTACCAGTATCAGCTCTTTGGGGGGGTCCAGCATAGAGTGGCAATCAGGTCGTTTCTACTTTAGGGCAGGGTTCAGTGTCGCTACAGGTATTTCCTATGAGGAGATAGCCGAAGCCTTATATTCCAATGCGGTGAAGTATGGCCTTATCGTTGGGGAAGGAGGGGTAATCCCTGCTCAAGACTCGGATGGGGATGGAGTTCCTGATGACATAGATCAGTGCCCGGGAACACCAGCTGGCGTTACCGTGGATGCCAGCGGATGTCCCCTTGCTGAAGGGATGAGCTTAAGTGTTGCCACGGATAAGAGGTCCTATTCCGCGGGAGAGACAGTGGTTATTCAGGGTAGTGTGTCAGATGCGCAGGGCAAGCTGGCCGGTGCTGCTGTAGCCGTTGATGTCAGCGGCAGCCAGTATTCAGCGACCACCGACTCATCCGGTAATTACCGCTGTGAATTCGCCATACCCGCGGACGCTACCCAGGCTGTTTATACTGTTTCGGCGACGGCATCCTATTCCGGATATCCTAGTGTCAGCAACAGCACCACCTTTATCGTGGGGGATATTGGTCTTCTGGTGGAAATAAATGCCGCGACGGGGGAGCCATTCATCGGCGTTACCGCAGACGGAGTCAGCTCTCTGGGTATGTCTATTTCACTGCCAGGATTTAGTAACGTGAAAATCAGCCAGCCGGATCTCGGCAGACTGGAAGGGAGCGCCATAGGTACAACCGGTAACATAACCCTGGATTCCGCCGGAATGGCCGAGATTACCTATTATCCACCGGATTATCTCACCAAGGGCCAGCTTACCCGCGAGCTGAATGTCCATCAATCAGGCTCCAGAGTATGGATGGCAGTGATTCCCTTAACCTTAACCTATACCGATGCCAGCGATCAGGAGGGGAAGATAGAGACCGAAATCATGGTCTGCCGCCCTCCGGTAATGCTGGTGCACGGATTTCTCGGAGCTACGGCTACATGGGGTAAGATGTCCAGCTACCTGCAGGGGGAGAAGTTCGACACCTACCTGGGTAATTACGGCGCTACCGATCAGTCTGTCGAAGGACTATCAGTGATATTAAAGAACGACATCAGAAAGCAGAAGGCAGACTACGCCAACGCTAACCTCAAGCTGGCCAAGGTGGATGCGGTCGGCCATAGCATGGGCGGACTTATTTCCCGCTATTATTCCCATGGCCTCACAGGCTACGAAGACGATCTCAGAAAACTGATAATGGTCGGAACGCCGAATCACGGCGTTTCCTGGGCCAAGAAGATAATCGGAAATGTCGGTGCCGGTTGGTACCAGACGCACAGGACCCCGGCAGAGCAACTCTATTCCGAGAGTCCGTTTATGAAAAAGCTCAACAGCGGCGAGGCAACCGGCGCCCATCTCAATACCGAGATACAGTACGGCAACATATACGGGTTTCCCGACGACTGGGTAGTCAGTTCGGCATCAGCTTACCTGAATGGCGTGGCCAGCGTGACTGAGGCCGATGTAAAGCATTCTCCAGACATTCCCACTGTCCCCTATGTAGCCATCACCGAATATTTGAATACGTGGGAACAGGTAAAAACATGGCTCACCAGCGACATTTGGCGGCCACAGTTAGCAGGTTCGCACGTTGAAGTCTTTAAATACTGGGGTGATGTATACCTCGTAAGTTATGATGCGTCCGGCAGCCATGAGACTAAGCTGACATCCAGCCCAACGCAGTTCGATTCCTTTCAAAGCTTACGCACCGGCCCGGATTCAAAGGCAATCTTACACCTGACCATAAACGACGTCCCCTGGGGAGTTATCTTCCTTGATCCGGACAGCGAGATATTCCTGGGTTATTGTTCTCCCCAACTGGTTGAGGTACGTCTCTGGCAAGGGAGTGCCAGCTTCCGCAGTAAGGAGGATGGCCACTTCACGGTGCCTGTCAACATAAAGCGGTCGCAGGATGGAGAATGGTGGACATATAGTCCGAAGGCAGTGGTCACCGGGCTGAATACTGAGTTTGCCGTTACTGCCGGAGATAATGTTGAAATTCACTGCCTGGAAGGTGAACTTGTCGTGGACACCCCCGAATCAACCGGGGCAGGCACTACCTTATCCGCGAATAATTCTGTGTCCGTTGATGGCGAATCAGTATCCGCAATTAGCCCTGCAACAAAAGACGACTTCTGGTGGTCAACTGAAGATGACGACTTCCTTGATGCCACTGCAGGAGGCAGCTGGTTCGACAAATTTAAGAGCCTTTGGGATTCCTTTATCAACTGGGTCAAGTCCCTCTTTTCATAAGGCAAATCAGCGGTTATTAAACCAGGGTCTACTATTGATGAATGCCACCGGGTAATATCAATGTAGTAGTTAGAATGGGGGCCAGGCAATGAAGGCGATGCTTCTTCGGAAGGTTTCACAGATCGACGCTATGCCACTGGAGCTCCAGGACTGGCCATACCCTCAGGTTGGTCCCAATCAGGTCTTAGTAAAAGTCACGACCTGTGGGGTATGCCATACCGAAATTGATGAAATCGAAGGAAGGCGCCAAACAAAGCTGCCGGTAATCCCGGGCCACGAAATCGTAGGTAGAGTGGCAAAACTGGGTTCAGCGGCAACCAGGTTCAATGCAGGAGATCGGGTCGGTATTGCCTGGATCTATTCAAGTTGTGGGAAGTGCTCTCTCTGCCAGCGGGGAGACGAAAACCTGTGCGACCAATTCCAGGGGACAGGTTGTGATGCCGACGGCGGTTACGCTGAATATACTGCGGTTCCGGAGGATTTTGCCTATCCGATTCCGACCGGGTTCACTGACCTTGAAGCCGCTCCCCTGTTGTGTGCCGGTGCCATCGGCTATCGGGCTTTAAAACTGACCGGAGTCCAGGACGGTCAAACCATCGGGCTGTATGGCTTTGGGGCCTCTGCCCATCTGGTTATTCAGATCGCTAAATATAAGTTCCCGAACTCCCGGGTATTTGTTTTTACACGGAAAAGGGATGATGCCCCGAGTCAATTAGCCAGGGAGAAGGGGGCCGACTGGGTGGGAATAACCGGACAAGCATCACCCATGAAACTTGACTGTGCCATTGATACCACCCCGATAGGAATGCCGGTGCGCGAGGCGTTAAGGAATCTGAATAAGGGAGGCAGGCTGGTTATCAATGCAATTCGAAAAGAAACTCCCATTCCTGAGTTAGACTATACCGAACACCTTTGGCAGGAAAAGGAAGTAAAGAGTGTGGCAAATATCACCAGGAGAGATGTCGAGGAATTCCTTCCTCTGGCTGCCGAAATCCCGATAAAACCGGAAATCACTGAATTTGGACTGGAAGAAGCAAATCAGGCTTTGCTTGGGTTGAAGTATGGGAAATACTGTGGGGCGGGAGTTCTAAAGATCTCCGGTTAAATCTAATCCATCCCCCTATAAACCCTCAAACCACCCTCAAACCTAATCGGCGTCTTATACCTCAGCAATAGCTAAATGTACTCCGTGCTCTCCTTAGGATAATTACGTAACCGGAACAGCCTTTCGGCATTTGCGGTAGTTCCCTCAGCGATTTTGGTTTCATCCATTCCTCTTGTCACCGCGACGCCCCTCAGGCTTCGGTAAATATCGGCAGGCCTGGATTCAAATGCGAATTCCCGACCCCTGCCGTAGACCACAGGACAGTCCGTTTCCAGAAGCAACTGCTCCGTAGGGGTCTCTTTTACTATCCTACGGTGTTCCTCGTGATATTCAACGGCCGGCGTTGCCGAAAGAAAATAGCCCTGGCCTATTATTTCACGCAGGACACTCGAGGGCCCGGTATACCAGTGAAACACCGCCTCTTCAATTCCGGACTCATTAACTAAAGTGAATGCGTCTTTCCAAGCATAGCGCGAGTGCACGGATACTGGTTTGCCATATTTACCGGCGATACCGAGCATTTCTCTGAATACACTCTGCTGCAAATCTTTATCAGCAAACGCTCTGATTTTTTTATGGTAGTCGAGCCCTATTTCACCTATACATACGGCCCGGTCTATCTCCGCCTCGATGAATTCCAGAGTGCGGTCAAGCTCCGTCTTTTCGATACGGGCAGGATGCAGACCCAAAGCCGGATAAACAAACCCCTCAAAGTGTTTAGCTATCTGTAAGACCCGCTGATTGGACTGGTAATCGGAGCCAACGGCAATGATAGCTATTATGCCGGACGATCGAGACTCTTCGATAACCTTTTCCAGGTTGTCCATTTCTTCCAAGTGAGCGTGGCTATCAATCAGCCGGTACATGGACTCTCCACCGTTTAGTATCTCCGATATGTTCAGTAGTACCATATAATATTATACTAAATAATAAGCTCTTATCCCTCCACTTCCCCAAATAATCAACCTCAAGCCTGCCCGGTCAATGATGCCGGCAACAATATTTTAAGCCTAATTTCTGGGAAGTTATTGCAAATTACAAATTATGTGATACAATACATACCCTGTGAACCGGTTGGCTGCTAAGCAATAGAAAACAGCGAGGTAATTCGCAAATGGCCTACGTCGAAATGAGAATTGATTCCGTAAGGCTTGCCAAGTACAGAGACGAATGGCTAATAATGCTAAAAGAAAAGGACGGACAGCGCTATTTGCCGGTATATGTGGACAAGTCCTCTGCTGACACAGTCAACAAAGTACTGAGAGGAGATCGCTCCGACCAGATTGTGAATGATGGCGTGCGGACGATGCTGGCCGGGGGAGACGAGGTAGCACTGGTAATCGACGGCGTCAACAAAGGGATTTTTAATGCCGAGTGCATTATGGGGTGGCGAGGGGGAACATCATCCGTTAAGTACTCGATTGGACAGATTCTGGCAATCTGCATGAGAACGAGCGGCCATATCCTTGTCGAAGAGAACGTCTTGGATAAGGCCGGGATTGATATCCCGGTTAACTAAGTACCGCACTACAAAACCACACCAGGCCACATTTCCCAAAGCCTTGATAACCGGACAATCTTGTGTTATGGCGCCTGACTTGCTATGATAACGAGAGGGACCACTATCAGAGGCATTCGAACCTGACGGTCTTTCCTTAATCAAACAAGGAGTTCCGATGATGACGGAGAAAGATTTGTTGCGTAAACGCGTACATACCATGGCAGTAGTAATACTTTGCCTGGCGACAATGCTACCGACTGTAATTCTGCCCTCATCTAAAGTTATGGCGGAAGGCGGTACATTCCCTGACGAACCGTTCAATGGAATGCAGATTAACTATGACATTTCAGGAGCTACCGTTACCGATACCAACGATGAATGGGGTTTCACAACTACCCGTAATTTAGGAGGCACGTTGGGAACAGGGCAACTGACTATTTCCGGTTCTGCTAAAATGGGAAACGGCTATGATGCAGACGTAAGCGCAACCGTATCGTGCAGCGGCAATACCGATCAATTCACGACAAACATCCCGAGTGGCTTCCCCGGTTTCAATGAAGAATCCTTTACCATTTCCGTGCCGATCCCCTCGGGCGCTACTGGTGGCAGCTTCTCAATCAGTATGACAGGTCATTACAATGCCGGTGATAGAGGGCTAGTTGTCAGCGGGACTTTTGGTGCGGGTTCAGGCACAAGCGTGCCCTCCTCGACATCGCCGCAAACAGCAGAGGACCCGCCGCCAGGCCCACTTGTTGATGATCTTCCGGCTGTTGATTTTACCAAGAGCGGCGTAATGTATATTACCAAGGTCGAGGGTAACCCGATATACATTTCAGCGGACTCGCCTTCTCTCCCACCATCACAGAGAAATTGGGTCAAGATAATGCCCGGTGAGTATTCTACAAAGGCCAATAATAGTCTGTTTATTGGGGAGCATTGGACGGTAAGGACCCCTTCCGGATCCGAAACGGTCATGAGGACAAACACCGGCGCCCTGTACAGGCAGAAAGAAAGAAGCTGGTTTGAAACACTGCCTCCCACAAGAGACTCTCTGACTTTCCTAGAAGCTGCGGGTAGAGTTATCGAGGGGGCCGCCAACTTCTATTTTCCTAGAGGAGAGGCCGGCGCTAAGAAGTATGAAATCTCTCTGAACAGGGCGATTGTCGGTATCAAAGGCACCAATTTTGTCGTTGAGGTTACCGAAGAGTCGGATACAGTTAAGGTTATTGAAGGAACAGTCGAACTCACCGCTTATGATTATGATGAAACGGTAACGTTAGAGGCAGGCCAGCAGGCAACCGCCACAGACGACGGGATTAGCGAGGTATCGATTTTTGACGTTGATGAAGAAAAAGCCGGTTGGCAGAGTTTCTATGAGGACCTCGGAGATGATGATTCTTCAGAGCCTAATCCAGGGGGTAGCTGGGTTGATCAGTTTAAGAATCTTTGGGAATCCTTTATCAACTGGTTTAGATCCCTGTTTTAGTACCACTTGTGAGCGTTCATAACTTGTATTACAGCGCTTGGCTTGCTGTGCTTTCCATTCAGGCCAGGTTTTACGAAATGTCTCCAAACATGCCATAATTCCCAGACATGCTTGACTTACTGACTATTCTACCCATAGCCCTAGCATTATCAGCCGACTGTTTCGCAGTGTCGGTGATTACCGGCATTTCCCTAAAGCAGATCTCGATCCAACAAATGCTCCGGATGTCTTTATCATTTGGTTCTTTTCAGGCATTGATGTTATTCCTGGGGTGGCTGGCAGGACAGAGAATATTGGCAGTCATTTCTGATTATGACCACTGGGTAGCTTTTGGTTTACTGCTTTTCGTAGGTTGCAGAATGATATGGGAATCAGCCCATAGTAGGAACAATAGCGTACCCGGAACCGATAATACTAAAGGCTTCACGCTGCTAATTCTATCATTAGCTACCAGTCTTGATGCTCTAGCCGTTGGATTCAGTTTTAGCTTTGCAGATATCAGCATTTCGTCAGGCAGTATGATTATCGGAATAGTATCATTCGCGGTCACCATCTTGGGCCTGCTTCTAGGCGGAAGACTGGGCAAGCTGGCCGCCAATAGAGCAGAGATTATTGGCGGAGCAATCCTGATAGCCATTGGCATCAGGATTTTGATACTTCATATGATATGACACAATAAATGCGAAGCGGGGTAATTATTGAGACTATCGAAAATAGCCGTAATAGTGCTGCTAGGCATTAGTCTATTTTCTACAATTGCCTGTGAGTCCGCCCTTCCGGAAGGATGTAAGGCAGGCGATCTGAAAGTCGGCATGCTTTCGGACGCAGCCGGTCTAGACGACGCCGGATTCAACGCCAACACCTGGGCAGGTCTGCAAAAGGCTGACATGAATCTGGCGGTCTGTACCGGTTTCATCGAAGGCCAAGATGAGGCCGACTATGAGCGGGATATCGTCGAGTTCGTCAATCAAGACTATAACATGATCGTCACCGTGGGCTTTTTGCTAATCGACGCCACCCGGAAGATGGCACAGCAGTACCCAGACGTTAATTTTGTCATCATCGACTACGCCTATGATCCCCCGATCATCAATGTTGCCGGTATCACCTTTAACATAGACGAAGCAGCCTTTCCCGCCGGCTACCTAGCAGCCGGATGGGCTGCGCTTCAAGACCCGGATGACCCACAGGTTGGCTACGTAGGCGGTATTAAGATTCCACCGGTAGAGCAGTTCATTGTGGCCTATGAGGCGGGTGTAGCCTACTACAACTCACAGAAGAGTAAGAATGTCGAGGTCAAAGGTACCTACATCGGTGACTTTGATGCCTTCGACCAGGGCAGAATCCAGGGGAACTCGCTCATCGACGAAGGGGTAGATGTCCTCTTCGCTGTGGGCGGTAAGACCGGCAACGGTTGTCTGGCCGCAGCCAAGGAGCGCAGCAAATGGGGCATCGGTGCGGACGTCGACCAGTATTTCACACTACCCAACGAGAAGGATATTTTAATCACTTCGTGTATGAAGCGTCTCGATAATGCCGTTTACTCGGTAGTCGAATCCACCGTCAATGGTGCGTTTCCCGGCGGCGGCATCTACTTCGGAAGGCTAAAAAACGACGGCGTCGGCCTGGCTCCCTATCATGACTATGAGGATCAGATTCCTGTCGAGTTGAAGACAGAAATAGATGCCATTATCGAGAGCATCAAGTCTGGTGATATCGACACCGGTTGGTAAAAGCAGCACAGGTTTTATTGCAAACACCGCATCTTGTATTGCAGCGCCTAATCAGGCGATGCTGCTTATCTCCAATTGGGAAATTGGTCAATTATTGGATGCAGATCATTAAAAGCTAACCGGTGATGAATTCAATCGTTATACTATTAGGTTGTTACAAAGGAATAATATATTGATAATAGTCACAACCTTTGTAACAACGACCGGAAGCTTCTGATCCCTGAAAGAAAATTCCAATCAACCGTAATAACTTCTAATGCATAGAACAGCTATAGTTCATGCCGCGGCATCTCAAAAAACGGGGGGCGTAATTCTGTCGACAACCACGGCTTTTTCAGACTCAGGATAAACTACTAAAATGAAAATAATAAGACTGACCAAACAACACCCTGTATTCGTCGCCGTCCTGATCTTTATCGTGGCTCAGATACTCACCATCTCGATTGCATCTCAGGAAACCTCGTTCTTAGAAGCCAACAACATATACATGCCTACCCAACCCGACCAGACGATATCTGTGTGGCCCGGACCGGCAACAACACCTTCGGGTGAGGTGACTCAAGTACCTGCCTATTCATCGCTGGGTCCGGTAATAATCTACTTCCTCGTGGCAACGGCAGTGATCGTGATAATATTGCTAAGGGTTCCGCTGTCAACCCTGATATTAGCCCTGAGGATACTTTTCGCCTTCCTATTCGCCTGGGGCTCATTTATCGCCTGTGTCTTCTGGATGCCGCTTGCGGGCGCACTCGGAATAGCCTCTGCCGTAGCCATCATCTGGTTCCTGATACCACGAGTTTGGTTTCACAATGTAGCTCTGATACTAGCGCTGGCCAGTGTGGGAGCCGTTTTCGGCCACTTCATCACACCCTGGACAGTTATGGCTATAATGGGAGCACTGGCGATCTACGACTTCATTGCGGTACGCCGCGGTTTAATGCTCTGGTTAACCGGAAAGCTGTCTAAGGTGGGAGTATTACCGGCTTTCATCATTCCGAAGAGTCCTTCGCACTGGGGAGCCGACTTGAGACAAGGAGCTATCACCAATGTAGTCGACCAGGAACCTGACGAACGAGAATATTCCTTGCTCGGTGGAGGCGACATAGCCTTCCCCTGCCTGCTCACAGCTTCGGTTTATTTCGCTCATGATCTGGCTACAGCTACCATCACGACAGCCTTCGCTCTCTCGGGACTTGCGCTGGCTTACCTGATACAGGCCGTTTTCCTCAAAGGCAAGGCTATACCCGCCCTGCCGCCCATCGCTGCTCTGGCTTTAGCGGGGTTACTGATCATTCGATAGTCCAGGGGAAAATGCACCCTGCTACCACTTTCTCAATTCACCATATCTTAATTTGCGCTGCATACAAAACAGCGCTACTCATACCTTACCGCATTTTCGAAAAAGTATACATCGAAAAACACCAAACTTATATCACAATGATTGCCAGATAGCTCTATTTATTGGATAATGCAGGAATAAGACGATTATTGATAGCGAACCATATGAAGAGGAGTTATTAATTGCTTCCCCTGAAAATCGCCACCAGGTTTCTGAAATCAGGCAAGGGACAGACAGCCCTGATTGTATTCGGAATAGCTATCGCCGTCTCGGTGCAGATATTTGTCGGTTTGCTGATAATCGGCTTACAGATTAGCCTGGTCAACAGCACGATAGGAAATCAACCACAGATAACAATACGTCCGACCGGAGACACCAATACCATTAAGAACTGGGAGATTATCGTCAATCAGGTTCGCAATGTCGACGGCCTGGATAAAATATCCGTTGTGGCTGCCGGCAACGCCTCGGTACCTAATGACAACAGTATATTACCGATACTGGTGCAAGGGTTTGATTTTCAAAGCGCAGACCGGATCTACGGCATATCTGATTCGATATACCAGGGTGAACAATTAAAATCCCTGAAACAGGTACTGATCGGGAGAAGTCTGGAAGAGGAACTGGGAGTTGAAATAGGAGATAAGCTTCCCATCCTTACTCCCGACGGCGGGGTTAACCTCTTCGAGATAGCCGGATTCTATGACCTGGGTATCGAGAGTATCAACAAATCCTGGGTGATCACCAACCTGGTTGCGGCGCAGCGCCTTTTTGGCTACCGGGACAGGATAACGGGGATAATAATGACCGTCGATCAGGACAGGCTTTTCGATGCCGACAAAATCGCCGCCCGGATAGAGGAGGCAGTCAACAACAAAGACGTCGAGGTAACGAACTGGAAAGACCAAAACAAGGATCTCCTGAGCGGGCTGGAAGGCCAAACAATATCCAGCAGCGTTATTCAGGGGGTTGTACTGGCCTCCGTGGTAGTAGCTATTTCCAGCGTCCTTTCGATTACGGTACTGCAAAAATCCCGGCAATTGGGCATTCTGAAAGCCATGGGAATTACGGATCGAGACGCCAGTCTTATCTTCGTTTTTCAAGGGTTACTGATCGGCTTGATAGGTGCCACGGTAGGCATTGCACTTGGCCTCGGTCTGCTCTATGCTTTTAATACCTTTACGTCAAGCGCTGAAGGTACAGCTCTGATTGAAATCTATATTGACTACAATTTTATCATTCGCTCGTGGGTGATAGCGATATCATCATCAACTTTGGCCGGTTTAATTCCGGCAAGGAGATCCCTGAAACTGAACCCGGTCGATGTGATCAGAGAGGGTTAAAATGATTACCCTGGAACTATCAGGAGTTAACAAAATATATTCCGGGGCCTACCAGAATCAGGTATTATTCGACATCAACCTGAGTTTCGAAGCAAAGACTTGCTCGGCGATAGTCGGCGAGTCCGGCAGCGGCAAAAGTACACTGATGAATATTATGGGCATTCTGGATACGCCAACCAGCGGCGAGGTAACCATTGCCAGCAACATCGTATCCAGCATGAACAGAAAACAGATGGCCGAAATTCGGAACAGGACCATCGGATTCGTGTTCCAGTTTCACTATCTGCTGCCGGAGTTCACCGTTCTGGAAAACGTATTGATACCGCATCTAATACACAACAGAAGTCAATCCGGGCAGGTACTGAATAGAGCCAGGAATCTCCTGGATATAGTGGGTATAGCAAAGCTTGAGAAGAGACTGCCGACACAGATTTCGGGAGGAGAACAGCAACGAACGGCGATTGCCCGGGCACTGATGAACAACCCCAGCATCATACTTGCCGATGAGCCTACCGGTAATCTGGATTCGGTAACCACACAGAACGTCTGCCGGCTATTTGGCGAAATAAAGAAGGAGTTCAATACCACCTTTATCGTAGTCACTCATGATAGAACAGTAGCTTCACACACCGACCGCATCGTCGAAGTCCGGGACGGCAGAATAATCAGCGATAAACTGAACACTAAAATCGTACCGCAAACACGGTAATACTGTATTGTTGCGACAGGGAATTAAGGCTTGACTGACTCAGCCCGTATTTCGATTGCCCCCCCATCCTTGAGCGGATACGCACCAGCACATCGGAATCCATCCCAATTTACTTTACCTAATTCCACTACCTAAACGTTTGTTTAGGACTATTGAATCGGCAGGTAAAGGCAACTATAATCAGGATAAGTAGTGTCAGGTATTATCAAGACCGGGGGTATGGCATGGGAGCTGCCCAGCAAGTTCACCAGAAGATTATAGCCGGAATACCGGCCTACAACCAGGAGAACAAAATAGGTGAGGTAATTCGTAAAGCCTCAAAGCATGCCGACGATGTTGTCGTTGCCGACGACGGCTCGGCGGACGATACCGTCAGGGCTGCCGAAGCCGCCGGGGCGATTGTGATAAGAAGCGAGTTCAACCGGGGTGCTGGGCAGGCAACCCGGACCTGCTTTATGGCGGCTAAGGACAGAGATGCCGACCTACTGGTTACGCTCGATAGCGACGGGCAGCATAATGCGGAGGAAATTCCCGTGGTGGCAGCACCTGTTATTGAAGGGAAAGCCGACCTTGTTATCGGCTCGAGGTTCCTTAATGATAACTACAATATTCCCCGCTACCGGAGATTTGGCATCAATATCATAACATCCCTGTTTAATCTTGGCTCAAAAGTAAAAGTGAGCGATGCCCAGAGCTGCTTCCGCTGCTACGGCAGAAAAGCTCTAAGCTGCCTCAATATTTCCGAAAGAGGATTCGCTTTCAGCATCGAACTACTGGTGCAGGCGCGCCGGGAAGGACTGGTAATCGCTGAAGTACCCATCTCATGCGTCTATGATTCCGCCAGCCACAGCCGAAACCCGATCGCGCACGGCGTAGAGGTGGCCCTTGCCGTGATCAGACTGAGGCTTAAGAGCAAGAAAAGGGAATATTGATACACGTGGGTAGCTGCTCTGTAAATAAAAGGGGTTCCGTCGCATATCGCAGGGGAAATCCGAGAGCTGGATTATGAATATTCTGTTTGTACACGAGGTCGACTGGCTTAAGAAGGTGGTGCTTGAGTTCCACAACCTCTCCGAGGCCCTATCGCTTCTCAACCACCGCGTCTATGCCATCGATTATGAGAGCATGTGGCAAAGAAACGGACATTTGGGCCCGGACAGCTTCAAGACAAAGGAGATTGATGGGATCTCCCGGGCAATTTCAGGATCATCCGTTACCCTGAGACGTCCCGGTTTCATCCGGATCCCCGGTCTGAGCCGTCTGTCGGCCGGCATTACCCACTACGGAGAAATCCAGCGGACAATAAAGGAAAAGAGTATAAATGTTATTGTACTCTATTCCGTACCTACCAACGGGCTACAGACGATACACCTGGCCAGGAAATTCGGTATTCCTGTCGTCTTCCGTTCGATAGATATCCTTCACCGTTTGGTACCCAACGCCGCACTGCGGCCGCTGACCAGGACCCTGGAGAGGAAGGTCTATTCACAAGCCGATCTGGTCCTCCCCAACACCCCCCGGTATTTACAGTACGTTCTGGGCATGGGAGCTGTCGAGTCAAGGGTTAAGCTGGTTCTCATGCCAATAGATACCGGCATTTTCCACCCCTCTGTCGACTGCTCCGAGATACGTCGCAAGTGGGGGTTCAGTGAGAAAGCCCAGATAATCCTGTTCATCGGGACCCTGTTTCGCTTCAGCGGGCTCGATGGCTTTATCCGCAGCTTTCCCCGGGTTATCGAAAATGCACCGGACGCCAAGCTAATCATTGTCGGCGACGGCCCACAACGACCCTACCTCGAAAAAATAACCGCCGAACTCGGGCTTAAGGGACGGGTTATCATCACCGGTTTTCAGCCCTACCCGACCATGCCTCAGTTTATCAACCTGGCCGACGTATGCATCAACACTTTTCTGAACACGGATGCCACCAGGGATATCTTCCCGGGCAAGATTGTCCAGTATATAGCCTGCGGCAGGCCGACAGTGGCTACGCCCCTGCCAGGAATAACGACGCTGCTTCCCGGCGAATCTCACGGGGTTGTTTATGCCGATAGCAGCGAAGATATAGCGAGAGAGGTGATCGGCCTGCTGAGGTCGCCCGAGCGCAGGCAGCAGATGGGACAGGCCGGAGTCCATTATGTAAAGCAAGCTCACGAACAGCAGAAGATAGCCCATCAGCTGGAAACAGAGCTGCTGGAGGTTATTAGAAAGAAGCCCGGCAGAGTAAACACGAAACGGATATAGCTCAGGGAGGAGCATTGAAGATACTAATCTTAGGTGCTGGCGGCATGTTAGGGCACAAATTATACCAGGTTCTTACCAGGATATGTGAAGTGACCGGCACAATCAGAGGACCTTATTCTGATATCGCCAAGTATAATTTCTTTGAGCCGACCCGGATAATACCTCATGTTGACGTACGAGAAATATCTCATGTGGAAAGAGCAATCAAAGAGGTTATTCCGGACGTCGTCATAAACTGCGTAGGCATAGTGAAATCGCTGGAAAAGGAGAGAGGCATGTTACTCAGCATCTGGCTGAATTCTCTCTTTCCACACCAGTTGTACCAGATTTGTAGAGCCAGGGGAACACGCCTCATTCATGTCAGTACTGACTGTGTTTTCTCCGGTGAGAGAGGCAACTACCGGGAGGAGGATCATTCAGATGCCAAGGATATCTACGGAAAAACGAAATATCTCGGGGAAGTGAATGAACCGGAAGCATTGACGATACGTACGTCGTTTATCGGTAGGGAATTATCAAGCGGAAATGGACTATTGGAGTGGTTTCTAGCTAATGAAGGAAGTAGCATTAGAGGTTATACCAATGCCATATTCAGTGGTTTTACATCACTTCACCTTGCCAGGATTATCTCTGATATAATTACCAAACACCAGAAACTAAGCGGCGTTTATCATATATCCTCGGAACCGATCAGCAAGTTCGAGCTTCTCAGCTTGATAAAAAAGGCTATGGGACTAAGTATCGAAATCGAGCAATACCCGGATTTCCGCTGCAACAGGAGCCTGGATTCGGCCAGGTATCGTAATGCAACTAGTTTCACTCCGCTCCCCTGGAATGAAATGGTTAATGAACTAGCTCAGGATGCCGGGCAATACCTGAGATGGAGGGAAGATGATTTTTCAAGATAAGAGAATATTGATTACCGGAGGCACCGGCTCCTTAGGCAAGAGTCTGGTCCGTAGTATTATGACAGGCAAGTTCGGCACTCCCAAGCAGGTTATCGTCTTTTCAAGAGATGAGGACAAGCAATATGCTATGGAGATCGAATGGAAGAAGATGAGATCAGCCACCGATGACATATTCTACTACGGAGACGATGTTCTTGGTTTTTGCATTGGTGATGTCAGAGACTACGAGTCAGTGGTCAGAGTCGTAAAAAAAGCTGACGTGATAATAAACGCTGCGGCATTAAAACAGGTGCCAATAGGAGAGTACTTCCCATTCGAGTCGGTAAAAACGAATATTCTGGGTGCCCAGAATATCATCAGGGCTATTCTGGAAACGGAAAACAACGTTGAAACCATGCTGGCTGTTTCCACAGATAAGGCATGTAAACCAGTAAATACCTACGGAATGTGCAAAGCGATACAAGAGCGGCTGGTTGTTGAAGCCAACCTCATCTGCCCGAAGACCAGGTTTATCTGCGTAAGATACGGAAACGTTATCGCCTCCAGGGGTTCAGTCATTCCACTATTCCAAGAGCAGATAAGATCTGGTGGTCCGGTCACCATCACCAGCAAAGAAATGACCAGATTTATGATTACCATGGACAATGCTATCAATCTCATTGTTGAGACGATCCGTTCAGCAGAAGCCGGCGATATCTACATACCGATATTATCCTCAGCCAAAACGCTGGACCTGGCCGAAGTTATGATCGGCGACAGGAAGATTGATATTAAGGTGATAGGGATACGCCCGGGAGAGAAGATACACGAGATCCTGGTCTCCGAAGAGGAAATACCAAGGACGATCAGACGTGGGAACTACTACGTAATCTGTCCGGTACTACCCAAGATTCGTAAGGTAAAGATAACAAGACCGGTACTGGCTAAAGAGCTCTCCTCTTCTGACAACACTATGACCAAGGGTAAACTGAAAGAGTTTTTACAGGCAGACGGCTATCTTAACTTGTGAGGTAGAAAATATGAAGGTTATGACCATCCTAGGCACCAGGCCGGAAATCATCAGATTAAGCCTGATTATCAAAAAGCTGGACAAATACTGCGACCATATTCTGGTACATACCGGACAGAATTTTACGGACAGTTTGAGCACAATATTCTTTCGTGACCTGGGTCTAAGAGAACCCAACCATAACCTAGGAGTTGAATCACATAGTTTTGGGGAGCAGATCGGTTTGATATTCAGCAAGATGGAGCCGATACTCCGTAATGAAAAACCGGATGCTATCTTGATTCTTGGGGATACAAACAGCGGGTTAGTGAGTATCATAGTCAAAAGAATGAATATCCCGGTCTTTCACATGGAGGCAGGTAACCGCTGTTTTGATTATCGTGTTCCCGAAGAGGTCAACCGCAAAGTTATTGACCACTCAAGCACCGTGCTTCTTCCCTATACTCACCGGAGCAAGGAAAATCTTTTTAAAGAAGGTTTTCCCATTGATAGGATCTTCGTTATCGGTAATCCGATATATGAAGTCATCGAATACTATAGTAAAGAAATAGAAAGCAGCCGGATACTGGATAAATTGGGAATAGAGAAAGACAAATACTTCTTAATCACAATGCACAGGGCTGAGAACGTCGACGACGAAAACAGGCTCAAGTACCTACTTGAAAGCCTTGATAACATAGAAAAGAAATACCAAATGCCGATTATCTGCAGCCTGCATCCGAGGACAAAAAGCAGGATGTCTAAGTTAAGCCTGAAAGTTGATAACCAGAATATCCGGCTTATCGAACCGTTCGGCTTCTTCGATTTCATTACACTGGAGAAAAATGCGTACTGTGTTATCACTGATAGCGGCACGGTCCAGGAGGAATGCTGCATCTTCAAAATTCCCAACATTACCGTCAGGGATGTCACCGAGAGGCCGGAAACCCTGGAGAGCGGCAGCAATATGCTCGCCGGCGTTGCACCGGACATGGTATTAAGAGCACTCGAAGTTGTGCTAAACGAAAAGAATGAGTGGGGACCTCCGGCGGAATATTTAGCTCTAAATGTTTCAGCCAAGGTGGTTAAAATTATCCTGGGATATCTTAAAGCATGAGAATATTGCACGTATTTGACTTCTTTTCCCCGCATGGCGGCGGTACAGTGGATGTCGTGTACAAGCTCTCACGGGCTCTGGCTAAAAGGAGGCATGAGGTTACGATATATACCAGCGACTTTAAATTAGACCGGGAATATATTAACTCCCTTCCGGAAGTTAACGTGCGCCCTTTTCACTGCATCTCAAGCCTGGCCGGATTCTACCTGATACCGGGTATGGTGATGGAAACAAAAAGACATCTTAGAGACTTCGATGTCATCCACCTGCATTCAGCCAGAAGCTTCCAGAATATAGTGATACACCACTATGCTAAGAAGTATGGCATTCCCTATGCGCTGGATACCCATGGTTCTCTCCCCCGCACTGTTACCGGTGGGGGAGCATTTAAGCCCACGCTCAAACAGCAGTTTGATATTGCTTTTGGCAACAGGATATTAAGGGATGCCCACATGCTCATTGCCGAGACTGATGTCGGGGTTAAGGAGTATATTCGATTTGGAGCAAGCGAGGGCAAAATAACCTTAATACCTCCCCCCTTCGATACGGAGTGGTTCTCCAAACTGCCACCGCCAGGTCTGTTCAGAAAGAAATATGGCATCACGGAAAAGAAAATAGTGATGTTCCTGGGCAGGATAAACCGGATAAAGGGACTTAGCTTCCTGCTCGAATCTTTTAACGAGTTAAGTAAATCGAGGGATAATGCCATTCTGGTGATAGTAGGGAATGACGATGGTTATCAGTCCACTTTAGAAAGCGAAATAGCGGAACTCAATCTATCAGGTAAGGTCTTGTTCACCGGGTTTCTGGGCGGTCAGGATAAGCTATCGGCACTAGTGGATGCCGACGTGTTTGTTCAGACATCCATATATGAACAGGGAGCCTGGGCACCTTTTGAGGCAGTGTTATGCGGCACCCCTATAATAGTAAGCAATAATTCTGGAGCCGGGGAAGATGTTAAAAAAATAGACGCTGGATACCTGGTAGAGTACGGAAACAGAAATGATTTAAAGGATAAAATTCAGTACGTTCTTGATAATCCAACCGAAGCCGAAGAGAAAACACATAAAGCAAAAAAATATCTGGAAACTAACCGTTCTTTTGCCAAAGAGGTAGAGCAATACGAGAATCTCTATAAAGAAATAGTTGAGGAGTGTAACTAATGAAGATACTGATAACCGGAGGAGCCGGATTCATCGGCAGCCACCTGTGTGAGAAGTACACCAAAGAGGGCCATACCGTAATCTGCCTGGATAACTTCATGAGCGGCGACTTGATGAATATACGACACCTGCCTTAGAAGGTGGTACCGTTATTGGGGATAGGTAAGAGGGGACGTACTCCTATGAAAGTAGCTTTGATCTATTCAAATTCAAGAGATCCCGCTGTAAGCAAGGTTGCCGAGGCTTTAGCTGGAAGTGGGCATCATGTGAAACTGCTTGTTTGGAATAGAGAAGGGACAAGTAACCTTAAATATGATACAGAATACGAGACTTACCGATTCCGTTTCAAGGCACCTTATGATAAGCTCACTGTATTGTTTTACCTTCCAGTATGGTGGGCATATGTTTTGTTTTTTCTACTGAAAAGCAGGTTAGACGTGGTCCACGCTTGCAATCTGGATTCCCTGGTACCAACGATAGTGACTAAGCTTATCAAAGGAGCTAAGCTATACTATACAATCTATGATTTTTATGCGGATAATTTACCCGCTATTTCTCCCCTAATTCCAAACGGAGTTAGGAAACTAATCTCAGCATTAGAAAAACATCTCATAAGATTTGTGGATACCTTGTTCCTAGTTGACGAGTGCAGATACGAGCAGGTAAAGGGTGCTAGGATAAAGAAGCTAATGTATGTTTACAACTCACCTCCTGACTATCTAGGTGCAGAAGATTACCAGGTTCCTATGAAGTCAATGCCTCAGAATACAACTACTTTGTTCTACGCCGGGGTTATTTCTGAGACAAGAGGATTAAAGTACATGATGGAAGCTATTCGAGATATAGACGATGTCAAGCTCACAATAGCCGGTGCCTGCGATAACGAAGGTATTCTCTCTATGATAGCTAAATCTGGCAAGGTGGAATATATCGGGACGATATCATACGAGTCTGTAATTCAAATGGAATTACACTCTGACATCCTCTTCGCTTTGTACGACCCCAAGGTGCCTAATAACAAATACGCCAGTCCTAACAAGCTGTTCGAAGCTATGATGTGTGGGAAGCCTATTATTGTTAATATTGAAACGGCAGCAAGTAGAATTGTACGAAGAGAAAATTGTGGACTTACTGTACCTTATGGTAATGTGGGCTCAATCATAAAGGCAGTGATGAGACTTAAGGACGATGCTTACTACCGACATATTCTTGGGAACAACGGTCGCAAGGCATATGAGACTCGCTACAGCTGGGAGATAATGAAAGGTAGATTGATAAATGCTTACGAGGAACTGGCAAAATCTGTTTAGCTTAAGAAGCTATTCTAATGCTTCTGCTTTGGCGGCAGTCAAACTGGGGAAATGGTAATCCATCCACGGGAGTTGAACTTGCGAGAGACATGGGATAGATTATGGCTTAAGAGAGCAGTGTTAGATGTTAATGAGGTTATCTCTGTAGATTCCTGCTATCATTTATTGAGACGACTTATCGAACCGCTGCCAGACAATGGGCTAAATATCCTTGAGGTTGGTTGTGGCACTGGAATTCGCACTCTATCATTGCTGAAACGATCCCAATGTTGCCTCCCCAATTCGGCTGTTCTAGTCGATTATTCACGGACCGCCTTGGCACTTGCCATGAAAAACGCGGAAAGAAATGGACTGCGGGTAAACCTAGTCTTAGCTGAC
This sequence comes from Dehalococcoidia bacterium UBA5760, assembly GCA_002418895.1. Taxonomy (GTDB): domain Bacteria; phylum Chloroflexota; class Dehalococcoidia; order Dehalococcoidales; family UBA5760; genus UBA5760. The sequence goes on along the minus strand of DIFA01000018.1, from coordinate 25,738 downwards.
GCCTTTAAGCTATCATTCCCCGATAACACATTCGATATTGTCTGGAACGGAGGGGTAAACGAGCATTTTAGAGGTGAGGCAAGACAACTAATCTTCAATGAGATGGCACGCGTGTGTAAGCCTGGAGGACAAGTAATTGTTATTGTTCCAAATTCGCTGAACCTGCCTTACAGGCTATGGAAAGGAGTCTTTGAGAGGCGGGGAGAATGGGAATACGGACTTGAAATACCTTACTCCATTTTTGAATTGCGGAGCAAACTGAGGAATGCTGGTCTAGTGCCAGTTAAAGTAAGCGGGGGAGGAACGCTGGCTTCTCTTTCCTTCTTATTCAGGTTAATCCATCGGAGAAGAAAGCACGATTCTGCCGAGGCTCCGGCAACGATTAGGAGCATCCGTATACTAAGAAAAATTGTTTTGAAAACGGACAGTCTTTTGAAAGTTATTGGAGGGTTCACCGGGGCTGATATAGGAATAAAGGCACTAAAACATGGTGACTGAAACCGCAGGAGGCAGGTTGAAGATTCTTCAGGTAATTCCATATTTTTTCGTTGATTGGGCAGGTGGTAAAGAAGGCAAGCCAGTTGAGACAGTCCACGGATTATCAAAAGCATTGGTTAAATGCGGTCACGAGGTGACGGTGTATACCACAGAAGCCTTTAATAAGAAGCGACGATTGAAATATCAGAGTGAGCCCTTCTTCATGAAAGAAGGCATTAAGGTTCATGAGTTTAAAAGCCTGGGTAGCCAGCTTGGAACTACACATCATATCATCATCTCCCCGGCGATGATTCCCATGATGGCAAAACGAACAGCAACATTTGATATTCTCCACCTGCATGAATATCGCACTCTGCAAAATGTGGCGGCGCATCACTATGCCTACAAGTATAACATTCCCTATGTATTGCAAGCTCATGGCTCATTACCCAGGACAGGCAAAGGCAACCTGAAGCGTATCTACGATATGCTCTGGGGATACAGGATTCTGGCGGACGCCTCAAAGGTAATAGCTGTCACCAAGATGGAAGCTGAACAATATAAAAACATGGGTGTAAGTGAAGACAAGATTGAGATTATCCCTAATGGAATTGACCTGTCTGAATTTGATAATTTACCTGCGAGAGGAGAATTCAGAAGGAAGCATGGCTTAGGTAACAGTGAAAAAATAATCCTCTATCTGGGCAGAATACACAAAATCAAAGGGCTTGACCTTCTGGCGAGAGCATTTGCTGAGCTATCAGAGAAGGTTGCCCACGTCAGGCTTGTAATTGTTGGCCCTGATGATGGGTATCTGCCAATGCTGAGGAAGTTGATAGAAGAACTGAAAATTGGAGAGAAAGTCCTTTTCACCGGCCCGCTTTGTGGAAGAGATAAATTGGAAGCCTATGTTGATGCTGATGTATATGTACTGCCCTCATCTTATGAGATATTGGGCATAACGATTCTGGAAGCACTTGCCTGTGGTACACCAGTAATAGTAACTAATCGCTGTGGCATAGCCGATGTAATCGATAATCAGGTAGGGCTTGGGGTTCCTTACGATAAAGACCAGTTAAGCAACGCAATCTTGTGTATGCTGGGTGATGACAAAATGAGGCTACAGTTTGGCGAGAAGGGTAAACTACTGGTGCGTGATAATTTCAGTTGGGTGGGAATAGCAGAGAAAATGGAGAATATGTATCTAAGTGTTATTAAATCTTAGGTTTTAGAATATAAAATGCCCATCTGTTACCCGGAATCCAGGGCAGTGCTACGGAATAAAATAATGGGATTTATCATATACCACACATTAGTTTTCAACAATTCGAGCAGATGAAGAAGGTATTGATCATAGCAAATCTATGCCACACATCTCCACGTGTTCGGGGATTAGCCAAATATCTCCCAGAATTTGGTTGGGAGCCCATTGTTGTAACCCCGCATTGTTCCCAAGTCGCAGGTTCACAGTTGAGAATCATAGAGACGCCTTATCGGGATGCTCTGGGTCCCTGGAAAAAGCTACTTGGTATAAGGCCAGGTGAGAATGACATCAGAAAACAGGTGAAAGCACGTTTTGGAGTTAATTCCAAGAAATCATTATTGGATTATGCGCTGACTGCCGGCGGGGCAATATTCAACTATCCGGATGGTGAAAAGGGTTGGAAACCTTTCGCCATTAGTGAAGGCAGCAAGATAATACAGAGTGAAGATATAAGCGCTATAATAAGTAATTCCGCACCGGTAACTAGTCACATTATTGCCAAGGAATTAAAGGCCAAGTATGGAATTCCTTGGGTTGCCGATTTTCGTGACCCATGGTCGCAGAACCACAACTATAGCTATGGCCCTATAAGACAGTTAATTGATAGGAGACTAGAGAGAAAAACACTATCAAAAGCGGACTCCCTAGTGATTGTTTCCAAACTTTGGGCAAATAAGTTAGAAGATCTCCATAGAGGTAAAGTAGTATATACGATTACTAATAGTTTTGATCCCGATGAAGTTAATAACCCACCGGCTGAGTTGACGGCTAAATTTACAATTACCTATAGCGGTAGTGTTTGGCCGCAGAAGCAGCACCCGTGGAAGTTTTTAGCTGCTATAAGGGATCTAGTTTCCGACCGAACTATAGATCCGAATGATATTAAAATTCGATTCTATGGGCCGAAGGAAAGCTGGTTAGAGAGAGAGATTGAGCAATACGGACTATCAAGCATTGTAAAGCAACTTGGGATAATACCAAGGCAGGTAGTTTTAGAAAAACAAAGAGAGTCGCACATATTGCTTCTTATAGCATGGGAAGATAGTCAAAAACAGGGAGCATATGGAGGAAAGACATTTGAGTATCTGGCAGCAAGGAGGCCTATACTAGTTACAGGGTATCCTAGTAATGTTATAAAAGAGCTATTAAATGAGACTGGTGCGGGTATTTGGGCTTCAAATACAGAAATTATTAAGAACAGCCTTATAGAAATGTATCAGGAATACAAGGGGAAAAGTGCGGTTACTTATAAAGGGAAGGAATCGATAATTGATAAATACAGTCATCGTGAGGGGGCAAATAAACTATCGCAGATTCTTGATTCTCTATATCTTAAGTGGCAGGCGCATCACAGATGATTTGAGTAACTTTTATTGAGACGTATAAGAAGCTATCACTATGATAAGGAATAATAGTCAGAACCAAGGGGAACAGCTACGAATATTAAATTTTGAGGGAAACGCTGCAAAATACATCGATGAACTGATAAGGTTGGACAGAACCTGTCTGAGCACTTATAGTACGGTCTGGTCAGAAGATAATTTCATGCTTGATTTACCTCAAAAGGGACAGCTAAGCAAGTTGGCTATATTAGAGGATAACTTGATAGGCTATCTAGTATGCTCCTCTTACCAAGACCAAAGGATATGCCATATCCATAGGCTTGCGGTTCGCAGTGATTACCGAAGATTAGGCATTGCCCAGAGGTTATGTAAGACTTCTTTCAGGGAGTGTTTAAAGCTGGGAATCAGTAAGGTCACCGTTGAGACAGCAAATAAGGATATCCCTGCAAAAAATCTATATACCAAGCTTGGATTACGTCTCTTGGAGGGGGCGGAACTGTATGATTACATATCTCGGAGGGGTAAGGAACAGCCAAACCGGTTTAGCCGCGATAGGGATGGTTTTGGAGTATACTCTATTGAGTTAAAACGTTACTAAGAAAGCCGGCCAGGTAATACATTGGTTTTCTATCTAGACTGTATGTCTTTAATGAGATAAATAGCCAATCGGAGGGGGCAAATGATAGCAGCCATTCATCAACCGAATTACCTCCCCTGGTTAGGCTACTTCAATAAGATGGCCAAGAGCGATGTTTTTGTAATATTGGACGATGTTCAATTTTCCGTGCAGTCATGGCAACAAAGAAATAAGATAAAGTATATCAATGAGAGTTGGATGTGGTTATCTGTTCCCGTAATACGTAATTTTGGACAGAATATCAATGATGTTAGGATAAACGATGCTTCCAATTGGAGGAAAAAACACTGGCGGACTATTCAGTTATCATATAAAAAGGCACGCTTTTTCGATAGATATGAAGCAGAGTTCAGCCGGATTTACGATAATTCTTGGGAGAAACTGCGTGAGCTAAATGTAGCCTTAATAAGGTTGATCAGAGATTTATTGGGAATCAAGACAACGCTTGTTCTGTCATCGGATATGAATATTGAAGCCAGGGGAACAGAGAAGCTTATCTCTGTCATAAGGGAACTTACGGCTGACAAGTACATAACAGGTGAAGGAGGAGGCTTTGAACGGTATATCTCAGAAGAAGAGTTTAAGGAAAACAGCATCGAGCTAATCTACCAACATTTTCAGCACCCTGTCTATCATCAATTATGGGGTGAGTTTGTACCCAACCTATCCGTAATAGACTTACTGTTTAATGAAGGTGAGAAGAGTCTGGGGATTCTGATGGGAGCAAGCTCTTAGTCGGATGTACAGATCCGGGAAGGAATTCTAGCAAAAATGAACGTAATCGTATTTAGTCCACACCCCGATGACGCTGAGGTATTGATGGGAGGGACAATCGCCAGGTACACGCAAAAGGGGCACGACGTGCTGATTGTCCTGGTTACTATCCCCAACCAGAAAGAAACTCGGATAGCAGAATCGAAAATGTCGGCAGAGATGCTGGATGCCAGACTTTTAGTATTGGACTTAGACTGTAATGAAATACAGTTCAATAGGCGTTTGGTTGGGATTTTTGACAGGGTAATGAATGATTTTCCCCCGGAAGTAATCTATACTAGCTGGTTTCACGATTCCCATCAGGACCATATTGCCGTCGCTTTGGCAACCATTGCGGCATCGAGAAAGAATAATTGCTCACTATATATGTATGAGCAGGCCCTTCCATCTGGGATGACTCCTGACACCTTCAGGGCACAGGCATTCGTAGACATTTCCAACACGATTGAAACGAAAATTGAGAGTGTTCTGGCACACAACTCTCAGGTCCAGAATTTTAGCGAGCAGTGGGTTCAGGGGATAAGAGGTCGGGCGATATACCGGGGGTTTCAAATTAATGTTGAATATGCTGAGGCATTCGAGGTAGTCAAAGAGATTAAGGGTATTTGATATTCTGGTCTGGAAACAAGGCCGGCACTTTATAGCGACCGTTACAAGAGGCATAAGTGACCGCAGAAGATGCTAAATCAGCACCGGTTAAATGGTTCGGCTCGATAGCAGCAGTGGTTGCCGTCACCAATATTTCGATCCTTCTGGACATCCCGGTCTTAAGACAGGTATCCGGCTTTATCTTCCTGACCTTTTTCCCCGGTTTTCTTTTCCTCTCCATAATCAATCTGAATAGGTTGGGGCTGACCGAGAAACTGGTCCTCTCGGTAGGGCTCAGCGTTGCTTTCTCCATGCTCTTTGGCTGGGCACTCAACGGCTCACTACTTGCCATTGGTTACACTACACCCCTCTCAACCACCCCCTTACTGACATCATTCAGTGTCGCCACCATTGTTATGGCGGCCACCGCCTATGTAAGAAACAGAGGGATTACCTTCTCCAATTTCGCTCTAAAGCTGACCAGAAGAGAAAAACTGTTCTTAATTATACCATCGGTATTCCCCCTACTAAGTATATTAGGTATGCGTATCATGAATCAGAGCGATAACAATATGGTTTTGCTGCTCTTACTCTTCCTGATTCCAGCCTATGTTGCTTTCATATCCTTTTACCATCGGCAGGTATCAGAAAGGGTATACCCCATTACCATACTCTGTATAAGCATATCGCTCGTGCTTATGCTTTGTCTGCGTTCCAATCACATACTTGGCTCGGATGTCCACGAATTCTATTACTTTTTTCAATCGACACTGGAGAAAGGCCACTGGGTAATAGCAGGTAATTTGCCATTTGATACCTGCCTGAGCATCTCCATACTGCCGACAATCTACCAGAATTTTATTAATATAAATCCCGAGTACTTGTTCAAGATTATGTATCCAATACTGTTCTCGGTTTCACCCCTAGTTGTATTTATTATCGCCAGAAGGTATATCGGTAGCTTCTACGCCCTGCTTGCCGCTTTCTTCTATATGTCACAGGTTATTTTTCTCGACACAACGGGAGCTTCTAATACGAATCTCGCCATCCTCTTCTTTAGCTTGATAGTTATGGTTATCTTCCACCGGGATATCGAATGGTTTAATAAAAGGCTGCTGTTTATTGTCTTTGCTATGTCGTGTATTGTGTCCCAATACAGCACCTCGTATATCTTCTTCTTTATCCTGTTGCTTACCTGCTTAGGGATATGGGCGGTACCCCGGCTCTTCTTCCGACAGAGCAAAGCTCATAAAGGCGCATTGATAGCTCCATCAGAAAATAGCAACGGAGCTATCGGTCAACCAGATTCTCCAATAACTGTGTTCGGCATACCCAAATCACACTTTCAGAGGGGAGTGACCATAACCATTACAGCGCTGTTTTTTGTTATCCTCTTCTTCTGGTATAGCCAGATAACGACGACAACCTTCTCTAGCGGTGTGATTTTTGTTAATGAGACGTTTAGCAATCTGAACCAGTGGTTTTTGATTGAATCACGTGGTTCTACTGTAGCAACTGCTGGCGGTGAGGGCATAGTAACCATTCCGCAAAAGATACGAGTTGCTGTCTCTTGGCTTACCATTGCCTTCATCGGTATCGGCGTTTTGAGTACTATAGCCAGGAGATGGAGAATGGTTGCCGGTCCGTATGTAGCTTATGACAAGCCAAAATTCCTGCGCACAAGGCTGGATATGGAGTATTTTGTATTTACCCTGGCGTGTAGTATGTTGTTAATAGTGAGTATATTGCTTCCCTATGTTATGGTCGGCTATTCGATGGAGAGGACATACTTCCAAACCCTAGCTGTCCTAGCGCCATTCTTTGCTATCGGAGGAATTACGGTAGCGGGCTGGCTGCGAGCGAAGGCTTATGTTATTGCTCTTGCTGTAATGATACCATTCTTTATGTGCACTAGCGGTACAATGTACCAAGTATTCGGCGAGCCGACTTCTATTGTTCTCAATGCACCGACTGAACAATATGGAGGTGGGTATGTATATGATCAAGATAGTGATGCTGCCAGGTGGATAGGCAGTCATGACGAAGGGGGAGAGAAGATATACTCAGGTTCATGGCCAGGACACCGCATATTAATAAGCCAGGGTCTAATCTACAGGGATCGCACATTGCATAACTATAAGATCCCTATATCAGATTGGGATTCGGCCGACATAGATGGGTATATCTACTTGAGACATACTGATATAATACGAGATATTACACGCGAATACCCTAATATATTCTTTGCTAGGAAAAAGATATATACCACAGGCAGTTCGATGGTATATCGGTAGCAGTTATCCATAAAATAAACTTTAACGATGCATCTCTATCTCATTATGCTACTGTAAATACTCATGGTTTTTTGGGCTATGGTCTCCCAAGAAAACTCACTTTCAGCTCTCCTCCTTGCACTCAATCCCATTGTGGCTCGTTTCCCATCATCGCTCAGCAAGGTGGCTATGGCGTTAGCTAATTCCTCCGGGTTTCTTGAGGAAACCAATATGCCTGTCTCACCATCAGCTATTATCTGAGGGATACCACCAACATTCGTACCAACCAGTGGTTTGCCAGATGCCATGGCTTCTAAGCCGGCAATACTTGTAGCTTCTTTAAGGGATGGTAAGACTACGATATCAGACGCAGCGTAATATCCAGGCATTTCGACATTGGCAACCGCGCCAGCGAATATCACTTTGTCAGCAATTGATAATCTTACCACTTCCTTCTTCAACGTCTCCCTTTCCGAGCCATCTCCAACAATTAGGCATCTTGCATCACTGTTTGTGTTGATAATGTATGGCATAGCTTCTATCAAATATTCCACGCCATTCTTTAACTCAAGTCTTCGCGGACATAGAATGACTTTTTCCTCGGGCCTTATTATATATTTGGCTCTTATCCCCATACCCTCTACTTCAGGATTGAACTTCTCTATATCCACCCCATTTGATACAAATGATGTCATATTTCGGCTTATACCAACCTTAACAACAGTATCCACTAACTCTTGACTAGGACCTATTACATGGTCTGCATGACCTAACAACCATCGGTGACGCCTTATGTGCTTTCCTTCTTCCACCGCTATAAGAAAGCCGGACGAATGTTCAGTTTCTATCTTGGGTATGTTTGGACCAAATCTGGCTAGCAAAGCATCGTAGAAGGAAGTATGAGAATGGACTATATTTACACCTTCGTTCCGAATTAACCGCCTAAGCTTAAGCGAGGCAGGGAAAAAGTATATTATAAACCCTATAATCCTTCGGCGTGGGAAATATAAGCGGTGTACCTTTATTCCATCAATTTCCTCATATGTTTTGTCATAATAATGACGCCTGGGTGCAATCACATGCACCTCGTTGTCCTGCTTCACCAATGCTTTTGATAATTCATACACGTGTGCTGCAATACCCCCTATACCCGGAAGAAAATCGGTTGATAGCATACAGATTTTCATTCTCATCCATGTCTCCTAAACAATTTTAATTAGCACTCGGCAAAAGCAAGTCAAGTTGTGGAAATGTCTTTTTGGCATCTGTAACGTTAGCAAATTCTTAACCGTTGATGAGAAAGAACCTTTCTTCCATGGTAGTAACTCTTCTTTATTCATTCTCTTAATATACTCCGTAGTCAATATCGGTGAGTCAGTTTCACCGAGAATATTCAGACATTTCGCAGCATTAAATTCTGACGAAGGAGATAAATGGTTTTTCAATGACTCTATAAGCTTGCCTGCTCTATCTAATCGAATGTCTGCATCCCCATCAATAGAAATATCGAAGGTTATAATCAATAGTCCACTTGGTTTCAAAACTCGTTTAAACTCCCGGATTACTTGTTCAAAATATGCCATGTGCTCTAGAACTGATATACAATAAACAATATCAAAGGAACTGCTCTTATAGGGAAGTTGACAAATATCGCTTAGTTGAAATTCCACTGGTGTATCTATACCCGAATTTATCTGTTGAAATATTGCTTCAAGCGACTTATCAGAGTCACAACAAGTTGCCTTAACGATGCCTTGAAAGGTTGAGGCAATATAATAAGGGAAAAAAGTGACCCCTGAACCTGCATCAAGAATAGCGAGGTCGCCTTCCTCACCATTAACACGAATATGTTCCTGGATGTAAGAGTAAGCAAATGGGTATTCCCATTGCCTACTCCACTGGTGCAAAGGGTCTGAAACCCAACGATATTTCTTTAGTGGCAAGGCAAATTTTCTCAAGAAAGTGTTAGAGAAGCTTTCCATATGAAGAAATAGATCATCATTCAACAATTTTTGATAGTCATCAACCAATGGAATGCCCTGGCTTAATACCATCTTATTGACCTCTTCTCTTCACAATATCTGTTATTTATACTTTACACTTTCCTTATAGCTGCTTAGCTGCATCAATCTGGCTTGATAGATTCCGGGAGCAAACTTGCACAATAGAAAACGAATGTAATTATAGATATCCCAAGGTTTATTATATACTGCTTGTTTGAAATAGATACTGGCTTCTTTAAATTTACCTTGATAGGCAAGAAGCATTCCAAGATATCCCAACCGACTACTAACTACCGTTTTAGACATATATTTCTGGTACTTGTTCATGAACAAGAGTAAGCCTTGTATTTGGCGTTCGATATTTCTTGACCCGTGAGAGTCGTGTATGTAATACCTAGCTAGGATTTCTGGGACAAAGTCGAATTTGTAATACCTCGAGATACGAAGCCACATATCCAAATCTTGATTGCTACGGAATTCTTCATTAAAAGTACCTGCCTTTTCAAAACATTCCTTCCTGACAATTGCAGTAAGAGGGCCTACAATGTCTCCTTTAAGTAAAATCTTGAAGACGTCTCCTCTCTCGCTCCTGTCAGGCATTCTCTCAAACCTCGTTTCTCCCGTTTTATCATCAACACGAACAAAACCACTATAGATAAGCCCTACATCTTGTGATACTGAATTAAACTTCCCCATCTGTTTTTCCAGCTTCCCTGGTAGCCATTCGTCATCACTATCCAGAAAGGCTATGTATTCACCTCTAGCTGCCTTAATTCCGGTATTTCTTGGTGCCACAGAAGTCCCTGAGTTTTCCTTATGGCAGATATATCTTATTCTCTCATCATCAAAACCCTCCACTACCTCTTCGGTATTATCCGTTGAGGCATCATCAGCAACAATTAGCTCAAAATCTTGATATGTCTGGCTCAAAACACTCCGAATAGCCCTGTCTACCATATGTGCCCGGTTATATGTAGGGATAATTACACTAACCGTTGGGTTAGTTGCTTCCGTCACCATACTTAATCTTATTCTCCTTCAAGTTACTTTCCTTCAAGTGTTTCAAGTATTCTGGTTATGGCTATGGCTCTATCAACATTCCCTTCGGCTTCCCCCTTTAGTCCCTGAGAAAAGTACTCGATGGCATAGCATAAGTTATTAGCTTCATCAATAGAGAACTCTTTGTGCTCATGGGGTAACTTGGAGCCTACTGTCCACTTAACTCTCTTATAGCATTCCACTTGTAATGATGGTTGCGATACCGGGTTATAGATTATGGTCCCCTTTTCGCCGTAAATTATTACTATCGTTTCTTTTCCGGGATAATTGAGGCTGACCACAATCTGACCTGACACCCCCCCCTTTTTGAAGGAGATTATACCGGTTTCAACCTCTCCTTCGTAATTAACCAAGTCGGTTTTCTGAAAAGACAGGCCTTTTATGGGCACAAACATGTCCAGGACGGACAGCATATGAGAGCCTAAGAGCCAGTAAACACTTCCCCCCTTGAATCTGCCCAGGTGCCTCACCGCCATCTCGAAACCAAGGATGTTTCCAATTTCATCTTCTTTAATTATACTTTGAGCTTTCTTTACCGCTTTAGAGAAGGTATAGGTATATTCCACCATTAATAACAGTTTCTTATCTAAGGCGATTTGCTTAAGCTCATCACACTCTTCGGTCCTTAACGCCAGGGGTTTTTCCACCAGAACATTCTTACCACTTAATAAGGCTGATTTAGCTATAGAGTAATGGGTATCGTTATGCGTTGCTATCACCACGGCGGTTATCTCTTTATCGTTCCATACCTCATGCAGGTCAGATTTAGAGTTGCAAATAGATTTGAGGTCAAAATCCTCGTTTTCTTCGATGTACCTCTTAAGTTTGGATCCCCAGTATCCAACTCCGATTAGAGCACAATTAATCTTCTTCATTCATCTTTGCCCATGTAGTATTAATCTCTAAAGCTATCCGGTTACATCTGGCTCCAGTCTTAAAGCAAGTAGAAGCATCAAAATTTGGATTATGATTAGCCACAATCATATCATTAAGCTCGTTTAAATCACTTGTTACTTTGCCCAGCCTATTAAACTTAAAGGTTGGACTGGCTGTGCTTGAACATTTATAGACATAACCATCGGCGGCCAGAGTGATTTGGTAGTAGCTGTAAATACACTGTCTAAAATTCATTCTATCAACATCCTGACACTCAGGGGAGATGTAAAAAACATAAGGTCTTTCTTTTAAATCTATGGACATTAAAGGTTTTAGCATATCGGTATATGTCTTATTTTGCTTGATTTCAACAGTCTGTTTATAACTCCTCACCCTGCCAAAATCCTTGCCATATAAATCATAAGGTATTGAAAATCTCAATGAGTCGACTTTTATATCCTGCATGATTTCTATGATATGGTTTATCTCCCTTTCTGAGGAATTGAATCTGTTCATAAGGTAGCATACCCTTATGGCTGGACCATCAGAATTCCCCCTTATTTTAGCCGCCATTCTTATTCCCTCTATTATCTCATCAAACCAATTCACCTTGAGATTCTTGGTCTTCATATGGCTTTCCGGCGTGCCGGCATCCAGGCTGATTGAGAGATAATCTTGTCCGGATGTAGCAATTCGGCAAACTTCGGAGAGAAAAGACTGCTTTACTTCGAGTTCCTTAAGCAAAGAGCCGTTAGTGTGTATCCCAAAATATGAGCCGTGCTTTTTAGTCAGCTTGAGGAAGTCCAAGAAATACGGATTCAGAAGTGGCTCTGAATAAGCTCCTCCATAAATGAAGTAGGGGACTCTGCCCTTTAATTCGTCTACTATTTTTAAGGCACTTTCCTCAAAGGGAGCTAAGGGTTGTTCTAACTGACACCCCTGGCAATAATAGCAATCAAAGTTGCAGGCACGCCTGTGATCTCCGGGAAGGTGAATCTCCATTTGCCTGGGGTAAACCAATTCCCCATTAAAAACCCTGGTCAGGTCATTACCCAAATGGTCGCTTACTATCTTGAAGTATTGGTAACCCGCTGGGCGATCACTATCCTTCTTCATCAGGTCAACCAGCTTTGTTTCAAGACTCATCTGCTGCCTCCTTAATGTTTCTGTTTGAATGTACTAACTATTTAGGTGGTTGATTAATTTCCTCTAAGCGACTTCAAGCTCTCCTTAATCAATGAACGCATACCATAATTACAAAATATATCCAGCAAATATGTTGCACCAAAATAGGTTGCTATGCCAGCAACAACTAGCAATATCAACTGTCCGATGCCAGTAGTGTCAAAAGTTGTCTTTAGTCCAAATATCAACAACACCATAATTGCTGTGCTCACTAGAGGTAGTCCTATAAGACGGCTAAAGTTTCTAAGACCACAATCTGTGATTTGTATTACCATATAACAAAACCCGATAGTAAGAACTATCTGGGCTAATACTACCGCGATTGAGGCCCCCATTATTCCCCACCGGATAGTCAAGGGATAAATTACTGCCGCCAATACACCCAGACGAATTGAATTCCACTTGGTGGCTATTTGTGGTTTCCCAACGCCAGGAAACACATTACCTGCTGTGGCGCTTATTGACCTCAACACACCGAATAGGGTTAGCACCTGAAGTGCTGGTACCATCGGCATCCACTTCACCGTCAGGACTATTTGAGTAAATTCAGGGGCTAATATAAATATGCCTCCAGCTAAGGGGATGGATAGGAAAGCACTAAACTGAAGGACCTTGAGATAGGCCTGCCTCAAGCCCTGCAGGTTGCCCTGCAATTTTGAGTAGGCGGGAAAGGCTACCCGTGAGAATACATCTGTTATTTCTGAAGTGGGTGCGTTTGAGATTCGGTAAGCCATCTGGTATAAGCCAAGGGAAGCAGCCCCGAGGAGCTTACCCACAAAACCGTCATCACCCTGAGAAAACAAGAAGACGACTATATTTGAACCGAGTATCCACTTACCGAAGCCGAAAAGCTCCTTTGCTTTGGCTAAATCCAGGCTGAGGTGTGGACGGCAGGGGTGAATGCGATAGCTCACAATTAATTTAACCATACTTGAGGCAAGCAGTCCGAAGACGAGTGCCCAGACACTTCTCAGTATCAGCGCTGTTGAGACGACAACCACGAAATCAGCCATGATTCCACTAAACTCGTAAAAGAACTGCTTATTAAATTCCAATTCTTTCTGAAAGTAGACCACGCCAATATTGGCAAAACCGTCTAAAAGTGTAGCTACACCGATAACCCGTATAATATTGGTTGCCTCTGGGACATTAAAGAATGCGGCGACATAGGGGGCAGCAAAGAAGAGTACGGTAAAAATCCCCCCCCCCCGTAATATAGTTACTGTCCAGGCGGTATTAAGATAATCCTCTGTTTTTCCCTTCTTCTGGATCAGGGCTGCTGAAAAGCCGGTTTGAGTAAAGGTTGATAGTGCTGCCATAGCCAGCATGGCGATACCAAACAGACCAAAATCGTCAGGGGCCAGGATGCGGGCTATAATAATCATCCTGACGAAGCCAAATCCCTGACCGGCTATTCTGATGGCGAATACCCAGGCTCCGCTGCGAATCGTTCGTTGGAGTAAGCCGTCACCTGGCTCTAACAGACACTTCACTTTCTTTGGTATGCTAAACTTCATGGGCATTTCTTAATGACAAGTTCAAATACCTGGGGGGTACTCTGTATCCAGTAGTGGAGAAATGTTTTACCCAGCCGCTTGGTGTGTATGGCACAGACATTCTTTACTAGTAGCTTAATAATTTAAGCTCATATCAAAGTCTCAACAATTCTCACCGCTGCCTTCCCATCGCCAAACGGATTCTGCCAATCCTTTTCTTTGGATAGCATTGAGCTAACCCCGTTCAAAATCTTTTGGCTATTTACCCCTACAAGGATGTTACTTCCTACCTCTAGTGTTTCGGGTCTTTCCGTGTTGTCCCTCATCGTGACACAAGGCACCTTAAGAATGCAGGTTTCTTCCTGAATGCCACCAGAGTCGGTCAAGACCAAGTTTGAATTAGCCTCAAGCATCAGAAAGTCTAGAAATGCTATGGGGTTAACGAGTGTTAGCCCAGTGGGTACCGTTAACCTAAACTCATCCAACCTCCGCCTTGTTCGAGGATGGATAGGGAAAATTAGAGGGAGACGGAATTCATTGCGCACTAGATTTAAACCTTCCAGGATCCCCCATAGTCTATCTCCTATGTCTACATTCTCTTGCCGATGAATAGTAACCAGAAAATAGCCTCTTTCTCTTAAGCTTAACTTGCCGAGAATGGTGGATTTCCGTTTGGCAAACTCAATGTTCTGGTAAACGGCGTCAACGATGGTATTACCGGTAACGAAAATTCGCCCTTCAGGAATACCTTCGTTAAGAAGAATATACTTTGCTTTTTCAGTGGGAGCGAAGAGAAAGTCTGAAAGATGGTCCGCAAGGGTTCTATTTAATTCTTCAGGCATATTCCTATCGTAAGACCTGAGTCCTGCTTCCACATGTCCTACCTTGATATGAAGTTTGGCTGCTGCTAAGAAGCTCGCCAGAACCGAATTGGTATCACCCTCAGCCAGAACTACATCCGGCTTCTCTTGTAAGAGTAATTCCTCAATACCGATAAGCATCTTCCCTGTCTGTTCAGCGTGTGTACCTGAGCCAATTCCTAAGTTATATTTAGGCTTCGGAAGATGAAGCTCATCGAAGAAAATGCTATCCATATCAGCGGAATAGTGCTGGCCAGTATGCAAGATGAAAAAGTCAACACCGCATTTACCCAACTCTCTTATCACTGGGGCCATTTTTATTATTTCAGGTCTTGTTCCTAAGATTACCGATACCTTCAATTACCCTTACCCTTTTTCTTTCTCTTGTTTTCTTCGCACTTGGTCATAATGTCCGGTAGTAGAATCCCTTCCCTACCATTTCTTCCCTATCAAATAGCCCTCTGACATCAATCAATACCGGTTTATCGCTCATAATGCTCTTTAATGTGTCGGCCTTAATGTTACGAAAAGCGGAGTGGGCAACGGTGATAATGGTGCAGTCAATCCCCCGCAGCCCTTCCAGACTGGAGACGGGCTCGATACCAAACTCACCCTCGATATCATCGAGCAGGGGGGCATAGCCCAGTACCTCCACCCCGTACTCCCCGAGCCGGTTGATTATCTTCCCGGCCGGGCTTTCCCTGGTATCGGCGACATTCTCCTTATAAGAAAGGCCCATTATCAGCACACGGGCGCCCTTTACCACCTTGCCGGTGTTGATCAAGCCCTTGATAGCCAGCCCGGTAACATAATCGGGCATACCGTCATTTATGGCACGCCCGGCCAGAATCACCTGCGGGTGGTAGCCCAGTTCCCTCGATTTATAGACCAGGTAGTAGGGATCGACCGGTATGCAGTGACCGCCGACTAGCCCCGGAGAGTAGCGGACGAAGTTCCATTTGGTCGCCGCCGCATCAAGGACGTCTCTGGTGTTTAAGCCCATCTTCTCGAAGATAAGGACCAATTCGTTCATGAGGGCAATATTGAGGTCACGCTGGATATTCTCGATCACCTTGGCCGCCTCGGCAGTCCTGATATCCCTGGCCCTGAAGATGTGTGAGGTCAGCTTGCCATATAGCCCGGCAACAATATCAGTCGTTTTCTCATCCATTCCGGAGACTATCTTGGTCGTATTATCGATAGTATGCTCCGTATCACCCGGATTTATCCGCTCCGGACAGTAGGCAATCCCGAAGTCCCGCCCGCACTTAAAACCCGACTCTTTCTCCAGGATCGGCCTGACCACTTCTTCGGTCACGCCTGGGTAAACCGTGGATTCCAGTATCACGATACTGCCCCGTTTCATATTGCGCCCGGCGATTGCAGCGGCACTCTCGATACAGGATAAATCGGGTTCCTTGGAACGGGTTACCGGCGTGGGGACGCAGATAATAATAAAGTCAGCCCGGCCTATCTCCCCGGGGTTGTCGATGAGAATAAGATTCCCGTTATTATTGCTCTTCTTCAGCTTGGCCAGCTTCCTGCCGTCAACATCAAATCCGATTACACGTAAGTGCCTGGAGAACGCTTCCGCCAGGGGCAGGCCGACATAGCCTAGACCAATGACGCATACAACAGTCTTATCCATCACGAAACACCGTTTACTTCTTCTTTTCCATATCATAGAGACCGTTTGCCGGTGACCATGGTCGAATATACCGCTGATAGACATTTTACTACCGCGCTATCCTGATATCTACTGTTTTTCCAGCTGTTTTAAGGTTGTTTAGAAAACGTTTAGGCGGAGGAAACCGGGGCAGCCGCAGAGAGCTTGTTGAGATTTGCTGACGGTTGAATCCAGAATGCTAATCATATATAATACAAATCGAGAGCGAGGCTGGAGGGATGGGATTTTCCTGGCGGAACACAATAGAAATGACCTCTTGCTTTAGTAAATTTCCGTCCGGATTTGAGGACAAGTCAGCTAAGATTTCGGGCGGTTAGCTCAGCGGTTAGAGCGCTTGCTTCACACGCAAGAGGTCACCGGTTCAAATCCAGTACCGCCCACCATGCCGAAGTGGCGGAATGGCAGACGCGCTACGTTCAGGGCGTAGTGTCCCAAAAGGGCGTGTGAGTTCAAATCTCACCTTCGGCATTGTTGATTAAGCGCTTGTAGCTCAGTTGGATAGAGCGCAGCCCTGCGGAGGCTGAGGTCGTGGGTTCGAGCCCCGCCAAGCGCGCTATTTCATGGGCGGTTAGCTCAGCTGGTTAGAGCGCCTGCTTTACACGCAGGAGGTCAGAGGTTCGAGTCCTCTACTGCCCACCACTGCTTTAGCCTTAGAGTGTTCACAAACTCCCATGAATACTCTAAAATTCCCTCACCTATGGCGTCACCTCCGGAATGACCAGGTCAAGACCTTGCCCCGAAGGTATCACAATTACCTTAATATCTTCACCAAGTCTGTCGAGAAAGATATACTGTAGCACTTCAGGGGATAGGGATTCGGCAATAGCTGCATTGGCAGCAACCTGCGCGTCGGTGACAATACGAATGTACTCGGCTTCACCTTCAGCCTTCGCTATCCGCGCGGCCGCTTCTCCCATTGCCTGGGCCTCTGCCTGTTCAGCCTCAACCTTCACCCGCTCCAACTTATTCCTTGCCTCCCGCACCGCTTGTTCTGCGGCCACCTTAGCTTCGATAGCAGCAACAAAGGTATCGCTAAACTGAAACTCCGTTATCGATACAGCCTCAGTGATGATACCTCTCTGCAACAGCCGGGTCGACAGGCTATGCTCGATAGCAGACTTAACCTCGTCACGTCTCAAGATGAGGTCCTCCGCATTGTATTTAGCGGTTACCTGCTTTACGGTTTCCTGGACAGCAGGGGCAGCGATTCTATCTATGTACCCCAATCCCAGTGTCCGATAGATTTCGGCAGTTGCCTCCGGCCGCAGCCGCCAGTTAAGGGCGATAGTGGTTCTCACATCTTGCAGATCCAGGGACGCAGCAGCAGCACCGGCCTCATATTTCTCGGTCTGTACCGACATTTTGACTACTGACTCGATAAACGGCAACTTTACCTGTAGGCCTTCTTCCAGGATGGTACCGGTAACGGCACCAAACCGGGTCACCACACCACGATGACCGGCCGGTACAGTCACCAGCGAGCTGCCGATAATGCTGGAAATGATAATAATAAGCCCGATAATACTGGCAACTTTACCCCTGTGCTGGTTATCAAAATCAGCCCCGTATCTTCTCCAGAAATACAGACCGATAGAAGCAACAATAATACCGATAATAAGCAGTGCAATCATTTTTTCGTCTCCTTTTAATTCGGTAGCGAAAATTTCCCCATTTTACCACCGGGTCGTGTTGTCACCTTAACACATACTTTATTCCCTAATCAAGCCAAATCCCAATAGTTCAGTTTCCCCGTCATTTTAACACGTTGCGGCACCTGATAAACGCTTGACAAGCCTGTAATATCAGCGTAGTATTACTCCCCAAATAGAGCTTCCGTTAACGATTCGTAGCTGGGAAAAAATCTTTATGAGTATTGAGGGGAATCACCATAATTCCATTCCGGTGAGCTAGAATGTCAAGACTAATTAAGAAGACGTCCCAAAAGGCGGGACTTCCCCCGGGCACTTTGGTGCATATCGGTGAAAGAAAGGCGGGCAAGGTCCGCATTACCATAATCGACTACGACGAGTTTAATCTGGAAGAGACCGAAGCAAGTACGATTGAGGAATGCTTTCCCTATAAAGATAAACCGACCACTACCTGGATCAATATAGACGGCATCCATAAGACAGAGGTTATTGAGAGAATAGGCCAGCAGTTCAACTTGCACCCCCTTTTGCAGGAGGACATCGTCAACACAGGACAGCGACCGAAGATGGAAGACTTTGGAGACTGTCTTTTTCTTGTCCTGAAGATGCTGAGTTATGCTGACGAGAACCACAAAATAGAAGCGGAACAGGTCAGCCTGATCCTGGGCCCGAACTTCGTCATATCCTTCCAGGAGCGTGAGGGCGACATCTTCGACACCATTAGAGAGAGAATCAGAAAGGGAAAGGGGCGGATCAGAAAAACCGGGGCTGATTATCTCGCCTACATGCTGATAGACGCCATAGTCGATAACTATTTCATAGTACTGGAGACCCTCGGGGAGGAGATCGAGGATATAGAAGCGGAGCTGGCAAGCAACCCTACCACGAAAATGCTACACAAAATACGTACCCTGAAGAACGAAATGCTATTCCTGCGCAAGTCATTGTGGCCATTGAGAGAAGTCGTCAGCGGTTTGCAAAGGGGAGAATCAAGCCTGATCCAGCAATCCACGCAAGTATACCTCAGAGATGTTTACGACCATACCATTCAGATTATCGATACCGTAGAGACCTTCCGGGATATGCTATCCGGCATGCTGGATATTTACCTTTCCAGCGTGAGCAATAAAATGAATGAAGTAATGAAGGTGCTAACCATCTTCGCCTCGATATTCATACCGCTAACTTTCGTGGTCGGCATTTACGGAATGAACTTTGAATTCATGCCGGAACTTAAATGGCATTGGGGTTACCCCGTAGTCTTGATCGTAATGGCCACTATCGCCACCACCCTGGCAATTTACTTCAAGAGGAAAAAGTGGCTATAGGGTATCAGGTCGACATCACTATTGGGCAGATTCTATTTTAGATTTTAGTACAATCCGCACTTGAAAAATAATCCGGTTATATATCATATTATTCCTGAATGAAATACCTTTTTAATCTTTCTCTATCCGATGAAGTACGGAACGAAAGTGTAGTACCGCTTGAAGCTACATTCTCCAATTTTCAAACCACCACTCGATATACGCCTCTTGGGGATACGCCCTGGCAAAGGCCTTTTTTGTGAAGCTGTATTTATATTTTTTACAGTACTCTTCAAGCAGCTCATATGCCCGATTGATTTCCCTCATCATCTCTTGTTCACTCTCATTTTCACTGGCTTTATCTGGATGATAACGACGGGCCAAATTTCGGTAAGCAGTCTTTATATCTTTGAGACTGGCCGCTTCACCAAGCCCCAGTAATTTTCTAGCTTTCTCAATTTCCCCGAAGCTTGCCATATCTTTACCCGATTACTCTCCTCGCAGATATCCATTAACCTTAACTGACGTATTATACAATGCCGCAGCGCTTAAACCTCAATAATTATATACTCAATTTTCCCCAAGCGTTCTCTTTACTTTTTTATCTCTCCTATTAGTAAACACTTCATTCTGTCCATCGTAACTTCACAGGATTCGATAGGAATTCCCATCCAGTCTGATAAGTCCAGTATTCGTTCAGGGTTATTTCCCATAATCTGATCTAAGAAACCTGTAGCATCCAGCATAATGGCCCCACCAGAGTGTTTGGGGAAATTTTCATTGGCTAATCCTTTGTCCCATCCCTGATAAACATAGTGCCGGTATTTTAGCCAACCTGAAGTCATCCAGTATACATCTCTACCCCGGGCTATGCGTTCTCTATCCTCAGCACTGGCAAGCATATCAACACAATGTTCTGCTTTTATCCTGCTGATTTTAATACCGGGGGTAAGTTGCTCCTCAATTATGGTATCTATCACGCGGTAGGGATCATTCGTATTCACGTAGCAGAATTTGCTGCCATAGACTACGATGATATTCGAGGCATAGCTCTTAGCAGTATTTATTTGTCTTATTAACTGCCTCTCCAGCTCACGCGGTAGTTGGTGAAGGCCTGGTTTAGTATAAAGAATCTTTCTGGCATTAAGAAAACCGACATCCTTGAGGTAATTCAATTCCATATTGAGCGTACCGCAAGCGACAATTGCATATTCCTGAAAGTTATGCATGCCTCCCTGATAATTTGATTCAGTCCTGTTTTCAGCACTACTTTCATTCATCACAAATTAGTCTCATTATCAGGTTGTTTCTTACTAGCTGTGATGATTGTAAATCCGGCATCGGGATCATAGCCTTCTCTCGGAAACTCCATATCTTTTACCAGGTGGGGTTTCTGAAATAACGTTGAAACAACCTTGCTCACAGAGAAACCCGATTGCGTCAGCAGAGTGACCACCTCGTTGTAACTGTAAAAGTTAGCGTATTGGTAGAAGCGATGCCCCGCAATTTTCTTTTGCTCGTAGAATATGCCCCAGGGGCTTTCCCTTAGGACTAATCCAAGTACTACATTGCCTCCTGGAGCTAAGATACGGTGAGCTTCCTGCAAAACGAGTTCGGGTGAATCAACAAAGCAGAGAGTTACTATTATGAATACCGATCCAAACGAACCGTCCTGCAAAGGACACTCCTCACCGCTGCTTAAGTAAGTATCTATTCCGCGGCTTTTCGCAATTTTCAGTAGTTCGCTAGAGGGATCAACCCCAGTTTGGATACCCAGGGCACGGGCAAAACGACCGCTGCCCACGCCTATCTCTAACCAGGGAGAGGGTAACAACGGTATGATTTCCTGAAAAGCGCGTATCTCAATCTCAAAGATCAGCTTCCCTTCGGCTTCAAACCATAAGTCATATTCTCTAGCCAGACTGTTGAAAACTATAGTCTTAGCATCAAGGTCTGTCTCACTATTTGGTATGTTGTGCTCCATTAAAAACCTATCTGCGCCTACCCCTTTTAATATCTAAGGCTTGGGCGACTATAGTAGTTAGTAGTTACGACACACTAGCTATATTCTTGGCCTTATGCAGTGCATTACTGGCGGCATCCGTAATCTGATATGCCAGTGGCGATGCGGTGAGCCACGGATGTGTACCCATCGGGAACATGGCGATCTGTTCCATGGTCATTCCATTAACGATAGCAGCTGCAATGATGTTCGCCACCTCGCCCACGGTATGAGTACAACAGGCACAACCGCCGACTATCTTACCTGACCTGCGGCAGAAAGCCAGCCTGACTCTCATCGGATGAGCCTCCGGCATAGTTCCCGGATGTTTTGACGCAGCCTCCGCCTCTCCCACAATTATGTCATAACCCATTTCACAAGCCTTCGCCTCCGTCAGGCCTGCCACAGCAATGGCGGTGTTTCCCAGTACTGTTGAAAATACACCGATGGTGCCTACGTTACGCCACTGTGGCTGGAAGAGATTAGCCGCCGCAATCTTACCCTCTCGTGTTGCTATTGAAGCGAGCCTTAGCGGTGTTGGCGCCCCGTTGAAGAAAGAATATTTCTCGGCACAGTCACCGACGGCAAAAATACTACTGTCGTTGGTTCTCTGGAACTCATCGACCTTAATTCCACCGGTAACACCGATTTCTAAACCGGCGTTCTCCGCCAATTGAACATTCGGCCTAACACCGATGCCGACGACGACCAGATCGCATTTAATCTGTTTGCCGCTCTGCAGAGTTACCGACTCAGCCCTACCAGTCCCATCTATAGATTTTACGGCGTCGCCGGTGATTATTTCTATACTGTTGCTTCTTAAAGCTTCCTCTGCTCTTATGCACAACTCGGTGTTGCAAACCAGCTGCAGGCAATACTCAAGCAGCTCTACTACCGTAACCTTGTGACCCCGCTTGCGGCACTCGTCAGCGAACTCCAGCCCGATGAATCCTCCCCCGATTACCACGATATCACCAGTGCCGTTAATAACTTCAGCCAGCCTCTCAAGATAATCAGTATTTTTCCAGGCGAACCAGACATTCTCTTTATCTATTCCCGGGATAGGTGGCTGTAGCGGACTTGAGCCGGTAGCCAGAACCAGCTTGTTATAGCCTATCTGCTCGCCACTCTTGAGCTTGACCGTCTTGTTATTACGGTCAATTGCCACCACCTCACCAATCTTCAATCCAGCCTCTCCGAGGATTTTATCCGGAATAATATTTTTGCTAACTGCTCCCAGTGTCCCGAAGATGTAGGGAATCCCGCAGGGAACCAGAACCTTTTCCTCCATCCGTATTACCAGTATGTCTTTGAGGCCATGGTGCTTTTGAGCGCATATGGCAGCCTGTATTCCGCCGGCACTACCTCCTACGATGACCAGTTCGTGCTTTTCCATGATGGTATTACCCTCCCATTTCTCATATAATTGTACTGGAATTGAAGGTTATTATACCCCCCAGGGGTATAATTAGCAAGGTTTTATTTTACTCTGTCAAGGAGGCCCGATGGCAAAGAAGCAAATCAATAAAAGGATCCTGATAAATCGACTGAAAAGAATCGAGGGGCAGACGCGCGGCCTGCAGAAGATGATAGAGAACGACCGCGATTGCGAAGCTATCCTAACACAGCTAGCAGCAGTCCGTTCGGCAGTGGAGAGCCTGGGGGCACTGGTATTGAATAATTATCTGTACTTCTGCTTTACAAGAGCAGAAGATAAGGAACCTGAGGGAATCGGCTCACTGGCACGGGCGTTAGCCATTTGGGGCAGGGCTTATATCAAACGGTAACGCACCACAATGAGGGAATCGTGTGTTTACTCCATCCGCAACTTTAAAGAGTCGAATGTTCATCGCCGCCGGTAGTATCTCTCTCGGGGTCGGTATCGCCGGTGTCGTTATTCCTCTTTTGCCGACAACACCCTTCTTACTACTGGCCGCCTATTGCTATGGCAGAGGCTCGAAGCGACTATATAACCGGCTGCTGAGAAATAGACTGATCGGCAATTATCTGCGCAACTACCTGGAAGGGAAGGCAATGTCCATTAAAGCCAAAATCTGCTCTCTTAGCCTATTATGGACTGTTATCGGACTGACTACCGCGTTTGTTGCCGACAGTCAAGTAGTCAAAATCGTTCTGTTAGCGGTTGGCTCCGGGGTAACAATACACGTAGCTTTATTAAGACTGGTTGTGTCATCTCGGCCGGTGCTCTCCCCAAAACCAACGCCTCGTGGGGAATAGGCTGGCAGGTTTTCCGCATTACCACTCCTGGAAGCATCAATTTAAGATACTTGCTAAGGGAGAACCAGGGGGTAAACGATGAAAAGCCAATCACTTAACTCAGTAGAGTATGTTGCCAAAATCGAACGGTTCCGTGCGATACGTGTCCCATATTTTTACTGCCTTCTCTGCCGCCCATTCCTCGAACCCGATCTTCTTCATCATACATAGCTGGTACATCTTCGTATTATGGGGAAAATGTGCCTTGTCGGCATAGGGTTGAAATCGCTCACAGGGGAAATCGCTGCATTCGTGACAGAAATCAATGCCCTTTTCTTCCGCACAGAGAAACAACTTGCATGTCTCTTCCGGATTCAGAAAAGTAATCCGGCCCTTCTGAGGTCGACATCCGTTACAGATAGCCTTATCCGGGTGGATACCAAGCACGGCAGCTACTTTTTCCCGAATTTCCGGGTTTTCCTTGGCCAGATAACAGACACAGTGGAAGCACGGCAGTCCGCACGGAGAAGTCAAGTTTCTTGCCAATTCTTGATCCATGGGTCCTCCTTACCTATGTTAATGTAAACTCAACCCTATGGTTATACAATATTGATAAACTTCTATTCATTCGATTTCCCACATATAATAGCATAATGAAGATTCCTGCCGCTATGTTTATCTGAATCTCTATATCACCTACTTGACAAAATCTTGATAATAGTATTAAGATTTATTATCGATTATGATACAGAGAGCGACCAGACAGAGAGAAGCCATATTGCAGGTACTCAGGTGTGCCGAATCACACCCTACGGCTGATTGGATATACGAGAAAGTCAAAAAGAGTATACCTAACATCAGCAAAGGCACGGTATATCGCAACCTCAAGGTACTGAAAGATATGGGGGAGATTGCGGAACTGAATCTCAGCGGTACGGTATGCAGATACGAGGGGAGACAGGATAATCACTACCACTTCAGATGCACAGAATGCGGGCAGATCTTTGATCTTGACGAACCGGTCCACAAGGAAATGGACGAAACAATAGCCAGGAAAACCGGCTTCACGGTCTCATCCCACCAGCTTGAGTTCCGCGGCATCTGTAAGTCCTGCCAGCACAAATAGTCACGATCAAAGTAAAGGAGGAATAAAATTGGTCAAATCAATTAAAGGAACACGGACGGAGAAAACCCTTTTGAAGGCATTTGCCGGTGAATCTCAGGCAAGAAACCGCTATACATTTTTTGCCAGCGTCGCCCGTAAGGAGGGTTACGAGCAGATCGCCAATATCTTTACCGAGACGGCCGGAAACGAGAAAGAACACGCTGAGATCTTCTTTAAATACCTCGAGGGTGGTGATCTGGAGATCACGGCTACCTATCCGGCAGGGATTATCGGAGATACGCTGACAAACCTGAAAGCCGCCGCCGACGGCGAGAAGCTGGAATGGAGTACAATCTATGCCGAATTTGAAAAAACCGCCCGAGAAGAAGGCTTTAAGGATATAGCCACTTCCTTCAAGGAGATTGCGGAAGTGGAGGAATTTCACGAAGGCCGCTACCGGAAGCTGGCCAAAAACGTGGCCGGGGGAGAGGTATTCAAAAAGAAGGCTGCGGTGAAATGGCACTGCACCAACTGCGGATACATCCACGAAGGTCCCGATGCTCCGAAGGAATGCCCGGCCTGTAAGCACGATCAGTCATACTACGAGTTACTGGCGGAAAACTACTAACGTATTTTGCAGGCTATATATGTAATCTCCGGAAAGCAGTAAGGAGGTAACATTATGAATGAAGAGAACAAGTGCCCGGTAACGGGCAGAGTAAGCAAGTCCACCATCGGCCACAGCATGTCGATCCGGGACTGGTGGCCGAACCGGTTAAACCTCAAGATTCTCTCCCAGAACTCCAGCTTGAGCAATCCGATGGGCGATGAATTCAACTACGCCGATGAATTCAAGAAGCTCGACCTGGCGGCCCTGAAGAAGGACCTCTATAAGCTGATGACTGGCTCGCAGGACTGGTGGCCGGCCGATTACGG